>CAYLPQ010000007.1:0-56512 GCA_964385605.1 uncultured Oscillospiraceae bacterium | reverse complement strand
AGAGCGGTCGGATGGGTTTTCGGACAGGGGTTCAACTCCCCTCGCCTCCACCAAAAAAGCACCGTTTTACGGTGCTTTTTCAACTTTGTTACATATTTTGTTACATATACCTTCGAAATAGGCGTCTATTTTTGTGTCAACTTGCTGACGCATTTCATCAAAAGTATGTTGATATGTTCCCTTCATAATTTCGGGAGTTGACCAACCTCCTCGTTCCATTGCATACTTGTCGGGAATACCAAGCATTAACATAACAGAGGCATTAAGATGGCGCAAGTCGTGAAAAGTTATGCGAGGGGTTACTTTAGCGGCTTCGATAATTTTGTCGAAACGTTTTTCAATTACGCTTATGGAATAGGGAACAAGAAATTCCGTATCTACTTTGTCGATGAGATTTAGAATGTATTTAGGCAGTTGGAATTGTCTTGTACTTTCAGTGGTTTTTGTTTGATTTTTTAAGATATCGCCTTTTGATGTTTGTACTTTTACTTTGCTAATTGTCAGTATACCATTGGATGAGATGTCGCTCTTGCTTATACCTCTTACTTCACTCATACGTAAGCTGAGCCAAATTGCCAAAACACATGCAAGTTCTAAATCCGTGTCTTTAACTGCAGCAAAAACATCATCAGGGGAAGGAAGGTCTTTAAACTTTTTTGGAATTCTCGGTAAGATGACCGAGAATTTTTTTGTTGGTTCTGCTTTTGCCATTACGGAGGCGATAAGACCATAACTGTTGTGTACAGATTTAGGGGAATATTTCTCCGCTAATGTGTTTACGTAGTCTTGCAAGGTGTCATTGGTAATTTTACGAAGCGGTACGTCAAGAAGGTCTGCGAGAGCATTGCGTTTTTCCTTTTCATAACCGTCAATGGTGGTAGGAGAGAGAATATTACTTCGGCTATCTATATAAAGATTAAGAGCTTGTCCGAATGTGCGGGCTTTTTTTGCTTGACGATGTTCATCTGCGTAAATAGCAGCTTCTCGCTCGACTTGTCTTTTGTCAGGCCCCGTAAATGGTTCGTAAATATGTTTGCCGTTTTCATCCTTGCCTATATATGCCCGGACAAACCAATTTCCGCTTGGAAGTTTTCTTGCAGTTGCCATTAAAGCACCTCCTTCGTATATAAATAGAGAGCATACCAAGTGCCACGTTCTTCGTCCTTATATGCCGGCATAGTATCTCCCCCCCTTTTTGTTGTTATTCTTTCCTTTTGCTTTCGTTTAATACTTCGGCCAAATCATTTCGAGATTCTAACAATTCTGTATATGTACCGCTTCCATAGTTTTCTTTGTACAATGCGACCTGCATTAGTGATGTAAGATACATAACTTTTGATTCATTTGCAAGCATTGGAAGACCGTTATCTTTCTTTTCGCATTTTTCATATATATCGTCTATCAATTCCTCTGTATTATTAAGTTTCCTAAAAGCGGTATCGTAATCAATTTCGTTATCTATATAATCATCCACAATTTTAAGGGCATTTTTTCCGGCGTTATACATTTCCTCACTCATTGTAGACGGTTTCCCACCGCAGGCCGATAAGCCAAGAGTTAAAACTAAAGAAAGTAATATACATATAAATTTTTTCATTTTTCAATATCTCCTTGTAGTGATTTAATAAGCCTTTTCACAGGCAACTTTGGGTTATATGCCAGCCCTTTTTGAAAACTTTTTAAAGCATCTTCTTTAAATTCATTTGCCAGGTAGAGTTCCCCTAATTTTTTATATGTAAGTGAGAGCTGATATTTAGACATTTTGGGGTTGGATGCTGAAACCCTTAATAATTCTAGAGCTTTGCGTAAAAGAATTCCATCAAACGAGGTTGACATGAGATGCTCAATTATTTGTGTAGCTTCATTATTTAAATCGTATGGAGAATAATCTGACATTGTGAGTTTCTGTTTGAAAAAAACTTCTTCATTTTTAATATTTCCATCAAAACTATATTGCACCTTATAATCTTCGTGAATTACATAAATAGTTAGTGTAGATTCATCTATGTGAAATCCGCATACAGACTTCCAATTTTCAAGAAGCGGTTTAATCCACAGAATCTTTTTGTTTAAAACATCAATAAAAAAACATTTTCCACCATCGTCAGAATCCGCGTTTGCTGTATTGAATATGGCAAATCTGCCACTGTCAGAAATTCCGCAAGCAAATATGTAAGCGGAAACTTTTAATGAATACAGAATGTTGAAATAGTCATCATGTATTGCGAAAATACCAGAATAAAGTTCATCGCCGGGAATAAATGCGGCAGATGTATTAACGTGTGAACGTACAAAATTCATTCTTGGACCTGCGTGAATTCGTGAAGAATTGTTTTTTAAGTATGAATAAAATGTTTGAGATAAATTTGAATTATTTGTTGTTGGCACGCCCGGAGCAACTTTCTGTTCCTCGGATGCAGTTGAGATTGATTCTTCTTTAACCAGGACAGAAGGCATATTGACGACAGAGGACTTTGCTAACAATTTGCTTTTTAGAAATGACAATATTCCCATTACTCATACCTCTTTCGTAATTTTATAATTTTTTCGGTAATGTTACACCATTCTATGAATTACGACATAATGCTTATGCTATTGTAAAAATACACCAAACATTGTCGGTATAGTGGTGTTTTGGGAAAATTTTTACTACTATGTAAGGAGGTCTATTTTATGAAGAAGAACAAGAACAGGAAGCAGGAAGCAAAGAGAACACAGAAGTACATACACTTACTTGAACTTACAAAAGACCTCACTGATGAGGAAGCGGAGCAGGTCAAGAATTACGTTTTGACTTTAAAAAGTCAACGTACTCAATAACTTTGGACAATTCATCCTCACTTAAATCAGCGAATAATTCAGAGAAAGGCTGCCCTTCGGGGTGGTCTTTTTTTATACCTAAAAGTTCATCAACAGACACATTAAAAAAGTCAGCAATTACGATTAAAGCTGTAATATCGGGTACACTAACACCTCTTTCATAGGCGCTGTAGGTTTGTCTTTTGATTTTCAAAAGAGTAGCCATATCATCTTGTGTTGCACCCCTTTTGGCACGAAGTTCTTTTAAGTTTTCTGCAAGCATATAGACACCTCATTTCTAAAAAAATTATAGCAAATTAAATTTGCATTTACAACGAAAGCAATGAAGTATTGCATGAATAAATAAAAAGGCAAAAAATATTTGCATTTACTATTGACAAGGCAAATAGAAATTGCTATAATCAAGAAAAACAGCAATTTAAAATTGCGTTGGAGGTGAAAAAATGCGTAATTGGTTTGTTGAAATGAGAAAAAAAGCAAATTTAACGCAACAAAATGTTGCGGATAAAGTTGGTGTTACTCGGCAAATGATTAGTGCTATTGAAAATGGCGAGGCTGAACCGAGTGTAACGACAGCTAAAGCATTAGGGAATTTGCTTGGATTCTCCTGGACGCGTTTTTATGAATCATCTGCCTAATCTATTCAAATTTTATCAAAAGAGGAAGGTGAAATAAATGGGAAGCAGTCCTACGAAAGCCGCAGGCAATATCTATTGTCAATGCAGATTGGCGGCTTCAAAGTATAATGACAAGTTAAAAAGCAGAGAAGGGGCAGCAGAACTGTTAGGATTATCGCCTTCGACTCTTGCCGGGTACGAGCTTGATTTGACAAAGACGGTACCCGTAGAAAACATCATCCTTATGGCTGATGCGTATGGTGCACCGGAGCTTAAGAACTGGTACTGCACAAATGCTTGCCCATTGGGTGAGAATATGCCGAGGTTGGAGGTTGCGGAGCTGGACAGGCTGACAATGAAGACACTTGCGGCATTAAAACAGATGGATAACGTAAAAGACGATTTGATTGATATTGTCGGTGACGGAGTTATTACAGAAGACGAAAAGCCGAAGCTGAACGAAGTTCTTGAAAGGCTGAAACAGATTTCCATAGCGGCGCAGTCGTTATTGTTATGGGCCGAGAAAAATTGTGCGGAGGAGGCGAAGGAATGAAAAAGATTACATCAAAATGCGGACATATAGCATACTCCGTGACGGCAAAAGAACTGGGTAAAATCGGAGGATTGGGGATTTGTGACTACTGTAATCAATTTGATGAAGAAGGTTTCCTTATCCCGGTATTAAACAGGTTTTATTGCAGAGAATGCTACCCTGGTTGGGAAGAAAGGGCGGAGTATTACGCAGAGGACGAGCCTTTTGAACTTGATACGGCACAGTATTACGAAAGCATAATCGGACTTGACGAGGAGGGCGAAACAAATGGCTGAAAGTTTTATGTTTCATTTGCGTATTAAGGGGAGCGAGTATTATTTCAGATATTTTTATCCCCCTGAATTAAAGCGAAAAATTTGGATAATCAAGTTCGGTTTGAAAATCCGTTTAAAATTACGGGCGGCTTGGTGGCTTTGGAAAAACAGGAGCTGGAAAGATTGCCGTCACAAGAGAAAAAGACTTGCAAAATATTTGAGAAGGGGTTGGTGATATGGCTAAACTGAAACGAAGTCCTGTTGAGGAGAAAATCTTTGTTTGCGGAAAACTGATTGAAAATCAAGCCAATATGAAAGAATTGGACAATGCTGCAATGGCAAGAGCTACAGGAAGAAGTGTAAGGACCATGCAGAAAAGAAGACACAATCCCGGAGATTATACGTTGAGAGATTTGGTTTTGTTGTCAAAACGCATGGGCGGCTTGGGTATTGAATTGTAGGAGGTAGTATGAAAGCGGATTACATAAAGGTGATTTGCCTGTGCATATTGTTGGCGGTGTTTATTTTTTCGATGGCTAAAATGGCAGATATGCCCGATTTTATAGGAATGAGGTGAGGATATGCCGACATTGGCAGAAACTTTGATAGTTATTTTTGGGACTATTACAGCAATAAGCATACTGGGAATTGTGCTTGGTGCATTATGTGACTTTCTTGAATTTTTGGGTTTCACCGATTGGTGTGCAAAAATATTTGGTTAGGAGGATGCTTTAAATGAAAGTATGGGAGCTGATGAGTAAGCTTGCAGAGCTTCCGGCAGGTAGTGAGGTAAAGTTCAAGACGGCAATTCCCGTAAAGGGATTGGAAGAAAACTGTGTTACAGACGAGCTGGATGATGAGGAATACTACATTGTTGCAGACAAGGTTGTTGAGGTAAGCACAGATTCATACGGAACAGCTGTTCTTTACGGAGAAATATGAAAGGAGAGGTAATATGCGTGGTTATGAGTGCCCCGATTGCGGTGCTAATCTGGATCCCGGCGAGAAGTGTGATTGCAAGAAGTGTGAAAGCACAAAGATTGAAATAAAAAATGTCGTGCCTTTTCGCGCAGTCAAGCAGAGAGGTTTTGAAAATGTCAAAAGAACGGTGTAGGCGTTGCCATAGGAGGCTGAAAACACCCGAAGCGGTTGCTACGGGATACGGAAGCTCTTGTTACAAAAAACTGTTCGGAAAGACATTAAAAAAAGCTCCTACAAGGGAGCTGAAACAGTACGGTATAAGCGGAAAGGGGGAAGTTGAGGGACAGATGTTTTTATTTGATGAAGGGGAGGTGTAAGACAATTTTTAAGGATGCCAGATATGGCGAAATTGCAGAAAAAGAAAGAGAGTGTTACCGATTAGGTAAACACTCCCACAGACCACTATCAGTTTATCACAGTAAAAATTAAAAATCAAGTACTAACGGAGGATATTTTTATGGAAAACAACACATCTATTCAGGCCATACAGGAGCAGTACAAGGATTGCAATCTGTTAATGCCTACATCTACGGAAGCACAGTTAAATCCGTTTTATAAATTGACGGTGCAGTCGGTTACGGTTGATACTTCAGAAAATTCGGGCGATATTTTTAGCGTGGGAAAACAGAACAGAGACGGAAAATGGATTGAACTTTTTTCACCGGCAAAGCCGTTATTGATGAAGCTGTCTACTGCGGCAGGGATTCAGTTTGACCCGAATAATACTTACGGACAGTTCCTCAGTAAAAATTGTTATAAAGCTAAAGCGTTCGGTGCAGTGAGGCTCCCTGACGGAACAGGTAAGACGCATTGTGACGAAAAGGTTATAAATCTTGATGATGAAGAAGACAAGTTTCGCCTTGAATTTATGGATAAATCAATACAGGGAATTATTGATGAAAAGGCGGCGAAAGAGGCTGAAAAGATGTTCCCGGGTGGAGAATGGGTTGATGCCGTAAACAAGAAAGACCAAAAGTGTAAAGCGTATAAAGTCCCCGAAAAAGACAGACAAGCTTACGTTGACAGAGCCGTACTCGTTAATATGACATTGCTCCGTAAGACCTTTGCCGAAAAGGCTATGACAGGGGCTATATTAAGAGTTATCAGAGCTTTAATCGGGCTTAAAGGTATGTACACTCTGGATGAGTTAAAAAAGCCCTTTGCGGTTTCAAAGGTGACTTTTTCCCCTGATTACAATAACCCCGAAGTAAGAAGTGCAATGCTTTCACAGGGTATGAATTCTATGGGTAATATGTTCGGTACGGCAAGCATTCCTGTTATAGGAACAGGCAAGAGTGAAGTAATCGATACCTCGTTTAATCCCGAAGCGTATGAGGAAAACCCTGCATTTGTTTCTGATGCAACGGAAAGTCTGGAATTTATTGTTTCGGATGAAGCAGAAGAAGACTCTCCGAAAGAAAAGGCGGTTGAAGCGCCTGTTGGTTTTTACTGTTCCCACTGCAACAGTAAAATGACAGATACTGTTTACCATTACAGCATGAATAACTACGGCAGACCTCTTTGCATGAGCTGTCAGAATAAGGGGGTAAGGTAATGTTTGTTATTACAAGCACGAAAAGGACAAGTGTTAACACGTATTTTATAAAAGCTTTGGAAGTTGTGAAGTCAACGAACAACAAGCCTGCCGTTGGAGCTGTTATGGATGACGGCAAACAGCTGATAATGGCTGAATATGATTCGGAGCAGGACTGTCAGATTGCTATTGATTATGTTTCGTATATGATTAACGTAAAAAAGCCTGTAATTTACATGCCGACAAAAGGACAGATTACTTTGGCAAAAGAAAAGAATAATAATGAGCCGTTTTCTTACGGCCTTAAATTGCCTCCTTCTGTGGCTGCGGAGATAAAGAAGATTCTTGAGGAGGGGACAATATGAAAGTGCTGCATACTGCTGATTGGCATATAGGCAACTTCCCCGGTCCCGAAAAGAACGGAAAAAATTTAAGGGCAGAGGATTTAGGGAAGTGCATAGAAAAACTCCTTGCGGTTGCAGAGGATGAAAAGCCCGATGTGATTATTGTTGCAGGTGACATTTTTCATCAGGCAAGGGTATGGGCTGACAGAGGACTTTCCGAAGTAACGGATGCAATACGGTATATTGAGTGTTTATCGAGAACGGCACCTGTTGTTGTGCTTCGAGGCACACCTAATCACGATGGCGAAGAACAGTTCAATTTGTTGGCAGAACATTTTGAGGGTGATGAGGCAGTTTCTATTGTGACAAAGCCGGAAGTTATTGTTGTGGCTTTGAAGAACGGCGAATTTGCTGATATTGCTTGTTTGCCGGGATTTGACAGGGGCGAATTCAGAGCGAAGTTTCCCGGACTCTCCAAAGAGGAAGAAAACGTTGTCTTTACACAGGAGCTTGGAAATATTGTTATGGGCTTAAGAGCATCTTGTATTGACGGAAACGCGCACATTCTTGTTGCACACTATACCGTTCCCGGCTGTAATACTGAAAGCGGACAGACACCATTTATGGCACAGTTTGAGCCTGTTATAATGCCCGACGTTTTAGATGCTGCGGACTTTGATTTAGTGTGTTTGGGACATATTCACCGTCCGCAGATGTTGCCTGTATGCGGCGACAAGATTTTCTATTCGGGTGCTTTGAATGCGATGAACTTCAACGATGAAGGGCAGAAACGCGGCTTTTATATTCACAATATAGTAGGAAAGGATATTTGCAGTAATTTTTATTCTACACCTATAAGAGAGTTTAAGACATTGATGCTCAACAATGAGGATATATCAAATTTCAATCTTCTTGGAGGAGTAACATTATCCTCAAAATTATGCGACCTTGAAGGAAAGATAGTGAGAGTTATTTATTCCTGCAATGAGGATGAAAACAAGGCTTTTAATCGTGCTGCATTTGAGCGTGAGTTGTATGATACGGCAAACGTGTTCTGGGTAAGCGAAATCGTTCCCGACAACATAACCCTTGGCACGAATAAAAAGGAGCTTACTGAGGCGAATGACCCGGAGGCAAACCTTTTTGAATACCTTAAAGAAAAGGCACTTGATGCAGAAGAAATTGCAGAAATCATACTTATGGCAAGACCGATTATTTCCGAAGCTATAGCAGGCAACAATGCATCCAAGCTGACGGGAATGTTTGTTCCGCTTGAAATTGAGGTTAAAAACTACCGCAATTACATTGAAGAAAGCTTTAGTTTCAAGGATGTCACCTTCTGCACAATTAACGGTAAGAACGGTGCAGGGAAATCCTCGCTCTTCATGGATGCAATACTTGATGCTTTGTATGAGGAGCCGAGAGAGGGAGAGCTGACCGCTTGGATAAGAGCTGACGAAAAAGCCAGAAGTGGCTCAATATCGTTTACCTTTGCAATAGGCGACAAAACATTCCGCGTAGTACGTACCAGGGCGAAATCGGGAAAGGCGACACTTAACTTATCGGAAATGGTAAACGGCGAATGGGAAAACCGCAGCTGTGAAAAGTACAAGGATACACAGGACAGGATAATTGAAATCCTTGGGATGGATTCGCTGACATTCAGAAGCTGTGCACTTATTATGCAGGACCAGTACGGACTGTTTTTACAGGCCGACAAAGAGGCTCGTATGGCGATTCTGGGCAACATTTTAGGTCTTGGAATATACGGAGATATGGAAAGTATTTCAAAGGCTAAATTAAGCGATTGCAATCGTGAAATTACCATTTCAAAGCACGAAGTTACAAACTTACAGGACAGTCTTTCTAAAATCGGTGATCCCGAAAAAGAGCTTGAAGAAACCGAAGGGGAAATTTCAAGACTTTCAGAAAGTATGAAGCCGCATACCGCAAGTAGAGATAAGCTGATTGAACAGCTGATTTCTGCAGAAAAAGAGGCGGAACAATACACAGAGTTAAGCGAGAAGATAACACACCTTATAGATAAGGGGCAGGCGTTATCGCTTAAGCTGAATGAACAGGACAAGATAATTGACGAAGTTAATATTGCTCTTGCCTGTGAAGGCATTATCACCGATATGGTAAAAGCTCTTGCTGATTACGAAGAAAAAGAACGGCAGATGATAGGGCTTAAGGCAACGGTTGATGAAAAAACATCGCTTTTAAAAGAAGCTACACTCGCTGTGGATATAGCAAGTCGTGATGAAAGAATTGCTGATGAAAAGATTACGGGATTAACAAAGCAGATTTCGGACGTAAGAACACAGATTGCAACTCTTAAGGGTTATGCGAGTTATGTTGCCGAGTATGAAGCTGTGGAAAAGCAAATTCTTGATTTAGAGGCAAAAGAGGCAAGGTACAGGGAATTGTCTGATACGCTTCATTTTGCGGAACGTAATTTGGAATCTCTGAAACGGCAGTTTGATATTGAGGCTTCAAAAAGAAAAAGCAGGCTTACGGAGCTTGAAAGACAGACAACAATTCTTGAATCCTGTAATTGTCTTGATATTGATAAAGCTGAATGTCAGTTCCTTGCGGATGCAAAGAGAGCAAAAGCGGAAATTGAGCCATATCGTGCAGAATGCACTAAATGGAAAGAGGGGGCATCTTCTGATATTGAAGTTGCCAATAATGCCTGCCTTAAATATAAAGAGGACATTATAAACCTCGGATATGATCCGCTTGAGCTTACAAGACTGAGGCAGAAATTAAAGGAGCTGGAAGTTTATAAGCGTTCTTATGATACAATTCCCGGCTTTGAGGCACAGCTTGAACAGCTGGAAATAAGAAAAGCTGATGCGGAGAAAGACAAAGCCGAAGCATTGGAACATCTTAAGGATGCGCAAAGACAAAAAGCCGAAGCGGAGGCAATGCTTGAAGAATACGGTAATTTCACACAAGAATATGCCTACGTTACCGGCAGAATAAAAGAGCTTTTGGTGTGGCGTGAAAAGGAAAAAGAACTTCCTCTTTTAAGACATAAGAAAGAGGCTGCTATTCAGAGAAGTGGAGAAATCTCAACGGAAATTGCCACTATTACAGCTGAAATCGAAACCTTGAGAGAACATCGGAACAGCCTGGACAATAACGAGGATAAAATCAAGGTTATTAAGGAAGAACTTGCATGTGAGGAAATCACAATCGAGGATATACAGAAAAAGATTGATGATTGTCGTGTGCGGGTCGGTGTTCTTACCAAGACTATTGAGGATTATGAGGCTACAAATGAAGCTATAAGGGCGAAGCAGAAATCAATAAATGAAGCGGCTGCGCTTGCGGCAAGATATGAAATCCTTAAGAATGCTTTTTCAAGGGACGGTATTCCTCACAACATTATAAGAACAATTATCCCGGTGTTGACGGCAACCTCCAACACGATACTCGGCCAGATGACGGGCGGAAAAATGGGAATGCAGTTTGTAACCGATAAAGTTCTTAAATCCAACAAAAAAGAGGTTGCTACGCTCGACATTGTAATTGAGGAATACGGAAAGGACACATTGCCGTATCTTTCCAAATCGGGCGGTGAAAAAGTTAAATCCTCGCTGTCTGCTATCCTTTCTCTTACAGAGATAAAGAGTACGCAGGCGGGAATCCAGCTTGGAATGCTCTTTATTGACGAGCCTCCGTTCCTTGATGATGAAGGAACACAGGCATATTGTGATGCATTGGAAACAATACAGAGCAGATACAAAGACCTTAAGATTATGGCAATTACACACGACCCGACATTCAAGGCACGTTTCCCGCAGAATCTGGACGTTGTAAAGACGGAAAACGGCAGTAAGGTTATATTTGATTAAGAGGCAAAGCAGGGGCTTAAATGCCCCTGCAAACCCCAAAAAGGTGATATAAATGTTAAACAAAGTTATTTTAATTGGTCGGCTTACGAGGGACCCGGAGTTAATGAGTACCCCTCAAGGAATAAGCACTTGCTCGTTCTCTTTGGCAGTTGACCGAAATTATCAAAATGCAGGCGGTGAAAGGCAGACTGACTTTATAAACTGCGTTGCATGGCGGCAGACCGCAGAGTTTATTCCGAAATACTTTCAAAAAGGTAAGCTTATTTGTGTTGAAGGAAGTATTCAGACACGTTCGTGGAAAGACAATGACGGCAACAATCGCTACGCAACAGAAGTGGTAGTTGACAGGAGCTATTTTGTTGAAAGCAAAGCTGCTATGAAAGAAGGCATCGAAACCCCCTTGGGCAATTTTGCAAACTTCCCTGAATTTTCGGGTGAAGATGAGCCATTTTAATGAGAAGGTCGAAAGAGAGGGGGCGAGGGTAAGCTGTGAACTATATTGCCGAGATCAATAGTTTTTATAATTGGGTTACTTTTAAATCTATTCCTGCGGATGCACAAGCCTTATGGCACACCTTAATGCAGATGAATAATCGTTGTTCTGTCTGTATTGACGGAAAATATTACTGGAGGACAGAATTTTCTATACCCAATGGAACACTTGCATCTATGCTGGCATTCTCCATACCGCAATTAGAGCGAATGCGAAATCGCTTAATTCAGGCAGGACGAATCGTGTATAAAAAGGGCAGAGGTAGTCAGAGCGGAACTTACAAAATAATACCGTTTGATGAATCGCTTTTTGAAAGCAATATCAACAATGAAAAAGTATGGATTGTTCAACATAATGTTGCGCAATCTGTTGTACAAACTGTGGTACAAACCGATAGCAATCCGTTACGCAAAACGGATACAGATTCGGATTTGTGCAACATTATGTGCACACAAATAAACAGGGATAAAAGTAATAATAAATATATATATAATTATTCTCAACATCCTATCTCATCTAATCAATCACTAAAAAGATACGATAGGGATGAGATAGATACGATGATAAAGCACAACATTGATTTTGATATCTTAAGGACAGAATATACCGGAGGAGAGCTTGAAAACCTTGTGGAACTTATTGTTGAGGTCATATGCTCCATTGCTCCGACTATAAAAATCGGCGGAAGCGATACTCCAAGGGAACACGTCAGAGAAAGATTTTTCAGACTGGATATAGAGCATATCCGATATGTTTTGGATAGTTTCAGCAAAAATTCCACGAAAGTGCGGAACATAAAGGCTTACCTCATAACAAGTCTTTATAATGCGCCTGCAACAATGTCAAGCTATTATACTGCGGCAGTTAATCACGATATGAACGGAGGCGGTATGAATGGCTAAATCGAAGCCTGCTTACATTCGTGAAGGGCAAGAGCTGATTGAAGCAATAAAAAAGCTTGCCTACGGTCATTCGACGTGGCAAGTGTTTCAAGATTTTTTGGAATTGTCAGCTGTAGCAATCAGTAATTCGGTTGACTGGAACAACTTTGATGAAAGGGAAAAAAGATATCTTGATATCTTTAACCAATATCAGCCTACTGAGCAGAAAATGCTTGCAGATATGCTTGGAATACTCATTGACGAAATGCAGAAAGCCTCTCTTATGGGAAAGCCAACTGATATTTTGGGTCAAGTGTTTCACGGCTTGGAGCTACATAATAAATATCACGGTCAGTTTTTTACTCCGTTTCACCTGTGCGAATTTATGGGACAAGTTGTGCTGGACGGCTCGGAAACTGCCGAAATCGAAAAGAAGGGCTATATTTCAGTATGCGAGCCGTGTGTCGGCTCGGGCGGAATGGTGATTGGCTTAGCTGCGGCAATGGCAACAAAGGGCATCAATTATCAGCAATGTATGTGTGTTACCGCCTGTGACATCGATATTAAGTGTGTACATATGGCATATTTACAGTTGAGCTTATACGGCATACCTGCCGTAATAATACACGGAAATTCACTCTCTATGGAGGAGTGGTCCAGATGGTACACTCCGGCTTATATGGTCGGAATGTGGCCTATCAGAGAAAGAGCAAGCATTGCCGATGTGGCTAATGCAGTAAACGAAAAAACCGCCTCGAGCGAGACTACAAGGACTGACGAAATTGCAGAAACGAAAGACCTTGTTTTAGAACTCACCGAAAGCGGTCAATACAGATTATTTTGAAAGGATAATTTTTATGGAAAACAACACAGTCAAAAATAACCCTGATGTGATTATATCATCAGCTATTGAAAAAATCAAGGCAGAATTTAACTCTTTTGTCGGCGGAAGCAAAGAAAAAGCGGTTTCTTCATACGTGAGCCGTATTATACAGGATTTTTGCTCACAGGATGTGCGATTTGCAGAAGTGGTGCTTAAGTTTAAGAGAACATTATCGGACTGCTGTAAAGATGTGATGCACGGTGTAGGCGGTCATATTTCGGATATTGATGTGTACAGAGGGGCGGTCAAGTTTTATTTTCCCAATGCGGAGGTTTCGATGAATATGACAATCGAAATTACGGGTGATGCTCCCGAAGAATCAGAAATATTGAAAGAGGCAGAAAAGCCGAAGGAAAAGAAAGAGACAAAGCCCAAAGCAGAAAAAAAGCCTGCGGAAAAGCCTAAAGAAGAAAAGAAACCTGTACCGCCTGCACCTAAAGCAGAGAAGAAAAAAGCTCCCGGTAAGAAAAAAGCTGTAAGCGATACTATTCAGCTTTTGCTGTTTTAGGAGGAGTCAAGATGCTTTATAAAAAAGTGCTGAAAGAAATCCCACCCAGACAGCTGGACAAGGTTGCAACACCAAGAAAAAGCGACATGTACCTTGGTGTTGCGCAGTTGGTAAAAGATACGAAGTGCGGCGAAATTCTTGTTGTGGATATATACAAAAAAGGAAACGTCCGTGATGTTAAATTCAGATTTTTCAGTGATGGTAAAACCTATCAGTTTTACAACGTGACAAAAGACGAATGGTCAAGAAACAGTTATCCGGTGGTAATTGGTGGAAAAGATGATTACGACTATTATTACTACACTCCTACCGAGTTGAAAATGTATGCTTCCGCTGAAAGTATGGATACAATGAGAAAGTTTCTCGGGCAGAAATATGGAAGTAGTGGTGATGATGTAATTTCGTTTTTCATTTCAAACAAAAAGTTTGATGAAAGATGTCGAGCAAGAGCCCGAAAGGAAGAACGTATAAATAGCAGAATGGATATGTTTCCGGAGTATCCTAAGGGGCTTGATGAGTTTTTAAGAAATAGGGTGTTTGGAAATTATTTAATTGTCGGCAAAAAGTGCGGAGATACAAGAGAGTTTGAGTGTACTGCATGCAATAGGAAAGGGAAAATACGAGGGGATGTATTACACAAATCGTTGACGGAATGTCCCAAGTGCGGAAAAAGTGTTGCCGTATGGAAAAAGCAATATGTTGAGTCGATACGCAGAAAAGCTAAAGTATGTATAGCAAGCCGAGTTGATGACCAGCTGTTGTTAAGGTGGACCGAAGTTCTCGAGAATTGGTGTAAGAATGCGAAAGGAAAATTCGTGCCGTCGTATTTAAAAGAGGATTATTTCAGAACGATGTATCTTGTGGTGAAAGGAAAGCCCTCTATTCATCATTTTAACAACATTAATATATATGGCTATAAAGGCTGGAGAGAAACCCAGTGGCAAAAAGACGATAGTGTATATGTTTACGACGGCAATTTAAGAGAGGTTTTTGGAGAGAAATACTACAATGTTGATTTGCAGTTTGAACTTGGGAAAAAGATGGAAAAGATATGTTTTGTCAGCTTGTTGGATAATCTTAAGAACATTAAGGCAACGGAATACCTTTTGAAAATGGGAATGGTTAATCTTGCATATCAAATAAATTTTAATACGGTTAATGATGGCAAAGATTTTGGAAGCATTCTCGGTGTAAATCCGCAGTATAAAGCTATGTACAGAAAATTCAATGTTTCACTTCATGAACATAGAATTATGCAGGTGGTAAAAGAATATGTTTCCGAAGATGATTTTATCAAAATGAGGTCATTGGATATATTCTCTTGTTCATTGGAAACTGTTATGAATCTACTTTCTAAAATGTCATTTAAAAAAGCTATAAACTATTTTGGTAAACAAAAACAAATCCATCCAAAAGAAGGTTTATATCACCTCATAATATGGTACAACGACTATATCAGAATGTCCGAGCAGATGGGGGTTGATTTGTCGCATAAGTCAGTCCGTTTTCCGAAAGATATTAAGACAGCACATGATGACTTGATTACAAAGTTTAAGGCCATAGAAATGGAAATATATGATGAGCAGATGCGCAAAGCGACAGAAAACTTGTATAACGGACTTACGGAGTATAAAAGTGATGGCTATGCAATAGTATTCCCCAAGTCGAGAACAGAATTTGTCAAGGAAGGACAGTCGCTTAATCATTGTGTAGGCACACAGGAAATGTACTTCAATAATCATATGGAAGGTACGAGGATGATATTCTTCATCAGAAACGAGGAAGAAATCGAAAAGCCTTTTGTAACTATGGAAATTGATATGCGAGAATTACGCATCAGGCAGATTTACGGCTATGGAGATAAAACACCGGCAAAAGAAGTGAGAGATTTTGCAGACAAGTTTTTGAAACTTCTTAAGAAAGATGCTGTAAGGAGGACTGCGTAATGAAAATATATTCGCTGAAAAATGGCAGCTTAAACGAAAATGACCGCTTGGAGCTTGCAAGGCTTTTGATAAAAGCCGGGTACACGGTCCGCATCGGGAAAGAGAAAGCTCCGAACAAGAATACAAATGTTATTTATGTTGAATTTAAAGAGGGAGAAAATATTGAGAATCAGTGAAGCAGAGTTTAGGGAGCTTATGGGTGGAAAAGCCGAAACCAAAGTTTCTAAAAAAAGCAATAAATATAATGCCCGGAGGATAAAGGTTGACGGAATAAATTTTGATTCGCAGGCCGAGGCAGATTATTATTGTCAGCTGAAGCTTTTAGCACAGTCGGGAGTAATTGACGGTTTTTGCAGACAGGCAAGATTTGTTGTTACTGCCGGCACGAATACAACCAAAGCAACCGAATATGTGACTGATTTTGTGATATTTTACCCCGATAAAACTTATAAGATTGTTGATGTTAAGGGTATGAAAACGGAGGTTTTTAAGTTAAAAATGAAAAGCCTCCGTGAAAAGTACCCGAAATTAAAAATAGAATTGGAGAAATGATTTATGTTTATTGAAAAGAGCGAATTAGCGGCAAAGTTGAAAAGCCTTAAGGGGATTTTGAATAATAAGCTGGAGGGCATAGGCGGCATCCTTCTTAAGGACGGATATATTTATGCTATGAACTATGAAATAGCAATTAAAGGGTTTATTGATTCTGCAGCTCCCGATGAAAGTTTTGTTATTCCCAGGCCGGCGATTGACCTTATAGAAAATCTTCCCGGAGGAACAATTGAAATTAAAGGCAATGAAAAATCAATATCAATCCGCTGTGGTGAAATAAAAAACAGATACCAGACAACGGACCCGAATTCATACCCGATGATTGAAACAGCATTAAACGGTACAAATTCGGCAGATGTTCCGAGTAAGGGGCTTTTTGAAACAATGAATAGTGTTTTGTATGCCGTATCAGAAACCGCCTCCAAAGCTCAAATGAGAGGCGTTCTGCTGGATGCCTGCGACGGTTATTTGAATATTGTGGGCTGTGACGGAACAAAACTTGCGTGGAACAAGATTAAATATGACGGAGAATTCAAGGTTATAATTCCGAAGGCAACGGTAAAGCAGTTAATCTCTCTGGGAATGAGCGGAGATATTTCCTTCTCCTGGGACGAAAACGGAATTGTCTTGAAAAATGATGAATTCGAGGTCTATTCCAAGGTGTTAAGCGGTGAATTTTTGAACTACAAGGCATTGTTTATTGAATATCCCAATCAAACCATTATTGACCGCAGAAAATTCTCCGATTGCCTGAGGAGAGCAAATATATGCGCAGATGACAGGGCGTTAAGTGCGGTTATGTGTTCCTTTGAAGACGAAAAGGTTGCGGTATCTCTTAAAAAGAGTTCGGCAGAATATGAAGAAGCGGTACAGCTTGAAATTCCTGTAAAAGAGCCTGTGAAAATAGGTTTTAACGGCAGATATTTGTTGGATGCATTAAATTCCTTTGATGCAGAAAAAGTGTCCGTTAAGGTGGGTACACCTCATCAGGGAGCAATTATTGACGACGGTGATATGTTCGCACTTGTGCTGCCTGTGCAGATGTAGGAGGGTGTGAAATGGTAAGTAGTGATATTACAAAGAAACTTAACAATGCATTCCCGAATAGTTTTATAAATTCCGGGCTTGAATTTATAGCGCATGGACGAGCTAATTCATATTTTCGACTGGAAGATTGCTATGATGAGCTTGACGTGCAGTGCAAGGTATTAGAATGGCTGTCAAGGGATGCCTATAAAACTTGTCCATTTCAGACAGATAGAGCAAACGATAAATTTCACGCATTTATTCTTGAAGGTATAAATAGATTCCTCCAAACAAATTTTACAACGAAGGATATGGAGATTATCTATCAGGAGTTAGGTAATTGTGTTCATCACCAGCTGACGGTTGAGTTTGTGCAAAGCGGATATGATATGTCAGTTTTAAAAAAGGAGAAGGCATAATGGAAAGATTATTCAAAGGCAAGCGAAAAGACAACACTGAATTGATTGGAGGGGCATCATGAATAAAGCAGTTTTATTATCCATTAAGCCTCAATACTGCGAACTGATTGCAAGTGGCAAAAAGACGGTAGAGGTAAGAAAGACAAGACCGAAGATAGAAACGCCGTTTAAGTGTTACATATATTGCACATTATCTGGAAGCAATGAGTTTTTCAAAGAAACTTGCAACGGTGATATTGCCGAATGGAACAGAAGCAAAATGGCATTTAAAAAAGGCAAGGTTATAGGCGAGTTTATGTGTGACAAGGTAGACTGCTATCCTTTCGTAGAAGATGAGGATGAAATCGGAATGATTTACCCTGTTTCTACGGC
The DNA here is from genome assembly GCA_964385605.1 of uncultured Oscillospiraceae bacterium. Classification (GTDB taxonomy): domain Bacteria; phylum Bacillota; class Clostridia; order UMGS1883; family UMGS1883; genus UMGS1883. The sequence goes on along the minus strand of CAYLPQ010000007.1, from coordinate 38,466 downwards.
AGAGGGAGAAAAAACCTGCTTAGAGTATGACGAGGTTGAAAAGTATGGTGCAGGAAAGCCTTTATATTTTTGGCACATATCCGACCTTGCAATCTATGACAAGCCGAAAGAGTTGAGTGAATTTAAGCCTATATGCAGGTGGATGAATGACGATTTTTCCTGTATGTATCGGAAGGTTGGATGCAGCAAGGTTAAATTCGATATGAACCCCGACAATACTGTTAATCTTGCTACATGTACGAAGCGTTTATCAAAAGCGCCGCAGAGTTGGTGTTATGTTGAGGAATTGGAGGCGGAACAATGCTCGGGAATGACGTTTTAATGCAGACTCTTGAAGCTTACGCGAGGTGCGGAATGAACGCACGAAAAGCGGGGAGAGAATTATGCATTACTGATGCAACAATTTACGGCAGGCTTAATCGTATTAAGGTGGAAACAGGGGTCAATCCTAAAACCTTTGCGGGATTGGTAGAACTTTTAGGGTATAAGAGAGTGAGAGGCACAAAAATATGAGTAAAAGAGATAAGCTGATACATATTATACGGCAGAGCCTTGCCGGGATAGTAGAGATAAGGTTAATTAACGAAATTGCACCGAAGGTTGCTGACGGTATTTTGAATAGCGGGAAGTATCTTTCGGACATATTTAAGGAGGACGTATGAGTTATAAAAGATTAACAACAGATAATCCGCAGTCAAACACGGAAACAATGCTTAATTATGCGTATGCAAAAGACGGACGAGTTTGTTTACGTTACGGCAATGGTAAGGACGATATAGATTTGTGTGACTACATAGCCGAGGAAGCAAAAGACTGTTTTCTTTCTCCACAAGATGTAATGGACGGAAGCTGTTTTGAATGCGGCTGTGATTGTAGCCTGGGCATTCTTTATGTTTTGGCGGTACAGGCTGCGGAATTACGCGAAAGATTAAAAGATTTCGAAGACGAAAGAATACGGGGCGAAGTGGCGTGTGTAAATGTTCCCGACAATAACGTTGGGAAGAAAGGGGAATGAGCATGTATAAATCACCAATTGAAGTTTGTGTTACGGATATGCAGAACAGGTTTGAGGAACGCATCGAAGGGGATATCATAAAGACTATACAGAATTACGGAATCTCCGTTGACAAGGACGAGCTTATAAAGGCTCTTGACTATGACCGTCAGCAGTACGAAGCTGGGTATAGGGATGGCAAGAAAGAAACGGATTGGATAAATACCAATAAAAGAATGCCTGAAACAAATAAATGCGTTTTAGGGGTTGTTCAATCAAAGACATTCCCACGATACAGAAACATAACTGTTTTGGCACACGTCGGATATCATGAAGTAACGACTGATGATAGCGATTGGAGAGATTATGAGGGTGAAACTGAATACGATGAAACAAATGATTGTTATTGGGTAACTCCTTGTTGGTACGAAGTTAATGTTGTTGATGATAACCCGAATTGGGAAATTGACGATGATTATGTTGTCACTCATTGGATGCCGTTGCCTGCACCCCCGGAGGTGGAAGAATGACAGATAACGAGATTATAAACGCATTGGAATGTTGTTGTAAATCAAACACCAACGATTATTGTTGCGAAGGTTGCACCTACGAAAGCATAGGACTTTGTGCTTCTGTTATTTCAAAAGAAGCCTTTGACCTCATCAACCGCCAGAAGGCAGAGATTGAAACAATTAAGGAAACTACAATAAAAGCTTTTGCGGAGAGGCTGAAAAGGAGCATCAGTTTTCTTGAACTCCCAAATGTGGTTGTAAGAGGACACATTGACAACGTTGTAAAAGAAATGACGGAAGGGAGCAAACTGGATTGAGTACATATCAATACTATACGGAAGAATGTGCATTGTGTGGTAGAGAGCATCCTAAAAGAGTATTAAATAAATTATATATTTCTTTCGGTCATTCTTCTGTGAATTATCCCAAAAAAATATGTTCCGTTTGTGATGATTGTCTCCCGGAGCTGTGCGAGACCTTTGAAGTTGAGCTTCCGGAAAACAAGGTGCATTTTAATCGTAGAAGATATTGTGAAAAATGCTACCATGATGTAAATGCAAGCGCTTTGTATTGTCAACATTGTGGTAACAAATTAAGTAAGGACACGAAGGAGGACAGAGCCTAATGGACATAAAAAATTGTTCGGAAAGAAAAGTAGTTTGTATTGATAATGAGAACAATAATTTTTTTGGTTGTGATATCAATAGCCCTTTATTGGAGGTTGGAAAAACTTATACAGTTACAGCTGTGAATGTGCACAGTTGGCACACCGAAGTTGAATTGAAAGAATTTCCAAACAAATTATTTAACAGTGTCTGTTTCAGAGAGAAAAGGAGGCCCCAAAGATGGCACAAATAAAAGAAATTATATGTAATAAGTGTGGTATAGACATTGTCAACCCTTGTGAGGGGTATCGACCGACATCTTTCTTGAAGAATTTTTCCGCAAAGATAACCCTTTGGGCGGTGGGAGAGCCGAGAAGTAGTTTCGGCCAAAGAATTGACTTGTGCCCGGAATGCTATAAGAAGTTTATAAACTTTTTGGAAAAGGATGAGTGACGGAAGATGAAAAACGTGTCAAAGTTTAGACGATGGCTGATTGAAAAGTTGGGCGGGCACATTGATATGCCTTTGGCTGATGTTAAAGAGAATGAACGCATTGCGATATGTGAAAGAAGAATAAGAGTTATTTCTGCAGTTGTGGAAGTGGATGCTCGCTTTGCCTTTGATTCACCGATCAACGCTTCTGTGAAGAATGAACTGTCTCGCACCATTGCCGATTTTATAAAACAGGAAGAATTATGGAGCATTACGCATTCTGTGGCTCCGATAACGGGAAATCCTTTGATAAAGGCTACTGTTTACATAGCGAAGGAGGCTAACGATGAGTAAAAAAGTTTTTATTATAGATGCCCCGGAAGATTGTTTGCACTGTGAGTTAAGAATGTGTATTCATATCGATAAGAAATGTTATCAAAAGTGCGGACTTGATTTTGGTACAGGCTACGGTGTTGAGAGCTTTTCAGCGGGGGAACTTGTAGACGGATGGATAAGTGATAAATGTCCGCTAGTGGATGTTGATGGATTGCACGTGCCTAAAAAAGTGTTATTTGAAGATGGTGTTGACTACTTGTGGGATACTTGCCCGAATTGCCTTAATGATAACATTGACAGTAGTGATAATTACTGCCCACAGTGCGGACAAGCATTAGATTGGGAGGCATAGTATGACAGATTGCGAGAGGTTAACAGAGCTGTTAGATGAATACACGGAAAATCTGTCAGCAAGAGATTTACACAAGTCTGAGTTTTCAGAAATGTTTGCTAAATTCCTTTTGAAAAATGGAGTGTGTATCTCGGTGAAATGTAAAGACTGTGAGCATTACATAGCATCCTGCAAGATTTGCAAGAAGCTTTCCGGGTTAAAAATGACTATTCCTGAATTCGGGTGTGTACTTGGCAAGAGAAGGGAGGGGTAGTATTGCCGAGAGGTAGAAAGTTTGAAGCTGCGGAAAAGCATTTTGAAAAGAAAAAAGCACAGCTGGAAAAAGAGATCAAATATTATCAGAATACAGCATCCCGGCTCCGTAAAGAAAATGAGAAGTTAAAGCTTGAAAATGATTTCCTCAAGGGGGAGAATGACAGGCTTAATCAGTGGATAGAACGACTGTTGGAGTACACAGAACTTTCCAAAGAGGATATAAGAGAGGCTTGTGAAAAGGACAAGCACATAGGAAGTGTGTTAGGTGCAGTCAGAGCGATAGGAGGTTTTTAGGATGAATATTCGCCTTTCCAAATCCGAGGAAAAATACCGCAAGCGATTTATTTGCGAACAGGGGTACAACAAAGAAGAACAGAGAATTTTTGATGAAGCAAAAAGGGACAAGGGTTGCTCATACAAAATCTTGTACAAAACTGTTCATAGCGGATACGTGTATATGTTTATGGTGAGTATTGGCGCCAGGAGGGCGGCAGAAGCAATGAGAAAAGTTGGCATAAAGGCAGAAAACCTTGCCGATTATATGTACAAGTTCAAAAGCTTGGAGGCTGATGCTTCCACAGATAATAATGATTATATACCAATGTTAAGACCGGGGGGGACGGTGGTAAGATGTTAGCGAATATATGGGTCAAGGATAAGACTGACGGACAAATTCATCAGGTGGGAACGGATACTCACGATAGTCTGATTTTTATAGACGGGAAGGTTGAATATTATAATATGCAGAACGGTGAGGGTACCGGTGACCGAGGCGACTATGAATTTGTAGAGCCTCCCGATTTTGACGATTATGTGGTTGTTACCCCTGATGAATTAAGGCTTAATCGTGAATTACTACATAAAGCCTTAGAAAAAAAGCTTGCAAAAAAGAGAAAATAAAAAAAGAAACAAGAGAAAAAAGCATTGAAAAAATAGTATTTGAAAGAGTTCCACCACAGACCAATTCTTAAATATAAGAACGGAGGAACACGAAATGGATATGGCCGAAATGATAAAGTTAGCATCAGCAGAAGGTGCAAAGGTTGCTATAGAAACCGTTAATAGCGAAAAGAAGAAAATCAGCAAGGAATGGCACGATAGAAGGCTTCGTAATACTAAGCTGCTTCTGAAAAATTACAGGAGCTTAAATGAACATATCAACAGTGCAGTATTTGAGCAGTCAAAATTAGAGGAGTTTGAAGCAGAAAGTCCGCAGGAAATTCTTGAGCTTATGTGGGAGAGCAAAAACAGCGAAGTTGTTGTAAACTCCATTAAGCGTAGTGTTATGAGAACAAAGGTAATTATGACACACGTTAACACAATGATTGATCTTTACGAAACATTCTGTGACAAATCTCCTCACGATGAGGACCGCCGCAGATGGAGGGTGATAAAAGCTATGTACATATCCCCGGAGATTTCAACTGCGGAGGAAATTGCAAAGGCTGAAAATATCGAGAAGCGGACAGTATATCGTGACGTTGATAAAGCAATTGAACGTATTTCTTCACTTATTTTTGGGATAGAAGGTCTGAAAGATATATAAGATGTCACAAACGTGTCATTGACATGTCACTATGACAGATGTTATACTGTAAGTGGTAAAATTTTAATTGTATACGAAAGCGGTCATTCTACGGGGTGACCGCTTATTTTATGCACAGGATTGGAGGATAGTTGTGTAGGTGTGCGTTGCTCCTTTACAGTTAAAGCAATTTCGCCGTTGCTTTACAGCACAAACGTAAAGGAGGATTTTTTATGTACGGAATATTCGTACTGTTGACGTATGCCGTTTTGATGATAGCGGCTACACTACTGTTCACAAAGAAAGAAACTACAGCCAAGGGATTTCTTGCGGGAAATCATAACCTTGGCTGTGTAGTTTCTGCATTAAGTATTGCGGCAACGTGGATTTGGGCACCGTCTTTATTCACATCCGCAGAGAAAGCATACACAAACGGAATACCGGGTCTGTTCTGGTTTTTAGTTCCGAATGTTGTATGCTTATTTTTGTTTATACCTTTTGCAAAGAAGATACGCAGGGAACAGCCGGAGGGCATATCTCTTTCAGAGTATATGCACAGTAAATACCATTCAAAAGGTGTAAGAAATGTATATACCTTCGAGCTTGGAATGTTATCTATACTTTCGACAGCTGTTCAATTATTGGCCGGAGGAAAGATGTTGAGCCTTATAACAGGCTTGCCGCTTATCCGAACAACAATAATTCTTGCAGTAATAGCTTTTTCATACTCTCAATTTTCGGGAATAAAAGCATCCGTTATTACAGATGCCGTACAGATGGTGTTTATGCTCGTTGCGGGTGTTTCACTTGCCATCTGTGCTTTTAAATTTACAGGGGGATATGGAAACCTGTTAAACGGATTGAAAGGCTATACGGGAGAATTCGGGAGCTTATTTTCAAAGAATGGATTTGAAGTATTCCTTGGATTTGGACTTCCTACGGCGATTGGACTTTTAGCAGGTCCGTTTGGCGACCAGAGTTTTTGGCAGAGAGCCTTTGCGGTTGATAAAAACAAAATTGGTAAGGCTTTCGGATGGGGAGCTATATTGTTCGGTGTTATTCCACTTTCTATGGGAATGCTCGGATATATGGCCGCCGGCACAGGAATGACTATTACAGATACAAGTGTTGTGAATCTGGAATTGATAAGAAGCATATTCCCCTCTTGGGTACTTCTGCCGTTCCTGTTTATGATTATTTCGGGATTGCTTTCAACCGTTGACAGTAATTTATGCTCTTTTGCCTCTCTGACATACAGGACCGGCAAGAGTTTTAATGTTGAATCATCAAAGGTTGCGATGATCGCTTTGCTTGCTGTTGCGATTGTAGTTGCAAACATTCCCGGACTTACAGTAACACATTTATTCTTGATGTATGGCACGTTCAGAGCTTCGACAATGCTTCCGACTATAATGACATTAAAGGGCATTAAATTAACAGCAAAAGGCGTTTGTTGGGGTGTAATCCTTGCTCTCGTGCTTGGTATGCCTATATTTGCATACGGGAACATTGCTAATGTTGCCATTGCAAAAACGATAGGCAGTTTAACAACGGTATTAACATCGGGAATTGTGGCTTTGATTATTTCGAAACTGGAGGTGCGACATGAAACCTCTCGTTAAAAAACAATCAGGCTCAAATGATGCGTGGCTTGAAGCGGTAAAAAATATTGAAAGCCTTGTATCAAAAGAAGAACTGGATTTGATGATTCAGAAAACGGTTGAAGAAATACAGAAAACCGTAAAAGATAAAAACGCAGCTTACGCATGGAGCGGAGGTAAGGACAGTATTGTCCTTGGCAACATCTGCGAAAGAGCAGGCATAAAAAATTGTATGATAGGTATCTGCAATTTGGAATACCCCGCGTTCCTGGAATGGATTAACGCAAATAAACCTGAAGAGTGTGAAATTATTAACACAGGACAGGATGTGGAGTGGCTTAAGAAACACCCCGAAATGTTATTTCCCCAGGATAGTCAAAAGGCTGCAAGATGGTTTGCAATTGTCCAGCATACCGCCCAGAGAAAATATTTTATAAACCACAAGCTTGATGTTCTGATTTTAGGCAGAAGAAAAGCTGACGGTAACTATGTGGGTGGAGCTGATTCAATATATACAGACGGAAAAGGTATCACAAGGTACAGTCCGTTAGCTTCGTGGAAACACGAACATATTTTAGCTTATATTCATTATTACAATCTCTCACTACCGCCGATATATAACTGGAAAAACGGTTATTTATGCGGTACGCATCCTTGGCCGGCACGTCAGAAAACGGGATCCGTTGAAAACGGCTGGAAGGAAGTTTACGAAATCGATAAGAGCATTGTCGAAAATGCAGCAGAGCATATTGAAAGTGCAAAAAAATTTATGGAGGGATTGAATAAATGAAAATAGTTAAGATGAAACTTTCAGAGCTTAAAGTTCCGGAAAAGAATATAAGAATACATACGGCAAAGCAGATTAAGGAATTTCAGCGAAGTGTTGAAATGTTCGGCCAGATAAGACCGATTGTTGCAGATGAAAACAATGTTATCCTTTGCGGTAATGGCTTGTATGCAACACTCGTAAGTATGGGCGCCGAAACTGCAGACGTTTACAAAGTGACAGGGTTGACCGAAAACCAGAAGAAAAAGCTTATGATAGCTGACAATAAAATTTATGGTTTAGGTATAGATGACCTCGACACTTTTAACAGTTTTCTTGCCGAACTTGGAAATGACCTTGATATTCCCGGCTTTGATGAAGATATATTACAGTCAATGGTTGCAGAAGCGGAAGATGTAACAGAAAAATTATCCGAATATGGAACAATTGACGATGCTGAAATAGAAGCGATACAGGAGAACAGGGCGAAGAATGAAGAAAAGGTTGAACATTCATCAAAGAATGAACAGGCTTTTTCTAATATTTCTCCTGTTGAAAACGGAAATCCCCCACAGACCAACTCGCCTGAAACAACGGAAACACAAAGGTCAGTTATTTGTCCGAAATGCGGTGAAAGAATATGGCTGTAATCCGTAACCAGGCAGATATTGATGTTGTACAAGCCGCAGAGATTCGCATAAAAAACGTATTCAAAAATGGTGTAAGAGTTTATATGTCTTTTTCGGGCGGTAAAGACAGCTTGTGTTTAGCACATATTGTTTTAAAGCTTATTCAAAGCGGAGAAATCAATCCAAGTCAGCTGGTTGTGCAGTTTATCGATGAAGAAGCCATTTTTCCTTGTATTGAAAAAACAGTTGCCGAGTGGCGCCGAAAATTCATATTGCTTGGTGCGGCGTTTGAGTGGTATTGCGTAGAAGTAAAGCATTATAACTGTTTCAACGAGCTTTCCAATGATGAAAGTTTTATTTGTTGGGACAGATATAAACAGGATGTGTGGGTGAGAAAGCCTCCTGCATTTGCAATAAGAAATCATCCGTCACTTAAGGAGAGAACGGATACATACCAGGAATTCTGTACAAGGGCTTTTACGGATGGGATAACAATCGTAGGAGTAAGAGCTTCCGAGTCAATTCAACGACTTCAATATATGTCAAAAATGAATATGAATAGCGGAAAGCTTACAAAACGGCGACAGATATTCCCGATTTATGATTGGAGAGATAATGATGTTTGGTTATACCTTAAGGAAAACAAGGTAGATATACCGAACATCTATCTTTATTTATGGCAGGCAGGGCATACGAAAAAACAGTTGCGAGTTTCACAGTTTTTTTCAATTGATACTGCTCGTAGCCTTGTAAAAATGAATGAGTATTATCCCGACCTTATGGAACGGATAATTAGACGTGAGCCTAATGCATATCTTGCGGCTCTGTACTGGGATAGTGAAATGTTTGGACGGAGCAGTGAAACGCGCCGACAGCTGGAACAGACAGAGGAAAAAGATTATAAAGCATTATTGATTCACATGTTCAAGAATTTCGACAAATACTTTGATACTCCGCATAAGAAGAAAATTGCAAAATCCTATAAAAACTTCTTTTTGAGTGTGTGTGCAATAGCAGACCAGAAGGATTATAAAAAAATCTACGAAGGTCTGATGTCGGGTGACCCCAAATCAAGAACGTTAAGAGCCTTGTATCAGCAGGTTTACACCAGGTACATAGATGAGGCAAAACGTGCACGAAAGGGGGGATATACGAATGGATAACGGAAAGTTATTTTCTCCCCTTGCTTCGCTTCAATGGGTCGATAGAAATTCTTTGAAACCCAATAATTATAACCCCAACAAAGTTTCAAAAGAAAACTTGAAGCTTTTGGTACAGTCTATTCTCACTAACGGTTGGACGCTTCCCATTGTTGTGAGAAAGGATTTGACTATTATAGACGGATTCCACCGTTGGACGGTTGCAGGACAGGAGCCGTTATATTCTGCGTTAGGCGGTAAAGTGCCAATAGTTATTGTTGAGCATAGCGAAGAAAGCGAGGATATATACGGAACAGTAACCCATAACAGGGCCAGAGGTACGCATTTGCTTGAGCCGATGAAAGCTATCGTTAAAAAGCTTATGGGCGAGGGTAAAAGTGTGGAGGAAATCGGAAAACAGTTAGGTATGAAGCCTGAGGAAGTATTCCGTCTTTCGGACTTCTCGAAAGAGGACTTTTTAAATTTAATGTCAAAAAATGGAAACACACATAGTAAGGCTGAATTTTTCACGAATGTGTAAGAATACGAAACAACATAAATGCGAGGTGGTGAAAATGTAATGGAAAAGCGAGAGCAAGCCTATAAGGACTATAAAAAAGGCATGAAGTACAAAGAGATTGCCGAGAAGTATGGCGTTAGTGTTAATACAGTTAAGTCCTGGGCGGCTCGTTACTGGAACAAGGAAAAAGACCGAGGCAAGGTTGCAACCAAGAAAAAGAAAGTTGCAACCGAAAAAGAGCCAAAGTTGCAACCGAATAGCAGGGGAGCACCCAAAGGAAATAAAAATGCCAAAGGCAATGACGGAGGAGCTCCCCTTGGTAATACAAACGCATTGAAGCATGGTGGCTACTCGCAGATTTACTGGGACACTCTTGATGAAGTGGAAAAAGAAATGACAGAGACCATAACAAAGAGTGAGGAAGAATTATTGATTGACCAGATTAGGCTATTGACGGTGCGTGAAAGACGGTTGATGCTTGCCATTAACAAATACCGAAACATAAAGGGTGATTTAGCAGTTTCCAGTGTGATTACTTCTCACGAAAAAAGGGCATTCCCGGAGGGTAAGGAAGGAAAAGTAGAAAAGGAGAAGTACGAAGAACTTCGGCAAGCTAAAATCGACGAAGGCTTAATTAGTTATCTCGGCTTCAAAAAGTTTACCCAGACAACCACCGAGGCTGCATACAATATAGTTTTAAGGCTTGAGAAAGAGCTGACAGCAGTTCAATCCAAAAAAACAAAATGCATACAGGCTCTTGCAGCATTACACGCAAGCAATAAGGACAGTGACGATGATGGACTTATTGATGACTGGATTGAAGCATTGGAGGCTGAGGATAAATGACCAGGCGGGAAAGACAAGCATTTTTCAAAAAGAAGGCTCCAATATGGAAAAAGGATATAGCCCTTTTTGCTTGGGAAAACTTCAAGTTTGTTCCCGACAAATGGCAGGCACAGGCATTCAAGGATATTGAAGCTAATCCGAGATTGAGTATTAAGTCGGGACAGGGTGTAGGAAAGACGGCTTTTACAGCAATAGTTATCCTTTGGTTTTTGTTTTGTTATAAAAACTCAAGAATTGTTGCAACTGCACCTACAAGACAACAGCTCAATGACGTGCTTTGGGCAGAAGTTGCAAAGTGGCAGGATAAGAGCCCACTTCTTTCAAAAGCACTAAAATGGACAAAAACATATATTTATGTCAAAGGATATGAAAAGCGATGGTTTGCAGTTGCGAGGACTGCGACTAAGCCTGAAAATATGCAGGGCTTTCACGAGGACAATATGCTTTTTGTTGTGGACGAAGCCTCAGGTGTTGCGGATCCGATTATGGAAGCGATACTCGGTACATTATCAGGCGACAATAATAAACTTCTTATGCTTGGCAACCCGACACGAACGTCGGGTGTTTTTTATGAAAGCCACACGAAGGACAGGTCTATATACCGATGCCTTACCGTTAATAGTGAAGATGTTGCAAGGGTAAACAAGGCTAACATAGAAAACCTAAAGCGCAAGTACGGGGAAAACAGTAATGTTGTCCGTGTTCGTGTAAAAGGCGAGTTCCCCTTACAAGAAGATGATGTGTTCATCCCCTTGTCGTTAATTGAAAAGTCTATTGACACGGATTATGACCCGGAAGAGCCTGTATATCAGATTGACATTGGCTGCGACGTTGCCCGCTTTGGTGATGATAAGACTGTCATAGCGTACAGAGTTGGCAGAAAGGTCAAGATATATAAAAAAATCCGAGGACAGGACACAATGACAACTGCAAAGACGGTAGCACAGCTTGGAATGAAGCTGCACGACAAGCACCCGCACATTAAATATATTCCCATTAAGGTGGATGATGGGGGTGTTGGCGGTGGCGTTGTTGACAAGCTTCGGGAGCTGCAGAAAGACCATCCGCAGTTGTACGGTTGGATGAAAGTGTTCCCTATAAATTTTGGTATGGTTGTGAGCAAACACAGATATTATCACGATACTACAACGTGGATGATGGCTGTTGTTAAAGAGCTGATAAGTGATGTTGATGATGAGGGTAATCCCAAGGAAGTGGAGATTATTCTCCCGGATGATGATGAACTTGTGGCTCAACTCTCGTGCAGAAAATACAGCTTTACCGGGAACGGGAAGTTGGTAGTCGAAAGTAAAAAAGCAATGAAGGAGAGGTTAAAGGCTTCTCCTGATGAAGCGGACTGTATTCTTCTTGTGTGTTGGCCCGTTTCGATAAAAAATAAATGAAAGGAGTAAAAGCATTGAGCGAAAATAAAAACAGACGTGCAACGGTGAAGGTTATAAAAGCATCAAGCCCAAAACCGATAATAAAGGCTCAAACACCGACAAATGTTACAAAGGAAGATAGTGCCAATTCGGGTTTGTGGATTACTCCCGAGTATGATATGTACGGGCTCAAAAATATGGTTAAGCATTCGGATATTCTTCCGCAATGTATAGCAGCTTATAAAAATAATATCGCAGGCTTCGGTATCAAGGTGCGTTATAATTATAACTATGACAAAGAAACAGCCGAAATGAAGACGGAGTTTGACAAGGCAAAAACACTTGTTGATTTGCTTTGTCCTAAAAAGGCTATGAAGGAAGTTTTTGAAGATGTTATTGCCGCAAGGGAGACCTGTGGAATCGCTTATCTTGAGGTTATCAGAAATACGACCGGCGAGGTCAGCGAACTTGCATTTGTAGAGGAAACACCTTCTATATCGAGATCAATATTGGGTGATGATATTGTTAAAACGGAATACAACTACAAAGGAACAAAAATACAGAGAAATAGCCGCTTTGTAAAGTACCGTCAGCAGTTGAATGGCAAAACCATTTATTTCAAAGAGTTTGGTGACCCGCGTAATATGGACAGCAAAACGGGAGAATATATTGATTCTGTCCCGGCAGGAGTAACCCTTGCAAATGAAATACTTGCTTTCCCGATAGGAACAGACCCTTATGGAGAAGTGCGGTGGATTGGTCAGATATTGGGAATAGACGGAGCGAGAGAAGCTTCGGAATTAAATTACCGATATTTCAAAGACGGAAGGCATACTCCATTGGCAATAATCGTCCGAGGGGGCTCTTTGTCAAAGGGCAGTGAGGAAAACTTAAAGGATTACGCAAACAGTATTAAGGGCAAGGAAGGGCAGCATGCATTCTTGTTGCTCGAACTGGAAGACACCGACGATAGTGCGGGATTTGATTCTGAAAACAAGCCGGACGTTGAGCTTAAAGATTTATCGCCCATGCTCCAAAAGGACGAGTTGTTCGGAAACTACCTTAAGGATAGCAGAAAGAGCGTGCAGTCGGCTTTCAGACTTCCCGATATTTATGTAGGATATACAGCTGACTTTAACAGAGCAACCTCGCAGACCGCTGTGGAGATAACTGAACAACAAGTGTTTCAGCCTGAACGAGAGAGTCTTGAGTTTATAATCAACAATCGACTTCTTAACGGATTTGGATTTAAGTATGTAGAACTTTATTTTGAAAATCCCGATATTTCCAATCCTGATGATTTGCAGAAGATACTTAATGTTGCGGAACGTGCCGGTGGCTTGACTCCGAATAAGGCGAAAGAAATTGCAATGAATGCTATTGGCGAAACGAGTGAGGATTACCCGGAAGACTGGGGTAATATGCCACTTGCGCTTTTAAAGCTGATACAGACAGAAACTCCCACAGACCAAAATGGTGAGATACAGAAATCAGCAGGCAATGATACAGAGCTTGTAGCTGTTATGAAAGAAGTCAGAGCTATTCTCAAACGAGGAAGTGTGACGGATGTGTAGGTGTGCGACTCTTTTAAAGGCGATTGAAGCTTACATAAAAAAGGTTGACGATGACCTTAAAGACAGGCTCGAAGAAGAAGGCTTTGCGGAAGCGGCGCTGACAGTTGAAGCAGAAGCGGAGCTTGAGGAAAAAATTGCTGAAACTTTAGATGAAGAAGCAACAGCACTTACGGAAAAGCTTGAGGAGAACGGCGTTGACCTTGAAGCATTTTATTCGGATATATGGCCCGAGCTGAAAGGAACGGATGATACCGATGAAAAAATAAGGGCAATATTTACAGAAGAACTTGAAAAAACGATGCCAAAGCTTGTTAGTGCTTATATCCACACTTCCGATGCAGAGCTTAAGGTTACCAAGATAACAAGGCGCACTACAGATTGGATTAGGTCCTGGAGTAGTGAGATTGGTGAAAAAATGAAGCTTACTACAACTGACAGTCTGGAAAGAATATTGGTAACGGCTCTTGATGAAGGCTTGGGAATAGCAGAGGTTACTCAAAGCATAATGGACAGTGGTATTCGTGAAAACTATTACAGGGCACGAAGTACAGCTGTAACGGAAATCTTAAGGGCTCATTCCGTTTCGCAGCAGGAGGCGAGGTTGCAATCGCCTGTTGTTGCCGGCAAGAAGTGGAGAGGCGGTTTTTCAAGCAGTCCGAGGCAAAATCACCTTGATATGGACGGGCAGATAGTTTTGAAAAACGAGCCTTTTGAAATGGTTGGGAAGGATGGTAAGACCTATTATCCGCAATATCCGAGGGACCCGATTTTGCCTGTGGGCGAAACGGCGAATTGTCATTGTTTTGCACAAGATGTTCTTGACACAGATATGCAGGACAAACCACTTAAAGAACGGCAGGAACTGCAGAGCAAAGCTGTTGAAGAAGATGATGCAGCATGGGAAAAGGAACTTGATGAAAGAAACAAGGCTAAAGCAGGGATTAACGAGGATACTATAAAAATCGACTGGCTTAAGGCAAAGCCTGAGGATGAACAGATAAGGTATTTCGGCAGTAAAAACCGCTGGGCATTGTTTAAAAGTGGAGTTATCCAAACCGATGCAGACCTTGAAAGGCTTTTTACAACGAAAACTTTGGCTAACGGAAAGACAGTCCGTGTAAGAAAACCCTTGAAAGCATTAAAGGAAGATGGTATAATAACTATAGGCAGATATACAACTCCAAAGGGAACAAAGAGTTGTATCAAGCATTCTGTTTATGGGGATTATTCAAAACTTGGCAATCCTAAAAAACCTCCAAGCCTTGCAAATGGAGGACGACCTGCTGGTGGCGGACACACTCAAGCTGCTATTGACGATATAATATCAAATGGTTTTACCGTCAATATTGAAAAGACTTTCGGTAATGGCGTAAGAGTGGGTAACATTCCCGAACACACAGATAAATTCAGACGTACAGGGGAGCAGATGTCTTGGTTCCCTAAAGAATGGGACGAAGATAAAGTTCTCATTGCTGGCACTTATGTTGCGAATAAGCCTGAAAGCATTGTGCCTATTGGGTCTAATCGTGCAGATAAAAGCGGTGACAGATTGACTGCAAAATATGACGGTGTTACAGTTTGTGTAACAATGGACTTGAATGGAGATATTACGTCGATTTATCCTGCTAACGAACAGTAAAGGAGTGTAGTTTATGATAGACATAAAAACTCTTGTTGATATAATGGAATGGCAAGACAAAAATCCAGATAATCCATTTTTCTTTGATGAAAATACCGATAGTGTGATAGAGGCATTGGGCGACGACTGCGGTGCTGTAATGGAGCTTTTTAAAACAGCTGATAAAGAAATGCTATTGTTCTTATCGCAATTCACAGAATCCATAACGGAGAAATTCAATTATGATGAAGAACTTATAAGCACCCTTGAGGAAGTTTATCATTGTTAAAGACATAAACTTACATCAAAAACAGAATAAAACCTCTTGGAAGTCATTCTCGGAGGTAAAAACGGCATAATAAAACTTAATATTGCTTGAAGAAGCGGCAGACAGTGATTGTTTGCCGCTTTTTTTGTTGCAGTCCTTTTTGGGCTGCTTTTTTTATGCACCAAAACTTGAAAGGAGGTGAAAAGACGAATGAAAGGTGTTGTTAAGAAGGCATTTGAAATTACAGATGCCCGTATTGGCTTTGTTTCACTTGTGGATAAAGCCGCAAACAAGAAAGAGTTTCTTATTACCAAAGCGGATGATGGTACTGCAAACTTTTCGACTTTTGGCTCTATTCTTAAATGCGATAAGGATAAGCACTATATCACAGGTATAGTTTACGAGCCTATGACGGAGGATGCACACGGCAACTATATGACGGAGGATGAAATTGTTAAGGCTGCTTACGGTTTTACCAAGAGCGGCAACAAGGTGGACCTTCAGCACAACTTTGAGTCTATCGAAGGCGTGAGTGTTGTAGAAAGCTGGATTGAAAAGGCTGACTGCGTTATCGGAGAAACCGAGGTTAAAAAAGGCACTTGGCTTATGACGGTAGAGGTAGATAACGATGATATCTGGGCTGCTGTTGAAAAGGGTGACCTTACAGGCTTTTCAATGGGCGGTGTAGGTAAGTACAGCGAGGTTGACGTTGATATTTCCGAAGTTGAAAAGAGTGAAGGAAAAGGTTTCTTCAAGGCTCTTGCCAAGGCGTTCGGATTTGACGTGGTTGAAAAGGGTGCTGTTGCAGAAAAATTTGCACAGACTTCAAAAACTACTCTTTTCTGGGAAGCGTGGTATGCATTGCAGGGCGTACTTTCCAGATACAACTACTACTCTGACAGAACAGAGTTTGAGACTAATGAAGAAACCATCAGAGAAGCTTTGGAAGATTTCTCAAACATTATGATTGAAATTCTTGCCGAAAAGGAAATAGCAAAGGCTCTCTTGCCTAAAGAGGGTGCTATTGAAAAGGCAGGCAAGAAGCTCTCAAGTAAAAATCGTGAAGCATTGCAGAATGCTTATGACAGTATCGGTAAGCTTTTGGCCGATACAGAAGAAAAGGAGGACGAGGATATGAACAAGGATGAAGTTCAGAAGATGATTGATGATGCAATCGCAAAGGCACTTAACCCCGACGGTGGCAATGAGCCTAAAGGCGAAGGTAATCCCGCAGGTGATGGCGCTATCACAAAGGAAATGATTGCACAGATGGCGGCAGAAGCCGTTAAGAAGGCACTTAACCCCGACGGTGGCAATGAGCCCGAGCCCACAGGCGGTGCCTTGACAATGGAAGATGTATGCAAGATTGTTGCGGAAGAAGTGCAGAAGGCTATGGAGCCTGTTCTTAAGGCTCACGGTATGCCCCAGAGCATGGGAAGCGGCAGCGTTGCAAAGAGTGAAGACACCGGCCACTATATGGACGGCGTTTTTTGTTAAGAGGAGGTAAAAAGTTATGAATAACCAGCAGATTGTAACTAAAGCCGGCACTATTACAACCGGCACTTTGTCAGCAGGTCTTTTAAAGCCTGAACAGGCAAAGAAATTTATTCAGCAGACATTTGCGGCTACCAATCTTGGCCCTCTTGTTCGTCACGAAATGCGTACTGCAAAGACAGGCGAAATTGACAAGATTGGTATTGCAAGACGTATTATCCGTAAGAAGACGGAAAATCAGGACCCCGGTTACAGACAGGGTGTTAAGACTTCCCAGATTGAATACGCAACAACAGCGGTTGTTCTTCCCTGGGAGATTACAGGCGAAACTCTCCGCGAAAACATTGAAGGCGAGAACATCAACAAGATTATCACAGACCTTATGACTGCACAGCTCGGCTGTGACCTTGAGGACTTGTATCTCAATGGTGATACAGCTGTTAGTGCGGACGACCCCGACCACGATTTCCTGTATGTCAATGACGGCTGGATCAAGCAGATTATGGAAGGCGGTCACGTATATGACGCTTCTGCGGATGAAGGAATGAGTCTTGATTTGTTCTACAAGACACTTTCCAAGATTCCTAACAAGTACAACAACGGATCTCTCCGTTGGCTTATGAGCCCTCACAGAGCGCAGGAATGGGAAAAGTTTTTGCTTAACAAGGTTGTTGATGTAGGCGGTGCAGTTCCCGAGGGTACATATACAGCGCCTGCGAAGATTAAGGCTATTGAATGCCCTTCTCTCCCTGATGATAAGATTATTCTTACCAATCCCAGGAACCTCATTGTTGTGAATACATACTCTATGAAGATCAAATCCACAGCAGAGGGCGAAAGTGCAATTATGCAGGACAAGATTTTCTATGCTGCACATCTTGACTTTGATACCATTATCGAAGAACTTGATGCAACTGCAATCATCACAGGTCTTAAGTAATTTACGGAGGTATTATTATGGTTAAGTTAAAGCTTATAAAGGCAAGAAGCTATTGCAGAGGCAAGGTTGAGGTTGCAAAAGAAAATCCTTTTGTTGAAGTAAGTGAAGCGGAAGCAAAGGTGCTTTTGGAAACAGGCTATTTTGCAGAAGAAAAGACTGCAACAAAGCCTGACCTTGACAATGTGACTGTTGAGGATATTCCTTCAATGAAGATTACGGACCTTCGCCAGTTTGCAGAAGCAAAGGGAATTGACCTTGGTGGTGCCACAAAGAAGGAAGAAATCGTTTCTGTGATTACAGCCTGGTTTGAAAATAATTAAGTAAAGGGGTGCTTGGATATGGCTAAAAGACCTTGGGTAACGCCCAGCGAGGTTATGGAATATTCAGAGTTTGATACCGTAAAGGGCAGAAGCGCGAGTAAGCTGGAGATAGATATATCAAGAGCTGAAACGCAGATTATGGCTCTTACAAACAACAAGGATTTCCTTGAAGATGCCATTTATCCCGAGATACCTCCCGAAATAAAAAATGCAGTAATCGTTCTTGCAGAGGCGTATGCACATAATGCGGTTGAGAAGACAAAGGCAAAGAAAAGTGAAACTTTCGATGACTACTCTTATACTGCAGAAAGCACTACGCTCAATGTATCGGATGTGCTTTCCGAGATTGCACCTCTGTTGGAGGATTATATGAAAGCTAAAGCGAGGCGGAGTGTGAATTTCCGCCTCTCAAAGCTTTGAGGAGGGATAGATATGTTTATAGATTTTCTGGACCATAGATGTGATATTTACCACGCATTGGAAGAAGAAAATTCACCCGGGTATGGTCTGCCCGGCTCTATTGTACATAATTATCCCTCAAACCCCGATATTGAAAACCAGGTTTGTCACTTTGCTGTAAAAAGTGCAAGCATAACGATAGTTCAGGAAAACCCTACAAATGATATGGATGCAAGGATAAAGCTTACGATTCCTTTTGGTGTTGATGTAAGAGTTAATGACAAAATTGTAAGCAGGGAGACGGGATATGAATATATTGCCGAAGTCCCCCGTCATCCGAGAAATCACCATACGTTTGTGTATATAAAACGTGTAGGTCTTGGGAGGGCTTTATAATGGCCGATATGGTTATAAAAGTCGACTTTACGGAGATTTATACATTTTTGGAAAAGTTAAATGGTGCGGCAAGGGGAGAGTTCAAAAAGGAACTCTCCCTTTTTATGGAACGTATCGGAGTGAAATTTCTTCAGCTGGTGCAAGACGAAATAATCAGAAAAAAGGTATGGGATACAACGCTTCTGTTGCAGAGCTTCCAAAGGGGTGACAGTGATAATATTTGGGTTTGGGATGACGGCAGATTAAGGCTCGAAGTCGGAACAAATGTTGAATATGCCTCATACGTCAATGACGGTCACTGGACTTGTAAAGAGGGTGAAATTGGAAGATTTGTTCCCGGAGTGTGGCAAGGAGATAAGTTTATTTACCAAAAGGGAGCAAAAACGGGAATGTATCTTAAGCAACAGTTTGTGGAGGGTACACATTACTGGGAAAGCGCTTGGAAACTTTTAGAAGATGCTTTCCCCGGTATGTGTGAAGATATGCTTTCAGACTGGATTAACGATTATTTCGGTGCATAGAGGAGGAATGAAAAATGGAACAGATTAAGGCAAGTATTGCAAGATTTGTTTTAGATGCAACAGGGGAAGGGATTACGCCTTACTACAACGACATCAAGGAAAATTTTAAAGTACCTTGTGTGTATTTTCCGGAATATGAAACTCGTGCTGACAGAGAATCACTGGATTCATACAGGCTTAAAAATTCTTGGTTTATAAATTTCTTCCACTCAACTACCGAGGGGGCGTATATGCTCGCAAAAAGAGTTTTGAGGAAGATTGTGGGCGGTAGGCATGTAATTCCCTTGTTTGATAAAAGCGGAGCTAAAACGAGGTTGTCGGTCCGAATTTCACGTTGTGAGATAAAGAAGGTTGATGACGGAGTTTATCAGCTTTGGCTTGAATGGGATGAGAGCTATGGCTATGACGAAGAAGAAAGTGAAAAAATACAGGTTTTTAATACAACGGTGACCAGAAAAACGGAGGAATAGAAAATGGGCAAGAAAAAAACTGAAATTTCTGACGTTCCCGCTGCAGTAGGCGAGAATACAACAAATGAAGCTCCCAAATTTACGGCAGAAACACTTAAGCCCTATGCGTTAAAGCTGTTTGGCGTAAGCATTTCCACCTTTGTGGGGGCAACGTACAATCTCCATGGTGAATACACCGTGGAAGAAATGAGAAGCCATATAAATGATTGGCTCAAGAAGGAGGTAAAATAAATGGCCGGAGGAACATTTGATTCTAACGTAAATAAAACAAGACCCGGTACTTATATCAACGTCAAGAGTACGAAGACGGAAGCTGTAGGTACCGCGGCAAGAGGTGTTGTCGTAATCCCTCTTATAAATCATAATTACGGCCCTTGTGGCGAATTTATCAAGCTGACAAATGCTGCTCCCGATAAGGAAATGGCAAAGCTCGGATACAGCGTTTATTCGCCCGAAATGCTTCTTATCAAGGAAGCGTTCAAGAAGGCAAATACAGTATATGCGTACATTCTTGCAGGCAATGAGAAAAAGGCAACTGCAACAGGCGGCGGTGTAACTGCCGAAGCAAAGTATGCAGGTACAAGAGGTAACGACTTTAAGTATTCCGTAGCGGCAAATCCCGCAGGCGGTTTTGACGTGAAGGTATATGCAAAGGCAGAGCTTTTGAGTGAATATAAGGGCCTCAATGACATTACGGAACTCGTAAATGCAAACGACCCTTATGTTACATTTACAGCTGATGAAGGCAGTGCGCTTTCTGCTGCAGCATCCGTATCACTCCAGGGAGGTGCAGATGTGGTAGCTACAACAGCGGCACACACAACATTCCTTGACGGACTTGAGGCGATTAGCTTTAATGCTCTGGCATATCCTGTTACAGGGGACAATGCAGAGAGCCTTAAGACTGCGGTAAAGGTGAAGCTTGAATATCTTAACGAATCTGTCGGCAAGCGTATTCACGCGGCAATCCCTGATTTTGCGGCTGATTGTCAGTTCGTTATGAATGTGACAAACGGTGTTGTACTTACCGACGGAACAACATGCGACAAAGCGGCGGCCTGTGCTTATGTTGCGGCACTTTATGCAGGTGCTTCGGATACGGAAAGTAATACTTATGCTGTTTATGATGGCGCGGTAAGTATTGATAATCCCAAGACAAGCGAAGAAGCGGAAGTAGCAATTAAGAACGGTGAGTTCTTCTTCTCCTATTCGGAAGAAGGCAAGGTTGTTGTTGAGTATGATATCAATTCTCTTGTTACATACGCAGACGGTGTTGACAACTCTTATTCCAAGAACAGAGTTCAGAGAGTAATCGATGAGCATTGTTCCTGGCTTAAGGCAAACTTCCCTCCCAATAAGTTTGACAACAACGAAGAAGGCTGGGGACTTATTGAGGGCATCGGTCAGGCAAAGCTCATTGAAGATGAGAAGCGCGGTGCAATCAAGAATGTTGATGCAGCAACAGATTTTGTGGTTGACAGAACAAAGTCTGAGGGAGACCGCACTTATATTGATGATTACATCCAGCCTGTTGACAGTGCTGAAAAGTTGTATTTCAGAATGTGGACTAATTAAGAGGAGGGTTTGAAATGGCTGAAAGAGTAAATACCCGTCGTCTGCTTTCCGAAGGTAAGGTTTTCCTTGACGGACATAAGGTGATTGATGCGGAAAAGGTAACAATTACTTTTACGCCCACTGTAAAACCGTCAAAGGCGCTCGGAGACCAGACGGAACATAACCGTTGGGCCGGTTATAAAATTGCTGTGGAAATTTCAAAGTTTAAGACAGACTGCATGGCGAAGGAAACCGTTCTTAAGTATATCAAGGATGGTATTACACCTGAATTTACAATTCAGGGGGTAGGCACAGATAAGGATTCGGATTTCTATGACGAATTCGGCTCTGAAACAATTACTTGCACAGGATGTGTCCTTACAGGAGATTTATCGCTTCTGACGCTCGATGCAAACGGCGAATATGTTAAGGAAACACTTAAATTCAGTGCTATCAATGTAAATTAAAAGAATAAGACAAAAAGGCTCCCAGCGTAGGCGGGAGCCTTTTTTATAAAGAATGGAGGAAAAGAATATGGCTAAATCTTTAAGCCTTTTTATGCGTGATACAGAAGAAAAAATCGTTGTTATTCCCGGTGTGGACAGCATCAGAGACGAAAACGGTGACATTGTGGACTTTGAAGTGAAGGTGCTTTCAAACAAAACAATTCGCAATATTCAGAATCAGTACAAAAAGAAGGCTGTCGCTCACGACAAGAAGGGTAACCCCCTTGTGTCGGGTGGTGAAGTTGTTTTCAAGAGTGACTACGACTACGACAGAGCACTCCGTCACGTTATTGCGGAAGCTCTTGTTTACCCTAATCTTAAGGACAAGGAGCTTCAGGATTACTACAAGTGCTATGACATAGCAGATTTGCTTCTTGTTGTGTTCAGCAATCCCGAAGAATACAACGACGTAGTTCGCAGAGTAATGATTGAACTCGGTATGATTTCCAGAGCTGATGCTGAGGATGAAAACGAAAAAGAGATTGATGATGCAAAAAACTGATAATGCAGAGAGGGTCGGATTCATTCTGGGCTCACGTTTTGTGGCAGGTAAAGGGCTTAAGACCGGAAGAATTTGATTCATTCCCGAGGAGGAAAAAGAACTGGTACATTGCCTCGGAGCAAATTGAAATGAGTGACGATCCTATCTGCAATGTTTACGGAAAGCGAGGTGGTACGTGATGCCGAAATTAACGGCTACGTTTGATGCTGTTGACCGTATGAGTGAAAAGTTTGCCAATATGTATGAAAGTGGCAGCAAGGCTTTTAAACAGTGGGAGCAGGCGGGAAACATAGGCAATAAAGCCATGGGCGACGTGGAGAAGGGCGCAGTAACTACAGCGAAGGCTTTGACAAATGTATCCAGTCAAACTGACTTCTGGACGGACAAAATAGGTACATATAACAAAGAGGCTATGGAGTTCGTTTATACAACAGAAGAACTTGTTGAAGAAGGGTACAAAAGCGCCGATGCTCTTGAATATGAGGCTGAAATGGCAAAGAAACTTGCTGACGAGCTGGACAATCTTGGAGATAAGAGGGAAGAGTCGTATCCCGGAGGGGACAGCCCCAGTGGCGGAGGCTCGCCCCCCGGAAGTCCTGAATTTCCTGAAACACCACCTTCACCTGTGCCTGATCCTGACCCAATAGACGATTCAAGGCAGGCTATGGAACTGTATGCAGATACGTTGGCAGCTTTGGGTGTGGCACAAATGCTTACTACAATAGCAAATGCGGCGATGGAATGTGTTGATGCATTCCAGGAGTATGAAACAGGACTTGCGAAGGTAAGCACGTTGGCTGACCCGAGTGTAAAGAGTATGACGGAAATTTCTTCGGAGATTAGAAGTCTCTCAAATGAGGTAGGGCAGTATTCGTCTGACATTGCTGAGGCTACGTACGAAGCAATATCTGCAGGTGTGAATACTGCCGATGCGGTTGAATTTGTTGCAACAGCAAATTCCCTTGCTGTGGGCGGTTTTACACAGAATGCAACAGCAGTTGACGTTTTGACTACATCTATAAATGCTTATGGATTGGCGGTTTCGGATGCTTCGCAGATTTCGGATTATCTGATTACTACACAGAATTTAGGTAAGACAACGGTTGACGAGCTTGCAGGGAGCGTTGGTAGAGTTATCCCTATTGCGGCAGCATACAGTGTTGAAATGGATAATCTTTCGACTGCTATTGCTATTATGACTGCAAATGGTATTGCAACCGCCGAAACAATGACTTACTTAAAGGCGATGCTCACAGAGCTCGGTGACAGCGGAAGTACAGTAACACAGGTTTTGTTGGACGAAACAGGCTACTCCTTTGCACAGTTGACAGAACAGGGATATTCTCTCGGTGATGTTATGGCTGTATTGGGTGACAGTGTTAACAACAATTCAGGTGCGTTTAATGAACTGTGGAGCAGTACGGAAGCAGGTATTGGCGCTTTGTCGCTCATGAACAGCGGTGCGGAGAAATATAATTCCGTGCTGAATGAAATGCAGAACAGTGCAGGTGCCGCAGAGGCGGCCTTTAACAAGATGTGTGACACTTCAGCTTTTGCAGAACAAAAGTTTTTGAACAGTGCAAATAATCTTAAAATTGCAATTGGTGAAGATTTGTCGGGAGCCGTAAATGGTTTGTATGCGGCAGGAAGCGGGATAATGAACGGATTGACATTTGTTATCGATAAATGCCCTGTTGTGACGGCAGGCATCACGGGTCTTACAACTTCTCTCGCAACTTTGACAGCTGGTGTAGTTGGTTACAATACTGTTGTGAAGATTGCAGATGTAGCGCAAAAGGCATTTAACGCCTCAGCAAAAGCTAATCCTTATATTTTAGCAGCAACGGCGGTTGTTGGACTGGCTTCGGCGGTTGCTGTATTGGCGACGAATACGAATGAAGCAAATTCTGAGTACGAATCTTTAACAGCAACGAGTAAAAAACAGTACGACGAGATAAGAAAACTTGAATCCGAGTATGAAGAATTGTGTAAGGTTGAAAAGCAAAACACTTATGAAGCATGGGCTCTTGAAAGACAAATTGACGAGCTGACAACATCATATGAAAACAGCAAAAAGACAGTGGAAGAGTATACAGCTGAAGTGGAAAAATCTATTGAGGAAACCCGAAAATCAAGGGAAGAATATGAGGAAACTATAGATAGTCTTGACAACGAATATGAAAGCAGCATGGCGTTAATAGGAAAATTACAAGAATTAAGCAACACATCTGCACTGGCAGCTAAGAACCAGGCTGCGATAACGCCAATAATTGAAGAGTTGAACAGTAGGTATACAGGATTAGGATTAACTTTTGATTCACTAAAAGGAAAGTTTAATTTGCCAATAGAGGAAATAAGACAAATTGCGGCTACCCAATATAATGCACGGGTTGAAATGGAGGACTGGGAGAGATATGTAGAACTTATCGGTATGATTCCTACCACACAAGCAAGGGTCAACGAGGCAGTTGAAGAACTAAAAACTATAACCTCGCCGGAGGCGGCCTATGAGGAATTTATAAACTACATAAGCGGTGAAGGACTTAGAGATATCCTTTTCTTGGATCTCTCCGGCGTGATTAAAGCTAGTCAAAAAGCACAATCCGATGCAAAAGCCTATAATAACCAGGCCACAATCGTAAATACATTAAAGGGGAACCTTAAAGAATTAAAAAAAGAATTAGGTGAACTGCAGGAAAAATATGGATTGACTGAAACTGTGATGAATACGACTTCTAATGTTTTTGCAAATGGTGCCGAAGCAGTAACTCATTATGCCGATCAAATAAAATCTTTAGAACAGTCGTATAAAGATAATTATACCGCCGCCCTTGAGTTTATAGAGGCACAGTATTCTGTATGGGAGAAGGTTGATTCAAAGACAACAGTTTCTGTAAGTAGTATAAATTCAGCAATGCAGTCACAAATTGATTATTGGAATAATTATTCTAATAATCTTGAAAATCTTATGGGTCGAGACGTTGAAGGACTTGATGAATTTATTCATTCGATGAATGACGGCTCGGAAGAATCAGCGGCAGCATTTGCAGGAATGTCCAAAGCGAGCGATAAACAGCTTGAAGATATGGTGGCAAAGTGGAAAAAGCTTGAAGAAGCAGAACAAAACGCTGCTGCCACTATTGCGGATGAAAAATCGGGTTTGTCCAAATTCACAGATGAAGTTATCATCGAACTTGAAGATACTCTTGAAGAAATGAACATGTCAGAAGATGCCTATGATGCGGCAATGGAGACTATAAAGGGGTATATAAAGGGCGTTGAAAACTCTTTGCCTGATGTGAAAGCGGCCTTTGGAAAGGTGCAAGAAGCTGTTTTCTGGTCAGGTTATTCAGAAGGGAAACTTAACGTTTCAGACTTGTTTAGGACACCATTTGCATCAGCAGGTCTTGGTGCCGCATGGACTTGGCAAAATGGGAACGGTTATGCCTCCGGTACGGATAATGCAACTCCCGGATGGCATTTGGTAGGTGAATTAGGTCCTGAAATTGTGTATTTTAACGGTGGTGAAACTGTTTACAATGCAGAAGAAACCGACAAAATGTTAACTAATGCAGAGAATCCCTTCGGAAACAGTGAAAAAACGGACAGATTTGTTAATATTCGTGAAGAAAGCTCATCATCCTCCGAAAAGAGAGTTGTTCTTGTGATTGAAGGTGTGGGCGAAATTGTCGTTGACAAGGGTGTTGACAAGGAAGCTGTTATTGAGATACTGCAGAGCAATATCAAGCCTGTTCTTCTCAACATTCTGGAGGAAGAAGTTTTCGAGGAAGGTGAGGAAAGCTATGAGTACTAAAAACGAAATATGGCTGACTTTTAACAATGATACGGAAAAGATACATTTTCCCGTAAACCCCGAAAAGATAACAGTTACCTGTAACGGAAAAATCGAATCGGTTAATGTTGTTGATTTGGGAGAAATTCTTGTAAAGCAGGGAAGGCCTGCTATACAGATAAGCTGGAAAAGCTTTTTGCCATCATCATACTTCCCGGGGATGAACTTCCAAACGGTATATGACCCGTATTGGGTATCGAAAAGGATACAGACGTGGATGGAAGGTGATGGTCCTTGCCGATTGACTATTACGGGTACTCCAATTGATATGTATGTTCTTATTAAGACTTACAAACTTGAGGAGGAAGGCGGAGACGTTGGCACTGTTTACTACAATATTGCTTTCAGCGAATTCCGTACGATTGCACCGAGGAAGCTCAATCCCTCGGCAAATGGTACTGTTACGATAAGTGATGAGCAGCAGAGAGTTGACGACAGGGCTACTCCTACAACATATACTGTTGCAAGTGGCGACAGTTTATACCTGATTGCAAAACGTATCTGGGGAGACGGCGGACGTTGGAGAGAAATCTACAATGCCAATACCGATAAAATTAAAAATCCTAACCGCATTTATGCGGGGCAGATTTTGACTATACCGGGGTGATTGATATGATAACACTCTTACACATTAAGAATGACGGTGCCGTTTTTGATATTTCGAGCCTTGTGGAACAGGTAAAGTGGGGCGGCAGAAAAGGCTCTGCCGCCCGTTATATTGAGGTAAGTTTGTTCGATTGCGACAAGAATAGTCATAAACGTGCCGAAATAGACGCGGAAAAGGGCGAGAGGTGCATTTTCTATTGGGACAAGGTAGAATTGTTCCGCGGGATTATAATGTCCCAGAGCCAAAGCGACAAGGCAAAAATGCCTATTAAGGCGTATGACCTTGGAATACATCTTGCCAACAGCAAGGATACGTTTTCTTATAAGAATAAGACGGCAAGTCAGATTTTTGTTGATTGCTGTAACCGCTTGCAGATACCTTATAGCGATGTAGCGGAAACAGGTTATGTAATAAACGAGCTTCCGAAGCCGAAAACAACGTACTTTGATGTGATACAGGATGCATTAAGCCAGACCTTTAAGGCAAAGGGGGAGAGGTTTTTCCCTTTGGCGCAGGAGGGGCAGATGAGGCTTATACATCGCAAGGACAATGTTTTGCAATGGGTTATTGAGCCGGGTGTAAACCTTACCGGATACACTTATAAAAAATCCATTGAAAAGGTAAAAACGAGAGTAAAATTGCTCTCAAACAAAGATAAGGTGTTGCAGCAGGCGGTTAATAACGAGCTTGAGAATAAAATCGGTATGTTTGCCGAAATTGAAACACCGAGTGACGATTTGAATACGGCACAGTTAAAAGAGTTGGTAGAAAGTACGCTTAAGGAAAAAGGAAAAACGGAAAAATCTCTGACAATTTCGGGCATAGGTATCCCGGATATAATTTCGGGTGTTGCAGTATTTGTTTTGATAAACAAAATAGGGATTTCACAGACCTTTTATGTAGACCAGGACACGCATACTTTCAAAGGCAATAAACACACAATGAGCCTTACTCTTAATATGGCCGATGATTATTAAAGGATGTGATAAGGTATGGCGAACAGTCTTAAGGGGGCTTTGCAGGGAATGATGCCTCAAAACGGTGAGCTGATGATTGGAGAGGTTATCGGAATTGAGCCTTTGGAGATAAAGGTTGCTAATGATGAGAAGCTTATTTTGTCAAATACTCTCCGATTGCCTGCACATTTAACAAAGCGAGACATGAAATGCAGCATTTCTTTGGGAAGTGTTGAAGCGGCAACAGATGAGAACACTCATAAGCACGGATATACATACTCCGGATATACGCGAAATACGGACGAAGATTCTCACAGTCATAAGCTGGAATCGTTTTCTGTTTCAGATGCGACAATTACACTGGACAATTCCTTGAAGGTGGGAGAATTGGTATATCTGCTTGCCTTAAGCGGACGAAAGCTGTACTTTGTCGTAGATAGGGTGGTGTAATATGGCGACATTTATCACTGTTCCGACAATCCCGATTGTGGAGGAAGGGACAAAACCTACAAAAACTTATGCCCTTGACCTCAACACAGGGAGAATAAAGGGATTTGTAGATGGTATCGAGGCTTGCCATCAGTTTATTAGAAAGGCAATTATTACGCCCAGGTTTAAATGCCTTATATATGATAATCAGTATGGGTCTGAAATAAAACAGACTATAACAGCTGATGATGCCAGCGAAAGCTACATAAAGGCGAGACTTCCGCATTTGATAAAGGATGCCATTATAAACGATGACAGAATAAAGAATGTGGATACCGCTGCCTTTAAGTTCAGCATGGAGGGAGACCGACTTTACGTTGAGTGTACGGTTGAAACTGTTTATGGTGATATTAGTGTAAGGGAGGCGATAAATATTGTTTAAAGTAAAAACTTATGACGAGCTGTTAAATGAATGCCTTGACAATGCTCCCGAGGGCATTGACACAAGACAGGGGAGCATTTTCTACGATGCCTGTGCTGCCAAATGTTTGGTTTTAGCACAGACTTATGCAGACTTGGAAACAATTCAGAACATGTGCCACGTTGATACGGCGATAGGAGAATATCTTGATGCGTTTGGAAAAGACCATGGAATAACAAGACATACGGCACAGAGTATGAGGTGCAGAGCCGTTTTTGAAGGGGCGGAGCCTAAAGTTGGGAGCCGTTTTTTTATTGACGGGATCTTCTTTGTGTTAAAAAATAATCTTGATGAATTATATCCGGAGGACGATGTTCTTTTGGACGAAGGCGTGGAATACCTTGAGGCAGAGATTGCCGGGAGTGCTTCTAATGTTGTTGAGGAGGGCGACAGTATTGTTCCCTACAATGACATCATAGGTTTATCGAGTGCTAAAATAGGAAAAATCATTGCCTTTGGTGAAGACGAGGAATCTGATGAAAAATACAGGGCTCGTATTCAGAATAAAATCTGCGGACCTGCCGAAAACGGGAATAGATTTCATTATAAAGAATGGTGTGAAAGTCGTCCCGGTGTAGGTCGCGCAAAAGTACTTCCATTGATGCGGATGGATTTAGGAGAATTAGTATATTCACCCAATTGCGTATCAGCATTACTGTTCACGAGTGACGGAAGTCCGGTATTGCAGACGACATTCAACGATGTGCAGGAATACATAGATCCAAACAGTAGAGGATTGGGAGAGGGACGAGCGCCTATAGGTGCTCGCTTTTTTGCGTTAAATCCTGCTGAGGTAAACTTCTTTGTGTCGGCAAAAGTAACATTATCTGTAAATGCAACACTTGCTTCTGTAACCGAAAGGGTGACAGAGTTAATAAAAGAATATCTTAAGGAGTTTGCGCTAAGCGATTTGAAATTTATTGGTTGGATTCCTCAAAAGCCTGTTATTAGCTACAAAAAAATGTATTCTATCCTCGCAAATGTTGAAGACGTTGAGGATTTCGAGGACTTAAAAATCAGCATAGGTGGCAATGACTTTGTGAGCGAAAATATTTCGATAGAGCCATTTATGGTTGCAATGCTTGCAGAAAATGGAGTAAGCTTCACAGAACTTACGTCCGATGAAGGTGAGAGTGAAATTATGTGACAGCATTTGAGTTGATAAAACTTCTTATCCCGCAGTTTTACATGGATGTAAAAGAAATGATGGGAGTTTATGAAGCGGATGGAAAGCTTCTTGATAAGCTTTGTGAGGACGTAGAAACAGTTAAATTAAATCAGTTTGTTTTCTCATCAGATGAGGCTGTTATTGAGAGACTGGAACGGTTTTTTAGATTCAGCGTCAACCAAAATAAATCTCTTATGGATAGAAAACATCACATCGTATCTCATTTGACTGGTTTGGGAAAAATAAGTAAAGACAAGATTGTTGAAACTATAAGACAATTCACCGACGCAGGAAGTGATATGACTTTGGACATGTTTAATGAAAATAATGACCAGGCACTTTTTGTTACTCTTGATAGAGGCATAAAAGAGGACGTTTATTGGAATCAACTTGTAAAAACTTTGGCAGATAGATTGCCGGCACATTTGGCATTTGTTTGCTCACTTTCGTATTCGAATGGCTCATTTGCTGCCGATGGTTATGCTTATGAGGATATGTCGCAATACACACACGAAGAGCTTTCAACTTTTACAATACCAATAGAGGAGGTTATATTTAATGAATTATACAAGAAATCTTAAGTTACAGATGCCGTTACAGACGGAAAAATACAACATAGAGCATCAAAACAAAAATATGCGCATTATTGATGAGACTATGGGTAAAATTCCGTTTGTAAATGATGAACAAGCATCTCTTATTTGTGCTGAAAGGTTCGAAAATAGTGCAATTGACACAAGTGGCACAATCGTTGAAAATACGACGGCTGTTTGCTATAGATATGATTTGCTTGAAGCTACAAAAATTATTGATGTGTACGTGTCCGGTGCTTGTTCTCAAGCACTCCCTTTGTATGTAATTAAAGATGTAGACGGAAATGTGGTTGAAATGGGATGGTCCAGTAGTGAGGAGAGTTTGACTATTGGTCAGGAATACCATGTTATTCTTCCTGATAATGCGGCATTTCTCTATGTCAATCAGCTGAAGACAAATGAGTTCTTTTACGAGGCGGTTGTTAGCTATACCAAGAAGTTTGAAGTAGACTTTGAAAGCTTATCTGATGATGTGCTTTTCGATATAAAAGCATCAATCAAAATCCGAGGTAAAATTAATGTCAATAGTGTTATTGAATCTGATGACACAAACTTCAATGGGCGAGAAATAGATACTATCCCCGTGGAATTTGGGGATGCTTTTATTGCGACCGCAACCACCGCTTGGTGGGGAGGAATGGTTAGTGTTGTAAAAGGTGATTTAATTGTAAGTGTAGGGACAACTGCTTCCCTCGCTGCTAACTGGATGGTGCTTAGTGGCAGAGACGCAGTAAAAGCAATAGAAGAGGTTTTGCCCGACAAAGAAGATAATTCTAACAAAGGCGTTGCTGACGGTTACACTCCCCTCAATGAAAAAGCTGTTGTACCCGATGAGCATCTTCCTATAACAAGGGAGCATACACTTCTTTCCAACTCCCTCAAAGGCACAGCAAGCGGAGCTATTGTAGCACTTGATGACGTTTCGCCTGTTGGACATGAAGTTAATTGTACGGTGAAAAGTAAAAATTTACTTAAGTACCCGTACTATCAAACAACTAAAACACAGAATGGCATTACCTTTACCGATAACGGTGATGGTTCTATAACTGTAAACGGAACGGCAACAGCAAACACTACTTTTATTTTTGGGAGCAGCACAGTAGCGAAAAGCCCCCGTAAACTGCCTAAAGGCGTATGGGTAACTGCAAGCTCGAATTCCCCTAATGTTCAGTTTGCTATACAGGCTATAAAAGATGATGGAAGTTTGAAAGGAGTCGCATATCTGTATAACGACTCAAAAAAATTCTTCACAGATTATGAAAATTATTATGTTTACCTCTATGTTTTAGAAGGGAAAGAAGTAAACAGCGAGACGGTATACCCGCAGTTAGAAGAAGGCACAGAATCCACCGAATGGGTTCCCTACGTAGCCCCCGAAAGTGTGACTTTGAGCAAGTATGGAAAAAATCTAAGTTCTGTTGCCACAAAAACTGTTCAAGGTAAAGGAAGCTGGCAGAACAGTAATGTTAGAAACATCTACTTACCCAAAGGAAAATATATAGCAAGTCTGAAGTATGCACAGGTGGGAGTTATCGTTGACAAGGTGGCAATGGTAGTAAGAACTTATGATGATAATTCTAATTTAGGTGGCGGAAACGCTACGTCATCTACTGAAAAAGGAGTGTTGGTATATCCTTTCGAGGTTGTGGACGCTTACAAAGAAATCAAAATCCAAATTTGGTCTAATTATACGGGTGTTGCAACTGAAGAAAATACGATTTTAAACGTGACCAACCTTCAGCTTGAAGTGGACAATGGTACAGGCTTGCCTACGGAGTTTGAAGAACCTGTTGTAACAGCTTATATTCCTAATGCCGACGGTACTGTTGACGGTGTTACAAGCCTTGCACCTAATATGACTCTTATGACAGACACAGAAAATACATATGCCGATGTAACGTACAACAGGGACATTAACAAGGCATTTGAGGAAATGTACAATGCAATAATTAGCTTGGGAGGTAGTATATAATGTTCAGTTTGAAAGGTTTTATAAAAAAAGGACTTTTGAATGCAGTCGGCAAAATGGCAGACTATCAGGTGATTTTGAATTCTGCGGCATGGATGGAAAAGGGCGTACTTACGGAAAACGACCTTGCTGATATACAGACGGCTATAGAAGCTCAGTATGCTGAAGCGGACGAGGGTGTGGAAGAGATAGCAGAAGACTTTATAGAGGAATCTACAGAATAAACATAAAATAAAGGAGATGGTGTATTATGATTAAACGAATTGGTCTCCCCTTTCATCAATGGGAACTAGACAGACAAATCTCCGTTGAAAATGTCGAATTTGACGAAATCCATTTTTATAACAAAATATCTGAGAAGGCTCTGGTGACGGAGCCTTCTTCTAATATAGCGAACATTCCAAACATTCTTTTACAGTCGGCTGAGAATATTTGTGTTTTTGTAATGAAAGACGAAAAGGTTGTTGAACATACAAGTTTTGGTGTGTGTCAAAGAAAACAACCCGAAGACTATGTTTATACGGAAACAGAACATTTTACATATGCCAACATTGAAAAACGACTTAAAGAATTAGAAGGTAAAAGTAATGGATTTAACATACTCACATGGCATATCGATACCGATAGCGTAATCGACAGCGATGGAAATGCGGTAGGCACTCTTGCAAACTGCATGACAGATGAATACGTTGGCACTTGGTTTTATGTTATTACATCTACATCTGATACTGGTAGTTCTCCCTACCCTTCGCAGTACACTATTGACGGTGCTAACGGGTACTTGAGCCTTAGGGACTATGTTGTATGGACAGGTGACAGGCTGGTTCATATTCCTACCTTTGAAGCAAAGGCATCGGATATTATAAATTCCGATGGTCAGTATAGCCCCAGAGGCGGTGTTGACGGATTAATGAGCAGTACGGATAAGGCGTATTTGGGTGACTTGACAGAGCGATTTGTGGCAGCATGTCAGGCAGGCAACAAGAACAGCGGTAACAATTGCGGAGAAAGTGGCTTGTATGGGAACATTGTGTCGGGGAGACCGACACCCGTGATTGACAAGGATACGCCTGTGGGCAACCTTATGGCGATACGCGACAAGGTGACGGGATGTACAAGTCAGGTGCTCATCGGCGAGACAACGGAAAAGTCTGACTCACTTCACTACGATATGTGGTTCAAGGGGAACAAAGAAGCTGCTCAGTGGATGAGAGCACTAACAAGTGATAATCTTATCCGTTTCGTCAATACGGATTACACGGGCTACGTTAACTGGGCGACCGCCCCGGGCATATACAAGGTTAAAGCGAATTCGGCTGATGGAGACAGAGCCTTCACCCAAGAGCATATAATGTTCGTCATTCCGGGCGCTCCCGAGCCTGATTCGGCATATCTTGCTACAGCAGTGAATGAAGACAGGGTTAAGATGCGTTCTCATGCAATTACTCAGCTTGCTGTAAGCCAGAAGGGTGCTATAAGGGTAAGGTATTGCCCCTTACCGAAGCTTAATAACAGTGTGTCGGGGTATTGCATTGGTTGGTATGATTTATTGCCTGAGGTTGGCGGAATGAGCGAAATCGAGGACGAAAGCGTTACTACTGAAAAATTGACAGATGGTGCGGTTACTTCTGAAAAACTGAGTCAAGAAGTTAAAGATATGATGGGTTCAAGTGACGTAATTATAATCGATGATGTGGACGCAACTGTTAAGTTAACAGAAAACGTTCGTGAAATTGTTGCAAAAGGAGACGTTAATTTAAAAATACTGTTGCCCGAAAATCCGTGGTCTTATTGGCGATGCACAATAAATCTGACAGAAGCACAACAGATTACTATCTTTGATGTAGGTTTTTATAACGGCGATATGTTTTGCTCTGATGGACCGTGGGAGACTCCACAGGCAGGAAAAACATATATGCTTATGCGTAATAATAACCAAAGTAATAACCCTAATGATTACAACCTTTATGAGGTGGATAATATAACGCGATTGCCTATAACAGAAGCATCAACCGCAGAGGGGGTAACGGAAGAGTGATAAAATATCTTGATGAATTTTTGACCGTGTTCGGAGATGTGACAATCTCCGATGCGGTTATGGTGATACTGGCTGTTGTTTTTCTTGTGCTTTGCTACAAAAAGGTGAGCAAGTATTTTGAGGACAAAGCTGAAAAGGCGACAAAAAAAGAAAAAGACGAAGAGGCAATGAGGGCGGATATTAAAAAATGCCTTGAAGAGACGGCGAAGTATCCGCAGTATAGGGATCAGAGTCTGAAGATACAGCAGAACCTTGAAGACAGCATTCGCAATCTGGCTATTACCGTAGACGAGAATGAGGTGAAGAGGCTAAGAGGTGAAATCTTAAGTTTCGGGAACGGCTTGAGACGGAACGAAAGGCATACTTATGAGGACTTCCAGTACATAATTGAGGTCCATGACGATTACGAAAAGCTGTTAAGGAGACTTAAGAGAACCAACGGTGTTGTTACGGAGACGTTTTCATACATCATGAGTGTGTATCGTGAGCTGTTGGACAAGGGGACGTTTACAGAGAGGGATGTGTGATGAAGCAAAAAACGGTATGGGTGTGGGAGTTCAGTAAGAAGGTTGTGATCTTGTGCACGGTAATTTATGCGGCAATACAGCTGTATGCAATGGTGGTAATGGCGGTGTCGCAGAATTTCGAGGCACTCACCCCTCTTATTGACGACACGAAGGAAATTATGCAGACTTGTGTTTTCGGTTACATGATTAAATCGGGAATTGAAAACGCTTTGAAAATTAAAAAATCGGGAGGCAATGAAGAATGACAATTACGTTATTTATGGGGTTGCTTGTTGTGCTTGCAATCGTAACAAGCTTGGTAACGGAAGCGGTTAAGGGTTTTCTTGACACGTTCACCTTCGTAGAGTATGCATCCAACGTTGTGGTGCTTGTTGTTGCGATGGTGGTGGGCACTCTCGGAACGGCAACGGCGTATATACTGCTTGGTATAGGCTTTACAACGGCTAATGTAATCTGTATTGGGTTGATGGCGTTAAGCGTGTGGCTTGGTGCCATGGTGGGCTATGACAAGGTTATACAGTTAATTGAACAGATTAAGAAGTTGAGGTGAGTGCTATGAGAGACAAGATTGTAAAAGTTGCCGAAGGCGAGCTTGGTGTGTGTGAGCCTTCCGGGGATGATAAGTATATCAAGTATTACAACAGCATAGCTGGCGGAAGCTTTGCCATGACGGTTGCTTGGTGCGCAATCTTTGTTACCTGGTGCAAAAGCATGGCAGGCATTGCAACAAGCATTATTCCTCACTTTGCTTCCTGTGACGTAGGAAAGCAGTGGTTTGAGAAGAAAGGTCAGTACAAGCTTGCGAAGGCTTACGGCGGTACATATACGCCCGTCAAAGGTGACGTTATTTTCTTCAGCTCGAAGAGGACACAGGCTGATTCAACCCATGTGGGCATTGTAACAGGAGTGTCCGGCAGTACGGTCAATACGATTGAGGGCAACACGTCTGATAAGGTTGCCAGACGTTCGTATGCTTTGAGTGACAAAACTATTATCGGGTACGGTGTGCCTGCATATACGGGAAGTACCGGGACAAGCTCAACCGCTTCCGCTTCGGTGAACAGCACAAAGGTTGACGCAGCTAAGTACAGAGAAGACGGTCACGGCAAAGGAACAAAGCTCACTACAAAGACCGACCTTAATATGAGAGTCGGCGCGGGTGCGACAAAGACAAAAATCAAGGTACTTGAAAAAGATGCAACGGTAACCTGGTACGGTTACTATAGCCTTGTAAACGGCACAAAGTGGTATCTTGTAATTGATGCTACGGGAACACAGGGATTTGTTTCAAGTAAATATTTAGAGTAGAAAAAAGACCTCCTACACTTATTGGTGTGGGAGGTCTTTTTTTGTTGCCTAAAAATACCTAAATCGCAATAGTTATACGATTTGCGGACGGATATGTTGAATTCTGTTACAATATGCCGAGAGGAGCAATGTCGTATGGCAATTAGAATTTTACTATCCACCCGATTAGGCGAAAGACGGTGGACACAGGCGGACTTGGCTCGAAAAACCGGGATAAGGCAGGCCACAATCAACGAAATGTATCACGAAATATGCGAGAGGGTTAATCTTGATTATCTTGACAGGATTTGCGAAGCTCTTGAATGTGACATTGATGATATTTTGGTCCGTGTTCCCGGAGGCTCGGCGGTAGAGGTGCGAAGTCGCACTCGCTCATGCACAAAAGCTAAAGAATTCGACAGCTGATTCTCCTTAAAATACCCCTTGTTCAGCATAAAACTGACAGGGGGTATTTTCTGTTAATGTGAAAAAAACGCACGATATGTTGATAAATCGTGCGTTTTTGAGCGTTTTTCGTGCGTTAACGTGCGTTTTTCTTTAAAATCTGCACGTTAACAATCAAAATATTACGTTTTTGATTGTTATATTACGTTTTTAGCAGGTTTTATTCCAGTCGAGCATATAAGTCCCAATATTTCATTGGTAGCTGATTGCCGTTTGCAGCATATATAGCTTCTTCCATTCCACATATATCGCAGACGTATATGTCAGCTTGTCGGCTCAAGGCGTTATACGTTGCGGGAACACGCATTCTGTCAGTGCCACATCTGGGGCAAGGCATTTGCACACCATCAAGCTGTTTATGCGTGTATTCTTTAATGACAGCTTCGCTGATGGTTGTTTCAGTAATTGTAACGGGATGCTGTTTCAGGTGTTCGCAGAATTCCTTATATGACATATAACCCATTTTTTTCATCTGTTCACTTGCCTGCTTTAATTCTTTTTCATTCCAGGATTTGCTCATTGTGGACCTCCTCTTGGTTTATTATAACTGTAAGCCCAAAAGATGAAATTGCAGGATATTTTTCGGGGAACATAAGCTCAATTATGCAATCTTCATATTTTCTATCTATGAAGCGAAACTCGTTTGCCTGGATGCAATCTCCGCTTTCGCTATCCTGCAACCATATTGTGGTATGGTCTTGTGTAACCTTCCTTAAATCAGCAATTTTCATTGTTCAGTCCTCCTTTTTGTCTGTGTGGTTTTTGCTTTTAATTTTTCCTGTTATTCCAACCACCGCCTTTACAATACCGATTGCAATAAAGAAAACAGCTAATTTCTGTAACATCGTCATATTGTACCTCCTTGACATTTCTTTTTATATAAGCTATAATCAAGAGGAGGCGGGGTGTTCCCACCCCCTCTTGATTTGCTTTACTCTATCAGCTTTTGAATTAAGAGTATTGCAAGTCCGACCAAGAAGTCGATTAAGCCAGCTACTAACAACTCTGTCCAGTTGATGTTGAGCTTTTTCGACTTTTTCTTTTTGCTTTTGCTCATTGTTGTTACCTCCTCTCTACATTTATTATTATAAAGGATTTCCTTTCATCTGTCAAGTGTTTTCTTAAAGTTTTTTATTTATTTTTTAAATTTTTTTATTGACATTTGAAAGTTTTTCGTTTATATTATAATTGAATATGAAAGGAGCGATATTATGGATATATCAACTAAGATAAGAATGGCTGAAGCTTATGCAAATATCAGCGAAGCTGAATTATCAAGACGAATAGGAACAACGTCGCAGGCTTTTGGGCAGAGAATGAAAACAGGGAAATTTTCTTCCGAGGATTTAGAAAATATCGGTAAGGCGTTGGGGGCGGAAATTGTTGTTGAAATTCGTTTCCCGGATGGTACTGTAATTTGAAAAGTTTCATTACATATTTCATTGCATATTGTTGCGAAAAACAAGGTAAAGGAACGAAAAAACGAGCAGAAAAACGAAAATAAATTCGTCAAAAAACGCGATAAATAAGGGTTGAAAGCTAAAAACGCGATAAACAAGCAATTCTTTGAAAAATGGGCAAAAGGGGTTCAACTCCCCTCGCCTCCACCAAATAAGACTTACTATTTTGATAGAATA
>CAYLPQ010000006.1:0-57745 GCA_964385605.1 uncultured Oscillospiraceae bacterium | reverse complement strand
CAAGGTTTTAACAGTAGTTAAAATATAAAAACGGGGTGTCAATTTGACACTACCTTAAATTTTAAGGAGGAAGAAAACATGAAAGCAAAAAATATTCTTGCATTTTTGCTTGTTGTCGTTTTAATTATCGCCTTTGCATATGTTGCGGCATTTGACGTTAAAATCGGCAACATTCATATCCCCAGCACCTTCGGCAAGGAAGGTATCAAACAGGGTCTTGACCTTGTAGGCGGTTCAACAATTCTGTTTGAGCCTGATGTAGAGGACCTTTCAAAGGTAACAGGTGAGGAAGTTGATATTGCGGAAAGCATTATCCGTACACGTCTTGACTCACAGGGTTATTCTGAAGCTACTATTTCCCGTCAGGGAGATACCGGCATCCGTGTTGAAATTCCCAACATTGAAGATCCCCAGGAAGCTATCAAGCTTATCGGTGCTACAGCAAAGCTTGAATTTATCGATGCAAACGGCAACGTAATCATGGACGGTTCCAAAGATTTCGTGTCAGGTGCTTCAAGCATGTACGGTCCTACAAGTGAAGTTGGCAATGACCAGTACTACGTAGAACTTTCTTTCACAAAGGAAGGCAGACAGAAGTTTAAAGAAGCTACTCAAGCTGCAGTTGCTGCAGGCGGAAATATGCAGTTCATCAGCATCGCACTTGACGGTGAAGTTCAGATGTCACCCCGTGTTAACGAAGTTATTGACAGCGAAAGCTGTATCATTACAGGTGAATATGATGCAGAAGGTTCACAGGCTGTTGCAGACCTTATCAATTCAGGTCAGCTTCCCTTCTCTCTTAAGGATGCAGAGCTCAGAAGTGTTGGACCGACACTCGGTTCACAGGCTCTTAAGACTTCTCTTATAGCTGCTCTCATCGGTGTTATTCTTGTAATGCTGTTTATGCTTGTTATATACAGACTTCCCGGTCTTGTTGCAGACATTTCACTTATTGCATACATTTCGCTTGTTACACTTGTAATGGCAGGCTTCTTCTTCACAGATTTCCGTGTAACTCTCACACTTCCCGGTATTGCCGGTGTAATTCTTTCAATAGGTATGGCTGTTGACGCAGACGTAGTTATTTTCGAAAGAATTAAGGACGAGCTTCGTAGCGGTAAGAGTGTCGGTGCATCTGTAAACGCAGGTTTCAAGAGAGCTATCACAGCCGTTATCGACTCAAACATCACAACAGTTATTGCTTCTGTAGTGCTTTACTTCTTCGGTACAGGTACTGTTAAGAGCTTTGCAATAACACTGTTTATCGGTATTGTTGTCAGCATGTTCACAGCAATCACACTGACAAAGTTCCTTCTTAAGAAACTTGTTGGTATGGGAGTTAAGAGCCCCTGGCTTTATGGATTATCCAAGAAACAGAAAGGAGTTGATGCAGAATGAGAACACCTACAGCTTACAGAAAGATATTCTTCATATTCTCGGCAATTTGTATTGTAATCAGCATCGCGTTCCTCTTCATCAACGGACTTAACCTCGGCATTGATTTCACCGGCGGTACACTTTTTGAATTTGACCTCGGCGAAACAAAGTACGACAAAGATGTTGAAGCTCAAATTCGTGACATAGTTAAAAAGCATACTGATAATGCTGAAAGTGTAATTCAGGCAACAGGCGAAAAAGCGGTTTCAATTAAGACTGTTTCGCTCTCAAACGAGAAAAGAGATGCCATCAAGGATGAAGTTGTAAAAACATACAATCTTACAGATGCATCTGTTCTCAAGATGGAAAATGTTAACGGTACAGTAAGCGGAAGACTTATCGGTGATTCACTTAAGGCTATCGTTCTTGCAATAGTTCTTATGCTTATATACATCACCTTCCGCTTCGACTTCCAGTCAGGTACAAGCGCTGTTCTGGCACTTGCTCACGACGTTATCATCATGCTTGGTTTCTATGCAATTTTCGGCACAACAGTAAGCACAAGCTTCATTGCGGCTATTCTTACAATCGTAGGTTATTCTATCAATGCTACAATCATTGTAT
Source organism: uncultured Oscillospiraceae bacterium (assembly GCA_964385605.1). Lineage (GTDB taxonomy): Bacteria > Bacillota > Clostridia > UMGS1883 > UMGS1883 > UMGS1883. Next base: position 55,744 of record CAYLPQ010000006.1, on the reverse strand, counting down.
TTGACCGCGTTCGCGAAAACAACCGTACAATGAAAAAGGCTTCTCCCGATGAGATTGCAGATGATGCTATCAGAAGTTCTTACTTCCGTGCTATCAACTCATCACTTACAACACTTTTCACAATCGGTGTTCTTTACGTGATGGGTGTTGATTCAATCAAGGAATTTGCACTTCCAATTATCATCGGTATCGTTGCAGGTACCTATTCTTCACTTTTCATTGCAGGTCCTTTCTGGGCTTGGTGGAAAGGCGGAAAAACCTCTGCTTCACAGAAGAAAAGCAAGTAATACGGAATAAAAATTTCAGATTGCAAATAAAATATGACTGTAGATGTTCTACAGTCATATTTTTTATTTGGAGAAAAAAATGAAAAAGGTAATTTGTGTTATTTTTATTTTATGTACTCTGTTTTCCGGATGCAGTGAAACTGCCCCCACTTTTAACCGTGAGGTTTCTGATAAGTCACACGGTTGGGGATTCCGCCGCACAAAAGACGGACCTGAATTTACCGCGGAGCAAATTTCGCAGATGAACGAGTATAACTGCATTTTTAAAGAAGAAACTAAAGAAAAGGTCATCTACCTTACCTTTGATGAGGGATACGAAAACGGGTATACCTCTGTTATTCTTGATACTCTCCGGGAAAAAGGTGTCAAGGCGGCATTTTTTGTAACAGCGCCTTATGTTAAAAGCAATCCGGATTTAATAAAAAGAATGTCACGTGAGGGACATATTATCGGAAACCATACGGTAGGTCATCCGTCGCTTCCATCCGTTACCGATGAAGAAAAATTTGAAAAAGAGCTTGTAGAGCTTGACCGCCTTGTTTATGACGTATGTAAAAAACACACCAAGTATCTGCGCCCGCCGAAAGGCGAATATAGCGAGCGCACTCTTATGCAAAGTAAAAATATGGGGTATATAAACGTTTTCTGGTCGGATACTTATGTTGACTGGAACGATAACGTTACAGCAAAAGAGGCTCACGACACTGTAACAGCTAATTTTCATCCCGGGGAGGTACTGCTTTTGCACGCAGTATCAAAAGGCAATGCAGATGCCCTTTCTATGATTATCGACACAGCTCATAAAAACGGTTATGCGTTTAAATCGCTTGATGAATATAAAATTTTTCCTAAATAATAAAGCAGATTTCTACACAACATAATATAGCTAAAATTATGTTGGAGGACACAGTATGAAATCATCGAGGAAATTTTTACGTTGCATTATTGCTTTGGGAGTATCAGCGATTATTCTTTACGGGGATTTGCTGTATTCTTTCCCCACTGAAATAAATATGTACACAAACGAAATTCACAGTACATCACTGGGCGCAGGTGTTTTTATCAGCGATATTCCGGAGAATATATGCACATGGGACGGTGCAGACGGAGTCACTCCGCTTAAAGACGGCGAATATACCGCAACACTTAAGCTTGCAAATGCACTCCCTTTCAGAAAAATACGGCTCAAAGTTTCTGCTCCGCAGGAAGTATGCGCCTCGGGCGAGCTGATAGGTCTCCGTCTTCACAACAAGGGACTGATAGTCACCGGAACCGCACCCATCAAATGCAACGAAAAATCCTATTCCCCCGCAAAAGATGCAGGCATTCTGCCAGGGGATGTAATTCTTGAAATAAACGGTATGGAAATCGCCTCCGGAGAGGACGTAGCTTCCCTCCTGACACAAAATTCCTCCCTTACTATCCTCCGCAGTAACTCTATAAAAAAACTTACATTGTCTCCTGTTCTTGATGATTCTGACGGTATATATAAAATGGGGCTGTGGGTTCGTGACAGCACCGCCGGTATAGGTACTCTTACTTTTTATGACGAAGAAAACAATCGTTACGGCGCTTTAGGGCATGCTATAAGCGATGCCGATACGGGAGTTCTGTTCGATGTTCAGAAAGGAAGCATAGAAAAAAGCAATGTGGTGTCAATTACCAAAGGGACGTCCGGCACTCCCGGGGAAATAATGGGAAGCTTTTCTTCTTCCGGAAAGGTTCTCGGAACAGTTGAAAAAAACTGCGAAGCAGGTATTTTCGGAAAGTTTTTGCCTGATTCTGACCTGGAAGGAAAGAACTATCCGGTAGGAGTAATGAGCCAGGTCAAAGAGGGAAAAGCCACCATCCTTTCAACCGTTGACAATAATACAAAGGAGTACGAAATAACAATTCTCCGTTCAATGCCCTTCGGTTCGGCAACAAAAGGGATGATGATTGAAATTACCGACAAGGAGCTTCTCCATAAAGCCGGCGGAATTATTCAGGGTATGAGCGGTTCACCTATCATTCAAAATGGTAAAATCGTTGGGGCTGTAACACACGTATTTGTAAATGACCCGACACGTGGATATGGGATATTTATTGAGAATATGCTGGCGGAGGCAGAGAAAATTAAATAACTTTAGTGCTCACTTATACTGGATATAGGTGAGCATTTTAAATCTAAAAAAACATTGATTCTTTTTAAGCTATGTGATATACTACAAGTGTCACATAATTTCAATTAAATATATAGTATATCGGTGTATTTTTTACCTTTGGTAAAAATGTACGCTCTATTTTCATATACCGAATTACTATGTATTGAAATTGTGTGACAACAATCAGAGTTGTGCATTTTTCGATGTGTGGCTCTGCTTGGAGTCACACATTTTTTAATTTTTAAGTAAGTATGCAGAAGGGAGTGTATTATATAGTATTTGAAAATCGAATCATGTGTAAATCCATTTATAGAAAGGAAAATGAGTATGAGTATGAAAAAAATAGTAAGTATTGTTTTGAGTGTTGTAATGTCAATATCATTATACACTTCTGTTTCAGCTTCACCTGCATATGATGTGAATGCGGCAATGGAGTATGCAGCCAAACACGTTAATGATAATGACGGCAGTGAGTGTGCCGAATTTGTTTCAAAATGTGTTCAGGCAGGTGGATTAAATATTCCTATCAAAACAGGAACTAAGGGATGTTGGGATGCAATACTTGATGCATCGGGTCTTTCGGGAAAAAATTTAACTTTGAATGAAAAAGGATATATCATAAAAAGCAAAAATGAAAATCTTCTTGAACGTGGTGATGTTGTAATTCAATGGTGTTACACATGTGATTTAAGACCACATATTCTTATATGTGGTGGATATGATTCAGAAGGCTATGCTACTTTTTATGCACATAATGACCCTTTAGACAATAAAAGATACAATTTTTCGAAAAATTCTCAACATGAAGCATCGTGCAATATCGGTGCAAAGGCAGTTCAGTTAAGTAAATTGAGCAACAACGTGCCATCTGACGGCAAATCAACATCTGATAATGACACAAAAGTTAATGATACTTCATCAAAACAAAAATGCGGAGATAATGCCTATTGGGTTCTCGATAATAATGGTACGCTTACAATAAGCGGTAGTGGAGAAATGTATGATCAAAAAAACAATGTAATTTTTTCTTCATTCCCGAGTGACGATTCCATAGTTACAACACAGTCTGTCAAAAATATAATAATCGAAGATGGAATTACTAAAATTGGTGAATACGCATTTGTACAAATGAAAAATGTTAAAACGGTTTCCATACCAATTTCTGTTCAAACTATAGAAATGGGGGCTTTTTTCTATGTAACACCTGATAGTATAACTTATGCAGGCAGTAAAGGAGATTGGGATAAAATAACCATAAATGGACAACAATCGACTATGGCATTAGGAAGTCATTTTTTTAATGCATTATCATTTAAAGATAATAATGGCACCAAACGTACAAATATATTTGCAAGCTCAACTGGTAAAAGTTACAAAATAGAGGCTTACAAAAATGGAAATTTGGTTTCAACAGCTAATATCTCTCCTGATGGTTATCCCGAATCATTTTCCGGAGATACGCAATATCCATATTTCAGACCATTATATACAAATGTTAATAATGTAACTTGTGGCGACCTTCCTTTTGGGAACATAACATTTAAATATGAGAATGGAAAAATAATTGAGGTTATTGGTGATGAAAACGAAATTTTAAAAAGATATGATTTAAATGTTGAACAATCATATATCGGATATACTTGGGCTCCATCACTGAACTATAACAGCAATAATTGTATTATAGAATCATCATATGGTTCTGAAATAAAGTGTTGGGAATACGATGAATCAGGAAGATTGAAAACATACTATGTAAAGGGCATGGCACCGACATATTATTTTTATTATGATGCTTCGGGACGTTTAAACAAATGCGAGATAGCCGGACCAGGTTCAGTAAACCAATATACATTTAAATATGTTACGGATGCCGAGAATGGATTTTCTTCAGAACAAAAAGTCAGCATTTTAATAAACAATAAATTCCTTAAATGTGAACAGCCGCCTGTTTTGATTAACGGTAGAACGCTTGTTCCAATGCGTACAATTTTTGAGGCACTTGGGGCAGATGTAAGCTGGAATGGACAATTACGCACAGCAACAGGAACCAAAGATGGTAAAACAGTTTCTTTTACTATTGATAAAAACACAATAACCATTAACGGCAACGACCACGCATTAGACGTTCCTGCACAACTTATAAACGACAAAACAATGATTCCGGCAAGAGCTGTAGCCGAAGCCTTTGATTGTGATGTAAATTGGAATCAAGCAAAGCAATATGTGATTATAACACCTAGAAACCAAATTCCTTATCGAATTGAGGTGTTAGATGAGCAAAATGCTGTCATTGCTACAGCCCATTTTGATGAAAAAGGACGTATGTACCAAATAAATACTAATAATTATTTGTGGTTATTTCCTTTATATGCAAACATAAACGGAAATACTTTCGATGAACCAATTCCTTTTGGAAAAGAATCTTTTATTGAATATGATGCAGAGAACAAAATCAGCAAAGTAAAATCAACCGATGTAATAGTTGATTCGAAAAATAATACAGAAAAAGAATACCCTGTTGATTATCTTTATAAATATAATGATACAGGCTTGTGTGAATCAGTAAATATCGTTTATACTCTTGAACCTGATAAAAATAAAATGATAACTTATACTTATGCTGATTATAGTACACGTTCTAGTAATTATTCAAATGTTATCACCAGTTTTAACGCAATTGGTCTTTTAGAAAAACATCATACTATTGGACAAGGTACAGTATTAAAATGCACATATGATGAATTTAATAATTTGATCGAGAAAGAATCTTTAAGTTCCGGAATTACATACTTTAGATTTAATTATAATGACTATCAGCAGCTTACTGATGCTACATATGAGAGTCTTTTTGGAAATAAACACGTTACATATAGGTATATAAACGAATGATTTACATCATTATTAGAGTATATAATTTTCAATTAATTCCGCACAATCTGATACAGTTCAGAAAGTCTTGCTTTTTTGTTGGTTTGTTGAATTTGATTTATCAACATTTAACTTTAGTAATGTTATATTAAACTCTTTAGGCTTAAATGAGCACGCACAATAATAGTATTGACTTTGATATTAATTTCGCAGTTAATTTTAATATGAAAGTCAACGGATAAGATATGGGGCTTTCCAATTATTCGGTCAGGCAGTCCAATAATCCAAGAGCAAGATTTGTTGACTAATTTACCCATTTCATACACAATATAGGTAATTTTGTCAACAGAACATCTTGAATTTGAAAATTTCATTCGAAAAATTTGTTGTCCCCTATTGACAACAGTCTTGAGCGGAAGCCCGATTATTCAGAATGGCAAATTAATTGGAGCGGTTACCCATGTTCTTGTAAATGACCCCACGAGAGGTTACGGAATATTTATTGAGAATATGCTCTCGGAAGCGGGATAAAAAAATGTTGACATTTTAAATAAATGCGCATATAATAATAAAAAACGAATATCTTCTTCATCAAAAGGGAGTAGTTTAAATGTGCTGTCAACATTCGCGGTTATTTATAACTTGGTAGCACATGCCGGATTTGGTTACCAGACTTTTGGTCATAATATATCATGACCAAAAGTCTTTTTTGTATTATTTTTTATTTTTAAATAGGAGGACTTATGAAAAACTACTGTTTACTGACTAAAGAAAAGGTTTTGGAAGAGTTCGGAGTAACTATTCAGGGACACTCAAAAGAAAAGGCCGAAGCCCTGCTGAAAGAAAAAGGCGAAAATGTACTGCAGGAAGGTGAAAGAAAAAGCACTCTGGAGGTATTTCTCTCCCAATTTGCAGACCTTTTGGTAATTATTCTTGTCATTGCCGCTGTTATTTCTATGATATCCGGAAATGTAGAAAGCACAATTGTCATTTTTGCAGTCATCATTATAAATGCAATTCTCGGTACCGTACAGCATAAAAAAGCCGAAAAGACACTGGACAGTCTGAAGTCCCTGTCTTCCCCTTCTGCAAAGGTTATCCGCGACGGCAAGAAGATTGAAATTCATTCCAAGGATGTTGTTCCCGGCGATATTGTCATATTGGAAGCCGGAGATATGGTTGTTGCAGATGGAAGAATATTGGAAAACTTTTCTCTGCAGGTAAATGAAAGCTCTCTGACAGGAGAATCTACGAATGTGGATAAGCAAGTAACAGACCTGACAGAGGGAGTTCCGCTGGCAGACAGAGTAAATATGGTTTATTCCGGTAGCCTGGTTACATACGGTCGTGCAACTGTTGTTGTAACCGGCACAGGAATGAATACGGAAATCGGTAAGATTGCATCTCTTATGAGTGCAACAAAAGAGAAAAAAACGCCTCTGCAAGCCAGCCTTGACCAGTTCAGCAGCCGTCTGGCAGCAGTGATTATGGTTATTTCTGCAGTAGTATTTGCATTAAGCCTTTATCGCAAAATGCCTGTCCTTGATTCTTTGATGTTTGCCGTTGCGCTGGCAGTAGCCGCAATTCCGGAAGCTCTCAGTTCAATCGTAACGATTGTTCAGGCGATGGGCACACAGAAAATGGCAAAGGAAAATGCTATTATCAAGGAGCTGAAAGCCGTAGAAAGCCTTGGTTGTGTATCTGTTATCTGTTCTGACAAAACCGGCACTCTGACACAGAATAAAATGACAGTTCAGCAGATATATGTGGACGGTAAGACTATAAATCCCAAGGAACTGGATTTGAAGAATCAGTTGCACCGCTATCTGCTGTATAATGCTATTTTAACAAACGATTCTTCCGTAGTAAACGGAAAAGGAATAGGCGACCCCACAGAATACTGTCTCATAGAAATGGTACGTTCCATTGACCTTGACGAGGAGCTTTTCCGTGAGGTTATGCCGAGAATGGCTGAAATTCCCTTTGACTCTGACAGAAAGCTGATGTCTACAATGTACCGGCTTCACGGTGTTCCCACAATTCTGACCAAAGGGGCGCTTGACGTATTACTGGACAGATCAAGCCGTATCCGTACAAGTGAAGGAATTCGCAATATCACCGAAGAGGACAGGAAACAGATACTCGAAACAAACACTTTGTTTTCTCAGAACGGTCTTCGTGTTTTGGCATTTGCCTATAAGGAGCCGAAAAAAGTCGGTACCCTTGACCTTGCAGACGAGAACGATTATATATTTGTCGGGTTGATTTCCATGATGGATCCGCCAAGAGAAGAATCCAAAGCTGCAGTAACAAATGCTAAAAAAGCCGGTATTAAGCCTATTATGATTACAGGCGACCACAAAATCACTGCTACTGCGATTGCAAAACAAATCGGCATATTCGAAGACGGTGATATAGCATTGACAGGCATGGAGCTTGATGCTATGTCAGAAGATGAACTGGCGGAAAAAATTGACCGGATTTCCGTGTATGCCCGTGTATCGCCTGAAAACAAAATTCAAATCGTTAACGCGTGGCAGAAAAAGGGTAATATTGTCGCAATGACCGGCGACGGTGTAAATGATGCACCGGCACTGAAAAAGTCTGATATCGGTGTGGCTATGGGAATTACGGGAACGGAGGTTTCCAAAGATGCCGCTGCAATGATACTGACGGATGACAACTTTGCGACAATTATCAAAGCTGTCACAAACGGAAGAAATGTTTACAGAAACATCAAAAACTCAATCAAGTTTTTGCTTTCCGGAAACATGGCCGGCATCATATCTGTGCTGTATACATCTGTATTTGCTCTCCCTGCACCGTTCGCACCGGTACATCTGCTGTTTATGAACTTGTTAACAGACTCTCTTCCGGCAATCGCCATTGGTATGGAGCCGGCAGAAGATAATCTGCTTTCTGAAAAACCGAGAGACCCGAAAGAGGGTATCTTAAACAAAAAATTTATTCTTCAGCTCCTGCTTCAAGGTGGTCTGATTGCTATCTGTACAATGATAGCATTTCATATTGGGCTCCGCTCCGGAAGCGAGATGCTGGCAAGCACCATGGCATTTGCAACGCTTACTCTGTCAAGACTGTTCCACGGCTTCAACTGTAGAAGCGAGCAGTCAATCTTCAAAATCGGGTTTAAAAGCAATATGGCAAGTGTAGCGGCATTTGCAGCAGGTTTTGTATTGTTATTGTTGGTTCTGTTTGTACCGGTCTTTGGAGGCTTGTTTGAAGTAACTGCACTTGGCGGCACACAGATTATGTCAATAATCGGGTTGGCGCTTGTTCCCACAGTTATAATCCAGCTTGGAAAACTTATAAGAAATGCTCATCATAGTTGATGAGCATTTCTTTTTAAACCATAATGTATTTATAAAAATACTTTATTACAAAATATAAATATGCTATAATTACATTGGCAATAATTTCGCGAGGTGAAAAAGATGAATAAATATTCTATGGGAATTGATTTCGGTACTCTTTCAGGAAGAGCCGTTATCGTAGATATTGAAACAGGCAGAGAAATGGCATCATCCGAAATGGCATATGAGCATTCTGTTATGTCGGATTGTCTTCCCTGCGGCAAAAAACTTCCCGACAGATTCGCTCTGCAGCATCCAAAGGACTATCTTGATACATTGTTCTTCGTGATAAAAGACTGCATAAACAAAGCTAATGTCGACCCCTCACAAATTATCGGAATCGGTGTGGATTTTACCTCTTCCACCGTTATGCCCGTTACAGAGGACGGTACTCCCCTTTGTTTTCTTGATGAATTCAAAGAGAATCCCCATTCCTATGTGAAGCTGTGGAAGCATAATGCCGCTCAAAAAGAGGCTGATGATATAAATGCCCTTGCCCGTAAGCTTGGCGAAGAATGGCTGACACAATATGGTGGCACAATTTCCTGCGAGTGGATGTTTCCGAAAATCCTTGAAATTTTAAGAGAAGACGAAAACATTTATGACCATACATTCCGCTTTACAGAAGCCGGCGACTGGATAGTATGGCAACTTACCGGGCAGGAATCCCATTCCGTATGCACAACAGGCTTTAAAGCTATATGGAACGAAAAAAACGGATACCCCACCAAAGAATTTTTACGAAATCTGGACCCAAGACTTGAAAGCATAGCCGGAGACAAGCTTTCCACAGATATAAAGCTTCTGTCAGAAAATGCGGGCTATATAACAAAAGAAATCGCGGACATAACAGGTCTTAAAGAAGGAACTCCCGTTAAGCCTGCTTTCATAGATGCCCACGCGGCACTCCCTGCACTGGGAATAACAAAGCCGGGCGCGCTTCTTATGATAATAGGAACTTCAACGTGCCATATACTTTTAGGTGACAAGGCAATGCCCGTTCCCGGTATATGTGGCTATGTGAAAGACGGCATAATTGACGGTTTGTATGCGTACGAAGCAGGACAGTCCTGTGTTGGCGACAGCTTTGACTGGTTTGTTAAAAACTGTGTTCCTCACAATTACTATGCGGAAGCTGAAAAGGAAGGCATAAACATCCACAAATATTTACGCAAAAAGGCAAAAAATATTTACCCCGGGTCAAACGGGCTGTTGGCTCTTGACTGGATGAACGGTAACAGAACCCCTTATGTGAACGGCAACTTAAGCGGTATGTTGCTTGGACTTAATCTTTCAACCAAACCCGAAGAAATATACAGATCACTTATTGAAGCAACTGCTTACGGCACAAGAAAAATTATTGAAATATATGAAGAAAACGGCATTAAAACAGATAAGCTTTATGCTACCGGCGGGATTGCTGAAAAGGACGAAATGCTGATGCAGATATATGCTGATGTAACAGGAAAAGAAATATTCTTGTCCGACACTGCCTACGGTTGTGCATACGGAAGTGCCGTACTTGGCGCTGTAAATGAAAACGGTTACAAAACCCTTACCGAGGCATCAGAAAAATTGAAAAAGATAAAGAGCTTTTCATATAAGCCGGATAGCGAAAATCATTCATTATACAGTAAGCTGTACCGGGAATACAAAACCCTGTCGGAGTATTTTGCAAAAAACAACTCTGTAATGGAAAAATTAAAAAACGTGTAATTTAAATAACACAATGAAATGCACCCAAAAGTTAAAAACTTTTGGGTGCATTTCATTGTGCGACCCTTATTTTTTATCGTGTCAAACTTTTCAGTTCTTTTTATTAAACATACTTTTTCATTTTCTCTCATAAAATACCTTCCTTTCATTCAGTATTTTTCTATTATTTTACACTTTCTGACTAACTTTGTCAGGCAATGCAGACTGCCTCGCTTTTTTATAACATATTACATACCCTGCTATCAGCACCACCCATGCTGCAACCCACGCAAGAGGCTCGGCATAGAAAAGATTCATTTTGCCAAAATACAATGGAAGCAGGAACGATGCCCCTACGCGGAGAACAAGCTCTGCGACTCCCGACAGCATCGCAAATATACTGCTTCCAAATCCTACCACCGATGCCTTGAATATATGAAGTGAATAAAGCACCGGCAGACACGCACTCATTATAACAAGGTATCTCCAAGCGACCTTCTGCGCTTCTGCCATTTCTTCCGGGGAGCCCGATATAAACAATGATACAAGTCCTTTACCGCAAAGAAGCATTGCCACCATTATTATAAGCGACGTTAAAACTGCTATGATATTTCCGCTGACCATACCTTTTTTAATGCGGTCAAGACGTCCTGCACCAACATTCTGTCCCACATACGTTGTTATGGCATAACCGTAGGAGATTGCCGCAGTTTCAAGCAGAGTATAGAGCCTGTTGGTAGCGGTAACACCTGCGATATATGCTATTCCGTAACGGTTTACAACAAACTGCACTATAATTCCACCTATGGAAATTACTATATATTGCAAAGACATAGGCAAGCCCAATTTAAGCTGCTGCCATGATGTATTCTTATTTAATGTAACAGTTTCCTTTTTAAAGCTTACAAAGTCAATTTTCAAAAGAGCATAGAAAGAATATACCGCTGCAACAAGCTGTGCTATAAGAGTTGCTATTATAGCACCTGCTATTCCCCATCCGAAAGGACCTACAAAGAGAATGTCCAGCACGATATTCACTATTGATGCAAACACCGTTGCTTTGAGGGGAACACTGCTGTTTCCAAAGGCACGCAGATGGCTCGCCGCGTAGTTATATGCCATCATAATGGGACAACCTGCATAATATATACGCAGATAAAGCAGTGCCTGGGGAAAAATTTCCTCCGGTGTATTCAGTAGTTTCAACAGCGGGGAAAGAAACAGTTGCCCGAAAACGGCGAGGACCACCGATATTATAAGTGAAAGCAGGAGAGAATTTCCCATCTGCTTATTTGCTTCCTCTGTTTTCTGTGCACCAAAAGCCTGTGTGGCAAGCACACTGAAGCCCTGACAAAGTCCCTGTACCGCCGCAAGAAGCATCCAGGTTATCCATCCGCCTATACCCACCGCCGCGAGAGCTCCTACCCCGAGGAACTGCCCCACGATAATCGTATCGGTCACTGTATAAAATTCCTGAAAAACACTGCCAAGCATCAGTGGCAGTGCAAATTTTAATATAAGGGAAAAGGAATTTCCCTGTGTCATCGATTTTGTTTTCATTTCACTTCTCCTTACTGCATTAGCCTATCATATGTATGATAAATTGTCAAGAAAGGTCGTTTCTGATGTGTTTAGAAAAATTTTACCAAATTCTGGTAAAAAGTTCTTGCATTAACTTCCAAAATATGGTAATATAGAAATTGAAAAAACAATTAACAGGAGGAAATATAATGAAAAACCCGATAAAACTGCTTATTGCAGACAGCAACATTGAATTACTTTCACAGATGAAGTCTTTTTTTGACAGTAAGGAGGACATACATCTTGCAGGAACAGCTACCGACGGAACGGAGGCTACGGAAAAAATCCGCGAATACCGTCCCGAGGTTGTGATAATGGACATAGTTCTTCCGGGAACAGACGGAATAGGTGTGCTTAAGATGATTAACTCGATGCCAAAGGCATCCCGACCTATTGTAATTATAACAAGCGGAGCAAAGAAAGAACACGTTACCAACATATGTATGCAACTTGGCGCAGACTACTTTATGATAAAGCCATGCTCACCCGAAACAATATATGAAAGGATTCACCTTTTGTGCACACCCAAAATGGGTACCGGAACTTTGGGCAATGCAGACCTCTGCTCTTCGGAACAGCAAAGCGACATTCCATCTGACAGAGCCATTGAAATTTTTGTCACAAAAACAATCCATTCGGTTGGTGTGCCGGCAAACATCAAGGGCTATCAGTATTTAAGAGATGCAATTATTATGAGCATTAAGGACACAGAACTCATAAATGCCGTTACAAAACAGCTTTATCCCCGTGTGGCAACACGTCATAATACATCTCCAAGCCGTGTGGAAAGAGCAATTCGCCACGCAATAGAAGTTGCCTGCATCCGCGGAAACGAAGAAGAACTGTACAAGCTTTTCGGCTATACGGTAAGCAACAACAAAGGAAAACCCACTAACTCTGAATTTATCGCAATGATTGCGGACAAGCTGCGGCTCGAAATGCTGGTGTCCTGATGAAAAAGAAAGGTCTTTTATGGGGTACGGTAGTGGGATTTCTGAACGGTTTCTTTGCTTCCGGCGGCGGCATAGTTGCCGTGCTGATACTCAAAAACTTTTTTAAGGTTGATGAAGCAAAATCCCACGCAACCTCCCTTGCGATTATTCTCCCTCTCACTGTTGCAGGTCTTATAGTCTATACAGCGGGCGGATATTCGGATATGCCTGTCATTATAAAAACCGCTGTAGGGTCTTCCCTGGGAGCTCTGCTTGGGGCAACGCTCCTGTCCAAGCTTCCGCCGGACTATATCCGTCTGGGATTTGGAGCTGTAATGGTCTTGGCGGCAGTTAAAATGTTTATGGGATAGTGATTGAATGCTTACTGCAATTATTGGATTTTTTTCCGGAATACTCAGTGGTATGGGGATAGGCGGTGGAATGCTGCTTATCCCTGCTCTCAATATATTTTTTGACATAAGTCAGAAGGATGCCCAGAGCATAAACTTATTTTGCTTTATTCCGGCGGCAATATGTGCCCTCGTTGTGCATATAAAGAAGAAAAATGTTGACTTTAAAGCAGTCGTTCCGATGATTATTACGGGAGTACCCTTTTCCCTTCTCGGCGCATATATATGTATAAAGACTTCTCCGGAGCTTTTGGGGAAGCTTTTCGGTGGTTTTATCCTCATCTTCGGAATAAGGGAAATAATTATGAGTTTTCGGGCATTAAAAATGAAAAAATATAATAAAAAAGCCTCCGGCGCGAATTGACATTGCCTCCTAAAAGTAGTATAATATGTACAATATTACTATTTTAAGGAGGCTTTTATTATGGCTAGAGTTTACAACTTTTCAGCAGGTCCCAGCATGCTTCCTCTCGAAGTGCTTGAAACTGCACAAAAGGAGCTTATTGAATACCAGGACAGCGGTATGAGTGTAATGGAGATGAGTCACCGTTCCCCTGTTTACGATGCAATAATCAAAGAGACTGAAGCTGATTTCAGAAAACTTATGAATATACCCGATAATTACAAGGTGCTTTTCCTTCAGGGCGGTGCTTCAACACAGTTTGCGGCAATTCCTCTTAACCTTATGAAAACAGGTAAGGCTGACTATGTTGTTTCAGGTCAGTTCTCCGGCAAAGCTTTTAAGGAAGCTAAAAAATACGGTGATGCAAAATGTATTGCAACTTCTGAAGATAAGACTTTCAGCTATATTCCCGAAATCACTCCTGATATGGTGCGCGAGGATGCTGATTACGTTCACGTGTGCTACAACAACACAATTTTCGGTACAAAGTTCCCTGCCGTTCCTAATGTAGGCGACAAAGTACTGGTTGCAGATATGTCTTCATGTATTACAAGTGAGCCTGTAGACGTTACAAAGTTTGGTGTTATATACGCAGGTGCACAGAAGAATATGGCTCCCGCAGGTCTTACAGTTGTTATCATCCGTGAGGACTTAATGGGAAATGCCCGTGAGGATATTCCCACAATGCTTGACTATAAGACAATGGCTGATAATGACTCTATGTACAACACTCCTCCCTGCTATGCAATCTATATTGCTGGCCTTGTTTACAAGTGGGCACTTAAAAACGGTGGTCTTGAAGCAATGAAGGAAAGAAATGAAAAGAAGGCAAATATTCTTTACGATTTCCTTGATAACTCAACTCTTTTCAAGGCAACTGCCGAGAAAAACAGCCGCTCAATGATGAATGTATGCTTTGTTACAGGCGATGCTGACCTTGACAAGAAGTTTTGTAAGGAAGCAGCCGATGCAGGCTTCGTAAACCTTAAAGGTCACAGAAGTGTTGGCGGTATGAGAGCAAGTATCTACAATGCAATGCCTATAGAGGGTGTTCAGGCACTTGTAGACTTTATGGCAGAATTCGAGAAAAATAATAAGTAAAGGAATTGTTTTACTATGTATAATCTGTTAACTCTTAACAAGATTGCAAAGTGCGGTCTTGACAATTTTGATAAGGCAAATTACACAATCACAGACAACTGTGAAAATCCCGATTGCATAATCCTCCGCAGCTTCAATATGCACGATATGGAGCTTGCTGATTCACTTCAGGCAGTTGCACGTGCAGGTGCAGGTGTTAACAATATCCCCATTGACAAGTGCAGTGAAAAAGGTATTGTAGTATTTAACACCCCCGGTGCCAATGCAAACGCAGTTAAGGAGCTTACTCTTGCAGGTCTTTTGCTTGCGTCACGTGACATTGTTGGCGGTATCCAGTGGGCACAGACTCTTAAGGGTAACGGCGCTGAAGTTGGCAAATTGGTTGAAAAGGGTAAGAGCAATTTTGCAGGTTGTGAAATCAAGGGCAAGAAGCTTGCTGTAATTGGTCTTGGCGCTATTGGTGTTCTTGTTGCTAATGCGGCTCATCACCTTGGTATGGATATTATCGGTTACGACCCCTTCATTTCAGTTAAGGCGGCTCTTAACCTTGACCGTCACACAGTAATTAAGACAGAGCTCAAGGATGCTCTTCTTGAGGCTGACTATATTTCACTTCACCTTCCGCTTACTCCTGATACAAAGGGTATGTTTAATGCAGACCTCTTTAAATCAGCTGTTAAGAAGGGTGCAAAGCTTCTCAACTTCTCCAGAGGCGAGCTTGTTGATACAGATGCGCTTAAGAGCGCTCTTGAGGTTGGTCTTCTTTCAAAATATGTAGTTGACTTCCCCTCTGACGAAGTAATTGGTCTTGAGAATGTAATTGCTATTCCTCACCTTGGCGCATCAAGCGAAGAAAGTGAAGATAACTGCGCAATTATGGCGGCTAAAGAGCTTATTGACTATATGGAAAATGGTAATATAGTTAACTCCGTTAACTATCCTAACTGTGAGCTTCCCAAAACAGCAGGTGCTACAAGAGTTACTGTTCTTCACAAGAACATCCCCAACACTCTTACAAGCATTACTTCCGTAATTTCCGGCAAGGGTGCAAACATCGAAAATATGATGAACAAGAGTAAGGGTGACTATGCCTGCACAATTCTTGATGTGGCTTCTGATGCAGATGTTGCAGACGAAATCTCAAAGATTGATGGTATAATTAAGGTAAGAATCATAAAGTAATTTTGTGACTTGATAA
Source organism: uncultured Oscillospiraceae bacterium (assembly GCA_964385605.1). Taxonomy (GTDB): domain Bacteria; phylum Bacillota; class Clostridia; order UMGS1883; family UMGS1883; genus UMGS1883. The sequence continues at coordinate 39,754 of CAYLPQ010000006.1, read as the reverse complement.
AAAGCGCAGACCACGCAAAGCATAAATATTAATAGTTAAGTTCGTGCTGAATTTCAGTATAAAAAGTTAATGTTGGACACCGCTTATTGCGGTGTCCTTTGTTTTGTCGCTTTGCCCCTTGCAACATCTTTACAATGGCATTACAATTCCTTTCCGTATATTGACAAGCACTTACCGGTATACTATACTGAAATTGAGGTGACACATATGAAAAAGACATTATTTATCCTTTTACTTCTCTTGTGTATAAGTATTGTTCCCTCATATGCAAGCGAAGAAATAACGGTGCTTATCCCCGATTATGATTTTATCATTGAGAATAACTCCGTCTACCATAACAATTCACAGTATCCCATACTTTCCTATAAGGATATTACATATTTCCCTATGACCCATGAATATTGCCGTCTTCTTGATGTTTCAACTGCATGGGTTGACGGTGAGGGGCTTTTTATAGCATCTCATCCCGCAGAATTCAGCACAATTCCGTCATATGCCAATGCACAAAATACAAAATATTCAAAAGCGGTTATTCCCGATTACAAAGTTTATGTCAACGGCAAGGAAATCGACCAGTCAAAGGAAGAATATCCGCTGTTTAACTACCGCGGGGTAACATACTTCCCCCTTACGTACAGATATGCAACAGAGGAATTTTTCTGGAATATAGATTTCAAAGAGGAAGGCAAACGCAGTCTTACAGTGTCGTCTTTCCGTAGCAGCTCCGGCAGTACAATGACTGTTTATGAAACCACTGACGATTATGCCGTGGTGCATAATCCCAACGGTGACAATTTCCTGCGTATTGACTTCAATACAGACGAAGTAAGTGAGTTCGTGGGATACGATAAGGATGAGCCGCTCTACCAAACTCCTGTAGAATCAGACCGCATCCTTGAAATCAAAGATAATCACTTTGTCCTGGACGGTGTGCCTATGGCAGAAATCAAGGTACTTGCAGAGGGTACAGCTACATCAGATGAGCTTCAGCCATCGTATTTTGAGTATATAAAGGGCGATGCACGATTCCTTAATCTTCACACATATTACAATCTGGATATTCCGGCACCATATACTCCTTATGAAAGATACACTTATATTGTTCATAACGGAAAGTTTATCCCGCTTCCCGGGAACATTGCCATTCAGAACGCAATAGAGGCCAACGACGAAAGCATTTACATTTCTTTTGAAAGGTACTCCGGCTACCGCGGTTCAACAATCATTAATGACCATTTATACAGGCTGATGCCTGACGGCACACTTGTATATATAAACGACCTGTTCCCGGATTACGGAAGTATAGAGCTTCTCGGAAAAGCAAACGGCAAAATCTATGTCAAATGTGAATGGATGCCCGAAGAGCAACGTGTATATGGTCTTTTTGACAGTTACAGTATTTCGCCGTATAACGATGGGTACTATACCTACGACGGAGAAAATCTTTCTCTTGTGCGCAGATACACCTACTCTGACCGGGTGATTGTCGCACCAAACGGAAAGCTTTATGCCATAACAGAACAGTTCGAAAAAATTGAAAAAATCAATTAATTCAAAAGGGATTTGCCGAATGGCAAATCCCTTCCTTGATTTTGCTTTTTATATTAAATCTGTGCATTTTGTCGAGACCGCTACTCACTGAAGCGATTTCGTATAGTTAAAAATGCGCTGTTCTTCACAACAACTATTCCGTGTTCCTCTACTATATTTCTGTAGGTTACGGGACATACAGCACCAAACTCTGATGCTTTAGGTATGTATGACGGCAGCATTGTCATATAGTACTTATCCTTGTACGAATACAATGTTCCCCACATACATTCACGCATGGTATGGCACATTTTTATCACATCTTCGAAGTCGCCAAGCTCTATCATAGTGCTTGGTGCTTCTTCTTTTGACTTGTCTTTTTTTGTTTTGGATGGCTGTTTTTCCTGCAGAGGTTTTATAGCTGTTGAAATTTTTTCAAACAGCTCTTTTTCCTCGTCCGAATCAACCTTTGTGACAAAGAGTGTCAGTTCGTTGCTTTCAGACCGAATTGCCGCCTCCACCACAAGACGCGCATTATTAAACGAAAACCCTGTTTCTTTTTCCGCCTGACGCAACATTTCGAAAAAGATGTCCCTCGTCTCGGGAGAATTTTTCGCCATTTCATCGGCAGTTATCCCCCATTTGTCAAGGTCCTGGTGTTCAACAGTCACTTTAATTTTATTTGGCTTTAATAATTCAAACTTCACTCTTCTCACCTCATTTTCATTATATCATATTCCGGACCATAATGAAATGTATAATTTATTCCTTTTCTGAAAGAAGATTATCTTAACTTTGTGAGATAGTCTGTCGCTGCTTCAATCTGCTTATCTACTACTATCTCAAAATCGTAGTCAAAATCATTCAGATAAAGATACTCATAAAATCCGGGAACTCCCGTAGCTTCATATCCCAGCAGAATCTGCATATTCTTCACTGCTTCAGCTGTATTTTCATCAAAAGTCTTATCCGGTTTTTCATCCAGATACCCTATTGCATGCATTCTCTGCTCAAGAGCAAGTGTCATCTCACCGTTTTTTCCTGCTTCATCCATTTTTTCATAGTCAATGGGTGCAAATTCATCCTGATTTACAGAAATCATCTCATTCTCCACCACTATATCAGGGGTAATACCTACAGTGTGTACTCTCTCACCATGTATGGAATAAAATTCTCCGACAGTATATTTCATTCCAGCTCCGGTATAAAGCTGCTTTACTGCCTGCATACTTCCTTTACCGTGGGTTTTTGTTCCGATAATTTCACCTGCGCTTCTTGACTGAACAGCCATGGAGAAAAACTCACTTGCAGATGCACTGTTTTCGTTAACCAGCACCGCCAGTTTAAGTTTTGGTGCATGAAGATTTGATGATCTGATAATTGTATTTTTGCTTTCATCCTTATAACGGAGTTCACCAATACGACCTGCTCCGATAAAGATACTTGAAATAGCTACCGCAGACTCTATATCACCGCCGGGGTTATCACGAAGGTCTACAACAAGTTTTTTAACATTTTTTGATTGAATCTGTTTCACATATGCCTTCACTTCTTCAGGAGTGTTTGTTGCAAATTGCAGAATTTTAATATATGCAATGTCATTTGTAATCATTTTTGTTTCTATATTTGAAACCTCTACCTTGCCGCGTGTACAAACAACTTCCAGCTCTGTATCATTTCTTAAAATCTTAACTGTGACAGTTGTATCTATAGCACCTACAATAAGATTCCTTACCTCACTCACACTAAGACCTGCTATGGAGACACCGTTAATTCCTACTATATAATCTCCTGCCTTGATGCCTGCCTTGAGCGCGGGTGAATTTTTCAAAACAGAAGAAACCAGAACTCCCTTTTCATGAGCAGAGATAACTACACCTATTCCTGAAAACTCTCCGGAAACATCTGCCATCAGCGCCGCATACTCTGTAGGAGAATAATACTCTGCATACTCATCGCCCAAAGCTTCTATCATAGCCTCTACAGACTTATTTACATCAACCTTTCCCTCATCAACAGCACTGCAGATAACGGAAAACAACAGTTCAGCATCCTCTATTCCGTAGTAATAGTTGTCGGCAATATCATGAGCATAAGTCTTAATCAATGTCTTAATCATATTGTTGGAATAAAGCAATGCCTCTTGCTCATCCGGGTGTACAGCCGCTTCCTCCGCATTAACTGACACAAAGGAGAAGGTCATAATAGCCGCAAGTAAAAATGCCAGTATTTTCTTTTTCATATCTAACACCCTTTTCTTTTACATTTTTTCGGGAGCACTTACCCCAAGAATGTTAAGAACATTCTTTATTACTATCCGGCATGACTCAATAAGCTTGAGACGTGCACGCATAATATTTTCTTCTTCATCACGCACACGGCACGCATTGTAGAATGAGTGGAAATGCGACGCAACATCAATAAGATAATGTGTAAGATTGCTTGGATCAAAGCTTTCAGCCGAAGCACGGATTTCATCGGGAAGCTTTGCGAGAACTTCAAGAAGTTCAAGCTCCTCTTTCTTTGAAAGAAGGCTTGCATCAATATCGCTGTATGCGGGAACTACTACTCCGCTTTCCTCAAGAAGACGGATAATTGCCGAAATTCTTGCGTGTGCATACTGAACATAGAACACGGGGTTTTCGTTAGTCTGACTTACTGCAAGGTCAAGGTCAAAGTCCATATGACTTCCTGCTGCACGCATATTGAAGAAGAATCTTGCAGCATCTACACCGATTTCATCAATAAGGTCAGCAAGGGTTATCATCTTGCCGGTACGTTTGCTCATTCTTGCGATTTCGCCGTTACGCATAAGTCTTACAAGCTGTATTACAAGCACATCAAGCTTGTCGCCGCTGATGCCGACAGCCTCCATCGCACCTTTCATTCTTGCAATATGTCCGTGATGATCTGCACCCCAGATGTTGATTGCAAGGTCAAAATTACGTTCCTCAAGCTTATTGCGATGGTAGGCAATGTCTGCCGCAAAATATGTTGGAATACCGTTTGCTCTTACGAGAACGTCATCCTTTTCAGAGCCGAATTCTGTAGATTTAATCCAGAGAGCTCCGTCTTTTTCATAGGTGATATTGCTTGCTTTAAGCATTTCAAGAGTTTCTGTTACACTGCCGCCGTTATGAAGTGTGCTTTCGTAGAACCACACATCGTAATTAATGCCGTAACGGGTAAGAGTTTCCTTAAGTGCGGCAATATTGAGGGGAAGTGCATATGCTACAAGCGAATCCTTTCTCTCCTGCTCTTCCTTGTCAAGAAGAATGTCGCCATATTTATCAATATAATTCTGTGCATGAACACGGATATCGTCACCCTGATAGCCGTCCTCGGGGAATTCTACTGCATCTTCACCACGGAGAAGCTGAATGTAACGTGCATCAAGGCTTCTGCCGAATTTATCAATCTGCGCACCTGCGTCATTTATGTAGAATTCCTTTGTAACGTCCCAACCTGCCGCAGAAAGAACATTGCTGAGTGTATCACCAAGAGCGCCGCCTCTGGCATTACCCATATGCATAGGTCCTGTGGGGTTTGCACTGACAAATTCCACAACAACCCGCTTGCTGTTTGCTATATTTACGTTACCGTAGCTTTCTTTTTCTGCCTCAATTTCAGCAATTACATTATAAAGATAGCTTTTGTCAAGGTAGAAATTGATGAATCCGGGACCTGCAATCTCAATTTTTTCGGCACAAATTGCCTGTGAGTCAATATTTGCAACAATATTTTCCGCAATGGCTCTGGGATTAGACTTTGCCGCCTTTGCAAGCATCATTGCAGTATTAACCGCATAATCTCCGTGGCTTCTGTCCTTGGGATTTTCTATAACGAACTGCGGAATATCCACCTCGGGATATGCTTTTTTTGCTGCAGCCTCTACCGCGCTGTAAATCTGCGCTTTTTTACTTGAAAGTGTGTTTGCCATCTTTGCTTCCTCCTACGCTCTTATAGTAAGTGAAATTCCGTTTCTCGAACGTGCGACGTTGTTTATGTCCATTATATAATCAATATCAATGTTTCCGCCGTTTTCGTCAAGGGAAACATTAATATCATTTGCCGTAACACTGATTGTGAAATCACCGTAAGGTGTTTCGTAATGCCCTATATGACATTTACCTTTTTCAAAAATCATATGAGTATTTGTCTGTCCGTGACGCATCATAGTCACAGTACCATCGGGAGCTACCTTGATTGTCGTATTGCATTTTTCAAGCCCTGTAAGCTCACCCTCAACATAGCTTACATAGTACTTGCCGTCTTTGTCGTAAAACTTACCTGCTGTGGTAACTTCCATCTTGTTCTGGTCGTCCTCATACTCCTGAGAACCCTTTATAGATATGTAAACATCCTTTTTCATTCTGTAAATGCCTCCGTTTTGTGCACCTCTGCGCCTATATCCGAGCCAAGAAATGTACTGCCCAGAAAAGCAAAGTTCTCTACTGAATCGGAAACGTAAAACTCATTTTTACCACCTTCAGTTTTATCTGTAAGAAGGTTGTTTTCCCGGAGATATTCTCTTGCGCTGTATGCAGTTAGCTCGCCGGGGCTGAGAAGAACCGTCTCTTCTCCCATTATATCCGATATTACTCCTTTAAGCAAGGGGTAATGTGTGCATCCCAAGATAAGTGTATCCACTTTTTCCTTTTTCAGTGGAGCAAGGTAATCTTTTGCAATAAGCCGTGCCGCCTCACTGTTTGCGTAGCCGTTTTCTACAAGGGGAACAAACATGGGACACGGTACGGAAATAACCTCAACACCATCCGAAATGCCTTTTATAATTTCTTCATACTTGCCGCTTTTAATAGTTCCTGCAGTGCCTATTACACCGATGCGGCTATTTTTTGTTCTTTTCACAGCTTCTGTGCAGGCGCTTTCAAGCACACCCATAATCTTCACGTCAAATTTATCAACCAGATACGGAAGCGCCACGCTGCTTGCCGTACCGCAAGCCGCTATAATAAGCTTTATATCCTGCTTTACAAGAAATTCAATATCTTCTTTTGTATAGCGGATAATGGTTTCACGACTGCGGTTACCGTAGGGTACACGCCCGGTGTCACCAAAATAAATGATGTTTTCACCGGGCATTACCCTGTTTAATTCTCTTACCGCTGTGAGTCCGCCAAGGCCGCTGTCAAATACGCCTATAGCTTTGTTATTCATTAAAACTCCCCTTATTTAATCAAACTTTCGCCTGACATTTCCTGGGGCTTTTCAAGTCCCATAATATCAAGAAGTGTTGCCGCAATATCAGCAAGTCTGCCGCCATCACGAAGCTGACAGTCACGACCTGCTACGATAAAGGGAACGGGATTTGTAGTATGTGCAGTAAATACGTCCTTTGTGTCGGGGTCAACCATCTGGTCTGCATTACCGTGGTCTGCAGTTACACAAACGATACCGCCACGGGCAGTTACCGCATCAATAACCTTGCCCATACAAGTATCAACTGTCTCAACAGCCTTGACAGCACATTCAAATACTCCTGTGTGTCCGACCATATCGCAGTTTGCATAGTTGAGAATAATTACGTCATATTTGTCAGATTCAATTCTCTTAAGAACTTCCTCCGTTACCTCAACAGCACTCATTTCTGGCTGAAGGTCATATGTTGCAACCTTGGGTGAAGGTATAAGCGCGCGGTCCTCGTTCTTATAGGGAGCTTCCACACCACCGTTAAAGAAGAATGTAACGTGCGCATACTTCTCTGTCTCCGCAATACGAAGCTGTGTAAGACCGTTATTTGCAATATATTCACCGAATGTATTTGTAAGTGACTCGGGCTTGAATGCAACGTCAACATTTGGCATCTGCGCATCGTACTGTGTCATACATACATAGTAAAGCGGGAAGAAGCCCAATTTTCTTTCAAATCCGTCGAAGTCTGCGTCTACGAATGTACGGGTAATTTCTCTGGCTCTGTCGGGGCGGAAGTTGAAGCAGATAACACTGTCGTTTGCCCCGATTGTTGCCCCCTCTGTAATTACTGTGGGAACGATGAACTCGTCTGTTACACCGTTGTCGTAAGACTTCTGCATAGCATCCACCGCGTCGGGGTTCTTCTCACCCTCGCCGTAAACAAGTGCGGCATAAGCCTTTTCCACTCTTTCCCAGCGGCTGTCACGGTCCATTGCGTAATATCTGCCTGAAAGCACACCGATTTTACCTACACCGATTTCTGCCATTTTTTCCTGGAGAGCCTTTACAAAATCGATACCGCTTGTGGGAGAAACGTCACGTCCGTCCATAAAGCCATGAACGTAAACCTTTGTAAGACCGTTTCTCTTTGCCATTTCAATTGCGGCAAAAAGATGTTTAAGATGACTGTGAACACCACCGTCTGACAGAAGTCCGAAAAGGTGAAGTGCACTGTCGTTCTTCTTGCAGTTGTCAATTGCTTTCATAAAAGCATCGTTTGTGAAGAAATCTCCGTCAGAGATTGATTTTGTAATTCTTGTAAGCTCCTGGTACACAACTCTGCCTGCACCGATATTTGTGTGACCAACCTCACTGTTACCCATCTGTCCGTCGGGAAGGCCTACATCCATACCACTGGCATTTATAAGGGTATTGGGACAACTTGCAAGAAGCTTATCCATAACGGGAGTTTTTGCACTGTATATAGCATTACCGTCGGCCGCACTATTATAGCCGTAACCGTCAAGTATCATAAGCATAACAGGTTTCTTTGTCATTTTGTATTCATACCTTTCATAAAAAAGTCACAAAAGGTGGTGTAAAACAGAGTTGTTACACCACCCCTCTTTTTAATTGCAATGAGGAATAGGAAAAAATGTTCAGAACGGACAAACTGAACCCCGAAGGGGTACCCGAAGCTGTATGTGTATACAGCGAGAGGTGAAGTTTGTTCGTAGTAAAAGGCATAAAGTCTAAAATTTGCCTTGCAAATTTCTACAACAGACAAGAAAAGCGATATTGTTGCCACACTTGTTAAAAGCAAAAGCATCAACTTTTCCTGCCTTTTACGGTCTGGGCATTTTTAACATTCCGATAACTTACGCGTTGCAGATGATAGAGAAGTCATCAGGCTTAAGGCTGGCACCGCCTACAAGACCACCGTCGATGTCGCTCATTGCAAAAAGCTCTGCCGCACAGTCTTTGTTTACACTACCACCGTAAAGGATGCGGATATTGTTTGCTGTTTCTTCATCGTAGATACCCTTAAGGCATTCACGGATGTCCGCACAAACTTCGTTAGCCTGCTCGCTTGTAGCAACCTTACCTGTACCGATAGCCCAGATAGGCTCGTAAGCTACAACAATCTTGGTTGCGTCTTCCTTGGAGATACCGCGGAATGCAATCTTGATCTGACTGCGGATAAAGTCAAATGTGATTGTATCTTCTCTCTGCTTAAGTGATTCACCGCAGCAAAGAACAGGGATAAGCTCATATTTAAGAGCCTGGATAACCTTTGCGTTTACTGTATCGTCAGTTTCACCGAAATACTCACGTCTTTCGCTGTGACCGATTATAACATACTCAACACCGATTTCCTTAAGCATCTGTGCGCTTACTTCACCTGTGAAAGCACCCTTGTCTTCGAAGTGAAGGTTCTGTGCACCGATTTTGATGTTTGAGCCTGCAGCTGCCTTAACAGCTGCATCAAGGCATACGAATGTGGGGCAGATAAGAACGTCGTTCTTACAACCTGCAACCTTACCCTTAAGCTCGTTTATCATAGCCTCCGCCTGTGAGGGAGTGTTGTTCATTTTCCAGTTTCCTGCAGCAAGTATTTTTCTCATTGTATTCAATCCTTTCAATGTGGTAAAATTTTCTTACTTATTTTCAAGAGCTACAATTCCGGGAAGCTCCTTACCCTCAAGGAATTCAAGGCTTGCGCCGCCACCTGTTGAAATATGGCTCATCTTATCACCAAGACCCGCCTGGTTAACAGCTGCAACACTGTCGCCGCCGCCGATAACTGTTGTAGCATCGATTTCAGCGAGAACCTGTGCAATAGCATTTGTACCCTTTGCAAAGTTCTCCATTTCGAATACACCCATAGGTCCGTTCCATACAACTGTCTTTGCATCCTTAACAGCATCCCCGAAAAGCTCAATTGATTTAGGACCGATGTCAAGTCCCTGCCAACCTGCTTCGATGCCGCCTTCGCCTACTACCTTGCTCTCTGCGTCATTATCGAATGCTGTAGCAACAACTGTATCTACGGGAAGAAGAATCTTGTCGCCTGCTTTTGCCATCATTTCCTTTGCGTAGTCAATATAGTCCTTTTCAAGAAGGCTGTCGCCAACTTCCTGACCCTTTGCAGCCATGAATGTATATGCCATACCGCCACCGATGATGAGCTTGTCAACCTTGTCAAGAAGGTTTTCAATTACACTGATTTTACTTGAAACCTTGCTGCCGCCGAGAATTGCAACAAGAGGACGAACGGGGTTATTAACTGCGTTACCGAGGAATTCGATTTCTTTCTGGATAAGGTAACCGCATACTGCAGGAAGATAATCTGCAACACCAACTGTTGAACAGTGAGCTCTGTGAGCTGTACCAAATGCATCATTAACAAAGATTTCTGCAAGAGAAGCAAGGTCCTTGCTGAATGTTTCGATATTCTTTGTTTCCTCTGCTCTGTAACGTGTGTTTTCAAGGAGAACGATGTCACCGTCATTCATTTCTGCAACAGCTTTCTTTGCATTCTCGCCAACAACATTATCGTCAGCTGCGAATACTACTTCCTTGCCGAGTTTTTCGGAAAGTCTCTTTGCAACAGGTGCAAGTGAGAACTCGGGCTTGGGTTCACCCTTGGGCTTACCCATATGTGAGCAAAGGATAACCTTTGCACCGTTATCTGCAAGATACTTGATTGTGGGCATAGCGCCTACAATTCTGTTTTCGTCTGTGATGTTTCCGTCTGCATCAAGGGGAACGTTAAAGTCACATCTTACGAGGACCTTTTTACCCTTTACTTCGATGTCTTCGATAGTTTTCTTGTTTAACATTAAAATCACCTCATAAAAAATATATAAAATATAATCCTAATCATTGCCGAAAGAGTCGCATAATACTCTATCTTAATTATTATACCATTATTTTCGTTAATTGCAAGTATATTTTGCCCATTTTGCAGGGAAAAACAGTATTTTTTTATCGATTCAAAGGCAAAACAAAAGACTTTCTCACTTTTCAGTGAAAAAGCCCTGTATTTGCCACTCAAAAAGATGGTGCCACCTTTATGTTTTTATTTCACTATAACTGCTTCACTGCATATAGGTTGCATATTGTTTTTCCACCAGAACACTCTAACGATATTCCCCTCTTTAACAGAAGCAAAAGATGCATTAATGTTTTTTGCCGCTACATACTTTTTTATCCCCTTTAACTTTTTACCATCGTATAAAGCCGCATACACAAATCCGTCACTGGTTTCTCCAGCGAGAGTTATCTGTAAGTCTTTATTAACTGATACATTACTACCTTCAAAATGGATGATTGCATTAATTAAAGGTTCGTTATAAATTTCTATTTCCACTGCTTTCCACTGTTCTTCTGTACCTCCGTAGTATACATCGGTTAAGCTACTGCATCCATAAAATGCATATTCATTTATAAATTTCACACTATCAGGAATCATTATGTTTTCAATACCACTACAATCACTAAACGCAAATTCTCCAAGAGTAGTTACACTATCCGGTATTATGTATTCAGTTTCCGTTTTTCCTGCTGGATAGCAGATGAGTGTAATCTTATTTTTATCAAATAATACACCGTTTTCATCTGAACTATAATATTCATTGCTTTCAGCTACAATTATACCTGTAAGGTTATTGCAAGATTCAAATGCTCCCTCCTCTATACTTGTCACTCCTTCCGAAATAGTTATATTCTTAAGGTTCTCGCAATTACAAAAGGCTCGTTCGCCTATACTGGTTACACCGCTTTCAACAATGACAGTTACTATTTTATTTCTATGTTCCCTCCACGAAACACTTCCCTCACTCATCCAGTCTTCCATCTTGCCATTGCAGCTGATTGTGAGTACACCTTTGCCGTCAAGAGTCCATGTAAGATTTTCTCCGCAAGTACCATTTACAGTTGCTACTGCCGATAATGTAAAAGTTGTATAAATCAATATAAGAGCTACAACGCATATACTTACAATTTTTTTCATTTTATTGTTCCTTTCATATTGTTTCGTAAATTCAGTCTAGCACAAGTTTTTGTTATTATCAATGATATTTTACCACATTAAATCAATTGTACTTTTTTTATAATAGGATAAAATACATTATATATGATATTTTATGAAAAGAAGTGATAATGTTTGTATACTGAACAGCAACTCAATAAAATTATAGGGGAAAACATCAAATATTATCGCGAACTGTACAATATCGGGAAACCGCGACAAGAAAGAATAACCCAAGAGAGACTCGCAGAGCTTACAGATGTTTCTACCTCCCTTATAGGCAATATGGAAAGTGAAAAAGCTGTCCAAGGGATAAGCTTGCACACCTTGTACAAAATCAGTAATGTATTATCAGTATCTATAGAGAATTTTTTTATTCCAATAGAAAGAAAATAAAACGCACTAAAACAAGACCGCTTGCATTTAAACTGCAAGCGGTCTTGTTTTTTAACCAATTATTCAGTTTTTGATTGAGCCTGTACTTTCTTATTCTACTGTCAACACTTCCGCCAGGGGATTTATGCTGTCTGCATCCATCCATACCATAATCTTTGCACTGTGTGCATTCTCAATTATATTAAGCGAAATTTTATTCAGACCGACAGCCGTTGCCTCGGCAAATTCACAGCCGACAAAGTTTTTCTCGCTGTCGTAATAAGCCACAACAACCGTATCCCCTGCGGTCTTGGCATTTACATAAAGGACAATATCTTCGCCCGAAATACTTCCTTCGAGCTGAAGTCTGTCATAGTCGGAGTAGAGCACTATATCATAATACACGTACTGTCTTGAATTTGCATCGTGATATACTGCGAAGTCACCGTCAGAAACAGTGCTGTTGCTTGTTTTGGTGCTGCCGTCGGCAGAAACAACCACGCAGTTCATCTGCTTTGTAATATCGGAGCAAAGTGTACCATCAGGCAGGTAAAGTGTCTTCTTCTCCGCCGAATACAGTGTAGTACCGTCTTTTTCGGCAAAGCTCTTTTCGATACGTTTGGAGAATAGTGGCTCTGCGACAGTTTCATAAACAATCAAATTGTCGATATATCCTATAACATCTGTAGCTTCGATACCGAACACAAGACTGCTTTCCTCCGAAAGATTTGCAGATGTTGTATCAAAGAGTGCGCCGTTTACATAGGTTTTAACCTCACCGTTTGCTATATTGCACACAACAGCAATATTATTCCATTTATTTGTTTCAAGAACGTCACTTACATCAGCAGAAAGCTGTGTATCATTCGATGCAACAAAGAAACTCTTTGAATTGTCGTTTGCAGGCATTGCATCGAAAGACATAGTGAGATATTCCGAATTCTGATTCTGCTTTGTCCACACATTTTTAAGCTGATAATATGTGTGTTGAGAATCAAGCTGTGCCGCCTCATCAAGAGTATTCTTTCCGCCGACTCCGTTTGCCCATACAGCCGCATCACCCTCTGCATCGGTCAGGGGATTAAGTCCGTTTGCCTGACCTGCAACCGCAAAATAGGTTCTCTCCTCCGCACCCATAAGCTCCCTATCGTAAAGACCGTCAAAGGAGTCGGAAATATAGTTGCCCTCTGCATCTGTTGCACGTACTGCAATAAATCCTTCATGATCGGTTTCAAGAACTATACTCTTTCCTGTCTTTGTTTCACCTTTGAGAATCCATTCGTAAGTTGCATTCTCATCAGCACAGCTTGCTGTAAGAGTATATGTGCCGTCAGCATTTTCTGCGCGTGTTACCGAAAGACTTCCCATATGAGTGGGAACAGGCTTACGTGTAATCTGACCGAGACCACGGGCGGGATTCTTTTCAGTTGCAGTTTCGAAAGCTCTTGTTATAATTCTGTCCTCATACATTTCTGCGTATACAAACATTGCATAGTCACCGCTGAGTTCAGAACCGTTGATCCATGAATGCTTCATTGCAGGAACATTGATAAATGAGGGTTCTTCCTCTTTTCCGTCATAGTAGGACTCTTTGTCCTGGTCCTGTGACTGATGTGTATGTCCTGAAACAACCACTACAGACGGATGCTTGTTGATAATTTTTTCAAAAGCCGGGAAATTAAGTCCGAAGTAACCGTAGGATTCCATCTTGCCAACCTTATTTCTTACGGGCATAATATGATGCACAAGGAAGATGGGCTTGCCTGTAGACTCATTTTCGTAAAGTTTCTGGTCAAGCCAGTCAAGCTCATCCTCTGTGAGCCACTTCACAGGTCTGTCAGAACCGAAGTTACGAAGAAAAATAGTGTGATACTCGTTACCGTTTCCATCAGTTATGAAATCGTCATAGTTGATGCTTTCCTCGTACCAGTTATCATAGAGTTCTATATTTCTTTCAATCGGGTCGGGATATTTGCCGTTTGCAACACTCCAGTCGATATATCTTGTCAGAAGACGTTTCGTTCTCTGGGGGGAAACTCCCACATAGTCAAGATATGCCGCCTCGGGAGATTCGTGGTTACCCTCAACAAGGTATACGGGAATATCGAAGCCTGTAAAGTAGTCGTATGCCATATCGTAACAGTCGGTATTTTCAACTGTCGCCACTTTACCTGTGGGGGTATCTGTCAGAACTTTTTTGCTTTCGCCGTTTTCATCGGTAACTATTTCTGTTTCGTAATAGACAAGTGTTACCTCATCATCCTCCTCTGTGGCAGGGTCAATGCGGTATCCATATCCAGGGAGACCATTCATACCACGCACTGTATACCACGAGCGACCGCCGAAGGTATCGATAATATCACCGCTTACAATAACAGCATCGGCAGTCTCGTTGATAAGCTTACGTGCCTTCAGCATTTTATCGGAAGGTTTATGTGTCTGGTAATTAGGATCGCCAAAGTGATAGTCTGATGTAAGAGCGATTACAAAGCTCGGCTCTTTTTCCTCGGGAAGCTTACTATCGGGAAGCTTATACACAACGTCAAATGTCTTTTCCACATCTGCAACACGTGCAACAAGCGCATTTGCAGTTTCGGGAACAATCATATACTTTGTGATTGTATATCCCTCCTCTGCCTGAGGACCTGTAAGGTATGTTATACGTGTATAATTATCTAGAACTGTGTATCCGTCTGTATCATTTCCGTATGCCCACAGCAGGTCTACGTTACTTGCGTTGTAGCTTCTCTGTCCTCCGAAATCAAGAGAGATTGTACCCATTGCAGTAGCCTTTTCTTCGTCCTTGAATTCGTAGTTAAGACTCATCTTGCTTGCATTAAGTGGTGCAATAAGATTGTCAACAATCCAGATTGAATCTATCTCGAAGTTACCTGCTGTGTCCATTGGAACAAGCTTCATACTTGCGATAGTTGCATCTGCAAGGCTTAACTCACCCAAAGTTTCATTCAAAGGTAATTCATACTGAACAAAGTCACTGCCCGCCTCTTTGAGATTTACAGTTATTGCACCTGTGGTGTAGTCAAAGGGAACTTCTGCACCGTCAACTGTAGCTGTCCCTGTAAGGTAGAGCTTCATAGAGCCTGCAGCTTCTCCGCTGTGCTTCATTTTTACCTTTAATCCGCCATAAATGCTGTTGTCTATAGCTGTGGCAGGTGTATAAGCAAGTGCCGCTTCCTCATATTCTACATGTGCGGTATATTTAAGAGCACTGTCAGAAACACTGTAATTTGTTGAATCAGATTTCCAGTAGTTTTTCAGTTCAACTGCATCGTCAAATTCCCAACCAATTCCCGACGGTACATATTTTGCAATCCATACGTCGTCGATTAAAATGGAATTGCCTGCATTGGTATCGTGCTTGAATCTCCATTTATAGGGATTTCTTTTTGCCGCGTCAGTGCCGTTAAGACCGCTGACAGCTATGTTTTTCTGGGTAGCAACCAATGCACCGTTTACATAAACATCATAACTCACCGTGTCATCGGTAGTTGTGGTCGTATCTCCGTCGGAAGGAGTTTCACGGATTACAAAACGGATGTCATTCCACGTTTCACCGTCTGTGACAAGACCTTCTGTCTTATCCGTCAACACTGTGTTACTGCGAAGTAAACGGTAGGCATAATCGTGATCGTCATAAGCAACAAACTTCACATTATTGAGAATGTTCGCCGAAGCACTTCCCATCAACTGTATCTGAAGTTGGCTTGCTTTTCCGGGATTGGAAAGCTTAATTTTAAAGCCCGCCTCATAATCAAGGTCTGTTATTGCATTTGCACTTTTAACTGCAAGCTCGTAATAAGAGCCTGTTTCAGTATCATTCATATCATAATTATCTGCACCGCTGAAAGATTTGTTGTCCATTGTATAGACAAGCTTCTGTGTTGTTATGGGCTCATAGGGTACATACTTTGCAATCCAGACATCATCAATCAGAATGGAATTACCTGCATTGTTGTCATGCTTGAATCTGAATTGGTACGGGTCTCTTTTTGCCGCCTGTTCGCCGTTAAGTCCGTCTGCTTTTATTTCTGACTGTGTGGAAATAAACTTGCCGTTTATATAAACATCATAGCTCACCGTATCATCAGTAGTCGTGGCGGGGTCACCGTCGGAGGGAGTTTCACGGATGACAAAGCGGATGTCGTTCCATGTTTCACCGTCGGTTACAAGACCGTCATCCCTGTCAGCAAGCAATGTGCTGCTGCGAAGCAACCTATAATCATATTCGTGACTGTCATATGCTATAAACTTCACGTTATTAAGCAAGTTAACGGAAGTAGTGCTGCCCATTAGCTGTATCTGAAGTTGGCTTGCTTTTCCGGGATTGGAAAGCTTGATTTTAAAGCCCGCCTCATAAGTGTAGTCGGTTATGGCTTCTGCACTGCTGCCGGAAACCGTATAGATTGAGTCCGTGGCTGTATTTACCATATCATAGTAATCTTCGTCGCCGAAGGTTTTCTGATTTAATATGTAGTCGAGCTTATATACAGTTTCGTTCTCGGTTTCCGCAAATGCGGGCACTGCGAGCACCACAAGCATTGATATACTCATCGCCAGAGCACACAGCCGCTGCAAAAGACGAGCCCTCCCCCGCATTTTCTTCATTACTTTCATAAACTTTCTCCTTTCTCCCTATATTGTTATGCTTCTACTGTATCACTGCTAAACCCGGATGTATATGCGGATTTCTTTTTTATATCGGTTATTTTCTTATTTTATTGGTCATTTTCTTCGCTTTCAACGGTGCAAAAAGCCCGTAATACGTTTGTATTACGGGCTTTTGGTGTCATTATTTATTTCATTTTATCAGCAAACACCAGCTATTATAAGAATTGTTCCGGTTTCTTCTTCCCAGATTACAGCCGCACCGAAAGCTTCTACCACTGCTTTTATGGGAAGGAGTGTGCATCCGTTAACAATTACGGGCGCTACATCCAGTGAAACCTCATCAGCAGTTACTTGTCCTGTGAGAGGATTTTTCACTTCTTTAATCATAACATTATTTCCTGCTGAAAGTCTGACAGTTATAGTTTCGTCACTTATTACAGCCTGTCTTTTTTCATTGTCCCAATCTACTTTTTTCTCAAGAGTTTCAAGAAGCTCACGAACGGGAATCATAGCTCTGCCATCAATTATTACAGGTTGCTGACCCTGGAAATTCATTTCGTAATTTCCGTCTATGTTTATCTTGATAACATCATTCTCGTCAAATACAGGCTCATTCGGATTGCCTTCATCATCTGCAGTAACGTCTACACCGAGAACACTGAATCCATAGTCAAACATTTTTGCAGTATCTGTAAAACGTGCTTCATTCGAATTTGAGGGAAGTGTTACAGTAATAACTCTCTTTCCGTCACGGATTGCAGTTCCGCACATACAGTAGCCCGACGCAGTTGTCATACCGTTCTTGAAGCCGTCTGCTCCTTCGTAATAATAGTCGGTGAACATTTTGTTCAGATTATAATATGTTTTTCCGTGGAATTCTACAGAAGCCTCTTTTGTTCTTTCAACAACGTCCGGATAATCCTGAATCATATGACGTGTCATTATGGCAACTTCTCTTGCGCTCATAAGATTTTCGCTGTCTTTTTCAGGATTAAGACAAACACCTGTTCCGTTATAGAAAACGGAGCCAATTCCTATTTCCTGCGCTTTCTCGTTCATTCTTTTCACGAACTCCGCTTCACTTCCCGAAAGAAGCTCCGCCACTGCAGTTACACAAGCCGCTGCAGAATCAATGATAATCATATCAATCATTTCGTCAACGGTGTATACCTCATCATATTCCAGGTTGACCATCATTTTATAATCTTCTACACGTGACAGATTATACACATTTTCACTGATGGGAACTACTGTTTCAAGAGTTATCTCACCGTTTTTAATTGCGTCAAGAATAACGTATATTGACATCATTTTCGCAATTGAAGCAACGGGCTTCTGCGTGTCAGCATCATATGAATAAAGCTCGTTACCTGTTTCATAATCCATTATAAAAGCACTGCCGGAGGTAAGCTCTTCTCCGTTGGGAAGTACCGGTCCTGTCTGTGCAGGAAGCTCTTGCACTGCCGCCTTTGGTTCAAGAGTTATATATGCCGCTCTGTCAGCATCACTCCAGTCAAAGCTGTATATATTTTTAAATTCATCAATAGATATGCAGTTGTATGAGCCAACATTGTACACATCTGTAAGTTCATATTTATTTCCCGCTCTGTCCTGAAGAACTGCCTTTACCTCACTGTCAGTTATAGGATATGCCATTACACCCAGCTTATTTCTGTAGTAGTCCATTACAAAAGATGTAACTTCTTTTTGCGGGTTTTCCGTAATATTCAGTGTCTTTGTTGCCTCGTCGTAACGCACGTCAAAGCCGTATCTCGCAAGGTCCTCCGCAACAACTACTGCGTGAGTTTCTTTTGAATTGTAGAGCAGTGTAGGAACTTCGTTACCGTTTATAAATGTGCGCATATCGGTAAAATAGATACTGTTTCTCTGTTCTGCACACGCAAATCCGTAATCAAGAAGCCTGGCTGTATCAACAAAGCGCTGCCCTGTTGATGAAGATGACATAGTAACAGAAATCATTCTTCTGCCGTTTCTTACTGCGGTACCGCAGAAGCAGTATCCTGCCGCTGATGTTGTACCTGTTTTAAGGCCGTCGGCACCTTCATAATAATATGTATCAAAAAGGTGATTTGTAGATTTGTAAGTCTCACCGTGGAATGACACTCTTCTTTGTGAGCTTCTCTTAAGAATATCGGGATAGTCCTTGATTATATTTCTTGCAAGCTTCGCCATTCCTATGGGAGTTATTTCATTTGTAGCTATACCACAGCTATCCTTGTAATATGCATCAATGCCCATTTCAGTAGCCTTTGCATTCATTCTCTTTACAAATTCGGCTTCACTTCCTCCACCGATGAGCTCCGCCATTGCTACTGCCGCACCGCTTGCAGAATAAACTACGATAACGTCAATCATCTGGTCTACCGTATAGGTCTTGTTATAATACAAGGGCAGAACACTCTGATACGTCGAATTACGTGATTTTCTGTACACATTTTCGCTTATGGGAACTACTGTATCAAGGGTTATTTCCCCTTTTTCAAGTGCCTCATAAATCAGATATACATTCATAATTTTTGTCATGCTGGCAGGAACTCTGGCAACATTTCCGTTATACTCGTAATAAATTTCACCTGTTTCAAAATCCATTACACAAGCACCTTTTGAAGTAATAGAGCTTCCCCCTATGCTTACAGCACCTGCAAAGCTTACCGCAAAAAGCTGAAACACCATTACGATACATAATAACAACGACAGTTTCTTTTTCATTTGTGTCTACTCCTTTTTTTGAAATAATTTCCCACACCCATTAATTATGACATAATTAGACAAAAAGTCAACACTTTTTTTCGGTCAAAGACCTTTTGCAGCAGTTTATTTTTTGCACATTTTTGGCGTCTTGGCGTTTTGGCGTTGACAAAAAAGGGAAAAAAATATATAATAATTACAACGATAAAAAAGGAGCATCTGATAATGAAGGATACACGCATTACGGTTCGTCTTACACCTGAAGAACATGAGCGGTTTAAAATACTTGCAATAAAAATAGGAAAACCTATGACCGAAATTTTAAGCGATTACATAAAGGATTTGATAAAGGAAGATAAAAATGAAAAATAGGAAAATAAAAGCCCTGTCTTTATTTGCAAATGTCGGCATCGGAGAAAGTTATCTTTTCGAGACAAATGTTGAAGTTGTTTTAGCTAACGAACTTCTTAAAGACAGAGTTGAATTCTACAAGCATCTATACCCCAAAACTGAAATGATTATGGGTGATATAACTAACGATTCCGTGATTACCAAAATAATTGACAGAGCAAAAGAATTAAATGTTAATTTAATTATGGCTACACCTCCTTGTCAAGGAATGAGTACAGCAGGAAAAAAAGATGAGTTCGACGAAAGAAATTCTTTAATCAAGTATGCGGTAAAGGTTGTTAAAGAAGTAATGCCGGATTATGTTTTTTTTGAAAATGTACCGGAACAATTAACTACAAGAATATGGCATAACGGAGAATTTATGCTGATTCCTGAATATTTAAGGCAGGAATTAGATAGAGATTACAGCTTTTCAAAAGACAGTGTTGTCAATGCCGCAGACTACTCTGTTCCACAATACAGAGAACGCGCAATTATTTTGCTTACCAAAAAAGTTAAGCGGATGCAATGGAACATTCCTGCCAAAGACAACAAAATGGTAACTATGAAAGAAGCTATTGGAGATTTGCCTTCTTTGGATCCTTTAATATATGACATCCCTTATGACGAGCATTTAAAAATTTTCCCACAATATGAAGATAAAAAAGAACGTGGCTTATCTGTTTCAAAATGGCATCGCCCGCCGGAACACGTATATAGACAGGTTTATTCTATAATGCACACCCCTACGGGAAAAACCGCTTTTGACAATATTGATAAATTCAAACCTAAAAAGAAGGATGGCTCACTTGTAAAAGGCTACAAAAACACTTATAAACGTCAAAATTGGGATACCCCAGCTTATACGATAACTATGTATAATAGAACCATAGGTTCGCAGAACAATGTCCATCCCGGCACATACATAGGAAAAGACAAGGATGGTTTTGATTTATATTCAGATGCACGAGTTTTAACAATCTACGAAATTATGCTTGTTATGTCTTTACCAACTGATTGGAACATCCCTGAATGGGCTACAGACAACTTTATACGCTCTGTAATTGGTGAGGGTGTACCACCTTTACTTGTGAAGAAAATAATGGAGGTAATACCCGATGAAACTTAACGGATTGTCTCTTTTTGCCAATGTAGGCATGGCAGAAACATACTTACAAGAGGTTGGAATAGATATCAGGGTGGCAAATGAATTACTTGAAGAAAGAGCAAATTTCTATACTCATCTATATCCTAACACCACAATGATTGTGGGCGACATTACAGATGATACAATTTATGATAAAGTTATTCAAACATCCAAAATAGAAAAAGTGAATTTCTTGATAGCAACACCACCTTGCCAGGGAATGAGCTTGGCAGGAAAAATGGAGAAAGACGACGTTCGTAATCAACTAATATATTATGCCATAAAAGCCATTAAAGACCTTGAACCGCAGTACGTCTTGTTAGAAAATGTGCCACAGCAATTACGAACCTGGATATCTTTTGATAGTGAAAAAATGCTCATTCCTGATTATATGCGCAGAGAGTTATCAGATAACTATCACTTTGCAGAACAAAGTTTAGTAAGTGCGCGCGACTATGGTGTTCCGCAAATGAGAAAAAGGAACATATTTCTACTCACAAGAAAAGATATGAAATACAAATGGGAAATGCCTAAACCATACGGTTATGAAATACCGCTTAAAGATGCATTAAAAGGGATTCCCTCTCTTGACCCATTATTAAAAGAGGGATTATCAGAAACTCTGATGCTCTTTCCCGATTATGAAAAGAAAAAGGCGGCAGGTTTATCTGTTTCTAAATGGCATTATCCACCTACTCACTCCAAAAAATTAGTAGAGACTATGATGCACACTCCTAGCGGTTGTACTGCACATGATAATGAAGTTTTTTATCCTAAAAAGGATGATGGGACACGTGTCAATGGGCATTACAATACTTACAGGCGTTTTAGTTGGGACAAACCTTCAAGAACAATTACACAAAATAGTGCAGTTATTTCATCTTTGTGCTGTGTCCATCCAGGTTACAAAATATCTGACGGACCAACAGAAAATGACCGTATTTATTCAGATGCTCGCTGTTTCAGTATATATGAACTGCTAATTGTTTCCTCATTACCCCTTGATTGGAATATTCCTGAATGGGCATCAGATAAACTCATACGTTCTGTAATTGGCGAAGGTATACCGCCATTACTTGTAAAAAATATTGCAAAAGAATTAACAAGCCATATAGTTGACTGAACAGCTATATGGCTTTTTTTACTTATAATATTTTTCAAACAATTCATCGAATGAAATATATACTCCTGCTTCTTTTAAATCACACTCTCTTTTGAGATATAAATTATTTAAATATGATTGACGACACTCCTTGTTGCCATAATGAATGGCGCTATGACAATTTGGACACAATGAAACAATGTTTTCAACGCAATCCAAATTGTTTTCAAAATCATCCTGTGCTGACATAGGTATTAGATGGTGCATCTCCATAAAAGGCTTATCAGACTTATTAATAAAAGTCAGATGTTCATTCTCATACTCACATTTGTAATTTGCAATCTCTAATGCAGTTTTGGCAATACGGGCATTTGTAGCATAACCCCTGTTTCCGCTTTTTGTGTTAGTTTGCTTTGGCTTACGTCTATTCTGTTTTTGGAAATACTCACTTTTCACATCATATCCGACCGTGTTACTTACACGTTTCTTATAAGCATCATCTTGGTCAGTTTCATTATCAACGGGAAATATCTCTTCTATGGTAGAACAAGTAATTTCCGGCATTCTGTTGTATATAGACATCAGTTCAAACTTATCAGCAAATTTATCTAACACCGCTTTTGATAATTGATATTTACCATCAGCATCCTTATAACAAAACTCTATTTCTGTTAGAAATGCTCCAAACTTTGTGTCATTATATTTATTAACGTTTTCTCCATGAATAACAATCGTTTTGTTGTCAGTACGAACATTGATAATTTCATTTACTGCACTATCAAAGTCAAGACCGAAATCATTAGTTAATGCCAACAAAATTTGCAGTTCTTTATTTGAGATACCTTCTAACTTCATTATTGCTTTTATAAATAGCTTTGGTGGGTCAATATCAGCATCACTCGACTTTATAGCAGTATTATTTCTGCCAAAAGTATGATTAACAATCGCATCTGCAATCAATTCATATTCTTTTTGTATTTCACCAGTTTGATGAGCCTCAAACAGTTCTATGCCTGTTTGAGAAATTTGAATTTGCCTATTTGCAAAATCTCCAATAGCAAATCCAAAATATCTAACCATTTCTGATTGTTTTACAATCATCGCACCATCGCTGTTATTTGAAAAGTTGTCGAATGCTGCAATTATTTTTTTCTTGTAATCACTATTTAGAACAATAGGACTACCACTTTTGTAAGCTTCATACAGAACAGACAATGTTGTATAAAACTTGTCAGGGGCAGCAGTCTGTTTAGGCATAATAAGATTTCCCATGATATCACTCCTATACTATAAATATTTTGCTTTAGTATAGCATACTGCTCTTTTTTTGTCCAGTGTATTAGAATTTTTGGTTTAAAGACACTTTTTTGCAAAAAAACTCTCCGCAGGAAAACTGCGGAGAGTTATCTGTTTCTAATTATTCAGCTTTTGATTCTGCAATTACCTTCTGCGCGATAACGTCGGGAGCTTCCTCGTATCTTTCAAACTGGAATGTAAACTTACCTCTTGCTCTTGTCATACTTCGGAGGTCTGTTGCATATTTGCACATTTCAGCCTCGGGAACTTCAGCAATAACCTCACCCTTACCGTCGCCGATAGGATTCATGCCAAGGATTCTGCCGCGGCGCTTATTGATGTCACCGATGATGTCACCCATAAGCTCTTCAGGCATTATAACCTCAAGATGTCCGATAGGCTCAAGAAGAACGGGGCTTGCCTGACTGAGACCTTCCTTATATGCGATACCTGCTGCAACCTTGAATGCCATTTCTGAAGAGTCAACGGGATGGTAAGAACCGTCAACAAGAACTGCCTTAAGTCCAACTACGGGATAACCTGCAAGAACACCCTTCTGGATAGATTCCTGAAGACCCTTTTCAACTGCGGGGAAGTAGTTCTTGGGAACTGCACCGCCGACAATCTTTTCTTCAAAAATAAGCTCTGTTCCTTCGTGACGGCTGAATTCAATCCATACATCACCGAACTGACCGTGACCGCCTGACTGCTTTTTATGTCTGCCCTGTACTTTAACGGGTTTTCTGATAGTTTCTCTGTATGCAATCTTGGGAACATCAAGACCCATACCTACTCCGAACTTTGTCTTAAGCTTGCTTGAAATAACATCAAGATGAAGCTCTCCGACACCGGAGATAAGCATCTGCTTGGTTTCCTTGTTGTTTGATACTTTGAAAGTAGGATCTTCTTCATGAAGCTTCGCAAGACCTGCGCTGATTTTTTCTTCATCACCCTTTGCCTGGGGAACTACTGCCATAGTAATTGAAGGAGCGGGGAATTCGATTTCATCAACAACCTCTGCGCCCTGCTTTGCAAGAGCGTCCCCTGTAAGTGTGCAAGCAAGCTTTGTCGCAGCACCGATGTCACCCGCTTTAAGCTCGGGAACCTCTTCCTGCTTCTTTCCGCGAAGTGCATAAAGCTTACCAATTCTTTCACTTGCACCCTTGTTTACATTGTAAACTGTAGAATCAGCCTTAAGTGTACCGCTGAATACACGGATAAGAGAAATCTTACCATAGGAATCTGCAAGTGTCTTGAATGTAAGAGCTGCAAGGTCTGCCGCTGCATCACAGACGGGAGTTGTTTCTGCCTCAACAGGCGAAGGAAGATACTTAAGCATAGCATCCATAAGAGAACGTACTGCAAAAGTCTTACCGGTGCAGAAGCCACCGTATACGGGAACAACCTGACCCTGCTTAACACTGCCCTTAAGCACTGCGCGCATTTCTTCGTCAGTGATTATATCGCCTGCGAAATATCTTTCGAGAAGCTCATCACTTGTAAGAGCAACCGCCTCAACAAGCTTGTCGTGATATTTATCATAACTTGCCTGCATATCTGCAGGAATCGGAATTTCTGTTTCAACATCGTTTTCAACGGTGTAAGCCTTACCGCTTACCACGTTTACATAACCCTTGATATCCTTTCCTGCCTTAATCGGAATTCTGAAAACTGCGGCACTTGCACCGAATTTATCGTTAATCTGCTCAACCACTTTGTCAAAGTTTGCATTTTCATCATCCATACAGTTAATGAACATCATTCTTGCCATTCCGCGGTCTGTTGCAGCCTTCCAAGCTTTTTCCGTACCAACCTGCACACCGTTTTTAGCATTTACAACGATAAGTGCACTTTCAGCAGCATGTAAAGCTCCTGCAACTTCACCCTCAAAGTCGAAATACCCGGGAGTGTCAATCAGGTTAAGCTTTGAATCAGCTATTTTAGGAGTATGCCACACACAGGGTGCCATTGAAAGATTAACTGAAATCTTTCTCTTGATTTCTTCTGCATCGTAGTCACTTACAGTAGTTCCGTCTGCAATCTTACCAAATCTGTCAGATGCGCCGGCCTTATGTAAAATCGCTTCAACAAGCGACGTCTTTCCTGCTCCGCCGTGTCCTAATACTACTACGTTTCTTATACTTTCTCCACTAAATACGTTCATTGCCTTAACCGTCCTTTCCACGGAGATACAGGGTCCTTGCCCCGATATATATATTTCTTATCTCCGTATTTGTTAATAATATAATTTTACTATAAACGGGGGTTCTTATATATCCGTAAAACATACAATAATTTTTATTTTTATTCGTCATTTTGCACAAAGGAACTGCGTTTTATTTATTATTTTTAGTCATTTTTATTAATTTTTATCTTTTTTTATACATATTGACTTTGTTTTCAAAGTATGATATAATACAAACAGTTCACAAAGTGAACTGTTTTCGAAAGACGGTGATGTTATGGATGAAAAACTGCGCGAGGGAGTTTTACTGTCATGGGTAAAGCTTTCGGGAATACTTAAAAACACGCGGATTACAAAGGGACTTATGTATAATGAAGCTATTGTGATGCTGCTTTTATACAACCGCTACAGAAAAGACGGCGAGGGATTAATATCCATCAAGGAAATAACGCAGGAAACAAAAATGCTTAAATCCCTTGTTAACCGCACTGTAAATTCCCTTGAAAAGAAAAACCTGCTTAAACGATGTGAAAACGGTAATGACCGCAGGGTTATCTACGTAAAATGTGTGGAAGAAAATCTCGACGTTTTTCTGGGTGTGCATAACAGTTCCCTTGAGCTTGTTCAGAATATCATAGATATTGTAGGAACGGAGGATGCGCAGGCATTTATACGGATTACACAGAAAATCGAAAATTCAGGCTACAAAATTTAAAAGGAGAAAAATTATGGCAGTTAAATTTATAATTGATTCAGCGGCAGACATTGTTCCGCAGGAGGCACAGGAATACGGAATAATCCATATCCCCATGCATATTTTATTCGGTGAAGAAGAATATCTTGACGCGGTGTCACTTTCACATAAAGAATTTTATGAAAAGCTCCAAGCTTCTTCCGCACTTCCCCGCACCAGTCAGATTGGTCCGTCAGAATTTGCCGAAGCTTATGAAAAAGTTACTGCAAACGGTGATGAAGCAGTTGTTATAACTCTTTCAAGCAAGCTTTCCGGTACATATCAGAGTGCCTGCATTGCGGCACAGGACTACGAGGGAAGGGTGTTTGTGGTAGACAGCCTTACAGTATGCCTCGGTCAGAGACTGCTTGTGCTTTATGCACTGGAGCTTGAAAAACAGGGGCTCCCGGCAAAGGAGATTGCTGCGCGTCTTGACGAAAAGAAAGGTAAAATCAAACTTTTTGCACGTCTTGACACCCTTGAATATCTCAAAAAGGGCGGCCGTATTTCCCCGACAGTCGCTTTCGCAGGAGAGCTTCTCTCTATAAAGCCGATTATCGCAGTGGAAAACGGGGAGGTTGCTCTTGCCGCAAAAGCCCGGGGCGTAAAGCAAAGCAACCGCCTTCTCCGCGAAATGACGTCAGAGTGTGGCGGAATCGACTTTAATATGCCCTACAACTTTGCATACAGCGGACTTACAGACGAGCATCTTATGACTTTTATTGTTTCGTCAGAGGATATTCTTGAAGGGCACACCGATGTACCCGTATCATCTGTAGGATGCACTATCGGCACCCACGTTGGACCCGGAGCCGTAGCACTGGCATTCTTTACAAAGCAATAAAGTTTAACAGACTAAAACACGTGACACCTGCAAAATAAAGGTGTCACGTGTTTTTTCAATTATGTGTATTATTATACAAAGCTTCTACTTTCAATCTCTTTATTGAGGGAAAATAGAAAATCAAAAGTGTAGCAATGGACAAAATCCATCCGATGGGCCATACCAGGTACAAAAATGTCAGATTTTGCGGACAAAGAGGGAAAATTACATATACCCATACAAACCGCAAAAGGCACATATATACCATAGTCGCAACTGTTGGAATTATAGGCTTACCCATACCTTTAAGCACACCGCCGAGAATCTCATTTATGCCGGAAAGGAAGTATGTACTTGATACAAGAACCATTTTTTGCTGCGAGAACTTTATAACTTCGGGATTTCCCGACATAATCGACGAAAGACTGCCCGAGAAAAAGGCAGAAAGCGAACCGAATACAAAGCCCAATGTTGCAGTAATAAGTGTAGACCTGAGTACTGTCTGTTTAACTCTCGGAATATTTCCTGCGCCGAGATTCTGCGCAACGTAGGGAGTTGTCGCAAGAGAGGGCGCATATATAATCTGATACAACAGTCCGTCAAACTGGTTTGCTATTGACACACCTGTAGTTGCCGCTGCACCAAAACCGTTTACTGCTGTCATAATAATAACATTTGCAAGGGAATACATCGCTGTCTGAAGTCCTGACGGTACTCCGATAAAAATCATTTCCTTAAACTCTTTAAAGTAAAACCTGATTTTTTTCAACCTTATATGCACGGCTTCACTTTTCAGGACTGCTGCAAAGCTGAGAGCCGCCATTACCAGCCACGACACAATGTTTGCGTAACCAACACCGTCTACATCCATACTACAGAGAGCCACAAGCATAAAGGTTGCAATAACCTTTACCACGCCACCGATAAGGACAAAATTCATAGGACTTCTGGTATTACCGCTCGCACGAAGAATCGAACTGCAATAACTGTTAATCATAGAAAGCGGAACACCCAAAAAGTAAAGTTTGAAATAGAGCACTGCCCCCGCAAGAAGCTCTTCGGGGCAATCTGTAAGCCGCAGGAAGGTTTCTGCGAAAACCACACCAACAATCATAAGCAGAATACCGCCGAAAATCGCCACCAGAATTGCCGTTGATGTTATTCTTTCAGATTCTTCCCGATCTCCCTTGCCAAGACTTTTGGCAAGAGTAACATTTGCACCCGACGATATACCTATAACAAGGCTTGTGCACAGGGTTATAAGTGTTCCTGATGCGCCCACGGAGCCAACGGCACTGTCATTGGCATAGATGCGAAGCACCGTCATATCAACGACCGTAAAGAGGGTTGTCATCACATTCATTATCATAATCGGCAAAAACATTATAATAAGTCCTTTTGAAATCGGACCATGGAGCATATCTACATTTTTTCTTTTCATAGGTTTTTCCCCCTTGAAAAATCACACATAGGGGAATTATAGCACGATTTTTGTTAATATGTTATACTTTTTCATATTTTAACTTGCACAAAAGATAGATTAATTATATAATATTTATGGTGATGTTATGAAGTATAATATTAATGTTACAAAAGAGGCTTCCGCGTCGCACAAGCACAAAGTATATGAAATCGTGATATATGTTGAAGGCGAGGGCTTATTGTGCGTGGATGCTAAAAACATTCACGTTTGCCGTGGAAGTATTGCCATTATTCCTCCCGGTTTTGTTCACAATACACCTCCCGACAATCCCCCGAAGAGAATTTATATAAACGGCGAATTTAATCAGATATTTAACATTTCAGAACCGATTATAATTTCCGACAACGACAAAAGCGAGGGGTTAACCCTTGCAAATATGATTTACAACAACCGCTTCGAAAATCCTGACTATGTAGCATCCTTATGCAATACCTTCGCACATTTTCTGCTTCAGAATATTAAAGTAGATGATACTATGACACTTGCACTGAAGGAAGTTGTTTACGAAATCACCGAAAACTTTCATAACCCAAACATTAACCTGTGTCAAATTCTCAACAAAAGCGGTTATGCCGAGGACTATATCCGCGCACAGTTCAAAAAACAAATGGGGAAAGCCCCGACAGAATTTCTCACAGATATCCGTATGCACCATGCCTGTTATCTGATTGATGTGTACGGTGCAAAGATGTCTCTTTCCAAAATATCAGAAAGATGCGGTTATGAGGACTATATTTATTTTTCACGCAGGTTTAAGCAGGTAACGGGTGTTTCTCCGCAAAAGTACAAAAATCAGCTAAATTGACAAAAGTGGATGTAAAAAACCGAGTTTTTTACATCCACTTTAATAATTTTACAAAAGGAATATTCCGTTTTCTTCACACTCTTTACGCATTGCCTCGGGCCATACACTTACCTGCACTTCGCCGATATGCGCTCTGCCGAGCATCTGCATACAAAGTCTTGACTGACCGATACCTCCGCCGATTGTAAGGGGCAGTGTGCCGTCAGCAATCATTTTATGATAGTCAAACTTCATTCTTTCAAGCTTACCTGCACTCTCAAGCTGTTCCTTAAGCGATGCGGCATCAACACGGATTCCCATAGATGAAAGCTCCACACTTCTGTCAAGGACATCATTCCACACGAGGATGTCACCGTTGAGAGACCAATCATCATAGTCCGGGGCGCGATCATCGTGAGGCATACCGCTCTTAAGAGCTTTGCCAATCTGCATCAGAAATACCGTCTTATGCTCTCTGGTAACGGCATGTTCACGTTCCTTGGCATCAAGTCCGGGATACATATCCTCAAGCTCCTGTGCCGTTACAAAGAACACATCGCGTTCTATTGTTTTCTTAAGACAGGGAAATGATACACATAAAGCACTCTGTGTGTCAGCCGCTGCTTTTACAATCTTGCTGACAATACTCTTAAGGAAATCTATATTTCTGTCCTCCGGCTTAATAACTCTTTCCCAGTCCCACTGGTCAACAAACAAAGAATGAATATTGTCAATCTTGTCATCACGGCGGACAGCATTCATATCTGTATATATTCCCTCATCAGGCTCGTAGCCGTAGCGGTAGAGCGCCATTCTCTTCCACTTGGCAAGAGACTGAACAATTTCCGCAACCTCACCGGTTTCTTTCATATCAAACTCAACCTTGCGCTCTACACCGCTGAGGTCGTCATTGATTCCGCTTGATTTTGAAACTATTACAGGAGCCGTTACTCTGTCAAGATTAAGCTCCGAAGCAAGCATTCTCTGAAAATTATCCTTTATTATTTTTATTGCTCTTTGTGTTTCGCGAAGCGAAAGCTTTGCATCGTAATCTTTTGGTAAAATCAATTCACTCATCTTAACATCCGTTACCTTTCTGAATAATCCTGTTTTATATTAAAGCATTACTTGTTTTCGTAATAACACTCTTCGCAGCAATGCTTACCCTCCAGGCTATATATACTGCCTGCTTCAATTCCGGTGCCACAATAGGTGCATTTTGCAGACTCATTTGCGCCGCAGTCTTCGCAGTAATACCTGCCGTCCGCTTCTTTATAGTTGCTTCTGTCATAAATCTTGTCACCGCAATCGTCACAATCGCCAATATATCCTTTACCGCCATAACATTCATAGCAGTAATACCTGCCGTCTATCTTTTTATATTTACTTCCCATAAGGATTGCGTCACAAATTTTACAGGTGCCCGCATAGCATTCCTCACAGCAGTAATTATCCTTGTCACCATAGTAGTTATCGCTAACCTTTATATCTTTGCCGCATTCTTCGCAAGTACCCAACGACAAATTCCTGTAGCACTCCATACAGTAATACTTTCCGTCAAACTTCTTATATTCGTCCCTGTCCAGAATGTCTTTAAAACAAGCTTTACAGGTGGAAACAAGCATCTTCCCGTAACAGCGCCAGCAGTATATGTCCTTGCCGTCATCATACTCTATTTCTGTATACTTGAACTCATCTTCACATTCGTCGCAGGTATAGTCGTCATCACAGTCACTGCAGAAAACGTAGCCAAAATCATCAACGTAAGTTATTTCTTCTTTTTCTATGATTTCTTCACACACACCGCAGAAATACCGTCCGCTATAATAATTCTCATCAACGTTCTTAATACAAGCATCACACAAAAATGCCTCTGTGTTATGTTTTTCAAGGCACATTTTACACTCTTTTGCGTTTTTATTGATTTCCGCACAATCTTCACAGAAATCGCCGCTACCCCTGAATTCTTCCATACACTCTACGCATATTTTTACATCCTGCGAAGCTTCTCTTACACCGATAAATCCCAGGATGAAATATATGCCCAGGACAGTCATGCACACTGCCAGAACACTGCATATTATAATTATTACTGTTTTTGCGCCTTTATTCGAAGACTTGTTATCTATAACGTCCCGCTTTGTATGCACACCGGTATTATTCAGCGCAACTTCTTTTCCGCAAACCGCACAAAAAGCCGCATTTTCCTTTAAGGGTGCACCGCAGTTGGAGCAATTCATTTTCAAGTCTCCTCTCTTTTGTTGGTCGGGCTTCCATACCGCAAATCCGCTTTGCACAGCACAAAAAACACCTTTTATAATGATAACACAAAAAATATATTTTGTAAAGAATTATATTTTATTATTGCGAAAGAGCGAAGTTACCCATTTTATGTCGTCACGTGTCACCGCATTAAACAAATACAGGAGCACAACATACAAAATGCAGTATGTAACAATTCTGACAATCAGACTTTGCCATGCCATAATTGCGCCAAGAAGCCAGGCACCCCACATACAAACAGCCACGCACAGCATCACACATGGCTCAAACCTTACCCGTGTAACCTTTGACAGGCGGTGAAGACTTAAAACAGTGTTAAAGCTTTCTTTCACATACATAACGGCTATATAAGCAAGCATTGCCGCCTTTGGCAGAAAAACAAAGAGCAACACTACATTGATGATACCTTCAAGCACATTATACACCATCGAATATACCTGCTGTCCCAAACCCTTAAGGCAACCGTCGGTAACGCAGTCAATATATATTATCGGAATAAGAGGAGCGAATATTTTTATATAGAATCCTGCTTCTGTGCTTTTATATATCATTTTACCAAGTTCTCCTGAATAAAAAAGCATCACACCCATAACACCGAAGCTGAACACCGCACCCAAGCGGAGTGAGCGGTTGACAATATAGCTTATTCCCGCTTTATGTCCTTTTACCTGTGCTTCGGTAAGTCTGGGCACGAGAATATCCCCCATTGCAGAAAGAAGCGCCGCCGGAAACATTATTACCGGCATTGCCATCTGTGTTATGATGCCGTACACGGAAAATGCGCCGCTGCTTTCCATGCCTGATTTTTTAAGTCCTGCCGGAATTATCACCTGCCCTACAGATGACAGACCCGTTCTCATATAAGCACTTATGGCAAGGGGTGCCGCCGTTTTAATCAGCTTTGGCATATAAGAGGCTTTATGTTCTTTTTTTGTTTTCCCCATCTGTGCAAAATAGAGAATGAACATACCTGTAGCAAAACTTGTTTCACCCACGAAAAAAGATCCTGCCAGTATATCAGCAGGGAATACCCCTTTTTCCAGAAAAACACTGAACATAATTACTGCAAAAAGAATTCGGAGACCTTGAGATGCAAGCTGCGTCAGTATAAGCCTGAGCACCTTCTGCTTTGCTGTAAAATATCCTTCTATGCACGCAGAAAATGCTATAGCAGGCATAGCCGCCGCCATTATTTTAAGGGATTCTGCCGCTCCGGTATCTCCTATATAACACTTTGATAAAAACCCGGCAGAAAAATGCATTCCCGCCCATGAAAGAAGCCCAAAGACCGCCGCATAACGAAATGCGCTGTTCATCAGAGCTCTGGGGTATTCGTTTCCATAGCTTACCTCCTCTGCCGCAAGCCTTGTAACACTGAAACGAACCCCCGAAATACTTATTGTCGCAAAAACTACACCCACGGAAGTTATAATACCGAATATTCCCAGTTGCTGTGCACCGATATTTGCCGCGAGATATGCCTGAAAGCACAAGCCTAAAAGCCTGAGGATTATATTGCTACCCGTAAGAAAAAGAGTATTTTTCATAAGCGAAGATGCGCTTTTCATATTTATCACCTGTACAATATATGAAAAGCATCTTCACTTTATACGAGGATAAATGGCTGTAGCAAAATGAATATTTATGCAGACCATTTTTTTAGGACAGTCGCTTACAATAAATTAAGCCCACCCAGGAACCACGTTCCCAGACAGGCTTTTTAACATATTCAGTTAAGAATATACACACGGCAGGCTTTTCTGCCAAACTGTATACATTCTTTTCTTGTTCTGAAGCAAAGGTCAACTCTTTTTCCCTTAATTGCTCCACCTGTATCTGCTGCAACTGCGTAGCCATAACTCCAGCTACCGTCAATAGCCTCTACATAAACTCTTGATCCGAGAGGGATAACCCTGGGATCAACTGCGATAACACCTTTTTCAAGCGGAACACCTGTAGCTGTCTGTCCTGCGTAACCGCCGTTTTCCTCTGCAGACATATCGTAAGCAGTTGCCTCACAGTCAATATAGTACTTGTAGTCAAGCTTCGACACATCTACAGCTGAATTTGTATTTACCGATGCCGCTGCAGCTGCCGCCTGCGTAGCTTCATTTTCAATACAGTACTCCACTATTCTGTCAACAGGAGCCTTTGTAACGTAAGAGGTTACAACCTCTCTCGATATTTCTACTCCGTTCTCATAAGTAACGTTATAAATAACTTCTTTTTCTCCAAGCTCCCCCTCGCGTACTGTCACTGTTTCACCAGCGGGAAGAGATGAATTGAGTCTCTTTATTGTGTTATAATTAAGAGGTTCTTTAACTGTTTCTGTAGAAGTTGAAGCCTCTGTAGTTACCTTGGCAGTATTAACAACTTTTCCCATTGCGATGATACCATTTGAGGAAAGATAGTTATTAAGCGCCTTGCTTCTGATGTCTTCCACACTGCTGTAGCTGTAAGGAGCTGCCACTGCAAGCGAAGTATTTATAACCATAAGCACCACAGCACATATAAATGCTGTAACTGTTCTGATTTTTTTATTACAAAACATTTTTATACACGTCCTTTTCATTGCCAATTATAAACAAACTTTCGACTTTTGTCAAGCTTTTTTGCGACTTTTGTTATAACTTTGTAACATTTTTTTAAAATTTGTGCTCTAAAAAAACTCAACCCCCTACATATTGGGGATTGAGTTTCTATTATTCATGTTACAATTTATTGACGAAACGTGTATTTTATTCTTGCTTCAATGCAATTTGCGTAACATTTTTTGAAATTTTTACTTAATTTTTTTAGCTTCCATATAAAATCTCTTCTCATTTGCTTCACCCATTGAGAAAGTTTTTCTGGGAAGTGCGCCGTCCTTTATAACAGTCTCAAACAGACTGCTTTTTTCAGGCTTGGGAAGAAGTATTCCGACAGCACCATCCTTATTTGAAAGCTCTTTGGTTACATCTTCACCGTGGATATAATCTACTTCTGCACCGATTTCATCAAGATATTTCTGTACTGTTCCCACAGCAAGGGGACTTGTGGGCTTTCCTATATATAAAGGAAGCTCTTCACCGTCTTTCGTAATAATTATCTTCTCGCCGCCGTTATCCAGATTTGTGCAACCAAGTGTTTCGATAAGTTCACGGATGAACTTATTCTTATCTTCCACACCAAATACAACTCTGTGGATAGGCTCAAATTCAAGTACGTCGTCGTGGATGTTTTCAAGCTCAATAAGGCAGAAACGTGCGGGGTGTGTTTCCTTTTCTTCATCTGAAAGAGTGGGCTTAATATTCTCCCAGCAGGTTTTTGCGGTTGCAAGGGAGTGATTACCGTCACCTACAGCAAACACCAGACCGTCAGGGGCATTTTGTGCAAATTCTTCAACCCTCGCAAGAAGTGCATCCGCTTCTTCTCCCTCTACAAGCCATCCTGCAAGGTGTCCTCCACCTTGCATAAGCTCGAAATCATATACCTTTTCACCCTTGTTGATTTTCTCTATAAGAGTTTTCTCCTTGTCATCTGCGAGAAGCATTACATGAGGAAGCTCAAGAGGAGCATTCTCACGGATTTTCACACGGGGAGGGATTCTTTCAAGAACGGTTCCCTCTGTGGCTCTGATGGGGCATTTCATGCCCTTGTGAAAGTCATAAGCCTCAAGGTCAACACTGCCTACAACGCCCTTTCTCACTCTGCCGCCCGAGAGAGTACGTTCAATATATATAAAACAGTTTTTATATGTGTTGAAAAGACCTTTTTCAGTATAGTCTACCATTGCTGAATTAATTTTTTCAATACGAGCATCCCCTTCAGACAAAAATGCTTCGGGGTATACAAGGTTCAGTGTGCTGGGAGCATCGCCGACCTGCTGTGCTACACTTTGCCAGTATTCGGGCTGTGAAGTATACTGGTCACATGCTACCACACTCCATTTTGTCAGGTCTTCATTTTTAGGTAACATAATATCTGATTTATTAAAAACTGCCATATAAATTCTCCTTTTTATTTTATTTCCCAAGGGATTATTCCATTTCTCCAAGCTCATAAAGAATGATTGAAGCTACTGTAAGGGGTGCTGTTTCTGTTCTTAAAATACGTTTTCCGAGAGTTACACTCTGTATGCCGGCTTCTTTAGCTAGAAGGACTTCTTCTTCATCAAAGCCACCCTCCGGTCCTATCATAACGGAAACGGTTTCCGGTGTTTTACCAGAAAGGGCTTTCTTTATGGAAACCTCTGTTTCTTCCTCGTAAGGAATAAGTGCAAGGTCCGCCTCTGCCGCCATTTCTACTGCTTTTTTAAATGGCACTGTATCAAGAACTTCGGGAACTATTCCGCGCTTACTCTGCTTTGCAGCCTCGTGAGCTATTTTTTTGAGGCGGTCAACCTTTGCGCTTTTGTCAAGCTTTGCTACGGCGCGCTTTGTATCTACGGGAACAAGCCTTACAGCCCCGATTTCCGTCAGTTTCTGAATGACGGTTTCAAGCTTGGGGTTTTTGGGCACTCCCTGAAAAACCGTAAGCTGTACCTGCGGCTCCGTAGGGGCAATGTACGAGTCAGATATTTCTGCAATTACAGTTTTATCCTCAAAGCCTGTAAGAGTTGCATCATAAAACATACCCTCTCCGTCACAAAGAGTTACTTTGTCCCCTTTTTTCATTCGCAGAACACGGCTTATATGCTGTGCTTCCTCGCCCTTTATTGTGGCAATATTTTCTTGTATATCGTCTTTTGTTATATAGAAATTAGCCATACACAATTCCTTATCTTGATACAATGCAGTACCAGTCGTTTTCTTTCTTAATTTCTTCAACGGTAAAGCCGTTTTCCTCGATTGCCGCCTTTACCTCATCAATACGCATTTCAATAATTCCGCTTGCGATAAAAGTACCTCCGTCTTTTATATAACGTCTGACATCGGACGCAAGGGGAATTATAACATCTGCAACAATATTCGCAACTACAATGTCGTAAGGGCCACTTTTTTCTGTATCTTCCTTAAAAGCTTCATCAGTAAGAATATTTCCGTCAAGAACAGTGTAAATGTCCTCACCGATGCCGTTAAGCGCCGCATTACTGTAGGCAATTTTTTTGCAGTTAGGGTCAATATCAACAGCTCTTGCTTCACCTGCACCGAGCATAAGGGCGATAATGGAAAGAATACCGCTTCCACAGCCAAGATCGAGTACCTTATCGCCTTTTTTCACAAGTGTATCAAGAGTTTCCACGCACAGACGTGTAGTTTCGTGCTGACCGCTGCCAAAGGTCATTCCCGGGTCAATATTAAAGACAATCTTGCCGTCGCCGTCATCTATAGTTTCCCACTCGGGCTTGATAACAAGTCTGTCACCTACATAAATAGGCTTAAAATACTGTTTCCAGTTATTCTCCCAGTCTTCCTCATGCATTGTGTCCAGCTCTATGCGGAGACTGCCAAATTCATCCTCTGCATCAATACTCTTGAATGCAACAAGGTCATCACGAACACTCGAGAGAAGCTTGTGACCGTTTTCGTTGTCGCTGACATAGATTTTAATGCGGGTTTCTCCGCTCATTTCCTCTACGAGCTTTTCGTCAACATAGTCCCAGTACTGCTTATTGTTTTCAAGAAAGTCCTCAAAGTCATCCTTGTCAACAATTTCAACACCAGTTACTCCTAGATTATAAAGTCTTCCGCAAAGGGGTTCAATCCCTGCGGGAGATGTATATATACTTACTGCAAGCCAATCCATAGCATTATTCCTTTCAATTATTAAACCATCTACCTCTATGATTTGAAATAATCCTTTATCTTATCTGTGAATTTTTTGCGCTGATTATAGTTCTTTTCGTTGCTTTCCTTCGCAAACTCTTCAAGGATTTCTCTCTGTCTGGAAGAAAGATTTTTCGGGATTTCCACAATTATACGGACATACTGGTCACCCCTTGAACCATTGCGGATTGAGGGAATACCCTTGTCCTTAAGGCGGAATTTCGTTCCGTGCTGTGTGCCCTCGGGGATTCTCTGGGTTACTTTTCCGTCTATAGTTGGAATTTCTATTTCACATCCGAGAGTTGCCTGTACAAATGTAATGGGAACATCCACATATACGTTGTTTCCGTCACGGGTAAACATATTATTTTTCTTTATATATACGGTTATAAGTAAATCCCCGGCAGGGCCACCGCGCTGTCCAGCTTCGCCCTGTCCGCGTACGGAAACAGTCTGTCCATGGTCTATTCCTGCAGGAATATTAACCTCAAGCTCGCGGCTTTTTCTTATATGTCCGCTACCGTTACACTTCTGACAGGGATCGGAAATTTTTGTTCCTTTTCCGCCGCAGGCATTACAGGTAGTTGTGGAAGCAAATTGTCCGAAGGGTGTGTTCTGAACTGTTCGCATCTGCCCTGTACCACCGCATTTTGAACAGGTTACAGGCGAAGTTCCTTTTTTAGCTCCGCTTCCGCCACATTCCTCACAGCTTTCACTGCGGATTATGTTGACCTTGCGTTTACAACCGAAAGCCGCTTCCTCAAATGTAAGCTCCACTGCCTGCTGAATATCGCTTCCGCGAACAGGGCCGTTACGTCTTGAACGGCTACCGCCACCAAAGCCACCGCCGAAAAAGCTTTCGAATATGTCGCCCATATCAAAGCCGCCGAAGCCACCACCGTATCCACCTCCGCCAAAACCCTGATTCGGGTCTACACCGGCATGACCGAACTGGTCATAGCGGCTGCGTTTTTCAGAATCACTGAGAACCTCGTATGCTTCTGCCGCTTCCTTGAATTTTTCTGCCGCTTCAGGATTATCCTTGTTAAGGTCGGGATGATATTTTTTTGCAAGTTTTCTGTATGCTTTTTTTATTTCGTCGTCTGAAGCACCCTTTTGTACACCGAGCACTTCATAGTAGTCACGTTTATCTGCCATATTGCACCTCTAATTTTAAATGCGAAATGCAAAATGCAAAATGCGAAATGATGGAAGATTTTCGCTTTGGCGAAAATCCACATTCACTTCGAACTTCGAAATTCGAACTTCGAATTTTACATTCTTCCTCACTTCGCACCCTGCATTCTGAATTATACTTTTTTAGTTGTTTGTTGTATCAGTAAAATCAGCATCATACACATTATCCGCGCCGGGCTGTGCCTGACCTTCCGCACCGGGCTGACCCTGGGGATTAGCCTGGCTGTAAAGCTTCTGGCTGATTTCGTAGAATTTCTGCTGAAGAGCATCGCTTGCAGCTTTGATAGCATCGGTATTATCGCCCTTGAGAGCTTCCTTAACCTTTTCTACCTCTGCCTGAACTGCATCCTTGTCAGCCTGGTCAACCTTATCACCGATTTCAGAAAGTGTCTTCTCGCTCTGATATACAAGCTGATCTGCGTTGTTACGAACGTCAATGGCTTCCTTGCGCTTCTTATCCTCTTCTGCGTACTGCTCTGCTTCTTTTACAGCCTTGTCAATATCCTCATCAGAAAGGTTTGAAGATGCTGTAATTGTAATTTTCTGTTCCTGACCTGTTCCAAGGTCCTTTGCACTTACGTTAACGATACCGTTTGCATCAATGTCAAATGAAACCTCAATCTGGGGAACACCTCTGGGAGCAGGCGCAATACCTGAAAGCATGAAGTTACCGAGAGTTTTGTTATCCTGCGCCATTTCTCTTTCACCCTGAAGAACATGGATGTCAACACTTGTCTGATTGTCAGCAGCAGTTGAGAAAATCTGACTCTTCTTTACGGGGATAGTTGTATTTCTTTCAATAAGCTTTGTGCAAACACCGCCCATTGTCTCAATACCAAGTGAAAGAGGTGTAACGTCAAGAAGTACGATGTCCTTCACGTCGCCGCCGAGAACACCTGCCTGAATAGCTGCACCAAGTGCAACACATTCGTCGGGATTGATGCCCTTATCGGGAGCTTTTCCGATAAGCTTCTCCACAGCTTCGTTAACTGCAGGAATACGACTTGAACCGCCAACCATAAGAACCTTGTCAATGTCACCTGTAGAAAGACCTGCATCCTGGAGAGCTTTCTTTGTGGGAATGATTGAACGTTCCACAAGTGCTGCAGTAAGCTCGTTGAACTTTGCTCTTGTAAGAGTGATGTCAAGATGCTT
>CAYLPQ010000005.1:0-58057 GCA_964385605.1 uncultured Oscillospiraceae bacterium | reverse complement strand
CCCCTCAAGATTGAGGGGTAAGGGGTGTTGAAGTGTTTAAAAAACACTTTTTTGTTGCACAGAAATATATTCGAGGAAAATTCCCCAATTTGGGGACTGTCCCCAAATTGGGGAATTTTGAACTTTTTACATTTTACTATTGAAATTAATTTCCTTTTATTATATAATATAATTAGGAGATTATTGTAGGAGGACATACAAATGAACTTTTTTGATGAATTAGCAAATTACGACAGTGAAGTTTCTGCGGCTTGCGGACGTGAGCTTGCAAGACAGCAGCACAACATTGAACTTATTGCTTCAGAAAATATTGTATCAAAGGCAGTTCTTCTTGCCGCAGGTACAGTACTTACAAATAAGTATGCAGAGGGCTATCCCGGCAAGCGCTACTACGGTGGTTGCGTACATGTAGATGAGGTT
Organism: uncultured Oscillospiraceae bacterium; assembly: GCA_964385605.1. Classification (GTDB taxonomy): domain Bacteria; phylum Bacillota; class Clostridia; order UMGS1883; family UMGS1883; genus UMGS1883. The sequence goes on along the minus strand of CAYLPQ010000005.1, from coordinate 57,637 downwards.
GAAACTCTTGCTATTGAAAGAGCAAAGAAGCTTTTCGGTGCAGAACACGCAAACGTTCAGCCCCACAGCGGTGCTAATGCAAACCTTGCAGTATTCTTTGCGTTTCTGCAGCCCGGTGACACAGTTATGGGTATGAATCTTGCTCACGGTGGTCATCTTTCACACGGTTCACCGGTGAACATCAGCGGTAAGTATTTCAACATTGTTCCTTACGGTGTCGACGACGAAACAGGTGTGATTGATTACGAAAAAATGCGTCAGATTGCACTTGAGTGCAAGCCCAAGCTTATCGTAGCAGGTGCAAGTGCTTATTCAAGAACAATTGACTTCGAGGCTTTCAGAAAGGTTGCAGATGAAGTTGGCGCTATCCTTATGGTAGATATGGCGCACATTGCAGGTCTTGTAGCTGCAGGTCTTCATCCCTCACCCGTTCCCTATGCTGACGTTGTTACGACAACTACTCACAAGACACTCCGCGGACCCAGAGGTGGTCTTATCCTTTGTAAGGAAGAGTATGCAAAGCAGATTGATAAGGCTGTGTTCCCCGGAACACAGGGCGGTCCTCTTATGCATATTATTGCGGCTAAAGCTGTTGCTTTTGGCGAAGCTCTTACTGATGAATTCAAGGAATATCAGAAGCAGATTATAAAGAACGCAAAGGTTCTTTGCGATGCTCTTAAGGCCGAAGGCTTTAACGTTGTATCTGACGATACTGACAACCACCTTATGCTTATCGACCTTTGTCCCTTTGACATTACTGGCAAAGAAATGGAAAAGAGACTTGACGAGGTACATATTACAGTTAACAAGAATGCAATCCCCAATGATAAGCAGAGTCCCTTTGTTACAAGTGGTATTCGTGTTGGTGCACCTGCTGTTACTTCAAGAGGATTCAAGGAAGAAGAAATGAAGCTTATTGCAAAATGGATGAAGCTTGTTGCAACAGATTTTGAAGCTAACAAAGATAAAATCACAGAGGAAGTTTGCGCACTTTGCGAAAAGTTTCCGATTTACGAATAAGATAACAGATTTAATAAGTTAAATACACTTCAGATATATTCTGAAGTGTATTTTTTTGCACAAAAATCACATACTGAATAAAGGGACAATTTTTATTCTTTATATTACAACCCCTCCGAGGTTACTAACGTAACCTCACCTCCCCTTACACAGGGAGAGGCTTTTCATTTGGCATATGATTAATTCGGCTATTCAAGAATTCATTTTATTCAAAACTGTTTATTAAGAGGATTTTATGGTTATATACAAACGTTGCTATTTAATTTTTTTAATCGGTGCGACAGGTTACTGTCTGCTTGAATTTCTATGGAGAGGATATACACATCCGTCTATGGGTATCGCCGGTGGAATTTGTCTTATTGGTATTTATTATATAAACATTTTTCTTGAAAATCATTCCCGATTTTTGCGAGCTACCATATGCAGTATTATGATAACAGCTACAGAGCTTTTGTTTGGAATTATTCTTAATCAGATTCTTAATCTGAACATCTGGGACTACTCTGACCTACCATTAAATTTTATGGGGCAGATTTGTATTCAGTTTTCAATTGCCTGGTTTGCAATAAGCTATGCTTTAATCTTCATCATAGACAAGTTAAAATTCGTAAAATTTGTTAAATAAAATGATAATTTAAACAAATAATGCAGAACACAAGCTTCAAAATGTGGCAAAATATGATTAATCAATGAAAATTCCCCAAATTGGGGAATTTTTAGAAGCAGAAAAAAACAAAGGAGCACGGATTTATCCGTGCTCCTTTTAAGCTAGCTCTAATTAATGTAATTATGTAGTTACCACTGCCAGTCAGTTGACATTTCAGCGATCTGCTGTTCAATAACCTGAACGTCTGCAGTAACCTTGCCTGTGCTTTCAAGAGCAGCTTTTGCCACATAAGCACTTGTCTCAATTACATCAACAGTTTCAAGAGCTAATGCTTCAATTTCGGGTTTAACATAAAATTTCATCATTCATTACCTCCTGAAAATTATTCAGCCTTGTTAGGCTTATCGTTTGCTTCATCTGTGTAGTGTTCCATCTCATCAGCTGTGCCTTCGCCTGTAAGGAAGATAGCACTCACACGTTCAACAGTAGCTTCTGTCATATAACCGAAATTAAATGCTGCTGCAAACTGAACATTACCATAACAACCTTCTGCATGTGAAACATCATAAGCATCAGCTTCAGTGTAATGTCTAACACCATCACTAAGCTCAAAACCCCAAATCATCTTATCAACTGTAAGACCTACAGGAATGTTAACAGTGATAGCTGCACCAAAACCTGACATTTTGCCGTTTGCACTAACAGAATGCTCTGTAATGATTGCATCGTCGCCAAGATCTTCTGTAGCAAGTGTGATAACCTTAACGTCTGTTACGTCTACAGTACCGATAAACTGGGCACCGCCTGTTTCCGCACTACCAACATAGATATCAACTACAGTCTCGGTATTCATGATAGCGATATCCAAGAAAGATGCAGTTTCATCTGAACCGGCCTGTTTCTGGTCGATATACATGATATCAGCCTCTGTAGCTGCTGCAGGTGCAACACCTGTTTTTACAACGAGAAGAACAACCTGCTCACTAGCACCAACGTTAGTAACGTTAATATCAATAAGCTTCTCTGTCTTATCGCCTTCTGCTGTGCCGTAGTCTGATGCGAAAGCTGCTGTCGACAGAAGCATGCACATTACTGTAACAAATGCAACTGCCTTCATAAGTTTCTTCATTTTTGTTTCCTCCTTCTAAATTTATTTAAATAAATTAATTTAATGCAAATTCAATTAACGAGGCAGACTATACCTCATTATTTTTATACAATACCAATTATACTCTTGTTAATTAATTATTTCAAGTATTTTACAAAAATATTTTTCGTCATTTCAACCATTTTAAAATATGCTTTTTGTGTAATTTTACCACTCGTTATTTTACACGCACAATCAGCTTGCCTTTAACACCGTTAGGAGCATATGCAGTAATTTCCGTCTTACCCTTTGCAACTGCCTTCATTTCTCCTTTTTCATTTACAGTAGCAACAGAGGCATTGGCTGTTCTCCACACTATTTTATCCTTTGAATCCGAAGGTGTGGTATATGCGCGAAGTGTAACTGCATCGCCAACCTTAACGGTAACGTCACCTCTTGCACTGCTGGTTTTAACACCAACCTCTATCTCGGTTATATCAGAGGCACCGTCAAACACTTCAATCACATTGCCGTCTTTATCTACATATTCTTTATTTCCCTTTACGTCAACACCAATATGTACATAGCTGTTCTCCGTCTTTGCAGAGACAACTGTTATTCCGCCGCCTACTGCAGTGATTACACCATCGGGAGAAACTGTTGCTATTGCATTATTTTTACTCTCCCACTTAACATTCTCAACATCCTCTTCAAGCTCAACCTTATGTGTGCCGCCAACTTCCATTTTTACTATGCTTTCTTTTGCGGTAAGTTTATCATTTCCCTTTTTGCAGGAAGCAAAAACAAAAGCAGTGGAAAGCACAAGAATTATAGCAATCAGTCTTTTTTTCATATTATTTTCTCCTTAAAAAGATTATAGTATTCCTCATATATTAACTATACATCTTTTTTGTTCTTTTTTCAACTGTTTTATAACATTTTTTTCAAAAAAGCAGGCTGTGCCTGCACCCATGTCGCGCCCATACACAGTGCAAACATAGTTTCACGCGTATTAATTGCGCAAATTCCTTTACGGAAAAAAGCAGGCTGTGCCTGCACCCATGTCGCGCCCACACGCAGTACAGACATAATTTCATGCGTATTAATTGCGCAAATTCCTTTACGTCAAAAAAGCATTCGGAATAAATTTTACTCCGGATGCTTTTTCTATTCCTATTCAGATTTTATTCTGAACAATGCTTTTGTTATTCCGGCAAGAAATCCGGGCAATTTCATTACAACAATCCTCATAACCAATTCCTTTCCGGGAGTTGTAGCAAAATAATCTCATTTTGCTACACTCACTACATTCTCATCAGCGTGCATCCCAATACTATTACCAGGGCACCCTCAATAACGGCAAGGAGCCAGACAGGCAGCACCAGTGCCGTAAAAATCCCTGCTATGTATGCAAGGGTAAAAATCCCGCACGGCCGACAATAATTTTTCTTTTTCAAACGGGCACCCCCTTTCAGTATTATAGTACGAAAGAGAGTACGATTTTGTTACAATTAAGGTAAGGAGAGGCAGGCATTCTTACACCTCATCCGTCTGCTGTCGCAGACACCTTCCCCTCAAGGGGAAGGCTTAAATTGATGACAATGATTTCGAAAGTCCTCTATTAATCAAACAGGCTTACCTGGGCACTTTGGGGAATACCTTTAAAGCAACCGAAGCTTTTGAAGAGCTCGATATGAGTTTCACTGACACTTGTACGTTGCTTGAAGTCATCGATGGAGAAAAACCGTCCGTTTTCCCTTGCGTCGGCAATAGACTGTGCCGCTTTATCGCCAAGACCAGCTATGCTGTTCAGTGCCGGAAGAATTTTTCCACCTATGTTAAGATACTTCGTCGGATGGGACATATATATGTCTATAGGTAAAAACTCTATTCCTCTTGCATACATCTCATTTACAACTTCCATAATTGTAAGAGTTGCCTTGTCACGGGCAGACGGATTTTCCATTTGCTGAAGGTCCCGCATTTTAACAAGAAGATTTTCTCTGCCCGTTGCCATAGTCTCATAATCAAAGGTGTCAGCACGCACCGTATAATATGACTGATAGAATGCGACGGGATAATGAACTTTGAAATATGCCACCCGGAGCGACATTGTAACATATGCCGCCGCATGAGCTCGGGGGAACATATACTGAATTTTGTTACAGGATTCAATATACCATTCGGGAACATTATGTTCTCGCATTTCTGCTTCATCCTCGGGTTTAAGCTTTTTACCCTTTCTGACCTGCTCCATAATTTTGAATGCGCGCTCCGGCGGAAGTTCTCTGTTTATAAGATAAATCATAATATCGTCACGGCAACAGATAGCATTACGCAGTGTACACGTTCCGTTCTGAACAAGGAGCTGTGCATTGTTTGTCCACACATCTGTACCGTGAGAAAGTCCCGAAATACGAATAAGCTCACCGAGTGAGGTCGGTTTAGTATCTACAAGCATCTGTCGTACAAATTTTGTACCAAATTCCGGCACGGCAAAGGTTCCCGTTTCACTTCCTATATCCTCGGGAGTTACTCCAAGAGCATCTGTATTAAGGAACAGGCTCATTACAGCCTTATCATCCAGAGGCACCTGTGTAGGGTCTACCCCTGTAAGGTCCTGAAGCATCCTTATCATTGTAGGGTCATCATGACCGAGAATATCAAGCTTTAAGAGGTTTTCATCAATACTGTGATAGTCAAAGTGAGTGGTTATAATACCACTTTCTGCTTTCTCTGCAGGATGCTGAATAGGAGTAAATTCATGAATATCGTGACCTTTGGGCAGAACGATAACACCGCCGGGGTGCTGTCCTGTGGTGGTTTTAACGTTCATTACTCCCTGCTTAAGCCTCTCAATTTCGGCATTGTGGACATTGATACCCTTTTGTTCAAAATATTTACGAACATATCCGTATGCCGTTTTTTCTGCGACGGTACTCACCGTTCCTGCACGGAAAACGTAACCTTCACCGAAAATTTCCTCCGTATATTTATGTGCACTCGCTTGATTTTCGCCGGAAAAGTTAAGGTCGATGTCGGGCTGTTTGTCACCTTTAAAGCCAAGGAACGTTTCAAAGGGAATGTTATGTCCGTCTTTTACATACGCGGTTCCACACTTCGGACAATTGGCATCCGGCATATCGTGACCGGAGTCATACTGCTCATCATATATGAACACTGTATGCTTGCACTTTGGACAGCGGTAATGAGGCGGCAAGCTGTTAACCTCTGTAATCTGCGCACAATACGCAAGGAAAGAAGATCCTACACTACCACGCGAACCAACAACATACCCCTCCTCACGGGAGTGTTTAACAAGAAGTCGTGCAATATTGTACAAATCCGCATAACCGTTACCGATAACACTTTTGAGTTCCCGCTGAAGCCTGTCCTCCACCTCCTGTGGAAGAGGGTCTCCGTAAAGACTTTCCGCCGTTTCACGGGCAATGCGTTCTATATCCTCGGCACTTCCGTCAATTTTCGGGGGAAAGTTTCCCTTGGGAACGGGACGGATATTTTCTATCATATCTGCAATTTTATTTGTGTTTGTAACTACTATCTCATAAGCCTTTTCAGGGGAAAGATAGCTGAATTCATCAAGCATTTCCTGTGTGGTTCTGAAATAAAGGGGCGCCTGCATATCCGCATCCTGAAAGCCCTGACCCGCCTGAAGTATTCTTCTGAAAATTTCATCACGTTTCCTGAGGAAATGAACGTCGCCTGTTGCAACAACAAGCTTACCCATTCTGTCAGCAAGGTCAATTATTTTACGGTTAAGGTCACAAAGCCCCTTGCGGTCAGCCACCGTACCATTACGGACAAGGTAATCATTGTTTCCAATCGGCTGTACTTCAAGATAATCATAATATGAAGCAATTTTTTCCAATTTTTCATCATCTGCTCCGTCAAGAACAGCGCGGAAAAGCTCGCCTGCCTCACAAGCCGAGCCAAGGATAAGACCCTCCCGATGCGCATCAAGGACATCACGTGGAATAAGCGGACGACGATAGAAATGTTCAAGATTCGACGCACTGATGAGCTTATACAGATTTTTAAGTCCTGTAAGATTCTGTGCAAAAATAATTATATGGTACCTCTTGGTGTCACGCGCAAGGGGGGCACCTGCCTCAATAAGATACCCCTCGCAACCATAAAGGATTTTTATGGTTTCATCAGCAGTATGGAATGCTTCAGGAAAAGCCTGCACACATCCGTGGTCGGTTATGGCAATTGCACTGTGTCCATACTTCATCGCCTGCTTTACAAGGTCCTTTGCACTAACAACGGCATCCATTGCAGACGATTTTGTATGAGCATGAAGCTCGACTCTCTTAATTTCTGCATCGTCTTTTTCTTTCGGCATCGAATACGGTATAATATCCCTCGCCATAACGGTAAGCTCGTGAGAGAAGCTATCCATTTCTGCTTTTCCGCGGACAGCCACCGTTCCAGTCTTTTTAAGGGCATCCTTAACCTCATCTGTAGCGGCTATAGGCACAAAGCATTTCACTGTGAGCGAGCCTGTGTAGTCGGTTATGTAAAAAGAAACAATAGTTTTTTTGATTTTCGGTATTTCCTTACAGTCAATTCCGAATACATCGCCATAAATCATACAGCTTCCGGAATAGTTATCAATATCCTTGATGTCTGTAAGGTCATTCGCCGTAAAAGGTTTTCCTATCAGCGCACCCTCTGCCGCAACAGATACTATTTTCTTCGGTGCGGACGGTGCTTTGGGAGCACATACAGGTTCAAGCTTTGTTTCCACAACCATTTCGTCACAGTCAAATATTACTTCTTCCTCTATATCAAATGTTTTCCGTAATGTCTCGGATATTTTTTTATCTATACTGTTTTCCTCGAGAAGCTCCTCATTTCCGTGTCGGAGAGTGATTTTCACCTTGTTTTCACATTCATTCACAAAGCAACAGTCGAAAATCGCTTTATAAAGCGGCTCTTCATTCCCTATTTTTTCAATACAGAACTTTGTACACTCACAAATATCTGTGTCTTTCACATCAAAAACCACATTAAGGTCGAATCGTTCAAGGCCATATGCAGTTTTTACAGAATCACGGAATTTATCTATAGCTTCACTGCTTATAACCGTTTCAAGCGAAACATCAGCCGATATAATGCGTTTGTTTGCATCGGCGCTGATTTTTGTTACGGTAGCATCACACAACTCATCAGGACAATATGCATTTGGAAATGTATTTTTTAACGTGTAGTTCTCCATCATATATCCTCTATTTCTCTGAATAATTCATCTGTAGCATTTTCAATGGGAACCTTGCGAAGCTTTTCTCCTTTTTTGAAAAGAAGTGCCTCCCCGATTCCGCAAGCCATACCTATATCAGCTTCTCTGGCTTCTCCAGGTCCGTTTACCGCACAGCCCATTACTGCAACGGTAATGTTTTTGTCAACAGACGCAAGTCGCCTGTTCACTTCATCCGCAACGGGAATCATATCCACTCTGCATCTTCCGCAGGTAGGACAGCTTACAAGCTTTGCGCCGTCTCTCATCCCCAGTGATTTCAGTATTTCTATTCCTGCTGTTACCTCTCTGACAGGCGGCGCAGTAAGTGACACGCGCAGAGTATCGCCTATACCGTTAAGGAGAAGCGCACCTATGCCAATGCTGTTCTTAACAATTCCGCCATATTCAGTACCGGCTTCTGTAACTCCAATGTGCAAAGGGTAGTCAATCATATCTGCAATTTTGCCGTAAGCTTCAAACATTGTCTGTATATTACTGGATTTAAGAGAAAGAGCAATATCGTAAAACCCACAATCTTCAAGCATTTTTATATGTCCGAGAGCACTTTCACAAAGAGCATCAGCGGTAGGTGAGCCGTATTTCTGAAGAAGCTCTTTTTCAAGAGAACCGCCATTTACTCCTATTCTTATAGGAATATTACGGTTTCCGCACTCATCTGCAACTGCTTTTACTCTGTCGGGCAAGCCGATATTGCCGGGATTAATACGGATTTTATCGGCTCCGCCTTTTGCACATTCAATTGCGAGCCGATAATCAAAATGAATATCAGCAACCAAAGGAACTGACACCTGCTTTTTGATTTCACCAAAAGCTTTTGCAGCATCCATATCAAGCACAGCAAGGCGGACAATATCACAGCCCGCTGCCTGAAGCTCATTGATCTGACTGACAGTTGCCGCTACATCTTTTGTGTCTGTATTACACATGGATTGCACCGAAATTCCGGCACCACCGCCTATTTTTACATTTCCAACAGTTATTTCTCTTGATTTGCGTCTTTTCATTTTTCTCACCCTTTAAGTTTCAATATATTTATTCTACCATAAAAGAGATTTTGGGTAAAGAGTAAATTTGGAAAAAAACAAACGGTTGGCTTTGCCAACCGTTTGTCAGAAAACTCAATATTTAATCAAGTATATAGAATATCTTCGCAGCAGAAGTTGTTGATCCCTGTCTTATATAAATGACCTTATCTGAATTACCTGATTCAGCATCTATAGAATCCAAGCTATCTCCTGAAATTATATCATCGCCGTCAAAGCTATAGTACACTGTTGAAGAATTCACAGAAACTGTTTCTGTGTTTGCGAGCTTATCCTCGTCTGTACCTCCGAATTCTGTGGTAACCATAATCTTGTTTTCATTCACATACTTCTGGAATGCTTCTGCATAATAAACATAAAGTTTATTTGAACCCACTGTTGCAAATTCAAGTCCATCATCGTCAACATAACCGGAATTTGTGTTGAGGCTGTCTTCACCTTCGCTTGCATCGTAAATCATCTCTATTGCAATGACTTCTCCGCTATTCTCAAGGACACGGATAAGGTCACCCTCTTCAACTCTGTTAAGCGAAACAAGTGCTAATTTTTCATCCTCTTCATCTTCTGTAAAGAATCTGTCCTCTGAAACCTTAACTTTCGAAGTTTCTGTGTCACCGGACTTATAGCCTTCAATAGTGCGGGTACTTGTATTTACTTTTGTAACCACAATGTAAGGCGATGAACCTGTGAAGGTATACGCGGGATTCTTGCTTCCGTATACGAGCACAAGACCTGCAGTATTTACACGTCCACTTGTATCAGAATCAAATATTTCAATTTCTCTATTTGCTGTAACATTGAATGCCTTACTGGGAGTCATTACTTCATACTGTCCTTCTGCAGCCCTGTTTTCGGGAACATAGAGGACAACAGTTGAACTTGTAAACGAATACAATGTTCCGTTCACAGTAACAGAACTTGTTCCGGGTTTAACTCTTTCACCTGCATAAAGCTCGTCGTATTTAAAAGTATCATTGCTTCCTGCTTCATCAGTTGCTACTGTATCGATGACACTAACTTCACCGCCGGAAAGAGAGAACTTGATAGGCTGATAATAGCTTTCTTGTTTTTCGCTGTCTGAAAGTTCTTCTCTTGCAACAGCAATAAGCTTATCTTCTACCTTATCAGCACTAATGCTGACACCATCAAACTTTACCTTACTCTTCAGATTCAATATCTGTGTACCGGTCTTTCTCACAAGATTAATCTGACTTTCGTCGGCACCGAGAACATAACCATATTCATATGTGCCCTGTGAAGATGAGCTATAGTTAATTGCCGCAATCTGACCGGTATAATCAAGATAATATGAATAGTTGTCTCCCATTTCAAAGGTGGCCTTCTTATCATCACCGTCATTAGGCAAATAGTTATAATAGTCATTTGTAAGATAATATTCCTGGTTATTCAGTTCAACCAGTCTGTCATCTTCGATAACAGAAGTAACCTTGCCCGACTTTGCACCGGTTGTTACATACATTTTTCTGAGTTTGGGACCATCCACATCGGGTGACTCCAGATAGTTAACTACGTTATATGCAGAAAGCGAAAGTGAGTCAAATGACTTTTCAGTGCCGTTCACATAAATGTCAGGCTTAAAGCTTGTACTTCCTGCAGGAAATTCGTAGTAATCATTACCATTGTATTCTTTGTTGTACTTAAAGTAAATCTTACCGTTTCCGTCATTCTTTGAATAGCGGTTTACAACAAACACGTCATATGATGTAACCTTTACGACCTCTGTTGTAGCATTAACTTCAATGTAACCGTTATTGAAGATTTCATCAATCTCATCAATGTATTCAATATAATCCGATTTACCGTTATAGATAATAGTATAATCGTTTACGTTTATTGTTTCTCTGTCGTTATTTTCGTCTTCATAAGTTATTTTGCCGTTTCTTATAGGACGAACTACCTGGGATTCCTCTATTTCTGTAATCTCATCATTTCTGGCCTCAATTGATACGAGAGCATATACATCATTTGCGTAATAAGCTACTACCCTCTTACCGAGAAGATCCATTACGTCTACAGAATTCATAAGGTCAGAAGACAATTCATAGATATTCTCTTCGCCGCTTTCTCTGATTTTAATTTCGTTTTCTTCAAGTTTTGAATCTGAATCCTCAAGAGATGTATAATAGTTTGCAATTACAGTACCCTGTATCTTTTCCTGGGAATTATACTGACCTCCACCAACGGATCCACCGCCCTGTGCGTATGAGGTGTTACCATTATCATCTGTGATTGCCTCAAGCTCGGGAACCTCGTATGCATTACTTGTAAGTATTGCAACGGTACCTCTTGTAGCGGGCTCTGTAATATTCGCTGTAACTGCATTTAAAGTAATTGAGTTCTTCTGCGCAGTTGCAATATAGCCTGAAGACCATGTTACATTTGTTGCATCCAAAGCAAGAAGTCTGTTATATTCGCTGATAGCTATGGGTTCATAATTGATTGCACAGACTATCATCTTAACTGCCTGCTCGTATGTTACAGGCTCTGCAGCTCTGAAAGTACCGTCTTCAAAGCCGTTGATAATACCTGCATCAACAGCAGCTTTTACATAAGGACGCGCCCAAGCTCTTGATGCATCTCCGTCAAGGTCCGCAAACCCTGTCACCGCATCTGCAGCAAGATTATTTCCTATACCCTTAAAACGAGTAATAACAGCAGCAAACTCTGCTCTTGTAATAGTGTTATCCGGCTTGAAAGTACCGTCCTCATAGCCGTTGATTACTCCATAACCAACAAGTTTGGTAACTGCATCGGCAACCTTCGTGCCGGGAGTAATGTCGCTAAATGTTCTTGAACTGCTTACTGTTTCTTCTGCGGCAAAAACACCAACAGATGAAAGAACCATTGCAAGGACAAGCAAGATAGTGATAATAGTTCTTAAATGTTTCATAATATCTCTCCTTTGCATAAAAATGCGGACTCTACCCGCTATTGTATTTTACATTGTTTTATGAAATAAGTCAATACTTTCTTCTTTACAATTAGGTTAAATTGTGGAAAATAACCAAATTATTTACGTAATCGCTTTTTAAAAAGGAAATAATTTCCTAACATTCCCAAAACAATACAGAACGATGCCACAATTTGAGAAATACGCATACCCATAAAATAAAGACTGTCTGCTCTCATTCCTTCAATAAAAAGTCTTCCGACTCCATACCATGTGAGATACATACAAAATGTAAATCCATAAAACGGTCTTCTTTTGTTGAGAAAAGCAAGAAGGAAAAATCCTGCGGTATTCCACAGTGACTCATACAAAAAGGTAGGATGAACGGGAGCTGCCCCGTTTATGCTCATTCCCCAGAAATAGTTACATTCGTAACCAAAAGCCTCCGCATTGACAAAATTGCCCCATCTGCCTATAGCCTGTCCGATGATGAGTCCCAGACAGCATATGTCAAACATTTTAAGTATATTTACCTTCTTTATTCTGAAGAAGATATATGCAGTCAGCACTGCCCCGATTATTCCGCCGTAAATAGCAATGCCGCCTTCCCAGATTTTAAAGACATCAGCAATATTATCCTTATAGCTGTCCCACGAAAAAACCACATAATATGTACGGGCAAATATTATTGATACCGGAAGCGCCCACAAAACAAGGTCGGTAACAAGTTCGAAACTTTCCCCTTCCTTTTTTGCAAGGTTCCCGCAATAAAACACTGCAAGCAGTATGCTCATCCCGATTAATATCCCGTACCAGCGGATTCCGCCCAGGAACGGAATATCAATCGCAACCTGATTTATGTCGAAGCTTAACCCCAGTGCGGGGAATGAAATGTTGTTAACCATTGTTTTTCTTTGGCAGCACTATAGAAGTACTGCACTGCTCCTCACTGAATAATTCTTTTATACGCTCCTGCGCCATATCAAGTGTAATTCCGTCGCATATTTTCGCATAATCCAGAAGATTTATGCCTCTGTGATATGCGAACATATACTCGTTTCCAAGGTTTTCAACGTTGTCAAGCACTGACATAAACTGACCGCAGAGAACTTTTTTCGCTCTTTCAAAGCTGTCAGGGTCAAGTCCGTCTTGCTTTGCTTTTTCTACAGTGCTGAAGATTTCTTTTTCTATCTCATCTGTTTTTTCAGATTCACCGAAAAATGCCGCATATCCGCAACTGTCCTCGTACTCATAAAAAGCAGAGAAGGTTTTGTTGATTATGCCTCTATCGTAAAGCTTTTTATAAAAAGCACTGCTCCTTCCAAACAACACCTTAAGAATACAATTGGTAAGAGTTTCCCTTTTCAGCATTTCGTCGCTTGTACCGCCTGTCGCCGGGTCTTTGAAGCCTACCATAAACATCGGCACGGGAATATCAAACCGTGCTTCAATCCGCCTCTTATACGCATTTTTGTTCTCGTCCGGAAAAACCTGTGTTATTTTTCCGTGTGGCTCCTCTGTTTTTATACATTTTTCAACATACTCGAAAATTTTATTCTCGTCAAGGTCGCCAACACAGATAAGTGCCATATTTGACGGATGATAGAATGTATTATAGCACTTATACAGAAGTTCAGGTGTGGTTTTCATTATTTCTTCAACCGTTCCTGCTATATTAACACGTACGGGGTGCTTTTCATACATTGCTTCAAGGCAATTGTACATACAGGTCTGTTCAGCATCATCCTCATACATTCTTATTTCCTGAGCAATAATTCCTTTTTCCTTTTCTACATTTTCCTCTGTAAAATAAGGAGTCTGCACAAAATTGAGGAGAATTTCAAGATTTTCGTAAAAATTGTCAGTACAGCTGTAAAGATAGTTAGTTACACCAAAGCTTGTAAAAGCATTTGCAGATGCACCGTACTTTGAAAAATCGTTGAATGCATTGCTTCCGTCAGGCTGCTCAAAAACCTTGTGTTCAAGAAAATGCGCAATACCGTCAATAACCTTTGTGGTTTCGGTCTCTCCGGGAACAACAAATTCAGTATTTATCGAACCGTACTTTGTGCTGAAAGTAGCATAGCTCTTTTTAAAGCCCGGTTTTTTTATAAGTATAACCTTAAGCCCGCTTTTATGAACAGCAGAATAAACTGTTTCGTTAAGAGTGTCATAATGTGTTTTTGTGAAATTCATATTATCACTCCTTATCAATATAATACACAGTGTCAAGCTTCATATTTTTTGCAACAGCTACAATTTCTTCACTGGTTACTTTCTCTATTTTTTGTGTCATTTCTTCAATAGACACATCCGTTTCCAGAAGTATCTGCATTGTGTAATACTCTGCCATGGCACCTACACTGTCAAGATTGGATTCATATGCTGTAATAAGCTGTTTTTTTGCGTTTGTTATTTCTTCTTCCGTAAATTCACCATTCTCCATCAGAGCCTGCTGTGCCATAATCTCGTCATATGCTTTACCGAAGTTTTCAAACTCTACTCCGCTTCTTACAATCATAATTTCTTTAAGGCGGTCAATACTGCTTCCCACATAGTAGCAGAGACTGAGCTTTTCACGGACATTATTAAAAAGCTTGCTCACTGCGCTTCCGCCAAAAATTGAGTTGTAAACAATTGTTGCAGGATAATTTTCTTTTGAGGTATTTTCCCCGCATCTGAAGCCCATGCAAAGCTTACCCTGGGTAACATCCATTTTGTCAGTCACACTTCTGACTTCCCCGTTTACAGCGGGAAGCTTTTCTTTTATGCTTATGCCCTCTCTCGCTTCAAGCTGATTGGCAAAAATCTCCGCAGTTTTCTGTGCTTCATCCTCTGAAAAATTGCCTGAAAAAATTATGTCAATTCTGCTTTCTCCGAGAATTTTTTTATAATGAGAATAAAGGGCATCTGTGGTAATCTTTTCAAGGTCCTCTGTATATCCCATGGGATTAATTCCATAGGGCTCATTTTTACACATTTCCTCCTGAAGCCTTAACACACTGTAGCTGCGCTTGTCATTTTTCTGCGCGAGAATCGCGTCACGGATATTCTTTTTTTCAATTGCGACTACGTTCTCTGAAAAACCTTCTCCAGTTCCGGCACAAAAAGCTATATCGTAAAGAAGCTCCATCGCCTTTTTAAAGTTCCCCTGTTTTCCCAAAGCATAGTCAGACACGGACTGTATACCGATTTTTATAATCTGTCTTTCGCCGTACTTGCCTGCTCTTGCAATAAGGTCGGCTCCGTAAAGGTTTTCAAGCTCCTCCGATATTTCGCTGAAAGTAGGGTAATTCCTGCTTTGCATTCTTATTGTTGCCGCAAGAAGTGTATTAAGTGTAACCTCGTCTTTCGAAAGAGGTCTGTGTATAAGTACGCATGCGCGCTGCACCTTGAATTTCAGGTCCTTTATCATATAAAGATTAATCCCCTGCTTAAGCTCTTTTTTTAGCATTGTTTTCTTCCTTTCACTATTATGTATGGGGATGTAAAAAATTCCAGACCGCAAAAAGGCGACAAATATACTGAATATAATAAGCACAAAAACTGTAGAATGTTATGTTTTTGTTGGAAAATCTCATTTCATTCGATTTCCCTATGTTTTTGAGCCTTTTTGCTACGAACAAACTTCGCCTCTCGCTGTATACACATACAGCTTCGGGTAACCCAAGCTTCGCTTGGTTCAGTTTGTCCGTTCTGAATCATTTTTTCCTATCCCCGCTATCAGGGTGTAAAAAGTTGAGCTTTCTACACCCTTTTTTTACTTATTATTTCCTGTATTATCATTCTCATTGCCGGTTACATTATCCACTGCATTTTCCACACCGTCAACTGCATCCTTTGTTGCATCTGCGGCACCGTCTACAAGGTCATCAGCACCGTGGGCAGCATCATCCATAACGTCCCGACCTGCAGTTTCGTTGTCTTTCATATTGTCGTCATGGTTTTCATCAATAATTCCGTCACCATCTTCAATAATGCCGTTTTCTGCAGTATTATTTTCTCCGTTGTTTCCGCAAGCTGTAAATATAAGGGTCAATACAGCAAGCACGCAAATAAGTTTTTTCATAGTCAAGTTCCTTTCTTTTTTGGCATGCATAGGAATCTATGCTTTTGATATGCCTATTATTTCTCATTTTTTATTAAATAATCCAAAAAAACTGAAACAAATTTTCGACATTGTTCATAGTATATTACTGTAGGGCGCACAAACAGTGCAGAACCTACTTAATATATACTAAATTTCCGAAAGGAGCTCTCATTATGTTCTTTGGTAATAACAACTGTGGTTGCGAATGGATAATTTGGGTAATCATCATCGTTCTTTTGCTCAACTGTGCTTGCGGTAACAACAGCAACAACGGCTGTGGCTGCACATCCTGCTAACCTCTTCTAACTAACTGCGGGGCGGATTTATTTCCGCTCCGCTATTATTTTTGCAAATTCACGAAGTGCTTTACCTCTGTGACTGACTGCATTTTTTTCATCGGGGGACATCTGTGCTGTAGTTTTGTCATATTCCTTCATATAAAATACAGGGTCATAGCCAAAGCCGTTTTCTCCGACAGGTGCATAATTTATTGTGCCCTCGCACTCACCACGGGCGGTAACAATACCGCCGTCACTTACCATAGTTATGGCACATATGAAACGGGCTGTTCTCTTTTCGTCGGGAACATCTTTCATATTCCTTAAAAGAAGCTCTACTCTTCCCGTATCATCAAGTCCTTCACCACCGTAACGGGCACTGTATACACCCGGCTCACCTCCGAGAGCATCCACACAAAGTCCGCTGTCGTCTGCGATGGCAGGTATGCCCGACTTTTCATAGATTTCCTGTGCTTTAAGGAGAGAATTTTCCTCAAATGTTGTGCCGGTTTCCTCTACGTCTATATCTATGCCGGCTTCTTCCTGACTAATAATCTCAAAGTCCTTTAATATTTCTCCGAATTCACGGAGTTTATTCTTGTTTTTTGTAGCGGCAATAATTTTCATATTGATTCCTCCAGTATTCTGCGAAGTGTTCTTACAAAAGCTTCGGTTTGTTCTTTTGTTCGTTTACTTGGCCCTTTAAGCCGTCCGCCTGCATTTCTGACTTTTTTTGCAACAAACCGTTGCATCAGAAGTGAGTCGATATTTTTGTCTGTATACTCAAGCCCGTTCTGATTTACTATTCTTGCTCCTCTTGAAAGCCCCATTGCGGCAAGAGCATAGTCCTGTGTTACCGCAACGTCGCCCTTTGAGAGCATATTTACAAGACGGAAATCGGCACTGTCAGCACCTTTTTCCACAGTAATTGTAGTTGCACCATCGCGCTCAATCTGATGTGCTGTGTCACAGATTATGATACATTCCCTGTCAAATTCACCGCATAGAGAAATTGTTTCATTCACTACGGGACAACCATCTGCATCTATAAAAATTTTCATAATGCTTCTAACTCCGTATTAAGCTCTTCCCATTCTGTCATCATTTCTTCCTGAAGTTGTTCTTTTTCCTGGAGAGACTTACTTAATTCAGCAATTTTCTCAAAGTCACTGCCTGCATTATTTATGGCATCGTTAATTTCTTCAATTTCTGCCTCACACTGCGCAATGGCATCTTCCAGACGTTTGATTTTTCCTTCGAGCTTTCGTTTTTCACTCTGAAGCTGTTTCTGCTTCTGATAATCATTAGGCTCTTTTTTCTGTTTTTCGGGAGCCGATTCGGAAGCCGCGTTTGCCACGATTTTATTTATATAATCGTCGTAATTCATATTGTAGCAATTAACCGTTCCGTTTTCAAATGCAAGGATTTTATCCGCCATTTTGTTTATAAGATAACGGTCGTGGCTGATGATAAACACTGTCCCCTCAAAATTATCTATAGCATTTTCAAGAGCTTCCTTTGAGCGGATGTCAAGATGGTTTGTAGGCTCGTCAAGGAGCAGGAAGTTTGCACCTGTAAGCATTATTTCAAGAAGTGACAAACGTGCTTTTTCACCGCCCGAAAGAGTATCGGTAGCTTTAAAAACATCGTCACCTTTGAAAAGAAATGCCGCAAGGGCACTTCTCACCTGTGTTCTGTCCATTCTCGGGTATACGTCCCAAAGCTGTGACTCCACATCTTTTCCGCCCGAAATATCGCTTCTGTCCTGGTCGTAGTAAGCACAGTCAACGTTTGTTCCGAATACGACACTGTCCTTGGGCGCAGGAACTGTTCCCTTAATCATTTTATATAATGTGGATTTTCCGCATCCGTTAGGGCCGAGAAGAAATACTCTCTCTCCGCGTTTAATTTCAAAACTCACATCTTCAAAAAGAGCTTTTTCTCCGTAGCGCATACCAAGATTTCTTACAAAAAGAACATCATTACCGCTTTTTCGCTCTGCAGTAAATCGAAAGCGGATTTTTGAGGTATCTTCCTCCGGTTTTTCCAGAGTTTCCGAAAGTCTGTCAATGCTCTTCTGCTTATGTTCCGCCGTTCTTATATTGCGTTCGCGATTCCATCGCTTCTGCTGTTCGATTATACCTTCAATACGTTTGATTTCCGCGATAGTGTTTTCATACTTGCGTTCAGAGGCTTTCCTTACCTGCTCCTTTTTCTCAAGAAATATTGAGTAAGAGCCTGTATAGAGAGAAATTTTCCGCATTTCAAGCTCTATCGTGGTATTCGTAACTTTGTCAAGAAAATATCTGTCATGACTTATTACGATAAAGGCTTTGTTGCAGTTTTTAAGAAAATCTTCAAGAAACCGCACCGAATCAATATCAAGGTGGTTCGTAGGTTCATCAAGAAGCAGAAAATTCGCTTCTGAAAGAAGAGTTCTTGCCAGAGAAAGACGTGTTTTCTGCCCGCCTGAAAGAGAATTCATGGGGAGATTAAGCTCACTTTCAAGAAAACCGAGACCTATAAGCATACTCCTTGTGCGACTGCGGAATGTAAGTCCGTCATTTCGGATATATTCCGTATTAAGAGCTTCCTGACGGTTAATAAGACGGTTCAGGTCCCCCTCGCCTTTTTCAAGGGCAAGGCGAATTACCTCCATCTCTTTCTCAATTTCAAAAAACCTTGAAAAAACCTCCAGAGTATAATCATATGCCGTAAGGCTTTCCGATGAGGGCGGTGTCTGCTCCATCACACCAATTTTCAGGTCGGAGGATTTTATAATATCCCCCTCAAAATCCTCTTCACCCGTAATAGTGCGAAAAAGAGTGGTTTTACCCACTCCGTTTGCGCCGATAAAGCCCATTTTCGTATTATTCTCAATATTGAATGACACGTTCTCAAAAAGCACCCGTTCACCGAAGCTTTTTGTCACGTTCTGCAGTGTTAAAAGACTCATCAATTTTCTCCGTAATATTCAAAATACCATTTCGCAAATTTATTAAGTCCGTCCTCAATAGATGTAGACGGTTTAAAGTCGAAATCCTTCTGAAGCTCCGTTACATCGGCATAAGTCTGATATACATCGCCGGGTTGCATAGGAAGATATTCCTTTTCAGCTACTCTGCCGATGGCTTTTTCAAGAGTTTCAATAAAATACATAAGCTTTTCGGGATTGTTGTTCCCGATATTGTAAACCTTTGCCCTGTCTCCGTTTTCATCGGGCCTGGGTGGATTAAGAAGCATATTCATAATCCCCTGAACAATATCGTCAACATAAGTAAAATCACGGTACATATCTCCATTATTGAAAATCTTAATAGCTTCGCCATTCATAATCTTTTTAGTGAATGAAAAATATGCCATATCAGGTCTGCCGTAAGGTCCGTATACTGTAAAGAAACGAAGTCCCGTTGCAGGAATATTATAAAGATGGCTATATGTAAATGCCATAAGCTCGTTTGACTTTTTTGTTGCAGCATAAAGGCTTATAGGATGGTCGACATTGTCATCCGTTGAAAAGGGAGTCTTTTTCTGATTGCCATAAACAGATGAGCTTGACGCATACAAAAGATGCTCTACAGGATAATTTCTGCAAGCTTCAAGAATGTTGTAAAATCCTACGATGTTACTTTCGATATAGCTTCCGGGATTATCAATAGAATATCTTACTCCTGCCTGTGCCGCAAGGTTTACCACAACGTCGGGCTTATACGTGATAAAGAGATTGTCAACTGCTTCTTTATCTGCAAGGTTTCCCTTTATAAAAGTAAACTTCTCATACTTTTCA
Source organism: uncultured Oscillospiraceae bacterium (assembly GCA_964385605.1). Classification (GTDB taxonomy): domain Bacteria; phylum Bacillota; class Clostridia; order UMGS1883; family UMGS1883; genus UMGS1883. The sequence goes on along the minus strand of CAYLPQ010000005.1, from coordinate 37,530 downwards.
AGAATTTCAAGACGGGCATATTTAAGGTTGACGTCATAATAATCGTTAAGATTATCAAAGCCAACAACCTCGCCACCCTCTTCAAGAATTCTCTTTGAAAGATGGAAACCTATAAATCCTGCGCTACCTGTTATAAGAATTTTTTCTTTACCTGTATATTTTTTAAAATCTGCCATAACAGCCTCCTGTTAATCTCTGAAATACAAATCTCTCGTATAAACCTTGTCAATAACATCCGCAATCTCGTCATTATACCTGTTTGCGATAATTACGTCAGACATACCCTTAAAATCCTCAAGACTCTCTATAACACGCGAATTGAAGAATTTTTCCTCCTTGAGTGTAGGCTCATAAACTACAACTTCTATGCCCTTTGCCTTAATTCTTTTCATTACACCCTGTATAGAGCTTTGACGGAAATTATCGGAATTTGCTTTCATTGTAAGACGGTATATTCCCACTATTTTAGGATTCTTTTCTATAATTCTGTCCGCTATAAAATCTTTTCTGGTGCTGTTTGCATCAACAATCGCACGAATAATATTATTTGGTACATCGTTGAAATTAGCAAGCAACTGCTTTGTATCCTTTGGCAGACAGTATCCCCCGTATCCAAAAGAGGGGTTATTGTAATGCGATCCAATTCTCGGGTCGAGACCTACTCCTTCAATAATCTGCTTTGTATCAAGCCCTCTTACCTCTGCATATGTATCAAGCTCGTTAAAGAATGATACCCGAAGAGCAAGATACGTATTAGCAAAAAGCTTTACCGCCTCCGCTTCGGTAGGATTAGTAAAAAGTACAGGTATATCATCCTTGATTGCGCCCTCTTGAAGAAGAGATGCAAAAACATTTGCTTTTTCTGCCAGAACTTCATTGTTTTTCGGAAATCCCACAATAATTCTTGAAGGATAGAGATTATCGTAAAGAGCTTTTCCCTCTCTTAAAAATTCAGGAGAGAAAATAATATTGTCACAGTTATATTTTTCCCTTACTTTTTCAGTATATCCAACGGGTACAGTTGATTTTATAACAATAACAGCCGAAGGATTTATTTCCATTACAAGCTCAATTACACTTTCAACCGAAGACGTATCAAAATAGTTTAGCTTCGGGTCATAGTTTGTGGGTGTTGACACGATAACAAAATCCGCATCCTTGTATGCTTTTTGTGCATCTGTTGTAGCAGTAAGGTTAAGAGTCTTTTCTTTAAGATACTCCTCGATTTCCTTGTCTACGATGGGGGATTTGCCGTTATTTATCATATCCACCTTTTCAGGAACGATATCTACCGCCCACACCTCATTATTCTGCGCAAGCAAAATCGCATTTGAAATACCTACATATCCTGTTCCTGCAACTGTAATCTTCATTGTAACATCTTTCCTTTCAGTTAAGCTTTACTCCGTCTGCAGTATTACAGAAATTCACGCTGAACTTACCCTCAAGTTCGGGGAATTCCTTAAGATACTGCGTTGTAACGTTATATGCAATTTCTTCTTTGTATTCAGGATTTATAAGAGCCATTGCACAGCCCTTGAATCCCGCGCCACTGAAACGTCCTCCGTAAATTCCGGGGGTTTCAAGCATAATTTCGTGGATTTTCTTAAGCTGAACAGAACCTGTCTCAAAGTTGTAGATGCTACTTTCCCCACTTTGGAAAACAAGCTGTCCGAAAGATGCAAGGTCGCCCTTTCTCCAAAATTCCGCGCCATTCTTAACACGTTCAAATTCTGTATAGAAATGCTCTGCTCTTTTTTTCCAGTTTTCGGGAAGCTTGTGCTTGTACTCCTCAAAAACTTCCTTGGGAACATCGCGGAGAACAGCATCCTCAAACTTGCCGTATTCCATACCTGAAAATGCCTTGAGCGCATAAGCGGCACTCTTAAGCTCGTCCACACGCATATTGAATTTACTTCCTACAAGACTTCTTTCAAGTCCGCTGAAAAATACAACAAATTCAAATGGTGGCATGTCCTTGTGCTTCGTAATAAGCTCGTAAGAGTCATCCTTGGTGTCAATTTTAAGGAGGTGGTCCTTTTTAGAATAAACCTCACAGGACTGGTCAAGCTTACCTACACTTACTCCCACGAAATTTCTTTCTGCCCAAAGAGCAGTATCAACAATTTCACCTTTTGAAAGAACTATCCCATTTACACGGCAAAGTGTGCCGAGGAATGCAATAATTACAGCCGCAGACGAGGAAAGTCCGCCAATAGGAAGACTACCTTTTATATGTGCCTTCACACCGTAGGGAAGATCATAGTTGCGATTAAGGGATGCCGCAGCACCTCTTAAATAGTCTGCCCAGTCACCATTTTTCAAAATGGGTTTATTGAGAGAAAACTCTACCTGTGTTGAGAATTCATTACTGGAAAGAACGATACTTCCGTCAGTAGTTTTATCATATTCAATTTCTATGCCTTTATCAATGGCAAAACCGCTTACTATTCCGTACTGGTGGTCGCTGTGGGCCCCGAGCGGACATATGCGGTATGGGCAAAAAAACTTTTCACTGTACATAATTTCATTTTCCTTTTTTATATAATTTTCATTTCTTCCATCAGTTTCATTCTGTCGTCAATGGTACTGTTTGATTTTTCTTTATAATTTAAATCCGATATTTTTCGTTTTCTGCTTATTAAAAGCTTTAACACGTCAAAGATTCTGTGAATATATGCAACAGGATAAAGCAGTGAAGATTTTTTGAGATAGTTATATCCTTTTTTTATCAGGAAACCTTTACCCGGTAAAAGCACACTCTTTATAATGCTTTGTTTACGTTTTTTATCGAGATTTTTGTTAAATTCGTCAGCAGACATTTCTGAACGAGTTTTCAGGAAACTTTCGTAAAATCCGTTTCGTTCCTCTTCACCAAAGCCAAAACTTCCGCCTGTTTCTATATCTTCAAGAATTTTGTCGCTTAACTCTGTTTCATAATCGTTGAGCTGAAGTTCGAAGTACTTCACCCCTATACCAAAAATATTTTTGATAAATGTGTCAAACTTAATTTCTTTCAGCACTGAAAAATACTTTTCCATATCAATTTCATCTTTATACGTATTCACAAAAGCAAGCAGGTCTGTAACCTGGCGGATACCGCACCCCTCCTTGACAAAATGCTTGATAAGATGTGCCGTAAGGAAATTGAGGTTATCCAGGATACCTAATGAGTTTGCCGTAAATCCGCCTTTTGTCTCAACAGTTATGAATGGCTGTGTAACTGAAAACTTATTTTTAAAGACGATGTGTCCGAGCATTTTATCATACAAGGCAATATGAACCTCAATAAGTCCACCGTTTTTGTCCCTCGCTTCAAAGTGATGACCCTCCGCACCTCTGGGTACGATATTCATCCCCATATTTTCGAGGATTTTTGTTGCTTTTCTTTCACTTTCGGGATATACATAAATATCTATATCTCCCGAAGCACGACATTCCGGCATAAAATACACACTTGCTACACTGACACCTTTAAGAACGCAGTATTCTATATTCTCTTTGTCAAAGTTTTCAATTATTTTTTGGAGGCAATACAGTTTTTTCTCATTAATTGCAACAGTTTGCAGGAAGAGCATTTCCCACTTCATATCGGAAGACGGAATTTTTTCAGAAACAACCGGATAAACAAGAGGAAAAACCCCCTGCTTTACTGCCATATTATATATAGCTGTGCAATCGGCTTTTCCCGAGGGACAATATTCAGATCCAAACACTGAATGTCCAAGGACATTCAGAAATTCTTCAAACTGCGTTGTCATAATTCTTCTCCTTTTTACCATGTGGTAAATTATATAAAATTCAAACGCGTGGAATTATGTTTTACTAGGTAAGTACGCGACCCGGGGACAGGCACAGCCTGCTCCTAACCCTTAATAACTGTTCCTGGGAAAAGATGCTGACACTCGTCAACCTGTGCGCTGTGCCAGAGAACTACACCCTGTCCCACATGAGTATAGCGACCAACCTTAACATGATGGTCAACTATTGCGCCGGTATTTACTATTGCAAAATCGTCTACTCTTACAAGAGTGTTGATTGATGTGTTTTTCATAATCACGCAACCTTTTCCGATGGTTGCATATTTGCTTATATTAGCTGATTTATCGATAACTGTCAGATAGTTAAGGTAGGGGTGCTTTTCAGCAATAGACCTTCTCGCATCAGGTGAGCCTATCGCCAACACAAAGTAAGTATCTTTGTCGTTGAATTTTTCCGCATCGTCAATTTTACCCAAAAGAGGATAGTCAAAATTTCCGTCGCAGATGCTCCCATCATCAAGGAAACCCTCTATTTCATAATCCTCATAAAAAGGATTTTCCAGAATGGACTCAATAACAACTGTTGAAAAAGTACCAGCACCGATAATTATAATCTTTTTCATAATTTTTTCTCCAATGCAAGTTTTACAACTTCATCCAGAAGCTCGGGAAATTCAATTCCTGCATAGCGCGCTGAATCCGGAAAAAGACTCATAGACGTCATTCCGGGGATAGTGTTTATTTCAATAACATAAGGATTGTTATTTTTATCAATTATCACGTCTACTCGCGAAAAGCCCTTACAACCTGCGGCTCCATATGCCTGAAGTGCGGCTTTTTCAACTGCTTTGTACGTAGCTTCATCAATCCGTGCAGGGATAATATGCTGACACATACCCTGTGTATACTTCGACTCAAAATCGTAAAACTCGTTTTCGGAGGTGATTTCAATTATTGGAAGTGCACGGTAGTTTTCATTTCCGATAATAGGAACTGTAAGCTCTGTTCCGCCAATAAATTCTTCAACAAGAAGGCTGTCGCCATATTTCAAAATCTCCTCAATTTCTTTTTCAAGCTGTGCTTCACTTCCGACAATGCTCACACCGATGCTTGAACCCTGACATGCCGCCTTAAGCACAACAGGCATAGAGAAATTTTTGAGAATTACATCTTTCGTCCACTTATCAAAGGACTTAAATTCCATAAACTTCGGAGTAGGTATATTGTGATTTACAAGAATCCTCTTTGTGAGAATTTTGTCCATACAGATTGCACTGGATGCAACACCGGGGCCTGTATAAGGATAGCCCATCCATTCAAGCATACCCTGGATACATCCGTCTTCCCCGTATTTTCCGTGGAGAGCAAGAAATACCACATCGGGATTGATTTCCTGGATTTTGCCGATAGTTTCCTTTTGTATGTCAAGGGCAGCAACCTCATAACCCTTTTCCTCAAGAGCTTTCGCCACGGCATTGCCACTGCGGAGCGAAACTTCTCTTTCGGTTGATAAACCACCCATTAAAACCAATACTTTTGTCAACTAAATTCACCTCAATTTATTTCCGCTTTGTGATATAGTTCCATATATAAACAAAACTGTCATTTTTGAAAATAACGGAGCTTCCCACATAGGCTACTGCACCTACCGCTACCTTTATAACCAGTTCAGTAAATGTTCCTACATTAAACATATTCATACACAATACTGCTATACACATTAATGTCAGTGGGATAGCTGCATTGAATAAATCCCGTATCTGCTCCATATATCCGTAATCAATATATTTTTTGTTGGGATAAATATTTACTAATGCCGCAAAGAATTCCACAACAACTTCACCTAGGGCAATAGCCCATACTCCGTACCTTGCACTTACAATAAGAGCCACAATGCCTATAGTTTTTTTTATAATTTCAAGTTTAAGATATATATCGCTTTTTCCAATCGCTTTAATTGCCTGAAGATTAGCAGTCTGAATAGGTTCGAAAGATAATATGATACAGAATGCTTGCAGGAAAGGAACACTAAAAATCCATTTTTCAGTAAGCAAAAGCTGTATTACAGGTTCTGCAACCATTGCCAAGCCAAGTAGAAGAGGCAGGACAATATAACTGTGAAGCCTCACAAGTCTTCTTGTCATCGCCTTAAGCTGCTTAAGGTCATCCTGTACCTTTGCCATTGCGGGAAATACTACACTTTGTACGGCAACATATATGTTTGTTGTAACCAGAGACGGAAAGCTTTTTCCCTTATCGTAGTATGCAAGGTCAGAAGCAGTATACATCTTTCCTATTACTATTCCCCGGACTTCTTTATAACCTGTGCGCACCAAAGAAGTAGCAAGAATTTTCCAGCCGTATGAAAATAAGCTCTTTAACCTACTGAATGAAAAAAGTTTTTTCGGTCTCCACCTTACCGTAAACCACAAAACAACCGTATCCACAATAGATCTAAACATATACTGACCTGCAAGTGCCCATATTCCAAAGCCCATATATGCCATAGTAATACCTACTATCGCACTAGTCAAAGTACCTAATAGAGCTGACCAGAAAAACTTTCTGAATATCATTTTTTTTGACACATAAGCATGCTGAACACTGTTTACTCCGGCAAGTATCAGCTTAAGACCCATTACCCTTAGAACAGGGGTAAGAATCTTCATATCATAAAAAGAAGCAATGAAAGGCGCTGTAAAAAAAACACACAGATATAATATAATTCCCGAACCTATTCCAAAATAGAATACCGTAGAAAAATCCGTATCATCAGAATCTTTTTTCTGCACAAGTGAATTTCCGAATCCACTTGTTACAAAAACATTTGCGAGTGCTATAAATATATTTACAATGGCAATTGCACCGTAACTTGCCGGGTCAAGAAGCCGTGCTAGGACAACAGATACTATAAAGGTTACAAGCTGTGCCAGTATTCTTTCGGAAAACCGCCACATCAGCCCCGAAAAAACTTGTTTTTTTGTATTACTTTCACTCATTTGTCTCACCTATTTTTTCATCAATATCCCCTATATCATCTCCGGCTGCATTTTCACTGTATACATTCGGAGAAATTGAAAACATCATTAAAAACCAAAACGTTGTATTATCCCAGAATTCTGCTGAATAACAAAGTCTTGGTATTGACAATGTAAATAAAAGGATAAGTATCGTCATAGTCTCTTTGTTTATATTATAGTTGAATATTGTTATTTTTGTTGCTCTTCCTACTGCAAAAAGAAGGGGAAGCGATACAATTATCCCCAGATCATACCACATCTGCAAAAATAAATTGTGAGGATAAGGGAATCTTCCAAAGCTCTTGTAGGCAATTGAAGAAATGCCGTTTCCTATCAAGTAATTTTCTTTTATGCCATCTATTACAAAATCAAATAGCCTACTTCTTCCGTTTGATATATCGCCTTGTTGTATTTTTGCTACCGATTTACTTATGAATGCCAAGTTTACATCCATACTTTGAAGCCAACTGTGAACAGAAAGGATTATACTTTCAACATTACTCACTATCAGAATGGCTGAAATTCCGACAGACAACGTTATAAACAAAGTCCTGCCTGTATTTTTGCGCACAGTGCCGTCCTGATTAATTTTGCGGATAAAGAGAAGAAGTGCACACACCATCAACGAAATAATCGGCCCGCGGTTTCCAAGATATATTACCTTTATGAGGTAATATAAATTTATGCCGTAGCCTATCCATGTCCAGAAGGTAGCCTTCTTCCTATAATACATAAAGTGAACTATAGCCGCAACAACAAACGGTAATATATTGTATGTTGTCGACATACCAATAGTTTCGTACCGTGCTCCCACATCTTTGAAAAACTCGTTTGAAACAGGCATTACAAGTGCAGAAAAAAGCAACATATAATTCAGTACTTTCTCTACATCTATCTTGTAAAAGGATATGTATATTGGAATAAGGCAGTACACAAAAGCATTAACAGCAGAAAAAGTGGTGCGCACTGCAGCATATTTATATACCACAATCACACTGACGATATAGTATACAAAAAGAAGCGCTTTCTTATCCATATTAAGGTCGTTTTTCTTGTCTGAGATGAAAAAGTGTAAAACCAGCAAAGCTGCTACCGGAATCAGATTCATAAACATAATTCCGTCACCTTTTCTAAGTATAATTCCCATAATCTGATTAAGACCTTTTATAGAAAGCAAATATGAAACTAAAAAAGACGGGATATAATTTTTCTTTTCCATACAAATGCCTTTCAGTAAATTTATTTTCTTTTCTTTAACGTCCAGAAGTTTTTATTTTTAAAGAAATAATGATAAGCATATTTTAAGACAAACGGCACACCATAAAAGCCCAATTTGAAGCCGTTATATTCCTTAATAAATTTTACTATTTTCCCTTTGCGCAGAAGCTGCATTATAAGGCTGACATAATTTGCTGTAATTATTTCTTTTTGCTGTTTTTTTGTAAGCGACTGCATATAAGGCATCATCTTTTCAATATAGTGAACGCGGTATTTTTTTGCAGTTTCATAATTACCCGGAGAATTTCTGTATTCAAGATAGCCTCTTGTGCCGACTTCTTCAACCACACCAATCTTATATTTATGTGCAATTTTCGCCGTAAATTCCCAATCCTGATGGCGTCTGAAGCTTTCATCAAATCCACCAACAGCATCGTAAGCTTCTTTTTTGACGATAAGTTCACTACTCCCTATAATAGCCCAATGACGCATAACATCATAAAACAGACTTCCACATTTTGTCTTGTGGAGAACCTTTACAAAAGTATCACCTCTGTACTGCTCACAGGAACAGTACACCAGTGCATAAGTTTCGTCCAGCTCCTTAAATCGATTCATATGAATCTCCACATTATGGGGCAAATAAACATCATCATCATCAAGAAGACCGATAAATTCACCCTCTGCCGCCCTTGCTCCGGTGTTTCTGGCAGCCGAGCCGTTCTTATTCACTTCGTGAGTTATGTAACGGAAATTCGGGTAATCTTTAAACTCTTCCAGAGCTTTTTCCGTTTTTATCTGTTCTTCAGTGCCGAGTCCGTTGTCATCAACCACTATTACTTCAACATCTTTATAAGTTTGGTTCAGAGCACTTTTAACAGCTCTGCCAACTTTATCACTTCCGTTGTAGGAAGGAATAACTACACTTACAAGACCTTTTTTCATTATTTACCACATTCCTTTAAAACTTTTTCAACTGCATTCTTTACAACCTGAAGGCCCTTGCGCAAATCTTCTTCTTCAATTACAAGAGTAGGAAGTATCTTAAGCACACAGTCATTACGACCGGCACGCTCTATCACAACGCCGTTTTTAACACATTCCTGCATTGCTGTTTTGGAAAGTGCAGGGTCAATTTCCGAGAAATCAATTCCCCAGATCATACCTATACCACGGGCAGAAAGCCTTTTATCCATAGGAAGAATTTCACTTTCAAGGTATTCTTTTATAATTGCTTCGTTTTTCTTTACAATACCGGGCAAATCTGCCTGTCTGTAAAACTCAATACCTGCAGCAGCACCTACAAAAGCAAGCTGATTTCCACGGAATGTTCCGTTGTGCTCTGCGGGGGTAAAAATATCAAATTCAGGCTTCATAAGAAGGATTGACATAGGAAGTCCGAATCCGCTTATTGACTTTGACATTACTACCATATCTGGCACAATACCGGCTCTTTCAAAGGAGAAGAATCCGCCGCTTCTGCATACTCCGACCTGAATATCATCGCAAATCATAATAATGTCATTTTCGCTGCAGATTCTTCTTATTTCGCGAAGCCAGTTTTCATCTGCAACATTTATTCCGCCCTCTGCCTGAATGGTTTCAAGAATCATTGCAGCAGGCTTATCTATACCTGAGTGGTCGTCCTTTATAGCCCACTCGATATACTCAATAGATTTTCTGTAATCATCAAACTGGGTGGAATAGGGCATAAATGTTACGTTATTAAGAGGAACTCCTGCTCCCCCACGGCTGTGAGTATCACTTGTAAGCGCAAGAGAACCGAGTGTCATCCCGTGAAACGCACCGGAAAAGGCAAACACATTTGTTCTCTTTGTGTTTTTTCTTGCAAGCTTAAGAGCCGCCTCAACTGCATTTGTACCGGTTGAACCGCAGAACATAATTTTGTAATCAAGATTTTTTGGTTCAAGAATATTCTCGCGGAAGGTTTTTATGAAATTTCTTTTTTCAACCGTATACATATCAAGAGCATGAATAATGCAGTCCTTTGACAAATATTCAAGAATCTTTTTCTTTATATACGGATTGTTATGTCCATAATTCATTGCACCTGCTCCGGCAAAAAAGTCAATATACTCTTCGCCGCTTTCGGAATACAACTTGCCACCTCTGGCTTCATTAAAAACAATAGGGAAATTTCTGCAATAAGACCTTACGTTGGATTCGTGCTTTTCAAACTCAGCAAACATTTTCTTAACCTTCTTTCAAATCTATAAGACTTCCTAAAAGTAAATCGTCATCTTCTTTATCGAACGGAACCAATCCCGAATTATCAAAAAAAGTAATTTCTCCAAAATATATTTTGCCGTTAATATTATACCAGTCTATTCTCACATGGCGTATCCCATCAGCAAGGATATTGGTAAGCTCTATCATTTTATCAAACAGCATCGGTTTCTCCACTGTAAAATCTGACATTGTTCCTTCCTGGGATATATTGGTTTTGTTCCAGTTTATATCATAAAAATCCTGAGTGTGCTTTTCTGTAAATCTTCCGGTGTGATATTCCACAAACATAGGCTTTCCGTTAAAGCACAGAAATTTATAATCCTTAAGCTCCGTCCCGGATTCATCTACCATATATTTTTCTGCAATTATTCTTGGCTTAACATCTTTATAGGGCCATTCCCTGCCACTCCAATAATAATTATTTTTAAGTGACCTATTAATTTTTTTCCTTGTTTTCTCAATATTCAACTTGCTCTTATCTTTGCAAATTACAAGTCCACCGCTGTCGTGAGTGCACTTCAGGACAAACTGCCGGGGAAGTTTATCAAAATCAATCTCATCAAAGCTGTCCCATACTCCTAAAAGCGGAACAAGATATTCTTCACCGAGTTTTTCCTTTACATACTCTCTGACTTCATACTTGTCAACCATTTTTGAATATTCAGGATTTCTATCGTAAAGCTTAAGCCATTGTAATTTTTCGCAAAAGGTTTTAGGATTTTTAAGGTCAGGGAATTTTCTAAAACGCGAGAAATATTTTAACCTTATGTAAGCTTTATCGGATAAAACTCTTGTGAGCCGCTTTATTACTCTTTTAAGTTTCATATCATATCCCCTTCAATCACTTTTGTCCACTGACCTATTATGTTTTCCGCCTTGAATTTTTCGACACTTATCTTTGCATTTTCAGCAATATCTCGCCTGATTGCATCATTTTCTATAATTTCAATAATTGCTTCTGTTAATCTTTTTCCATCACCTACAGGCACCAGGATTCCGTTCCTTCCGTTTTCTATAACTTCATCGGAACCGGCGCAATCGGTTGAAATACAGGGAAGCCCCATCATCATTGCTTCCAGAAGCGCATTTGAGAGTCCTTCAAAATCAGACGAAAGCACAAACATCTGTGCATCCTTGATTTTTTCGTGAACATCAGGCTGATTGCCGCACAAAAAAACATTATTTTCCAGTCCCAGAAGTTTGATTTGTTTTGAGAGATTTTTCTTTTCCACACCTTCCCCGTATATCTCTAAAATATATCCGGGATGAGTTGCCAGTACATTTTTAAAAGCATTTATCAGCATTTTATGATTTTTCTGATAAGTGAGTCTTCCGACGGTCACAATTTTTTTTGCAGGATTCTCGGCGGCTTCACAAGCAACATTAACAGGGTTTCCGATTATCACACTGTTTTGCTGTATTTTTTCATTGAAATAGCTCTTCGCTCTTTCGGTTTGGAAAATCACGGCATCTGCTGTTTTGTAAATACTGTTTAATAATTTTCTGTACACAAAATTACGTTTTACACAGGCGGGGTCAATCCGTTCCGAAGCGATGTACCGCACCCCGGTACCTCTGCATGCAATTGCTGAAATAACCGTGTTTTGTGCCATAAAGGAAACAACCACATCCGGTTTTTCTTTTTTTATGTAAGTGCGGATATTTTTTATGTTGCATATGATTTTTTTAACCATACCACTTTTTTCAGGAAAAAACTTTTTTACTTCAACACGTTCATCAAGGGAGTAGCCTGCAGGTTTATTATGCAAAAGCATAACAATATCAACCTTCCACCTTTTTTCTGCGTACAGATTGGAAAGTATTGAGATTACCCTTTCTGCGCCTCCACGCCCCATTGAACCAGTGAAAAATATTATTTTCTTCATATGCTTTTTCTCTTTTCCGGAAGAACAAAATGATCTCCCAATATAAAATCAAACTCATCCGGATCAAACAGAATATATCCCGAAGTCGGATAAAATGTCATTTCTCCAAAATATATTTTTTCATTCACCCAATAAAGATCCACGCGCACAAATGGGAATTTTTCCGAAAGTTTTTCCGCTATTTCACACATTTCTTCAAAGTCCTTGGGTTTTTCAACATCATCCAAAAGGCGCTCGTATCCCGACTCAATACTTAAGCAGTTCCAATCTCTGTCATAGATTGCTCTCTTCACATTTTTAAAACGATCTCTGTACACAAACACATACTGTACCTTGCCATTAAAACACATGAATTTGTAATCATCTATACTGCTTGAATCTGTTCCCTTTTCCATTAAGAACTCTTCTATGATTATCTTTGACTTTTCAGATTTGTATGCCCACTCTCTTCCTGAATTTTTTTTCGCTTTTGGTTTTTTTACCCAATTAGAAGCCGTTTTTTTCAAACTAGCAACATCTTCTATTTTCTTATCTTTGATAAGCAGAACACTATTACCGCCCCCGCCTAAAGTTTTTTTCATTACAAAAGATGTAGGTAATTCATCAAAATTTATTTCTTCCGGACAAGAATATATTCCATAACATTTAACTAAAATATGTTCTAGTCCACAATTTTTCACAAAGTTCCGAACATCAGCTTTATCTGAACAGATGCGCATTTCGGGATTTCTATAATACAACTTGTACCACTGTAATTTTTCTGAAAAACGTTTTGGGTTTTTTAAATTCAGTTTTCTTTTTAACTTTATGTAATACTGTAAACGAAGCATAATGCTATCAGGAATAAAACTCATCATTTTAAGAATCATGATCCGATGCTTTCTGCTTTTTATAATTTTTTTATAACCATCCATATAAATATCCTCCCAAAATTCTATTTCAACGCATTTACATACTTATCAATTACAATATTACGGTCAAATTCTTTCTCTACCTTTTCCCTGCCGCGAAGACCCATTTCTTTTCGTTCTTCAAATGAAAGAGCAAGGAATTTTTCAATCTTTTCGATTACGTCCTGTGTATTCTTCTGCTGTACTATATATCCGTTTACACCATCATCAACAATTTCACGGCAACCGCTGCGGTCAGTGGTAATAATTGCCTTACCGCTTGCGCAGGATTCAAGAAGCACATTACTCATCCCCTCGGGATAATACGTAGGATGAACCGTACAGTGAATTTCCTTATGTATTTCTCGGATATCACGAAGTCTGCCGTGGTAATTTATAATTCCTTTTTCGTGAAGCTCGGAAAGTCTTTCCTGATAAGCCTCTTCACAACTTCCGCAAACGTGGAAAACCGCGTTCGGATACTTTTCCCTGATAGCTTCTGCCGCCTCTAAATACTGGTCGGCACCCTTTTCCCTCATAATACGGGAGATAAATGCAAACTCCACAGTATCCTTTTCGGGATACGGCATAAGCTGAAATCTTTCAAGATTCACACCTGAACCCGGCAAAAGCTCGTGCTTGCCGAGGGCAATTTTCTTCTTTACGAAGAAATCCATATTCTCCTTATTCTGAAAAAACACCTTCTTAACACGGAAAAATCCAAGCTTATACAAAAACACCGTAAGTTTCTGCATCCTGCCGCCGTTTTCAACGGCACTGCCAAGACCAGTTATATTCGGTGCACAGGGAATCCCCCTAATGCCGCAGGCAAGCGCACCATATACATTCGGCTTTATTGTGTAAGTGAAAACTATATCAGGCTTTTCCTTGCCGAGAATTTTGAAATATTCCAGAAACAGCTTAATATCCGTCTTAATACTTGTACCGCGGCGCTGAATATTTTTCACAAACTTCACTTCGCAACCGATTTCGGTAAATTCTTCCGTTTCCTCGTGGACAGGACAATAGATTATAACTGAATGTCCCTCTTCACGGAATTTTTTCATAACTTCAATTCTGAAAGAACGAAGTCCCGTTATTGAGTTTGTCAGTATAACAATTTTTGACATTTTTATCCCTCAAAGCATTTTTTTATTAAATCTATTACCTTGTTCTGCTGAACCTTTGTCATCTTTATATCACTGGGCAGACATAGTCCGCGTCTGAAAATGTCCTCACCAACATTGTCACCTGCAGTAATAAAATCGTGTTCCTTATATACAGGCTGCATATGCATAGGCTTCCATACAGGTCTTGATTCGATATTTTCCGTCTCAAGTGTAAGACGGATTTTTTCGGGATTTGTAATTTTCATTGCCTCTTCAGAAAGGAGCATACAACTGAGCCAGAAGTTAGGAACTGCACATTTCTCATAAGGATTCATACTTACGGGCAAATCCCTGAGTCCCTCTTTATAGCGGAAGTATATTTCTTCTTTCAATTTTCTGTGTTCTTCAAGGTGAAGAAGCTGACCTCTGCCGATACCGGCAACAACATTACTCATACGGTAGTTGTAGCCGATTTCCTCGTGCTGATAATAAGGAAACGGCTCACGTGCCTGTGTTGAGAAGAATCGTACTTTCTTCACTGCGTCCTCATCATCGGAAAGGAACATTCCACCGCCGGAGGATGTTATAATCTTGTTGCCGTTAAAGCTGATTGCGGCAAACTTACCAAAAGATCCGGTCTGTTTACCCTTATATGTGGCAGAAAGGGATTCTGCCGCATCCTCAATAAGTATCACACCGTATTCATCACAAAGAGCCCTGATTTCATCAATCTTTGACGGAGTACCGTAAAGATGCACAAGCATAACTGCCTTAACTCTACCCTTGTATTTTTCAAGAGCAATTTTAAGAGCATTGGGATCCATATTCCAGGTGTCACGCTCGCTGTCTATGAACACCTGTGTGCCGTTTTCATAACTAACAGGGTTAACCGTCGCAGAAAATGTCAGGTCGGAACAAAGGACAATATCCCCCTCTTTAACACCTGCAAGCTTTACTGCAAGATGAAGTGCGTGAGTTCCCGCAGTCATAGCTGCGGCACCCTTTACACCGACAAATGAAGCAATCTCTTTTTCAAATTCGTTAACATTTTTTCCAAGGGGGGCTACCCAGTTGGTATCAAATGCCTCTTTAATAAAAATCTGTTCCTCCCCGTGTATTGTAGGGCAGGAAAGCCATATTCTCTCATTTTCCGCCATTTTATCTTTCCCTCTTTCGAGTTTTTAGTAAATCTGCAAAAATATGTTTTTCACAATATCATTATTCATTTTCAGCTTTTTCTCAAGAGTTTTTTTGCAACATATTTCACCCTACTCTTAAGGTTGTTTCTGCCGTATTTGGCTGCAACACATTTGTATCCATATTTACGGTACATGTCCCAGAATTCTTCTCGGCCTGCGGGTTTTTTAACAGGCATTTCAAGATGAGGTTGCCTGCCGTAAACATCGCTTTTTCGAATAACAACATCTTTCTCTATTTTTTCCAGCAATTTTTCACCCTTTGGAGAATTGACAAGTATTATTGATGTCCCTGTCTGGTCATCCCATTCAGGCATACACTTTTCTATTCCCCAGAAATCTCCCAACGTAATATCCGATGGCCTGTAAAGATTTGTGAATTGGCACTCATAACATGAAGGACGCAATATATTCCCACCGTGGAAAAGCACCTTATGTTCCTGCAAAAGCGGAGTTCCTGCCTCTTTCTTTCCATTTTCAAACACAGCTTCTTCTATATGCCTGTGCCAACCCTGAACTTTAGATCTGCATTTATAATTTTTTACTTTTTTCTTTCTTGTTTTTTCAATATTTTTAATATGCTCCGAAAACATCAGCGGACTTGGCACCCCATAGCAAATTATATCCGCCAGGTAGAGATTTTCATAATCTTTTTTAAGAAACCGTTTAAGTCCCTCAATCTGACAAGGAGTCCCGGTGAAAAGAATCTTCATTCCGTTATCCGCATCTGTCTTTACCTTGCTGAAAATGTCCTTCATATCACTTTGCAGATATTTTGAAACCCTCATTTCATCGCGTCCGGCCTTATTGTCAGTACGTATATGAACAGCCTGTAGTTTTTCATCAAAAACTACACCGTAAATTACACCGCCCTCGCTCAATATATAGTCTGAAATTGCGGAAAAGGCTCCACCCGAAGAACTTGAGAGGATTGTTTCTTTATTTTTGTTTTTAAGTGCAATGAAAGTTTTTGTTTCTTCCCTAACAGCTTTACTCTCTTCTTTCAGCGGGCACACCCGTACACACGCATTACACTCTATACATTTTTCTTTATCAATCGAAGGATACAAAAAACCTTCCTCATCACAAACCATTGTTATGGCATCTGTCGGACATTCTGCAAAACAGGCGGTACATCCGCAGCATTGTGACAAATTTTCTTTGCTATATAATTCCGGCATAATAAAATTCCCTCATTTCAAATTATTGTTAAGGTACTCTGTAGCTTGTTCTTTCAATTCGTTCCTTCTTTGTTCTGCCACTGAATAATCAATCTCTTCTTCCCACTTACAACCATTCTCTGACCATATTCTGTCCGAAAGCCCCATCTTCCCAAGCAACTCTGTCATTCTCCTACCGCGAGTTGTATGTGCTACCGTAACAAACTTTTTATTATAAATAAGCGAAAATGCCGTTCCATGGAAAGAGTTTGTTATCACAAAATCAGCATTCTTTATATAGCCGAGAAATTCGCCCGGACCATAATTGCGAAGCTTTGTCGCATTATTAAGATATACTCTGTCCGGAGAACCGTTGATAACCCGAAATCCCGTAGCTTTTGAAATCACATCTACCGCCTCAACCATATTGGGCGATGTTTCAAAGCCATATACAAAAATGTATGGCTCTTTTTCCTCAATTTCGTTTTCTGCATCAGCAAACTCTTCTTTTGAAAGAAGCAGGGTCGGGTCCACACACACTGTGTAGTTTTCTCCAAGCAGTTCATCAAGAGTTTCACTTTTCTCGCGTGATGAAATAACATCAATATTTCTACAGTATGCCTTTATCTCGTCTTTTTCTTTCTGTGTATAACTCTCCTTCAGACTGACTGCATAAGTAATCTTTTTTATGTTACTTGCTCCGAAATCCAAAAAATACGCACCGTCAAACCCATTGTTCACCAATTCAGGATTCCACAGTTGGTCACTCCCCGATATGTATATATCACACTTTGGAGGATTTTTCTGAAGGTCTTTAAGGGATTTATATTCTCTTGTCAAATCAAGATTTTTCTTTACAAAATCGCCAAACTTTTTCTCACGCAGTTTGTATACTCCGGTAACAGAAATATAAATTCCTTTTGCAAAGGAACGAGCTGCTTTATATAACCTTTTTTGAATTTTCAGATTTTTATTCTTTTTAAGGGTATCCGATGCCATTATAAAAGGATTTCTTCTTGCACTGTAACGATTTGTATGGTACGGCGGACAATAGTTTATAACTTCTGCATCATGCCCCAATTTTTTCAGAAACTTCTGCAACGCATAGCCTTGCAAAACAGCACCCTGGTTGTGCGCAAAATGAAACGTTATAATTCCAGCCTTCACGATTCTCATCCCTTACTTCATAAATTTTCTATGGCGATAACAATTTATTAACCTGATCAAAAAATAAAGTCTGAATTTCAAAAGCAGATACCGGTGCTTCTGAACTTTTACTCCTTTCTTAAAAGGAATACTGTCAACAACCTCTCTGAGCTTTTTATCTTTTAAAATCTCTCTCATATCACTTTTAAAGGTTGATTTATCCTTTGCCTTGTTTATTATATTCAGCGACATATATGTGCGCCTTATAAACATAAAAGCAAGATTTTGAGAAATTTCTTTTTCTTCAGGCAACTCAAGCTTCAATTTCTCATATATTTCCTTTGCCATTTTCCAGTAATCTTTTACATACTTATGAGTTATTGAGCCTGCATTTTCAACATAGTGGTAGAGATATTTATCAGGCATAAGGCAGAGGCAATCAATATTAAAGAAAACCTGCGTCCAAAGAAGATAGTCCTCGCTCCGATATATTTCTGTACAAAATCGCATCTTTGGATTTTCCATACATTCACGACGCACAAACCTTATACATGAATACGGACGTATATTTCCTGCTATCCCAATATCAATTGTTTCAATCGCTATCTTTCTGCATTCTTCACCGCGGTAAATGCCTGCATCAAATTTACAAACAGACTCTTTTTTACTGCCGTGCTCATTTTCGATATAGTATCCGCATATTGTTAAATCTGCATTTGCTTCCTCTGCGGCAGTATATAACTTTTCAAGCATATCCGGTTCTATATAGTCATCGGAATCGACAAAAGCAAGATATTTTGCGGTTGATTCATCTATTCCTCTGTTTCTTGCCGAAGAAGGTCCGCTATTTTCCTGATTAATAATTCTGAATCTCGAATCCTTGTTGCAGTATTCAGTACAAATAGCCTCGCTATTATCCCTGGAGCCATCATTAATTAAAAGAACCTCAAAATCGCCAAATACTTGTCCCTGAATACTGTCAAGGCACTTTCGTAAGCTCTTTTCGGCATTGTATACCGGCACAATTAAGGAAATCTGACACATTTTACATTCTCCCATGTTATTCTTCAAACTGTTTTGATCACACAATCAATCTAGTGTATTATATAATAATGAGCAAAAAATGTCAATACTAACAGCTTTGCAAACCTACAAATTTGCATTTAAGCCTCTTATACACAAAAACGTTTGACACAGTCAAAAAAAAGTTGTATTATGATATATGTGATAGTTTGTCAAATTAGGATGGGAAAATATGAGAACTGAAATTGGAAGCGAATTCTGGGGTATCCCTTTAACTGAAAAAAACAGTCTGTTCTCTGCGGATACACAGTGGTTTATTTCCGGCCGTAGCGCACTTAAAGCAATCATAAGGGACAGCAATTTCAAATCAGTTGCTCTTCCGGACTGGTGTTGCGAAAGTATGATAGACCCGTTTCTTGATGAGGGAATTGAGGTTTCTTTTTATCCTGCCTTCAGCCGGGAAATCCGTACTAATGCAGATGCAGTACTTGTTATTGATTATTTCGGTTATAGCCAGAACAATCAATTGTGTGATTTTGACGGAATTGTTATCCGCGATGTTACCCATTCTCTTTTTTCTTTAGGTTCCAATAATGCTGACTACTGTTTTGGCAGTCTTCGCAAATGGGCAGGTTTTGCTACTGGCGGATTCGCCACAGGTTTTAAATCGCAGGTTTGCTTTGAGGGTGATTTCCCTGATTTTATTAAGTTGAAAAAAACAGCTATGTCAGACAAAAAAGCATATATCAACGAAGAAACGGATGACAAAAACTATTTTGAGAAATTTGGCACTGCTGAGGATATGCTGGAACATATAGGTGTTTTTCCGGCAGATGCCGATGAAGTACTTATTGCATCAAAGCTTAACGTGGATCTTATCAGACACAAAAGACGGAAAAATGCGCAGGTTCTGCTCGATTCGCTACGTGATATTGCGATTTTTCCTGAACTTAATGACAATGACTGTCCCCTGTTCGTCCCCATAAAAGTCAGAAATCGCAACGGGTTGCGGTCACATCTTATACAAAAAGAAATATACTGTCCTGTTCACTGGCCGAAATCATCCCGTCATACAGAAATTTCTCCTTCCACAGAGGAAATTTATGAACGTGAGATCAGCCTTATATGTGATCAACGGTATGATGAGACTCATATGAAACGCATAGTAAAAGAAATACTTGCTTACGGAGGTGTTTTAAGTTGCTGACTGTCTTATCAACACAGCAGGAAGTCGAGTGGAATAATATAGTTTGCTCGTTTGAAAATTATGATACATACTGGCTATCAGGCTATGTGAAGGCATTTGAAATTCACGGAGACGGAACTGCACTTCTTTTTTACTATGAAGATGCTTCCACAAGGGGCATAAACGTTGTAATGAAGCGCGATATTTCTGACGATTCCCGTTTTAGTTCCGTTATTGAAAAAGGCAAATATTTTGACCTTGCAACACCTTACGGTTACGGCGGTTGGCTGATTGAGGGCGCTAACACCTCTTCTCTGTTCGCTGAATACGAAAAATGGTGCTTTGAAAATAATATCATTTCCGAATTTGTAAGGTTTCATCCTGTTATTGAAAACCACCTTCACGCGACATCATACGATGTAATTGGGCTAGGCTATACAGTTAATCTTGATTTGTCTTCTCCTGAAACAATATGGGCAAATATAACAAGCAAAAACCGCAATGTTATAAGAAAAGCTCAGAAAAATTCAATACACATATACAATGGCAGACATCCCGAAATATACGAAAAATTCAGAGAAATATACAATGGTACTATGGATAAGGATAATGCTGATTCCTATTACTATTTTTCTCCTGAATTTTATAAAAGCATTTGCGACGATCTTCCCTATAATTCACAAGTCTTTTATGCAGAGCTGGATGGTAAAGTTATAGCTGCGTCAATAATGCTCAATGCCAACGGATTTATGAATTACCATCTTTCAGGCTCCGTTCGCGAATATTCAAACCTTGCCCCCACTAACTTACTTCTTTATGAAGCTGCTCTTTGGGGATGTGCAAACGGATATAAATCCTTGTACCTCGGCGGTGGTGTAGGCAGTGGTGAAGACAGTCTGTTTAAATTCAAAAAGTCTTTTTACAGACTTGACGACTTGCCTCGTTTCCATATCGGGAAAAAGATTTTCAACCAGGAATTATATGACTATCTTGTATCATTGAGAACAGAACTTCCTGATAGTGGATTTTTCCCGAAATACAGGGCATAACACATCAGTAAAAGGAGAAATACATAATGTATGCTAAATTTTTTAAAAGATTTCTGGATATTTTCCTTTCAGCTTTGGCACTGCTGCTGTTTTGGTGGGTGCTTGCAATTATTGCCATCTTTGTAAGGATTAACATGGGAAGCCCTGTTCTTTACAAATCCGAAAGAATGGGAAAAGACGAAAAACCTATCAAACTCTACAAATTCCGTTCAATGACAAACGAAACCGATGAAAACGGGGTACTACTTCCCGCACCCGAAAGATTGACAAAATTCGGGCGACTTCTTCGAAGCACCAGTCTCGATGAGCTTCCTTCACTGCTTAATATCCTGAAAGGCGATTTAAGCATCGTAGGTCCCCGCCCGCTTCTTATGAAATATAAGCCATATTACTACGAATATGAGAGAGTACGCCACAACATCCGTCCCGGACTTACCGGTTGGGCACAGGTAAACGGAAGGAATCTCGTTTCCTGGGACGATAAATTCAAAATGGATGTTGAATACGTTAGCAAGATGTCTCTGTGGATGGATATAAAGATTCTTTTTCTGACATTTTATAAAGTATTCAAACGCGCAGACATAGTTCACGATGACCAGACAACTCAAAGTTTATACATAGTTCGTTCATTTATGGACAGCGAAGAAAAAACTGAAGTTAAGGAGAATAAAATATGAAATCATTAGAGGGAAAGCGCCTTTTGGTTATAAGCAGCGACGGCAGTGATATTGAATTTGTAAAAGCTGCAAAAGAAATGGATATGGAGGTTGTCTGTTGTGACCGCTATGAGGATTGGAACATAAGTCCCGCAAAGCTTATCAGCGATGATGCATGGAATATGGATTATTCAGACACCGAATCGGTTGCAAAAAAATGCAAAGAGGAGAAAATAGATGGTGTTATAGCCGGATACAGCGAAGACAGAGTTCTCGCAGCCTGCCGTATATCAAATGCTATAGGCACCCCATTTTACGCAACAGAAGAACAGATTAATTTGACACGTGACAAAAGGCTTTTTAAGAAAACGTGTATAGAATGTGGTGTTAATACTCCTCAGGAGTTCTGTTTCGGACTTCCTATGAAAAGGGAAGACCTTGACAAAATAAAATATCCGGTAATTGTCAAACCATCTGACAACGGCGGGAGAAAAGGTATTTCCATATGCAACAATGAGAGCGAGCTTACAAAAGCAATTGATGCTGCAGCCGGATATTCAAAAACCGGTGAAGTTGTCGTCGAAGAATATCTCACCGGAGTTGAACTCAGTGCTGTTTATACAATTTCCAACGGTGAAAGCAGTTTTTCTTGTCTGAATGACAAGTACTTGTCAGAAGAAGTTGAAAATTCATGTCTCTGCGATTTTGTTATTACTCCTTCCCGTTTTTACGATGAATTCCTTAAAACCATAGACCCCGGAATAAAGAAACTCCTCAAAAAAATCGGTGCTGTAAACGGTGTTGCAAACTTCCAGCTGATCGCAGGTGCCGACGGAATAAAAGCTTTTGAAATGGGTTTCAGAGTTAACGGCAACAATGACTATAAGGTTATCCGCAAATATAATAATATTGACTTTATGAAAATGCTTATATCCTATGTTACAACAGGAGATATGGGAGATGACATAAGTAAAAACAATCCTGTTTTTGAAGAATACTATTGCACTCTTACTCTTTTGTTAAAAGCAGGGGAAATATCAAAAATTGATTACAGCAAACTTGACACCCTGAAGAATATTGATGATATTTCTATCTGGAAAAAAGTCGGCGACGTTATACCAAATACCGGCACAAATGCACAGAAAGCAGGTATGATTAAGTTTTCTGCAAAAGATATGGACGAGGTAAAAAGGACAGTTCAATACATCCACGAAAACCTTCTGGTAGAAGATATAGATGGAAAGAATATGAAAATGAAAGCTTTCAACACTGCCCGTCTGAATTAACAAAAGAAGCGCCATGTTTCACCCATATCGCACTCTTACCCGGTGCAAACATAGTTTCCTGCGTCTCGATTTTACGCAAATTCATATACGGTAAAAAAAATGCTGAAGCACTCCGAAAATGTGCTTCAGCATTTTTACATCCTTTTCAATACTTCTATTGCAAACTTTGCATACTCCGATACAAACTGACCACGTCGTGTAACGACCGCGGGCTGACGTTTGTACGGAGTATTTTTTATTTCAAAAATTCCTATGTCGTCTACTTCACCTTTTGCATCTACAAACTGTTTGGGGATAATGGTTGCGGCAACACCGCTTTTCACAACCTCCCACGCAGTAAGAACACCTGTCACCTGTGCGTAAATGTCAGGTTCAAATCCCGCTTCCATACAAAGAGCATCAAAAAGTTTACGCATTTCCTGCTCTTTACCTACTGTAACAAACGGCAATCCTTTTAACGCAAAAAGGTCATCTATAATACCTTTTTTCTCTGTTTTCACAAGATTCTTGTACTTTTGGGGAACTGCAAGAACAAGATTATCTTCTTCAAGCGGTATAGTCTCAAACTCGGGATTATTTACGGGAAGATTCATAATTGCAAAATCATACTCCCCCTCAAGAAGTCCTTTCTCAAGAACAGAAAGTCCGTATTCTGAAAGAACCACCTGCAATCCGGGGAATTTATTTTTTACAGACTTAATAAGCCACGGCATCATATATGAACTGCGGAAAGGTACTGCACCGATTACAAGTTTTCCTTTTTCCCCGGATTTATATTTTTCAAGGGTTTTCAAAAGAACATCCTCTTCAAAAAGAAGCTCCTTTGCCTTTTCCGTAAAAAACTCTCCCGCAGGAGTAAGAGAAAGGGGATTCGTACTGCGGTCAAACAGCTTTATCCCAAGCTCTTTTTCAAGAGCTATAATCTGCTTACTGAGAGCAGGCTGCGATATATTCAATTTTTCTGCCGCCGTAGAAAAATTCTTTGTATCTGAAAGAACAATGGCATATTGCAGTTGCCGTGAATTCATTTACGCCACCACACTTCTCAACATATTAAAATTGGAAATATATAAATGGATTGCTGTTTGTATATGCAAAAATCAAAATAATTCCCATAAAAACAAAAAGAAGAACCAAGGAACTAAATTTTTCAAGATTGAATATCGGATAAAACCCCGTAACGACGCGTTCCTTCTGTCTCTTTGCCTTTATAACCGCCGCAAGTGTACCGATCAGCACCACCGCAATTGCTATAATAACCCAGGAATGGATATGTACAATGCCACTATTCCACACAAACATTTTCTTTACAATTTCAAATGTTGTTGAAATATCTGTAGACCTGAAAGGAACCCAACATACGCAAACAAAGATGTAAGTAACTATAATGCTTATAAGTGTGCCTATGCGTGAATTCTTGCTGTTTTTGCGCATTGCCATAAACAACTTATGTATACAAAGCGCAATGCCATGCAACGCACCCCAAAGCACAAAGTTCCAGCTTGCACCATGCCACAATCCGCCTATAACCATAGTCAGGAGCAGATTTATGTACGTTCGTACTTTTCCTTTGCGGTTTCCG
This sequence comes from uncultured Oscillospiraceae bacterium, assembly GCA_964385605.1. GTDB lineage: Bacteria > Bacillota > Clostridia > UMGS1883 > UMGS1883 > UMGS1883. The sequence goes on along the minus strand of CAYLPQ010000005.1, from coordinate 13,112 downwards.
CCAAGTGGAATATAAAGATATTCCTGAAGCCACGTTGAAAGGCTTATGTGCCATCTTTTCCAGAATTCACTGACATTTTTTGAAATATACGGAATATTGAAATTTCTGTTGAAGTCATATCCGAGACATTTTGCACTACCTATGGCCATATCTGAATACCCTGAAAAATCAAAATATATCTGTATAGAATAGGCAATAACAGCAAGGATGACAGATATCGAATGAAATGCTGCAGGTTTTTCAAAAACCTGATCAACAAACAAAGAAAGTTGATCTGCAATTACGATTTTTTTAAACAGGCCCATAAGGAAAATCTGCAGGCCGATTTCAATGTTTTTCAGGCTGATGTTTCTGTTTTCTTTAAGTTGAGGAATAAATTCCTGTGCTTTTACGATAGGTCCTGCCACAAGTTGAGGAAAGAATGAAATATAAAGTGCTACTTCAGTAAAGTCCGCACAAGGTATACGTTTGCGAATAACATCTATCGTATAGCTCATTGATTGAAATGTGTAAAACGATATTCCTACAGGAAGGATTATACTTAAAGTTGTATAACCGGTAATTCCGAATAAATCACAAAAAGAATCAACAAAGAAATTAAAGTATTTGAACAGTCCCAAAACAACCAGAGGGATAACTACTCCGATAAACTTAAAAAATTTTACATATTTTCTGTTTTTTTCTATATTTTTTGCTGATATATACGCAATATAGGTCAGTGCAAACATTAAGAAACAAAAGCGCCAGTCCCACCAACCGTAAAACACATAACTTGCAGCAATCAAAAATATGTGTCTGAATTTTCTCAAACTATGTTCTTCAAAATTTTTCTTTAAAAATCCAAGTTTGGTAATAGCCATGACACTTGCTACTATACAAAAAAACACTATAAACGTTATACTTGAAAATACCATCTATAATCCCAACTTTCTGTTTGCTTTTATTTGCACAATGCATCAAACAGCACATTCGCTATAAGACTGTGTCCCGTCTCGTTTAAGTGACCTCTGCCTATTCGTGAATTTGAAAAACCGTGAGGCAAATTATGTGTTTTTTTATAATTTGTCTTAAAAGCTTCATGCATATCGATAAAAGTCATTCCGTATTTATCGCATACAGACTTGAAATTCTCAATGTCCTGAATATTATCCTGCGATAACACCTTTCCGTCTTCATCAATGTCCAGAGCACTCTGATAAAGAATAACCAGTTGAATTCCTTTCTCGTCACATTCACGGTCAACTTTCCCAAGAAGTTCATCCAACAAAATATAACATTCCTCTCCGGTCTGTACTTCTACCCCTTCATCTTGACCACCATCATTCTGCATCAAGTTTTCAATTTGACTATATGCACGTCTCAGGAAAGGAAATTTCTGTAGCTGTCCTATAATACCTTCGTTGTTGGACGGAATAGGAAGCAAAGTTCCCGCCAAGGCCTTTTCCATGAGATCTACATTCGGAGCAACAGAAGAAGTTTCAATAACCAGGTATTTTTGAGGCGCAAATTCATTGATTGCGTTTACTGCATTATTCAGACATCTCACAAGCACATGACCCGAAACTCCTATATTGTAAGCATTCATACCACTATTGGCTTCACAATTCTTTTCATTAAGAATTGCCACTGCATTTTTATCCTGGCTTACATTAAAGGCTTCCATATGAGACGAACCCATCACAAGAATATCAATATCACCTTTATCAAAAGTCTTCAGGTTATTAAATCCATTAGTATCTGTAGTGCCACAAGCAAATCCCTCTGTGCCTCTTGAATAAAATTTATTTTTTTCCCACACATAATCAGTTGAGCCGGTTTCAGAACGACTATGAATCGCACAGTTGTAATAAAGCATACATATCAGATTGAGTATCACAAAAGCTATTATCATTGCAAAAATTATTTTTATAGAAAATAATTGAATTCGTTTTTTCATAGAAACCACCTTTGTATAGTTTTTTCTATTTTAACAAATTTACCCACATAAGTCAATACTACGATATTTGAGTATTTCCAAAATTACTTGTAAAAAATTTCAACTCTGCTATTGACAAAATTTTTCAGCCGTGTTATATTATAACCATTACGGAATGATTTCTATAACCATTTCAGAATAACAGGAGGGATTAATATGCCACAGGCATTCCTTTACTTAAGTATTTTGCTGCTTGTTGTAATCGTATGGTTTGTAGTCTTCAAGAGACCTGTTTACGAAGCAATTCTTCTCAGTTTTCTTGTACTTCTTACAGTAAGCGGTACATGGGGAAATATCTGGAGTTACATAGATTCCGGACTTTCCACTTCACTTATTTACTCAATGACTTCGTTTGTTGCCATGTCGATAATTCTTACAAAAACAAAGGTTATTGACGGTTGCGTTGCAATTATTCTTTCACTTCTTGGAAGAATCCGTGGCGGCGCGGGTTACGTATCAGTTATTGCATCAGCTTTTATGGGTGCCCTTTCAGGAAGCGGTCCCGGAAATGTAATGGCAACCGGTACTCTTACAATCCCCGCTATGATAAGGTCAGGATTCCCCCGCGAGCTTGCCGGTAATATCGAAAGCAATGCAAGCTATCTTGGAAATATGATTCCCCCGTCTTCAAATATCGTTGCAGCTATGGGCGCATTTGTTGCGCTTTACCCCGAAAAGAATCTCTCCCAGGGACAGTTCTGGATTGTTCTGTGGGGTATATCACTCTGGTTTATTCTGCAAAGAATTGTAATGGTGTGGGCATTCTGTAAATATTACAAGGTTGAGCCTATGAAAAAAGAAGACCTTCCTAACCTCAAAGAGGTGTTCAAACAGGGTTGGCAGGGACTTTTGCTTCCTGTGGTTATACTCCTTCCCTTCGTTCTTGACTATGCTTTTAAGGACAATTTCTTCACCTCTCGACTCGGTGCAGCAGGTGCAAAGGCACTTTCAGGCTCACTTCTCCTTTTCATCGCAGGTATATCTGCTATGTATACATGCCTTATAACAAAGGATAAGAAAACCGTTTCACTTTCAGCTATTGCCGACATGTTTGCAAAGGGAGTTAAGTCTATTTCTCCTGCAATCGGTGTATGTATTATTGGTTATATGGTAGGTGCACTCTTCAATGATATGAACGTTGCTGAAGAAATGAAGGAATTTATCATCTCTATGGAATTCAGCAAGTTTGGTATGGTATTCTTCATCTGCCTGCTTACCTGTTTCCTCGGTATGGTAATCCCCGGCTCTTCACTGGTTGTAATATTCGGTGCTACTTTTATTTCAACTCTTGAAACAGTTGGTGTCGACCCCCTCCTTGCAGCTGCAATGCTTCCCTGTATTTGCGGTGTAATGTGCGGAATAACTCCTCCTCTGGGACTTGGTATGTATGCAGGTATGACACTTTCGGAAGCAGAGTTCGGCAAAACTTTCAAGAACAATCTCTGGTGGGTTGCTGCACAGTTTATTCTGGAATTAGTCTGTCTTATGGGATGGCTTCCCATCCTTGGTCTTTAATCTGGAGGTGCAATCATGAAAAACGTATTGAAAAAAATCTCTGCTGTGCTTAAGAAAATCTTCGGCTACGGCATTATGATAACCCTTTTTGCCGGTGGACTCACATTTTTCGGCTATGTTGCGGCACTCATTATCGGCGGCGATACCGCAGCTATGATATGTGAATTCATTTATAAAGACTTCATCCCTGTTATTGTGTATATCACCTCAATTCTTGTACTTCTTGGGTTGGTGGCAATGTACCTTAACGGCGAAATGGCTCTCACGGCAGAATCCAAGAAAAAGAAATAATTCAAAAAACACTTCGCATTTCTTTTGCGAAGTGTTTTTTGAATTATTTCGTATTTTTTAAGCTTTTATGAATTTTTAAAAAAGCCTTTACATTATACTGTATTTTGTGGTAGAATGTAGAAAGGAATTTGTTTAAATTTTCAAATTACATTATTTATTGGAAATTAAGAGGGATACTATGATTAATGACAAGAAAGTTATATTTTCAGGAATACAGCCTTCAAGTGATTCGGTAACACTTGGCAATTACCTTGGTGCACTCAAGCACTGGACCAAGCTTCAGGACGAGTACAGCTGTATTTTCAGTGTTGTTGATATGCACGCAATTACTGTAAGGCAGGAAGCGGCAAAGCTGCGCAAGAATACGATCTCACTCCTTGCACAGTATATTGCCTGCGGACTTGACGCAGAAAAAAACATTATGTTTATACAAAGTCATGTGCCTGCCCACGCAGAGCTCGGCTGGATTCTCAACTGTTTTACACAGATGGGTGAGCTTAACCGTATGACACAGTTCAAGGATAAGTCACAGAAGCACCCCGAAAACATAAACGCAGGACTTTACACTTACCCTGTTCTTATGGCGGCAGATATTCTTCTGTACCAGACAGACCTTGTTCCCGTGGGTGCAGATCAGAAACAGCATCTTGAGCTTGCCAGAGATATTGCACATCGCTTCAATACTCTCTATTCGGATACTTTCATCATTCCGGAGGGATATATCCCCGACAAAAACGCAGGTGCAAAAATTATGAGTCTGCAGACACCTACTGCAAAAATGTCAAAGAGTGACCCCAATCCCAACGGATGTATTTTCCTGCTTGATAAGCCCGAAGACATTATCCGCAAGATTAAACGTGCTGTTACAGACTCCGAAGCTGAAATCTGTTATCGTGAGGGTAAGGACGGTGTAAACAACCTCCTTGCAATATATTCGTCTGTGACCGGAAAGAGCATTGACGAAGCAGTGAATGAATTTTCCGGCAAAGGCTACGGCGATTTCAAAACCGCCGTCGGAGAGGCTGTGGCGGAGCATCTTAAACCCATTCAGGAAAAATACGATGACCTTATGAAAAACAAGGATTACCTTGAAAGTGTATACAAAAACGGTGCTGAAACCGCAAATGCCATTGCCCGTCGCACCATATCAAAAGTAAAAAAGAAAGTTGGCTTTGTAATCTGAAGCTGATTGAGAGGTAATCGGTTATGATGAGTAAAAATCTTCTTGTAGCTTTTATCGTAGCATTTATAATTACATTTTCCGCAACACCTTTTGTAAAAAAGCTTGCATTCAGAATAGGTGCGGTTGATATACCGAAAGACAATCGCCGTATGCATAAAAAGCCTACGGCACGACTTGGTGGACTTGCTATATTTTTCGGTTTTCTGATAAGTGTCATTTTTTTCGCGGATTTTGACCCCGAAATGATTGGTATGCTTATAGGATGCGCAATTATAGTGACTCTTGGTGTTTTCGACGACATATATGCTCTTAATGCCAAGCTGAAATTTGCAGTACAGATTGTTGCGGCTCTCTGCCCCGTTCTTGCAGGTGTGAGAATTGACTTTATCAGAGTTCCGGAGCTTATATCCGAATACGGTTATATAGGTCTTGGATGGCTTTCTATCCCCATTACGGTTATATGGATTGTGGGAATTACCAATGCGGTAAATCTTCTTGACGGTCTTGACGGACTCGCCTGCGGTGTATCTTCGATTTCTGCGCTGACACTCCTTGTTATAGCAATAATTGTCGGAGAAGGAGATGTTGCCTTTGTAACAAGCGCTCTTGCAGGTGCATGTTTCGGATTTTTGCCATACAACTTTAATCCGGCAAAGCTCTTTATGGGTGATACAGGGGCCCTGTTCCTCGGCTTTGTGTTAAGCACGGTATCAGTACAGGGACTTTTCAAAGGATATGCGATTATAAGTATCGCAGCTCCTATTCTTATACTCGGACTTCCTATCTTTGATACACTTTCTGCAATTATTCGCAGAATGCGCAATCATCAGCCCATTATGTCTCCTGACAGAGGGCATCTTCATCACAGACTTGTAGATTCCGGTTTTTCACAGAAACAGGCTGTTCTTATAATATATTCTCTTTGTCTGGTACTGTGTATAAGTGCGGTTGTCCTTATTGCAACAGGTGCTGTCTCCTGGTGGGTGCTCCTGGCAGTAATTGCAGGACTTATACTGTTCCTTAAATTCACACCAAAAATTATTGAGTATCTTTCAGAAAAGGAAGACCATACTTCACATTAAAATGATTAAGCCACGGGGAGCAGACCCCAACAAGGTTTAACGGCCTTTAACGGCAGATTGGAGATTCTTATGATTAAAGTTTTCACAGTGTTCGGCACCCGTCCAGAAGCTATCAAAATGGCTCCGCTGATATACGAGCTGCAGTCACGTCCTTCAATTGACTGCAAGGTATGTGTAACAGCACAGCACAGAGAAATGCTTGACATGGTTCTGGATTTGTTTGAAATCAAGCCGGACTTCGATTTGAACATTATGACAGAAAGGCAGACTCTTGCAGGGATTACCACCAAAGCCCTTACAGGACTTGAGGAGGTTTTCAGGAATGAAAAGCCCGACCTTGTTCTCGTTCATGGTGATACCTCAACTACATTTGCAGGCAGTCTTGCCGCATACTACAATCAGATTAAGGTAGGTCATGTTGAGGCAGGACTTCGTACTTATGACAAGTATTTTCCTTTCCCCGAAGAAATGAACCGTCGTCTTACCGGTGTTATTTCTGACCTGCATTTTTCTCCCACTGTAAACAACCGTGCAAATCTTATAAATGAGGGTGTAAATCCCGACAGCATATTTGTAACAGGCAACACAGTTATAGACGCATTCAAGACAACAATCAAGAGAGATTTCTCTTTTGCAGGTACACCCCTCGAGGGAATTGATATGTCAAAAAGAATTATCTTTATGACCGCCCACAGAAGGGAAAATCTTGGTGCTCCACTTGAAAATATTTGCAGGGCAGTACAGCGGCTTGTCCGGGATTTTCCCGATGTTGAGGTTGTTTATCCCGTACATCTCAACCCTGCAGTACGTGAAACTGTATTTTCAATTCTCGGCAATGTTCCCAGAGTACATCTTGTAGATCCTCTGGATGTTGATGTTATGCATAATGCTATGAATAATGCATACCTTATTCTGACAGACTCCGGCGGTCTTCAGGAGGAGGCACCTGCGCTTGGCAAGCCTGTTCTTGTTCTTCGCGGAGAGACGGAGAGACCTGAAGCCGCAGAAGCAGGCACTGTTAAAATAGCAGGCACGGAAGAGGATATTATATACTCACTGGCTTCACAGCTCCTCATTGATGAGGTTGAATACCACAAGATGAGTGTTGCAGTTAATCCCTACGGCGACGGTAACGCATCAAGAAGAATTGCAGATGCTATACTTTATCATTTCGGTATAACAAGCTGCCGCCCTGTAGAGTGGCAGTAAGCTATGAAAAAACATAAAGAAATATTTGAAGCCCTGGGAAATATATCACAACTTGGTCTTAATGTAGTTATTTCCTTCCTGTTATGGATATTTATTACATCATGGATTCGTAGCATATTTTCCCTTGGGAACGGAATTATGGTCGCAGGTATAATTCTCGGAGCTGGAAGTGCCATATTGTCATTTATCAAATATATACAAAAGTTATCCGGAAAGGAGAAAGAGGATGAAAGATAATTCTGTTTATATAGAAGCGGCAAAATTCACCGGTGTAGTCTTTTTATTTGGACTTATGGAATTTATTGTTTTTCTGGTGGGCTTATCTTTTCGGATTGACATATTAATAGGTGTACTGTATGGATGCACATTTACTTCACTGAATTTCTTTTACTTAGCTTATTCCGTAAAAAAGAGTATTAAAAAAGGTGAGAATGGTGCAAAAGCACATATGGCATTGAGCTATAATTCCCGCTTAATTCTTACTGCTGTAATGATAATTATTGCAGCGAAAATTGACATTATTCATTTTTGGGCGGCTGTTATACCTATTCTTTTCCAGAGGATTGCCATACACATCGTAGGTTTTATAAACTCGCAAAGACATAAAGGAAGTGAAATTTCTTGAACGTATCTGTTTCAGGTCCAAAGGTAATATTTACTATTCCCGTTCTTGGAGGAATAGAAATAACGGAGACTATAGTTAACGGTTGGATTGTGATGGCAGTAATAACGCTTGTCTGCTTTTTCCTCGGAAGAAATCTTTCCGTAAGAAATCCTTCGAAAAGGCAAATTATAGCGGAAAAGCTTGTTACTATGCTTTCTAATCTTGTAGAAGCAACTATGGGTAAAAACAATATGCATTTCTTGCCTTATATAGGAGCTTTGTTTTCTTATTCAATATTGTGTAGCCTTTCAGGGCTTACAGGACTTCGAGCTCCAACGGGAGACCTCAATACTACTGTAGGCTTTGCACTGATTGTGTTCTTCCTTGTCCAATTCTACAACATTAAAAATAATGGCATTTTAGGTTGGCTCAAGGGATTTACCGAGCCGGTGTTTTTCCTCACCCCGCTTAATCTCATAAGCGAAATAGCTAATCCTATATCTATGGCATTCCGCCATTTCGGAAACATTGCTTCGGGTATAGTAATAACAACACTTATTTACGGAGCTCTGGCGGCATTAAGCCAGATGCTTCTGGGGTGGATTCCCGTAGTAGGTTCTATCCCATTTTTACAGGCAGGCATTCCTGCTTTTTTATCAATATATTTCGATGTTTTTACAAGTTTTCTTCAGGCATACATCATTTCGATGCTGACAATGGTTTATGTTGGAAGTGCTAATTCAGCAGAATAATTTTATTTTATATATTTTGGAGGTATTTATTATGGAAATGACAGAAGCAATTGTACGTGCGGCATCTGCTGTAGGCGCTGGTCTTGCAATGATAGCAGGTATAGGCCCCGGTATTGGTCAGGGTTATGCGGCAGGTAAAGCTGCAGAGGCAGTAGGAAGGCAGCCCGAAGCAAAAAGCGAAATTACATCTACTATGCTTTTTGGTTGTGCTGTTGCAGAATCAACGGGTATTTACGGTCTCGTTGTTGCAATGATTCTTCTCTTTGCAAATCCCCTCATTTAAATTTGTATTCTTTAAGGGGTGTAAAAGACATTTTTACGCCCCATGATAAAATGAGGAGGTTTTGAAATGGAAAAATTTCAGGAGTTCGTCTCTATCGCTCCATGGACAATTATTTTCACATGGATTAACTTGATTATTCTTGTTTTCATAATGAAAAAGCTGTTATTCAAGCCTGTTACAAAAATGCTTAAACAGCGCGAAGATGAAGTCAATTCTATGTATGAAAAGGCCGAGGCGGCACAAAAAAATGCCGAAGTTCTTGAGAAGGAATATACAGAAAGCCTTTCAGGAGCAAAAGAAGAAGCGGCAAGAATAGTAAAAGAAGCTACAAAAGATGCTACAATCAAGGGAGAAAAGATTGTTTCTGAAGCGCAGGAAAAAGCTGCTGCAGTAATCAGCAAGGCTGAAAAAGAAATTGAGCTTGAAAAGCAGGCTGCTGTTAAGGAAATCAGAAACGACATAGCTTCAATAGCTGTTGGTGTTGCCGAAAAAGTTATTGAAAAAGATATTAACGAAAAAGATCATGAGAAACTTGTTGAAGAATTTATAGACAACTGGGGTGAGAAAAGATGAGTTCATTTTCTTCGGTATATGCCGCATCGCTTTTTTCACTTGCACAGGATGAAAACAAGACGGATTCCATTATGGAGGAATTAAAGGAAGTCGGCGCTATCCTTGCAGAAAACAAAGATTATCCCAAGCTTCTTGACACTCCCACTCTTCCCCTTGAGGAAAGGCTTGGTCTTATTGACAAGGCTTTTTCGGGAGCAGAGGAATACGTCCTTAACTTCATCAAGCTTCTGTGTGAGAAGAAGTGTACTCACACTTTTTCCGACTGCGTGAAGCAGTATGAAAAATTATATAACAAAGTTAATAATATCGAAAAAATTACCGTCATAACGGCAGTTCCTTTGAGTGATGCCCTTAAAGAAAAGCTTGTTTCCAAGCTTGAAAAGGAATATTCAAAGACAATTGTTCCCGAATACAGAGTTGATAAAAAAATTCTGGGCGGTATAGTTATAAGAACAGAAAATTCGCAGACTGATGCAAGTGTACGTTCACGGCTTGATGCTATCAGAGCGCAGATCTGCGATAATTAATGAGGTGAAACAATGCAGCTCAAATCAGACGAAATAAGCAAAATCATAAAAGATCAGATTAAGAATTATTCAAATAAAACAGAGCAGAAGGAAACCGGCTACGTTGTTGAGGTTGGTGACGGTATTGCAAAGGTAAAAGGTCTTGATAACTGTATGAGTAATGAGCTTGTAGAGTTCTCAAACGGTGAAGTTGCAATGGCACTTAACCTTGAAGAAAATCTTGTAAGCCTTGTTATTCTCGGCTCTGACAGTGAAATCCGCGAGGGCGATATTGTTAAACGCACAGGCAATGTTGTAAGTGTGCCCGTTGGCGAGGAATTAATCGGCAGAGTTGTAAATGCTCTCGGTCAGCCTATCGACGGAAAGGGCGACATCAAGACATCACAAGTGCGTCCCATTGAGTCTGCCGCTCCCGGAATTATTGAAAGAAAATCCGTGAGTGTTCCCCTGCAGACCGGTATAAAGGCCATTGACTCTATGATTCCCATCGGCCGCGGTCAGCGCGAGCTTATTATCGGCGACCGTCAGACGGGTAAATCAACTATAGGTATCGATACAATTATCAATCAGCGCGGAAAAGACGTAATCTGCATTTACGTTGCAATCGGTCAGAAAAAGTCAACCGTTGCACAGCTTGTTGATATGCTCGAAAAAACCGGTGCTATGGATTATACAACTGTTGTTGCCGCAACTGCAAGTGAGCTTGCTCCCATGCAGTACATTGCTCCCTACTCCGGTTGTGCTATCGGTGAATATTTTATGTATCAGGGTAAGGATGTACTGGTTATTTACGATGACCTTTCAAAGCACGCGGTTGCATACCGTGCTCTTTCCCTTCTTATCCGCCGTCCCCCGGGACGTGAAGCTTACCCCGGTGATGTATTCTACCTGCATTCAAGACTTCTTGAAAGAGCGGCACGTCTTGCTCCGGAATACGGTGGAGGCTCGCTTACAGCACTTCCCATTATTGAAACACAGGCAGGTGACGTATCAGCATACATTCCCACCAACGTAATTTCAATTACCGATGGTCAGATATTCCTTGAAACAGAGCTTTTCCATTCAGGTGTAATGCCTGCTGTTAACCCCGGTATATCTGTAAGCCGTGTTGGCGGTAACGCACAGATTAAGGCTATGAAAAAGGTGGCAGGTACTCTTAAGCTTCTCTATTCACAGTACCGCGAGCTTCAATCATTCGCACAGTTTGGCAGCGACCTTGACGCAGATACAAAAATGCGTCTTGACCAGGGTGCCCGTATCGTGGAAGTTCTCAAACAGGATAGAAATGCTCCCGTTTCGGTAGAGCATCAAGTTATGATAATTTATGCGGTTATCAACGACTATCTTAAGGACATTGCCGTTAGCGATGTTTCAGCATTTGAGAGTGCTCTGTTCGATTACACAGACAGCACTTATCCCAAAATCGGTGAATCAATCAGAGAGACCGGTATTCTTTCCGAAGAAGTGGAGACTCTTCTCAAAACAGCAATTGCCGAATGCTGTGATAAATTTCTCAGCACTAAGTGAGGTGAAGCGCTATGCCTTCAATGAAAGCAATTAAAAACCGAATAAAAAGCGTAGAAAACACCAGACAAATCACTAAAGCAATGCAACTTGTTGCAACAAGTAAGATGAAAAAGGCAAAGGAAAGAATTGAGAAAAGCAGACCCTTCTTCGAAACTCTTTCCGAGGCGCTTTCAGATATAGCTTCATCCAATAAGGATTTTTCATCGCCTTTTATATCTTCAAACAAAAGTGACAAGACTTGTCATATTGTAATTGCCGGCGACAGAGGTCTTGCCGGCGGGTACAACAACAATCTTTTTAAATCTGTTTCCTATAACGACGGGGACATTATCTTCCCGATAGGAAAAAAGGTTGTAGACTACTTTGGCAAAAAGGATGTTACATTCTTGACCACAGAATATGAAGTTGCCGCCGATGTGGGAATTTCAGACTGCAACAGTATCGGTCAGGCTCTTTGCGAGGCATTTTTAAGAGAGGAGTTTTCCTCTATCAAGATTTACTATACTAGCTTTGTAAATGCCCTGACACAGATTCCCGGTTCCAGGGATATACTGCCTATTGCCCCCGGAGAAGGTAATTCTTCAAAAAACAGCCTTATCATATATGACCCTTCGCCTCAAGCGGTATTTTCAAAAATTGTACCCCATTATATAGGCGGCATTGTTTACGGCGGTCTTTGCGAATCTCTTGCATCAGAATTAAGTGCACGCCGCACAGCAATGGAAGCAGCTACAGATAACGCAGGTGAAATCATTGAAGAACTCAGTCTGAAGTATAACCGCGCAAGACAGGCGGCAATAACGCAGGAAATCACTGAAATTGTAGCAGGCTCTAATTAAAAGAAAGGAATGATATTCCATGGCAGAAAGAAATATAGGCAAGGTAATTTCGGTTATCGGGCCTGTTCTTGATATTAAATTTGAAAATGGTAAGCTTCCCAATCTGCTCAACGCAATCGAGATAGATGCTGACGGCAGAAAGGTTACCCTTGAAGTTGCACAGCACATCGGGGATGATGTTGTGCGCTGTATAGCTATGAGCTCTACAGATGGTCTTGTCCGCGGTATGGATGCTGTAGATACAGGAAGCGGCATCAGTGTTCCCGTAGGCGACTGTACATTGGGAAGAATCTTCAATCTTCTCGGAGAGCCCGTTGACAATCAGCCCGCTCCCGAAAATCCTGAACGTTGGGAAATTCACAGAGATGCTCCCGGCTATGACGAGCAGGAAAGCACAACAGAAATCCTTGAAACAGGCATCAAGGTAGTTGACCTTATCTGTCCTTATGCAAAGGGCGGTAAAATCGGTCTCTTTGGTGGTGCAGGTGTTGGTAAGACAGTTCTTATCATGGAATTAATCAATAATGTTGCCAAACAGCACGGCGGTATCAGTGTCTTCTCCGGTGTCGGTGAAAGAACACGTGAGGGTAATGACCTTTACAACGAAATGATAGAGTCAGGTGTTATCTCCAAAACCGCTCTTGTTTACGGACAGATGAATGAGCCGCCGGGAGCAAGAATGAGAGTTGCACTCTCAGGTCTTACTATGGCAGAATATTTCCGTGACAGAGAAAATCAGGACGTACTTCTTT
>CAYLPQ010000004.1:0-73205 GCA_964385605.1 uncultured Oscillospiraceae bacterium | reverse complement strand
GACCGAAGTGAACACCTGCCTCCAAAAGCTGCTTCATAGCAATAACTGACATGTTAAAACACCTCCGTTTATTTAGTTTTTTACCACCGAGCCCATGTCATAAGCTCCCGGCAGCACCTCCACCACCATCAACATGTGCACCAACCCCGATTTTTCGGGGCACAGGGTGCCATTCAGGCGATGTGCGTATTTTTGTGCCATATTATGATAACATAACGGGAGGTGTAATGCAAGCATTTTTTTAGAAAAATTTGAAAAAAGTATTAAAAACTCTTGACAAAACAGCTTTTTCAGTGTATACTTAAACCGTTGTAAAGTAAAACGACTTTACAAACTGGTAAAAAAGAGGTGAAGCCGAAGGCATATATTATGGAAAAAAACCTTATTTACACAGAAATGCTGGACATATACAAGGGTCTTCTGACTGAAAAGCAGGCAGAGGCTATGGAATATTACTATGACAGAGACTATTCCCTCGGCGAAATATCTGAAATTATGGATATATCCCGTCAGGGTGTGCGCGACTTTATTAAAAGAGGCGAGGCGGTTATGGATGAGATGGAGTCAAAGCTCAATCTTATCGGTATTTTCCGCAAAATTGCCGAGATTGAAGAATGCGCAGAAAATATCAAAATTGTTAACAAAAGACTTTCGGAGAGTAAGGAAATCGCGTGGCTTTCCGATGAGATACTCAATAAAATTCAGTTTATCGAGAACGGAGCAGAATAATGGCTTTTGAATCTTTGGGTGAAAAGCTTCAGGAAACTTTTAAAAAGCTTAAAGGTCAGGGTGTTGTAACTGAAAAAGATATAAAGGAAGCAATGCGTGAAGTGCGTTTTGCACTTTTAGAGGCTGACGTAGGCTATAAAGTTGTAAAAGAGTTTGAGAAGCGAGTTTACGAAAAAGCAACCGGCAGTGAAGTGCTTGAAAGTCTTACAGCCGGACAGCAGATTATAAAAATAGTTCGTGATGAGCTTATATGGCTTATGGGCGGCGCCCAGTCAAAGCTTGCTGTAGCACCCAAGGCGCCTACGGTTTATATGCTTGTTGGTCTTCAGGGTGCAGGTAAAACCACTACGGCGGCAAAGCTTGGCGGTGTTCTTAAAAAACAAGGTAAACGTCCTCTTCTTGCAGGATGTGACGTGTACCGTCCCGCGGCTATAAAACAGCTTGAAGTTGTGGGTGAGCAGCTTGGACTTTCGGTTTATGCCGATTATGAAACAAAGGACCCTGTAAAAATAGCAACAGATGCTGTTAAAAATTGTGACACATCTCTTTATGATACTGTAATTATCGATACTGCAGGACGTCTGCACATAGATGAAGCTCTTATGGATGAGCTTAAAAACATTAAGGCGAGTGTTCATCCTACGGAAATACTTCTTGTTGTTGACTCTATGACAGGTCAGGATGCGGTAAATGTTGCTTCAAGCTTTGACGGTGACCTTGGAATTGACGGTATAATTCTCACAAAGCTTGACGGTGATACCCGTGGCGGTGCGGCACTCAGTGTAAGAGCTACCACAGGTAAGAATATTAAATATGTAGGTATGGGTGAAAAGCTCACTGATCTTGAGCCTTTCTATCCCGACAGAATGGCATCGAGAATTCTTGGTATGGGCGATATGCTTTCTCTTATCGATAAAGCCCAGGAGGCTTTTGATGAGAAAAAGGCAGAAGAGCTTGAAAAGAAAATCCGTGCGCAGAAGTTTGACCTTAACGATTACCTTGAACAGCTTCAGCAAATGAAGAAAATGGGTTCTCTGGAAAGCATTCTGGGAATGATTCCGGGCATGGGCTCCAAACTCAAGGGTGTTAAACTTGATGATAAGCAGTTTGTGAGAACAGAGGCTATAGTATGCTCTATGACTAAAGAAGAACGCGAAAATCCCGAAATTATAAACGGTAGCCGCAGAAAAAGAATTGCCCAGGGATGTGGTCTTGGTGTGCAGGATGTTAATCTGTTCTTAAAACAGTTTGCGCAGATGCAACAAATGATGAAAATGTTCTCTGACCCTAAAAAGATGAAGAGAATGAGGTTTCCCTTTTAGTTAATAACGAAAGTTATTATATATTTTAACATAATCTAATTTTTCGGAGGTGAAAAAAATGGCAGTAAAAATCAGACTTAGAAGAATGGGTGCAAAGAAGGCTCCTTACTACCGTGTAGTAGTAGCTGATTCTCGTTATCCCCGTGACGGTAGATTCATCGAGGAAATCGGTACTTACAATCCTCTTACACAGCCCTCAACATTCACTGTAGACGGCGAAAAGGTTAAGCAGTGGATTGCTAACGGTGCTCAGCCTACTGACACAGTAAAGAGCCTGCTTAAGAAGAATGGCATAGTTGACTAATGTCAAGCTGCAATAGGAAAGGTTGATTGTAAATGAAGGAACTTCTTGAGGTTATCGTTAAACCTCTTGTACAATTCCCCGATGAAGTCAACGTTACTTTGATTGAGCGCGAAGATGTACAACTTCTTGAGCTCCGTGTGAATCCTTCCGATATGGGTAAGGTTATCGGTAAGCAGGGAAGAATTGCAAAGGCAATCAGAACTGTTATGCGTGCCGCATCAGGAAGAGACGGTAAAAAGGTTATCGTTGATATTATCGAATAAAAACAGTTTCCCGAGATTTTCTTGGGAAACTGTTTTTTTGCCGTATAGGAAAATCGGGTAAAATTAAATTAAATGTAAATTAAAAGTATTTGACTTGATTATATTGGAAATAGTTTATATAATTAACTTATGGGGTGATAGTATGAAGCTTGATAAAAAGTTATTTGTAAAATTTCTTTTGGCAGCTTTTGTGCTGTTTGTGTGCTTTAATTACTGGGATAAAATAGAGAAAATTATTGTGGAAATAAGTGGTGCCGTAACACCTGTTATAGTTGGCTTTTTTATGGCATATGTGCTCAATATACTGATGTGCTTTTACGAAAGGCATTATTTAAATAAAAAGTCTGATCGCTCAATAGTTGTAAAGAGCCGCAGACCGGTGTGCCTTTTAGCGGCAATTCTTACTCTTGCACTTATAGTAACAGGGGTCATAATTATAGTTGTTCCCGAGCTTGTAGCCTGTGTGAGGTTGTTGGTCAATGAAATTCCTCCTGCGGTTGAAAAAGTATTTAACAGTGAATTTTTAGCAGAAATTCTTCCTGAAAAATCATTGTCTGCACTTAAAAACATTGATTGGCAGAAGCATATAGGAAATGTGGCAAGCGCCATCACAAATGGAATTGGCAATGTTACTATGGCAGTAGCATTTGCATTATCTTCTGTTTTCTCGGTAGTGGTTACAGTAGTGTTGGGATTTGTTTTTTCTGTGTATTTCCTGTTGAACAAAGAAAAACTGAAGTCTCATATCAGGAGATTTACACGAACTTATCTTTCTGAAAAGGTCAGAAAGAAGATTTATCACATAGTCAGGCTGACCGACGAGAGCTTTCATAATTATATAGTAGGACAGTGTGCCGAAGCCGTTATTCTCGGAGTGATGTGCTTTGTCGGGATGATTACACTCCGGTTTCCGTATGCCGGGATGATAAGTGTCCTTATTGGAATTACTGCCCTTGTTCCCATAGCAGGAGCATATATTGGTGCGGCAGTAGGCGCCGTTATGATTTTTACGGTGTCACCTCTGAAAGCATTACTGTTTTTAGTGTTTATAGTGGTGCTTCAACAGATTGAAGGTAATTTTGTTTATCCGAAAGTAGTGGGAAAATCCGTCGGACTTCCGGCGGTGTATGTGCTTGCCGCAATTACGGTTGGCGGTGGTATAGGAGGTATAGCCGGAATGCTTGTAGGTGTGCCTTTAACTGCGGTGCTGTACCGCCTTGTGCGTGATGATGTGACCATTAAAGAAAAAGGAGTTAAAAAAGTTGAATCTAAATGATAAAGATGCTATGGAAAAAATGTATTTAAATAAAGAAGCATTTGAATATTTACATGATGCGGCAATCCCTTATATGAAATTGATGAGCTATTATAAATGTGCTATGATGGAAATTGAAACCAAGTTACGGGTTCTTGATGAGGAGTATTCGCTGGAATTTGACCGTAATCCTATAAACAGCATAAAAACAAGGCTGAAATCTTTACCCAGCATTAAAGGAAAGCTTGAAAGGCGAGGTTTACCGGTTACTCTTAATGCTATAGAAGAAAATCTCAACGATATTGCGGGGATAAGGGTAATCTGTTCTTTTCCGGAGGATGTTTATGCACTGGCAAATGCCCTTTTGAAGCAGGATGATATAACTTTGGTAGAAATGAAGGATTACATAAAAAATCCCAAGCCTAACGGATACAGAAGCTTGCATATTATCGTAGCAATACCTATTTTCCTTGCTCACGAAAAGCGGATTATGTGTGCGGAAATTCAGTTAAGAACTATAGCAATGGATTTTTGGGCAACACTTGAGCATCAGCTCAGATACAAAAAGGATGTTATTTTTACAGAGGAAATGGCGGAAGAACTCTATAGATGTGCCGAGATGAGTGCAGAGCTGGATCTTAAAATGGAGAATTTAAGAAAAAATGTTAACAAATAGTAAAAAGGACTTTGCATCCGCAAAGTCCTTTTTACTATTTGTTTGCAATATCGTCTATACATATATCGGCTATCTCTCTGGCATACTCTTTGCTTACAGCATAGCTTATTACTTTTATAAGAGAACGGTCGCGGTCGGGAACAACAAGTACCCAGCCATTATCAAAGTTGATTTTTAATGAGTTTGCAGTTCGGGGGATTTCAGCTTTGTGGTGCGAATATAGCTGCTTGATAGCATTGCGTTGCTCGGCTTTCGGGCATGTTACTGTTGTGGTAATGACATTTGTTGGCGGGATTTCAGTTAAAAGTGATTCTACAGTGAGGTTGTTTGTATAAAGACAATCAAGCAGGATTATAATAGCACCCACTGCGTCATATCGGTATATGAACTGATGCAGAAGCATTTTTTGATTGCTTTTTGAAAGCTCATTCATAAGAATAGGCGGGTTAAGATTAGTGCGGTGAACACTTGCATTATACTTTTTTGCAAGTACCTCTATACTGTCGGGGGCGGATTCGGGAACATATATTGTGGAATCAGGAAAAAACTTCATTATTATAAGTGAAGTCAGCCCACAGTAGTCAAATTCCGAAAGAACATATCCGGCCGATGTTACAAGTGTAAGGGTTTCGCACTTGTAATCGCATATGGCGCCCATGTCGTAATTACCGAGAGTAAGCTCCTTTGAGAAGCTTTCCTTGTCAGAGTGTTTGGAAAATACAAATGTGCAGTTAAGGTCTGCTGCGGCACTTTTTAAAAGCTCTTTAGCCCAAGGAGATGGTGCGTGTATAAGAATTTTTGCCCCCAGAGGTTTTTTAGACGTAGAGTTAATAAGCTGTTTCAGATAATACAGCTTGTATTCATACAAAAATTCAGGGGCAGTAATATCCTGCGGAGCAATTTTTTTTGCAGACAAGTCGTTAATTATCTGCCCGAGCTTTCCGGTATCATCATATTCAAGATTTATTCCTCTGGAATCTATAATATCCAGTGTGCCATAAAGTGAGGATTTATCACTGCGTACCGAAAGGGCAATTCCTCCGTCAAGTGAATAAAACTTAACAGCACTTCGCGTTATGGGAAGTGGTTGTTCTCCCATGTCATAAGCTTTGCCACCTGCGGATTGTATGCCGGCAATAAGGGCATTTTTTATCATCAGCCCTGCACCTTCATCCTCACAGGAAACGGCTATTTTGTTGCCTGTAAGCTTTACGGCAGCTCTGGCAAGCTGTAGTGCAAATTCAGGAGTAAGCTCTCGATTGATGACACCTTCGGCACAACCTGAATAAAACAAGGTATTTCTGATGGTGTTGTCCCATGTTATGTTTTCATTCACACAGCTTTCATCTTCGATAAGCTTGTCGGGCCATATATGAACGGAGGTGCGTACTACGCAATGTTTTCCTATCTTGCTACCGAAGCCGATGACACTGCCTTCATAAGCGGCACTTTCGTCCCCTATATGACAGCGCTTTCCGATGATTGTGCCACGCAGAGAAACATTTTCAGATATATATGAGTTATCCATGACGGTACTGCGTTTTATACTGGAAAAGCAATCTACAGTGACGTCACGGCAAATCTGACAATAGGCTTCTACACGGGCACCTTTGGTAATAATACTGCCGGGGCCAATGTATACCGGCGGAGTAATAACGGCTCCCTGCATAACGGTGGCATTCTCGTCAATCCAGACAGAGGGAGCTTTTTCTTCACAGGGGAACGGAAGAAAAATTTTTTTGTCCATGAAATCACGGCAACATCTATGATAACTGTCGAAATCCGATATATCGCGTATATAGGAGTCGGGAGTGTAGCAGTAAATGTTGTTTTCGCTCTTAACAAGCTTTTCCATCATTGAATGAAAGCTTCTGCAATCTGTCATAGATATGCCTTTGCGTATAACGGCAATTCCCATAAACGGAATCCCGTAAACCTGTGCAAAATCAGGACAGCTGGTATACTCCGTTGCAAATCCTTCTTTGCCAATCTGAAAAATACCGTAACGGTATGCCGCGGAGGTATGCTTTGTTACAGCGGTTACATCGCTACCGCTGTGACGATGGATGGACAATAGCTCACCAAGGTCGGTATCAAAAAGTATACTGTCGCTTATTAAAAGGACATCATCTGTGGTGAACAGGTCGCAAAAATCGTTTATGCTTCTGAAATTGATAGATATTCCCTCAACCGGATAGAAAGAAAAATGTTTTTTTATCTCGTCCGTAAGGTAGGAGGAAGCAATGGTAATATCAGTGATGTTATGCCGCGACAGAAGTCGGACTGTATGCTCAATGACAGGCCGCCCCATTACAGGAAGCATACAGTGAGGGATGGAACAGGTGACAGGGCGCAGTCTTGTGCCGTCGCCGGAGGAAAAAATAACTGCTTTCAAAATATAAACACTCCTTAATTATCGGAAATTTGTAAAACAAGCTCTTTTTCGTCAGTTATGCTTAAAAATGTAATCTGACTGTAGTCGGTAATATTATATTTTTTCAACTTCTCACGAAGCCAATTTTCGCTTATACCTGAATTTTTCAGATTGTTTTTTCGCAATTTGCCATCGGAAATAATCGTGTAAGGAACATGAGTTTGCGCAGGGGAAAGATTGAAGTCTTTGCATACTACCGGACGTTCTTTCTCCGTGGGGACAATGGAAAGCTGTCCGTTGGTTTCAATAATTGCACTGTCTATTTGTGAAATAGAGCTGTAGCCTGCAAGACGTAGCTGTTCCATAACATCGTCAAAAGTAATGCGCAGTTTCCTTAATTGTTTTTCGTCAAATTTTCCGTCTTTTATAATTTGGGTGGGGGTTCCGGTAATAAATTTGCGCAAGGTCACACTTTTTAAAACCAGTACAGAAAGAAGAAATTCCAATGCCACAAGAGTGAATACAGGTATAATTCCTCTGGTGATAGGGATTTTGTCAGACTCAATAGGAATAGCCGCAAGGTCTGAAATCATAAGCGCAATAACAAGCTCTGATGGCTGTAGCTCGCCAAGCTGTCTTTTGCCCATGAGCCGAAGTGCTACTACAACGCAAAGATAAAGAATAACCGTTCTTAAAAAAACAGAAAGCATGGCAAAACTCCTTTTTGTTTGTATGTAAGATATTATCTGTAAAATAAAAAAAGAAATTCTCGTTTTGAGAATTTCTTTTTTTGAAATAAATAATAAATCTATAGCTTTTCAATATTTTCTGCTAAAATTTTTGTAACAGAATAGAGCAGATTGTATTTATTTTCGTCTATGCCTGACAGAGAATTGAATATTGCTGAAACATTTTTGTCTGCAGAGTTTGAAATATCCAGAAGTAAATAATCTGTACTGACTTCCAGTACAGTAGATATTGTAATCAGTGATTCTATTGAAAGAGCACGACTGCCTCTCTCTATATGTCCGATGTGTGCGGTAGACAGGTCACAAGCTTCCGCTAATTGTTCCTGGGTTAATTTTTTTGCTTTGCGAGCTTTTCTTATTCTTTCACCCAGAGCTATATAGTCGAATGTGTTTTTCATAAAATCACCGCCTTACAGTATTAATTATATACTATTGGTTAAGAATTTATAATGCATCGACAGAATTAAAAGTTGACTAATAGCATTATTTATGATATGATTTTTGTGAAATGAAAGGAGAAAAAGAAGAATGAAAAGAATAAATTGTTTTGTTTTAGCTTTAATAATGACTTTATCATTGTTTGTCACTGTGCCCGTACAAGCCGCAGATGCAGTAACAAATTCCGCTGTTTTTGTAAAACAAAGTGCAAGCGGAAGATGTACCCTTGCTTCTGCGGTGATGATGTTACGCAGGCGTGCATTTTTAGAGGGAAATGAAAATTGGAGCTCAATAACTGAAAATTCCATAAAATCTGTTGCCTGGTCAGGTGGTGGATTAAAATGGGATTTTACATACGCGGGAATGCGTGTTGTATATGGAACTTTTAAAGGCATGAGCCAAACACAAAAGGAAGCGAAGTTGCTTTTATTGTTGAGTGAACATCCAGAGGGTGTTATTATATATATGTATGGTGACGGCAAAAAAACACATGCTGTTTTAGCGACAGATTATGATTCTGCTACCGGCACAGTGTATTGTGCAGATCCAGCAAACAGCATTGCTAAAGGAAGAATTCCCCTGACAAGCGCCTATCTGACAGGAAGTAGTCAAGATGAACGTATAGGAAATTTAAGAATGTATTGGTATGTGAAAAGTGGTAACTGTACACTGACTATGCCTATAGTTACTCCTCCTGTACATAACCATTCATATTCTTATTTGAACGACTCTGCACATCCTCATTCAGAATATAAATATTGCTCGTGCGGAGATAAAGAATATACAGGGAATAAAAAGCTTATTTCTACTTGTTCAGCCTGTTATCCGGTAGGGAATGTAAATCTTACTCGTTCATTTGAAAAAACAAAAGGAACAGCTACATTCTATCGTAATAATGTAAGTAATGCTACAAGTTATTCTTTAAAATTATATTGCAATAACAGTTTGTATAACACATATAATATGTCCTCCGATACATACAAAATAACCGGATTACCAAGCGGTAACTATACTGCAACCTTATATGCAAAGAATTCCAGCACAGGTGAAGAACGCAGTGATAGTTGTGAAAGTTTCAAAATAGTTGAAACATATACTATTTCATATAATGCAAATGGTGGAAGTAATGCTCCATCAAGTCATGAAAAATTACAAGACGATAATAATTTTACTCTTAAAACACAAGCGCCCACAAAGGTACATTATATATTTAAAGGTTGGGCAAGAAGTAAAAATGCAACTGTAGCAGAATATCAGTCGGGTGATGCTTATAGCAGAAATGCAAAAGTAACGCTTTATGCAGTTTGGGAGCCTGAAACATATACAATCAAGTTTGATGCAAACGGCGGTAAAGGCGAAATATTAGATACAACAATTACCTATGGTGATGCAATTCGTATTCCCAATGATGTTATTTGCGATTATTCATATTTAAAAGGCTGGTCAACAAGTAAAACTGCCACAACTGCAACATACAAAATAGGTATGGACTATAAATTTGATGCAAATACGACCCTTTATGCAGTTTGGGGAACAAGCACTTGGAGCGGCGGAGCATCTGCATCATTATCCGGAAGTGGCACGGAGGCTGATCCTTACCTTATTCAATCAGAATCTGATTTGGGTTATCTTGCCAATAAAGTGAATAGTCAAACAACAACACCTACATACGAATATTATAAGCTGACAAATAATATAAACCTTGCTTATAACGAATGGGTGCCAATCGGACTTTACGGAAATGAATATCAATATTTTTACGGTTCTTTTGATGGTAATGGATTCACAATTTCAGACCTTTATATCACAAAGGAAAATGAAAAAAATGTTGGCTTGTTTGGTTATGTAAAGGATAGCGAAATTAAAAACCTTACCGTAACCGGAGCAATCGAAAGCATAACATCTTCCAATGTTTTGAATATTGGTACAATCGTAGGCTATGCAGAAAATACTACATTAAAAGAATTAAATACTATGTATTTTAATATCGGTAGCATAAGTGCAGGTACAACCGATTATACCCGAATGGGAACTATTGCAGGCTATATGTCGGGAGGATCTGTATCTGATTGTATTTCTACAGACAGCCATATTGATTTAAAATCAGGAAAATTTGAAGCAGGTATGATTGCAGGTTATTCAAATGCTGACATGGCGGATTGTTCGGCAATAGCTACTACGGGAGGACTGTTCAGCACACAAACAACTGTAGGAGAATTTCGTTTAGGTAGCTTATGCGGTAATTTGAGTGCAAATGCCAAAAGATGTTCTGTATATGCACCATATTTTTCTAATAACATAAAAACAACGGCGGCATCTTCTGTCGGAGGTTTGGTTGGTTATCTTGACGGGAAAGTAACGGTGTGCTCAACACAGTTTAATGACGAAGCATCAAACAGTATAACTATGAGTGGTATCGGCTCAACTGAAATCGGTGGAATTGCCGGCTTTGCTACAAGCAATGCGAAAATTACAGACTGTAAGTTTGACGGGAATTCTGTAAATTCAACCACAACATCAGGTAGCACAGCAGTTGGTGGTTTAGTGGGTACAGCAACAGCAAAAACAAACCCGACTGTAAGTGTAAATGGAGGTCTTTCATTAAGTAAAGCAGATTTGCCAACAAAAGATGGATATAAAGCAACATGGTATATCGATGCGGGAATGACAACTCTCTATGATTTTTCGCAAACGGTTGCAAGCGATATGACACTTTATGCAAAATGGGAAGAGGGAGATGATGCTCCTGACATTTGGGATGGTACATCAAAAGAGCCTGCCTATAATGCAAATGCTAAAACCTATACAATTACAAACGGCGAAGAACTTGCATGGGTGTCTGATGTAACAAATGGAGTGATTACAAGCGGAACAAACTTTCCGACAGATATAACCTTTAGCGGATATACCATTGAACTTGCAAATGATATTTATTTGAACGATACAACAAATTGGGAGAATTGGGATACAATACCACCAAAGAACAATTGGAAACCGATGGGTTGTGATACAACTCCATTTGCTGGTCGGTTTGATGGATTAGATCATACCGTCTATGGTCTATTTATTAACAATGAGGTTGAGTGCGATAGAGGGTTGTTTGGGTGCATAAAAAATGGAGTCGTTTCTTCTATAGTAATAAAAAAGAGCATGATTAATTCGGTAGTGGATAATAATAATTTTTTATATCATTACATTGGATTTATTAGTGGTCGTTCATATAACAGTGAGATTTATGGTTGTGTGAATTATGGTCGTAATGTTAAGGGTAAACAAAATGTTGGTGGTTTGATTGGATATGCTGAGGGGTCACAAATTAATGAATGTATAAATTATGGTGATATAAAAGGATATGGTTTCTGCGGTGGAATAGTAGGTAAATTTATTGATAGTACAATAACATATTGTTGCAACTACGGATATATACGGACAAGTGGTAGTTGTGGTGGCGGTATATGTGGATATGCAAGTGGGTCGTACATTTATAGATCTTATAATGCCGGGGACATAAAAGCTTCTTATCAAACAGGTGGAATAGTTGGAAGTATTAAATATGGTTATATAAGAGATGTTCATAATTCTGGAACTTTGAAAGATGGAACACGTGAGGTTGCAGGGATCATAGGTCAAATGTATTGTTCGGACTTAAATGGCGGATACAATATTGGAAAAGCATATTGCGATACAAATTTAGGTGCTATAGTTGGATCGGCAGAAGGAACCGATTATAACATAACAAATATCGAAAAATTTTATACAATTTATGATGCAAGAGGGTTAAATTTTGTTGGCAGTTTAGGTTCATATGCGGAGATTAATCATGTTGGAGTGAAGGATTCAGCACATTTTACGGCCAGCCCAATGTCATTAGATTTATCTTATTTAAGTAGTGATTTATGGGCAAGGAGTAATATAAATAACGGTTATCCATATTTGAACGCTCTTGAAGAAACTTACAAAACATACAAAATAGCAGCCATTGTTGATACAGACAATTCCGCAATAAATCGTTCGTTTGCAAATATCAACGGTAATTTGTCAGGCAGTGGAAGCAGTAATGCAAATGTTGGCGGAATTTTGGGGAGTGCAAGCGGCAGCTCGGGCGCAAGTTCTGTTGCACAGAATGTAATATCAATTGCTGATGGTATAAGTTCCTCGCATAAGGTAGGAAATATAGTTGCTAACAATAACGGGTATTTTATCTTTAATAATGCTTACTATAACACGGAAATGAATGTTACATCATCAAACAATTCAATTGACTCAACAGGTACTGCAAGGTCTGAAATATCAATGAATGTTCCATTTTATACAAATCTGCTTGGCTTAACACCATATACATCTGTTGCAAATGTAGCAAACGATAATAAAGCTGTTTGGGTGCTTGAAAATGGTAAATTACCCGAGCTTTACTATAACTGTTTAAATGACATCACAATATCCGATGATATTGAAAACGGAAGTGTTACAATTGACAAAACACAAGCTGTTGATGGTGAGGTAGTAACTATCACTGCAACACCTAATGATGGTTATATCTTAAATAAAGTTTATGTTGATGGTGTAGAACAGGATGGCACAACATTCGTTGTTGACGGTAATGATGAGGTTTATGTTACATTCGCAGAGGAAATTCCTGTGTTTGATGTAAGCATAGCTGCAAACGAAAACGTAAATGCATCACTGGTTAATGCAGATGCGGCGACTCCTATGCTTATGAGTGCAATGGCACTTTTGGCAAGTAATGACAGCTCTATTACTGCAAATGATGGCGAAGAAATACAAGTCAATGCAGTAGCAGATAGTGACTATACTGTAGATAGCATTTATGTAAACGGCGAGGAGGTTGCCGGAAACAGCTTTATATTGACTGAAGATTCTGTGATAACAATGGATGTAACAAGCATAAGTACGGATGTTGTAGCTACAACAAATGATGCGGAAGATGTGGGAGATTATTTTGCTGTAGTTAGCGGTTCTGTTTCAGGCGAAGATGAAAATGCAGTAAAATATATTCGCTATTGGAGTGCAGACGATGTTGACACTGTGTATGTAACTGAAGTTGAAAGCGGTAGCGGTGATTATACTACAGAGCTTATGGATCTCGCGGCAGAAACGACCTATTATTATCAGATGACGGAGAGAGGCGAAATAAAATCTTTCACAACCTGTGAAGAACCTGTCGATGAACACACCGGCGGCGAAGATGGTGATAGTGACACTGAAGAAGTACAAATTACAGCATTGACCGTAAATGATATGGGTATATACGGTCTTATAGATATAGGAACATTAAATGTTCCTGACGGTGCGGTAGTGTACATTGCGGCATATGATACCGATAAAAAGCTTGTTTCTGTTCAGCCTGTTGTCCTGACAAACGGCGCAGGGCAAATAATAGTGCCGCTTGATAAGTTAGAAAAAATAAAAGCTTTTGTATGGGATAAAAATTCAACTGCGCCACTATGTGTGTATGAAGAAACACCAATCAGTTAAACAAAAAAACAGGTTTGATTTTTCAAACCTGTTTTTTGTTTAATATGTGGGAAATTACACCAATGTAACGTATTTATTTAGCAAAAAGATTTTATTTTTGCTTTGTGTGTTCCGGGCATTTTTAACATCCCGCCATTAGCTAATATCTGTCATTTCAATATAGTCCTTGCCATATTTTGCGATATATTCTTTTCTGCCCTGGAGGTTGTTGCCGAGGAGAAGCTCAAATACCTCTGCGGTTTTTTCAGCCTCATCAGGCATAACCTTAATAAGGCGACGGGTTTCGGGATTCATAGTTGTCTGCCACATCATATCGGGCTGATTTTCACCAAGACCTTTACTTCTCTGGATAGACACACCCTTTTCGGGAAGCTGGGCAAGGATTTCTGTCTTTTCCTTTTCATTATATGCAAAGTAGGAAACGTCCTTGTGGACAATTTCAAAAAGAGGCGATTCTGCGATAAACACCTTGCCCTCGTCAATAAGTGTGGGGACAAGAGTGTAAAGCATCGTCAGAATAAGTGTTCTTATCTGGAAACCGTCAACATCGGCATCGGTACAGATAATGATTTTATCCCAACGAAGATTTGCCATATCAAAAGCATTCATATCCTTGTTATGCTTCGTTTTGAGCTCGACACCGCAACCTATAACCTTAATAAGGTCTGTAATGATTTCGCTCTTGAAGATTTTTTCAAAATCTGCCTTAAGACAGTTAAGTATCTTACCTCTTACGGGAATAATCGCCTGAAACTCCGCATCTCTGCCAAGTTTACAAGCACCAAGAGCCGAGTCACCCTCCAC
The DNA here is from genome assembly GCA_964385605.1 of uncultured Oscillospiraceae bacterium. Taxonomy (GTDB): domain Bacteria; phylum Bacillota; class Clostridia; order UMGS1883; family UMGS1883; genus UMGS1883. The sequence goes on along the minus strand of CAYLPQ010000004.1, from coordinate 58,795 downwards.
TATATAAAGCTCTCTGCGTGTTATATCCTTTGTACGGCAGTCAACGAATTTCTGCACACGGTTGGTTACGTCCATAGAGCCTGTAAGCTTCTTTTTAATGGTGGTACGTGTCTTTTCAGCCTGTTCACGGCTGCGCTTGTTTACGAGCACCTGATTGCAGATTTTTTCAGCCTCGGGGCGGTTTTCTATAAAGTAAATATCAAGATTTTTACGGAGAAAGTCTGTCATAGCCTCCTGAATAAATTTGTTTGTAATACTCTTCTTTGTCTGATTTTCGTAGCTTACTACGGTTGAAAAACAGTTTGTAACAAGAATAAGACTGTCAGAAATATCGTTGAATGTAATTTTCGCCTCATTCTTTGCATATTTATTGTTTTGTTTAAGGTATGCGTCAACGGCACTTACAAAAGCACTTCTTGCGGCCTTGTCAGGTGCTCCGCCGTGTTCAAGAAAGCTTGAGTTATGGTAATACTCAATCATCTGCACATCGTTTGAAAACGCAAATGCCGCACTGAGCTTAACCTTGTAATCCTTCATATCCTCACGGTCACGACCAGTACGTTCACCCTCGTAGAAAGCAGTTGTCGAAATTCGCTTCTCATCCTCGGGACAAATTTCGTTGATATAATCAACAATACCATTGTCATAGCGGAATTCAAACCGCTGAACACCGCTTGGGTCGTGGTAATTAAGCTTGAACGTAAGACCTGCATTTACCACTGCCTGCCTTTTAAGGGAAGAAGTAAGAAAGTCAAGAGGAATATTGATGTCTGTGAACACCTCAAGGTCCGGGCGCCATTTGATAACTGTGCCTGTAGTGCGGTACTTCTTTTCTTCCTTGTAGAGACCGCCTACGTTTTCACCTTTTTCAAAGTAAAGAGTGTGCTCATAGCCGTCGCGGTTAACGGTAACATTCATATACTCGGCACTGTACTGCGTAGCACAGAGACCAAGACCGTTAAGACCTAGTGAGTAGAGATAGTTCTCACCCTCGCCCTTGTCATACTTACCGCCTGCGTAAAGCTCGCAGAATACAAGCTCCCAGTTATACTTTTCCTCCTTGGGATTCCAGTCCAGGGGAATACCACGGCCGTAGTCCTTTACCTCTATAGACATATCGGCATAACGAGTTACCTCGATAACCTTACCGTAGCCCTCTTTAGCTTCATCTATTGAGTTTGAAATTATTTCGAATACGCTGTGCTGACAGCCTTCAAGTCCGTCGGAACCGAAAATAACCCCCGGTCTTTTTCGTACGCGGTCAGCACCCTTAAGGGCTGTAATACTTTCGTTTCCGTAGCTTTTTTTAGCCATTTACACATCCTCCGTTTAGTTAGTATATTTTGAAGTGTTAGTTTTCGTTGTTTTGAAGAATAGCAGCTTTAATGGTGTTTTTCATAAGCATTGCAATGGTCATTGGACCAACCCCTCCGGGAACGGGTGTGATTGCAGAAGCAACAGGCTCAACACTTTCATAATCCACGTCGCCGCAGAGCTTACCGTTTTCGTCGCGGTTCATACCAACGTCGATTACGATTGCACCTTCTTTAACCATATCCGCAGTTACAAATTTTGCTTTGCCTACAGCGGCAACAATGATGTCTGCCCGCTTTGTAACTTCCTTAAGGTCCTTTGTGCGGCTGTGACATATTGTAACAGTTGCATTCTCATGAAGAAGAAGCATTGCCTGGGGTTTACCTACAATATTGCTTCTGCCTATTACAACACATTCCTTGCCGCATACGTCGATGTCTGTAAGGTGGATAAGCTCCATTACACCTGCAGGTGTGCAGGGAAGAAAATCGAAGTTACCAATCATAATTTTGCCTACGTTTACGGGGTGGAACGCATCAACATCCTTTTCGGGAGAGATAGAAAGAAGCACCTTTTCGCTATCAATACCCTTGGGGAGAGGAAGCTGGACAAGAATGCCGTTAATATCCTTGCGATTGTTAAGAGTATCAATGAGCTTAAGAAGTTCTTCCTCGGTAGTTTCAGCAGGTAGAGCATGCTCCTCTGAATAGAAACCGCATGCCTCACATGCCTTTTTCTTATTATTTACATAAACACGGCTTGCAGGGTCGTCGCCTACAATAATTACAGCAAGACCGGGATTAATGCCTTTTGCCTTGAGCTCTTCTGACTCTTGTCTTATTTCCTCCTTTATTCTTGCTGATAACGTTTTTCCGTCCAAAATTTTCGCCATTTTGAATTCTCCTTTCAGGTTTTATCAGACAATCGGGGCCAAAACCTATAAGGTCAGTCCGCTTTGCCTTGGTAAGTGCTTCGTGCACCAATTTGTAATTCTCTTTCCTTGAAGACTGCAGAAGCGCCCTCTGCAATGCCTTTTCGTGAGGAGTACGGGGAACGTACACCTTTTTCATTGTTCTGGGGTCAAGCTCCGTGTAGAACATCGCCGTAGAAAGTGTTCCTGGGGTGGGATAGAAGTCCTGTACCTGCTCGGGACGTATATTATTACGTTTAAGATACACAGCAAGCTCTATTGCATCCCGGAGAGTGCTTCCCGGATGGCTTGACATCAGATAGGGAACAAGGTATTGCTCCTTGCCGATTTCTCTGTTTATATCGTAAAACTTTTTACAGAATTTTTCGTATTGCTTTACACCGGGCTTTCCCATATACCGAAGAACATTGTCACTGATATGCTCCGGCGCTACTTTAAGCTGACCGCTTACGTGATGCTCGCACAATTCACGGAAGAAGGTATCGTCCTTGTCCGCGATAAGGTAGTCGTAACGGATGCCGCTTCTTATAAATACTTTTTTGACCCGGGGAAGAGCGCGTAGCTTACGCAACAGTTCAAGGTAATCCTTGTGGTCAACCTCTGCATTGGGACAAACAGACGGGTAAAGACACTGTCTGTCACGGCAGGTGCCTGCCTTTAACTGCTTTTTGCAGGCAGGTGCACGGAAGTTCGCTGTAGGACCGCCGACATCGTGGATATATCCCTTAAAGTCCTCTTCCCAGATGAGCTTTTCAGCTTCTGCCAGGATTGATTGTTGACTTCTTGACTGAACAACCCTGCCCTGATGGAATGTCAGCGCGCAGAATGAACAGCTTCCAAAACATCCCCTTGAGGAAGTGATTGAAAACTTAACCTCACTGAGCGCAGGAACTCCCCCATCTTTATCGTATATCGGGTGCCATGCGCGCATATAATTTAACGAATATACCTTGTCCATTTCTTTTTGTGAAAGGGGAGGAGACTGCGGCAACTGCACAAGGTATCTGTCGCCGTGTTGCTGAACAAGGGTTTTTCCGCGGATACTGTCCTGCTCATAATATTCCGTAGCCGCCGCTCTTGCATAGCTTTCCTTATCGGTGCTGACCTTTTCAAAGGACGGGAGCACAATAGAATTTTTCGGAACAGTGTCAGAGATATAACAACTGCCTTTTACATTGGTTATTCTTTTTACAGGAATGCCGTCACGAAGTCTGTCGCAAACCTCCAGAAGTGACCTTTCGCCCATACCGAAAAGGAGGATATCTGCACCGGAATCCACAAGAACACTCCGTCTGACCTTATCCTGCCAGTAATCGTAATGAGCAAACCGCCTGAGACTTGCCTCGGTTCCGCCGATAATTACAGGTATATCGCCAAAAGCCGCCCTTGCCATATTTGAATATACAATAACGCATCTGTCAGGACGAAGACCTGCTTTGCCTCCGGGAGAGTAAACATCCTCCGAACGGGGCTTTTTTGATGCTGTGTAGTGATTAACCATTGAGTCAATGACACCGCCTGATATGAGAACACCAAGCCGTGGCTCTCCATAAGATGTAAGAGCCTTTGGGTTATTTCTGTCAGGCTGGGGGCAGATGCATATTCTGTAGCCGTTATACTGGAGCCATCTTGCAAGAAGTGCTGTCCCGAATGACGGGTGGTCTACATAAGCATCGCCTGATATAAAAAGGAAGTCGTAATAATCCCAACCAAGACTATCCATTTCTCTTTTTGAAACAGGTAAAAAATCGTTATACATAGTTCTAACTCCTTAACCTACTTAATTATAATATATTATAAACTTCATTTCAAGCAAAAATTTTACTGCGCACCCATGATAAATGGAAAAACTGTTTGAAATCAGAAATTTACGTCAAAATATTACAAAATTCTGAAATCTTATGCATAAAAACAGAAAATAAACTGTTGAAACTTAATGGAAAAATATGTAAAATTACGAATGAAATATTTGTTAAAAAGTAGCAGTAGACAAAAGTTGCGTAAACCCCTAAAATTAAGACAAAACTCAATAATTGAAGGAGGCATCTTTATGGATGAGCCAATGTACATCAGACAGACCGAAACCGAAAGCATTATGGGAGACAGAATTATACTGTATTACTTTACAATGGAAAAAAGAAACCACAGTGAAAGAGAAGAAAGCATCCGCTACGGAGTAGGTATAGATATGTATACGCAGCTCCCCGGAGAGAGAACACTGAAAGAGAGAAAAATCGTGGAAAATATTTTTGCCACTAAAAGGGAAGCGGAAAAGTTTATTGATATGCTGTGCAGGTGTGTTGTAACACCCTCCACACTGGAAGATATAGTTGCGGATAATGTAATAGCATAAAAAAATTAAAAAAACACTTGCATTAGTAAAAAAAGTGTGTTATAGTATTCAGGTAAAAGCGGTCCTCTGCATTTCTTTCGTACGAACGCTTTATTTTTACCACATTGTTTTGTGGGAGAGAAAGGAGCGATTTGAGTGGACGTTTTAAAGGCGATTACTCAGGAACAGATCAGAACAGACCTTCCCAAGCTTGAAATAGGTGACTATGTTAAGCTTTACGTAAAGGTTAAGGAAGGTGCAAAGGAAAGACTTCAGATGTTTGAGGGTACTGTTATCTCAAAGAAGCATGGCGGCATCCAGGAAACATTTACTGTAAGACGTCTTTCATACGGTGTCGGTGTTGAGAGAACATTCCCTGTTAATTCACCCAGCCTTGATCACATTGAGGTTGTAAGACACGGTAAAGTTAAGCGTGCTAAACTGTACTATCTGCGTGACAGAGTTGGTAAGGCAGCTAAAGTTAAGGAAAGACTTTAATAGTCAACAAAAGAGAATCTGTCACACGGCAGGTTCTCTTTTCCATTTTACTTATAGGAGCATGATTTATGGAAGATTTCAATAACAACCAGAATAATCAGGAGGAGCAGATTCCTAAAGTTAACAGCGCAGACAATGAGCCTGAAGTTGCAGAAGCCCCCAAGAAAAAGAGCGCGGCAAAAGAACTTATTGAGTGGGTGCAGGCTATAGCAATAGCGGTTGTCCTTGCGCTTTTGGTGCGTAATTTTGTATTTACGGTGGTAAAGGTTGACGGTCAGTCTATGGAGCCTACACTTCAGCACAGTGACAGAATGATTGTGTGGAGATTGGGATATGAGCCCAAAGCGGGTGATATTATAATATTTAATCCTCCGCAGCAGAGTAAAAATGTTTACTGGGTTAAAAGAGTTATAGCTACCGAAGGTCAGACGGTTGAAATTGACTACAGCACAAACAGCATCTATGTTGATGGCGAAAAGCTTGACGAGGAATATCTTGGTGAAGCAATGCGCGACCCTATGGTAAATTACGACATTACGGAGATTACCGTGCCCGAGGATTGTGTTTTTGCAATGGGTGATAACCGTAACCACAGCACAGACAGCCGGTTTGTGGGCTGTATAAGTGAAGACAGTATAGTGGGTAAATCGGTTGTGAGATTCTGGCCCTTTACCAAGATCGGCATTTTCAAAAACCCTCATAAATAAGAGTTTTGTTACAAAGGCGGTAATTTAATGAATATACAGTGGTTTCCGGGGCATATGACCAAAACCAAACGTATGATTGCAGACCAGATTAAGCTGTGTGATTGCGTAATAGAGCTTTGTGATGCGCGGTGTCCTGAAAGTAGCCGTAATCCCGAGCTTCCCGGACTTATCGGAAATAAAAAGCTGATACTTGTAATTAATAAATCGGATATTGCAGACCCCGTTAAAACACAACAGTGGGTTGAAAGGTTTAAGAGTGAGGGCATCTATGCCATTGCCATAAGCTGTAACGATTCAAAAGGTGTTGCCAAAATAACAGAAATTGTTAAGGACGCACTTAAGGAAAAAATTCAGCGGGACCGTGAAAGAGGTTACGTGAATAAGGCTATCCGTGTTATGATATGCGGTATTCCCAACGTGGGAAAAAGCTCTTTTATAAACAAGCTCTACGGCAAAAGTGCTGCCGTTACAGGTGACAGACCCGGTGTAACCCGCGGTAAACAGTGGATTACTCTTAAAAATGGGATGGAGCTTCTTGATACTCCCGGTATCCTCTGGCCCAAGTTTGAGGATAAGGAGGCGGCTCTCCGCCTTGCATATACCGGTGCAATCAAGGATGATGTTCTTGACGTTGAAGATTTGTGCGCGCTTCTTTGTGCATTCCTTGCGGAAAACTATCCTGAAAGACTTGTTGAAAGATATAAGATAGAGCTTGAAGATGGACTTCAGGGATTTGAAATCCTTGAAAGAATCTGCAGAAAACGCGGCTTTATCGTAAAAGGCGGCGAGATTGACTATCTTCGCGGTGCAAACGTAGTGCTTGACGAGTTTCGCGGTGCAAAGCTCGGTAAAATTACTCTGGAGTAGTCAACGGGATGCTAAAATTGCCCAGACCGCAAAGGGCAGAGAATGTTAAGTTTTTGTTTTAATAACAAATATAACAAAGTGCTTTTCCTTGTCTGTTGAAGAAATTCGCAGAGCGAATTTCGAAATTTATGCCCTTTGCTACGCACAAATGTCACCTCTCGCTGTATCTACATACAGCTTCGGGTTCCCTTCGGTTCCATTTGTGTGTTCTGAACAATTTTCCCTATCCCTTATGAGCTTGGAATTAGTAGGTGATACAAATGAAAGAGGAAGAAATTTTAAGACTGCGGGCAATGTGGGAAATTGAACACAGCCTGTTTGATAAGGGTTACAACATAATTGCAGGTGTTGACGAAGCAGGTCGGGGTCCTCTTGCAGGAGATGTGTATGCCGCAGCAGTAATTCTGCCGCCCGACATCTGTATAGAGGGACTTAACGATTCCAAAAAGATTTCTGAAAAAAAGCGGGAGAAGCTCTTTGACGAAATAAAAGAGGTTGCAATTGCCTATGCAGTAGCCACGGCAACTGTGGCGGAAATTGATGAATATAATATCCGCAATGCTACATATATGGCGATGAACAGAGCTATCGAAGCCCTGGGTGTGAAACCCGATTACGTAATAGTTGACGGCGACTGCATAACAAACTGTAACTACCCTCACGAATGTGTTGTTAAGGGTGATGCACGCAGCTTGAGTATTGCGGCGGCATCGATTCTTGCAAAAGTGTCCAGGGACAGAAAGATGCTTGAAATGTCAGAAAAATATCCCCAGTACGGCTTTGAAAAGCACAAGGGCTACGGAACAAAAGTGCATATCGACGCATTGAAGGAGTTCGGGGCAAGTGAAATTCATAGAAAAACTTTTATTAAAAAATTTGTCTGATGAAAACAAAACGGCAGTTTCCATAGGTGCGTCCGGTGAGGAAACTGCCGTTAAAATACTGAAAAAACACGGATATAAAATCCTTGAAAAAAACTATCGCACAAAAATGGGAGAGATAGATATAATTGCCCTTGACGGGGAATATACCTGTTTTGTGGAGGTTAAGCTACGCAAAAATGACGACTTCGGTTCGCCGGGGGATTTTATAGATGAACGCAAGCAGCAGAAAATTATAAAGACGGCACAATATTATGCTGTAGAAAAGGGAATCTACGACAGTCCTATGCGATTTGACGCAGTGCTGATAAATGCTGACTTTTCGAAGAAAAATAGAAAATTCGAGGCGGAGGTTATTAAAGATGCTTTCAGATTACAGGGTGTTTGACGGACACTGTGACACTATAACGGTGAAAAATCTTTTGCATACAAAAACAAACCTTAACCCCCGCGATATGTATAAATACCCGGGATATATCCAGGTCTTTGCAATCTGCGCCGTCGGGAAACCGTCGTATCTCCATAATCGCCGTTTTATAAAGCGATACGACAGGCTTGTATATAACTGGGGTATAGAGAAAATTCTTACAGCAGACGACCTTGACTGGGTGGATTATGGCGGAATTCTTGCTATTGAGGGTGCCGATTCTATACATAATCTTTCTTCAATCCGTATGTTCTATGACTTTGGGGTGAGACTTTTTACACTTACCTGGAATAACAATAACGCAATTTCCTCTGCTATTATGTCGGAATCGGATAACGGACTTACCGGATTTGGCAGAATGGTCGTGAAAGAATGTGAGAACCTGGGTATAATGATTGATTTATCCCATATAAGTGAAAAAGGCTTTTACGATGTGGCGGAAGCTGCAAAGAAGCCCTTTATCTGCAGTCATTCCAATTCAAGAGCCGTGTATGAGCACAGACGCGGACTTTCCGACGAACAGTTTAAAATCCTTGTGGAAAAGGGTGGTGTCAGCGGCATCAACTTTGCACCGTATTTCCTCGGAGAAAATGCCGGTGTAGAAGATATTGTCCGCCATATTGAGCATTTCTGCTCTCTCGGCGGTGAGAAAAATATTGGCATCGGCAGTGACTTTGACGGCATTGAATGTATGCCCCTTGGCTGTAACGGTGCGGAATTTATGAACACAATAGCAGAAGAGCTGCTTAAAAATAATTACAGTGAAGATACAGTGAGCGATATTCTTTACAACAACTTTGTGCGCATATTTAAAAAAATCTTAAAGTAGGAGAAGCAAAGGTGAGGAAGTACGTGACGAACCGCAGGTTTTGCTTTGCGGCACGTGCAACCCCTTTCCTCGATTAAACCAATGAAGCTTATTATTGCCGAAAAACCTTCCCTTGCACGCAATATTGCATCTGCAATCGGGAGTATGAAAAAGTCCGGTAACTCATTTGAGGGTAGCGGTTATATTGTGACGTGGGCATTCGGTCATTTGTTTTCGCTTTGCGATGTGGAGAATTATTCGCCTAACCCAGACGGGGAAAACAGGTGGACAATGAAAAATCTTCCTTGCTTTCCCGAAAAGTTTGAGTACGAGCTTAAAAAGGACAAAAATAAACAGACCGACAGCGGTGTGAAAGCGCAGTTTGATTTGATTAAGATGCTCTGCAACCGTGAGGATGTGACGGAGATTGTCAACGCAGGTGACTCCGACCGTGAAGGTGAAATTATAGTAAGAACCTGCGTAAGAATGGCAGAATGCGGGGACAAGCCCTTTAAAAGACTGTGGCTTCCCGACCAGACGGAGGAAACTATCCGTCAGGGACTTATCGAAATGAAGGACGAGACAGAGTACAACTCTCTTGCTAAAGAGGGTTATGCCCGAACGTTTATCGACTGGCTTTACGGAGTAAATCTTACCCGTTACGCATCTCTTAAAACAGGTACACTTATGCGTGTGGGCAGAGTTATAGTGCCTATTGTCAAGGCAATCTATGACCGCGATATGGAAATCCGTAATTTTAAGCCTGATATTTACTATGCACCATACAGTGTTACAGAACATAACGGTGCGGAAATTGAGCTTACAAGCAAAGAAAAATTCAATAAAAATGAGAAAAATAAAGCGCAGGCACTTTGTGACAAATATAATGAAGCAAAGGGTGTTGTAACAGAGTCAAAGTCCAAAAAAGATACTCTTTCGCCGGGTAAATTGTTTTCGCTTACAAAACTTCAGAACGTTCTTGGTAAAAAGTACAAAATGCCTATGGAGGAAAGTCTGCGTATCGTTCAGGGGCTTTACGAAAAGGGATATGTTACATATCCCCGTACAAACTCCGAATATCTTGCGGAAGCGGAAAAGGACAAGGTCAAAGGTATTCTTGCCGCGGTATCAAAAATTGGCTATCCAGTGAAATTCAAGGACGGAAAAACTATATTTGATGATAAGAAAATCGAGTCTCACTCGGCACTGACTCCGACTCATAAAATTCCCGATAAATCTGCACTTTCCGAGGATGAGGCAAAGGTGTATTCCACTATAATGCGCCGATTTGTGGCAGTTTTCTGCAGTGAAGAATGTATCGCACAGAAGAGCGAAATCAAGATTGACGTAGGAGGTATGGAGGAATTTACCCTTAAGGGAACGGTTATTATCGAGCCGGGCTGGACTAAGTATGACGATTATACAAAAAAGGATAAAATTCTGCCGGTGCTTCAGAAGGGCGACATTATTGATGTGAATTTCCAACCGAAGGAAAAGGAAACCTCGCCTCCCAAGCATTATACCATTGAAACCCTCAACAATTACCTAAAAAATCCATTCCGCGAGGAAAAGGCAAATGCCTCCGAGCACGATGACGAAGAGGAATACCGCGCAATCTTTGAGGGGTTGGAGCTTGGCACGGAGGCAACGCGTACAGGTATCATAGATAATGCCATAAAGAGCGAATATATAGCCCTGAAAAAGGACGTTTACACAATTCTCCCCGGGGGAGAACACCTTATAGAATCCCTTAAACGTATGGGAATAAGTATGGATAAGTATAAAACCTCCCTGATGGGTCAGGCACTGAAAAAAGTGTACAGAAGTGAGATTACCGTTAAGGACAGTATCCTTCTTGCACAGAGAGAAATAACAGAGGTTTTTTCGAAAAGCACAGCGGAAGTTCCGCCCGAAAAAGACATCGATGACGGCTTCATAGGGGATGTAATCGGCAAATGCCCTCTCTGTGAGGGAAATGTAGTTCGCAACCGCTTTGGCTATGGATGTGATCGCTATAAAGACGGTTGTAAATTCAGTATAAGCAACGTAATCCTTGACAGAGTAATATCCAAATCAAATGTAAAATTGCTTCTCGAAACGGGCAAAACAAGCTGTATCGAGGGATTTGTTTCGAAAAAAACGGGCAAAACCTTTTCCGCAGTATTAAAGCTTGTAGGCGACAAAGCAGTATTTGTTTTTTAAAATCTCCCAAAAAGGGGACTGTCCCCTTTTTGGGAGATTTTGGACGTAAAAATGCTGAACGATGTAAGTCGTTCAGCATTTTTGTCTGAAAACATATATTTTTTGTCTGAAAACGTATGGACAACAGATGCAGTTATGTAATATTATTTTTTGAGTGTGCATATGTTTTTTAAATCATAGTTTTTCGTAAAGGCTTTCACATCTGCGCCGATTGATATACAGTGAAGCAGCACACACGCAGCAGCATTTGAATCACTTGCGGCATTATGGTGGTCAAGCTCAAGGCCGAGATAGTCTGAAATTGTGTTAAGCTTGTGATTTGAAAGGTTCGGCAAAGTTTTCCTGGACATCTGACAAGTGCAGGCATAGGGAACAGTAGCTTTCCACCGGATTCCGTAATCACGCAGACACTTTGCAAGAACCCCCATATCAAATGGGGCATTGTGGGCAATCAGTGTGCCACCCGACATAACCGGTTCAAGCATTTTCCAAAGCTCTGCAAAGTTCGGCTTACCTTTAACCGTTTCGGGGGAAATCCCCGTCAGATAAATATTAAAATCGTCAAAATGGGTTTCCGGGTCAATCAGATGGTAATAACCGCCGAGAATTTTTCCGTCTTCCACAACGGTTATACCGATTGCACTCATTCTGTCGTTTCTGCTGTTTGGTGTTTCTACGTCAAAAACTATAAATCTTTCGTTCATAATGTTACCTTGTAATTCTTTCAAGTCTTATTGTATTTGTCTGCCCCGACTTACCGCTTGTTGTACCGCCGACAATTATAATATTGTCGCCATCCTGCAGATTAAGAAGCTTTGCGGTCTTCTTTGCAGCACTGTAGAACATAACCTCGGGAGAGGGGTATTCGTCGCAGAGAATAGGTGTCACACCCCATGAAAGTGCCAGCTTGCGCCATACTCTTTCCTTGGTTGTAAGACCGATAATATCCACAACCGGGCGGAATCTTGATACAAGTCTTGCACTCATGCCGGAAAGTGAGCATACGGCGATAGCCTTTGCATTTACTCCGATAGCCATTGAGCAGGCAGAGTGAGATATTGCGTCAAGGTTGTTTCTTATTTCGAAATCCGCTCTGTGGAAGCGTTTGTTGTAATGGATGTTGTTCTCTGTTTCTTCGCAGATGTCACTCATTATCTTGATTGTCTGTACTGGATATTTACCTGCCGCAGTTTCGCCCGAGAGCATAACGGCACTTGTACCGTCGTATACCGCGTTTGCAACGTCTGAAATCTCCGCACGGGTAGGGCGGGGATTGTAAATCATTGATTCAAGCATTTCCGTTGCTGTGATAATTCTCTTACCCATCATACGGCATACAGTAATGAGCTTTTTCTGAACTGCGGGGAGCTCCTTAAATGGTATTTCAACACCAAGGTCGCCGCGGGCAATCATTACACCCTCGCAATGCTCGCATATTTCGTAAATATTGTCAACACCGGAGCGGTTCTCAATTTTTGCAACAATACCGACGTCGCTTCCGCCGTTTTCTTCAATAAAGTTCTTTATATCAAGGACATCCTGTGCGCTTGAAACAAATGATGCGGCAATGTAGTCAATGTCGTTCTCAATACCGAAAAGGATGTCACTCTTGTCCTGCTCGCTTAAAAATGTCTGATGGAGCACTTTTCCGGGGAAACTCATACTCTTCTGATTTGACAGCTCACCGCCGGTAATGACGGTGCAGTGTGCCTCGGTTTCTGTCAGTTCCTTAACTTCAAAGCTTACAAGACCGTTGTTTACAAGGATTGTATCACCAACCGCAAGGTCAGCCATAAGCCCCTTGTAGTTTACACTTACCTTTGTTTCATCGCCCACAATTTCTTCTGTTGTGAATGTGAAGCTATCGCCGTCGGCAAGGGTTATTTTGCCGTCTTTGAAGGTTCTTATTCTGTATTCGGGGCCCTTTGTATCAAGAAGTATTGCAATGGGAAGCCCTAACTTTTCGCGGACAGACTTGATGAGATCGATATTTTTCTTATGATCCTCGTGCGTACCGTGAGAGAAGTTAAGCCTTGCAACATTCATACCTGCAAGACACATTTTTGTCAGTGTATCTTCATTATTACAGGCAGGACCTATAGTACATATAATTTTTGTTTTTCTCATAAAAATCACTCCCGTAGCTAGTATAACATCAAATGTCAGGATTTTCAATATCCAATATCAAAAAACAGGTAAAATACAGTTAGTTAAAAGTTGCAAAGCTCTTGCTTTGTACGAAAATATAGTATATAATTAAACTTAAAATGGTATAAGGGAAAGTGTTCTTTTTTATATATACGGATGAAGTAGGAGGATAGCTACAATGAAAAAACGTTTGTTATCGTTGGTTTTATCAGTGACTACAATAATGGCTTTGATACCGTCTTTTGCCGGTGCGACTGATACAGTTTCGGAATTGGCTTCTGTTACATATGAAAATCTTTCTTCTGAGGCAAAAAACTGTATCTCCATGGATTTAACTTTGCCTGAAGTAGCCGGAGAAGAAAACATTACCTGGTCAAGTAGTAATTCTTCTGTGATAAGTAACTCGGGTGTTGTTAGCCGTCCTGACAGTGAGCCGGAGGAGGTTACTCTTACAGCAACGACAGGTAGTGAGAGCAAGGAGTTCACTTTCACCGTTATGCCGGAGAATTATTACGTAAATTACTCCGACAGCTTTAATTATTCCGAGTATGAAAATTCTGTTATAACAAACTTCCTTACGGATTGGAAAACAAGATGGGGTAATGCAAGCTATCCCTCAAGTAAATTTGCCGTTGAAACTCTTGAGGACGGAAGCGCCAATTGCTTCATCCGTAACGAGATGTGGAAGGACCGCCCACAATATGTCCTTAAAGGAATAAAGCCTACGGGAAGATTTACCGTAAGCTATATGGTTTATATGGATATTGCGGATGATATGGTGGGAATGTATGATTTCGAGTTTTACTTTGGTGGTGATTCAAACGCACAGATGCGTTTTTATTTTAATGAAGACAACACTGTTGGCGAGGTACGCTACTACGGTGGAGTACAAAAAGGACAGAGCCTGGGTGCAACTAAATTTAACAGTATGAATTTAAGACGCAGATGGGTAAAGCTGGACTTTGAATTTGATTCTGATTCACAGAAAACCTGGCTGTATATCGACAATGCCCTCGTTTCAGTATCAGGCGGTCTTGATACCCCTAAAATGATTGGGCCTCTTCAAAGAGTTGATTTTAATATAGGCGAAAATATTGTTGATATGGTGCTTCTTATTGATGATATGTCAGTTGTGACAGAGTATGATGACGTTGACGAAAAGGAAATTGTTGACGTGTACACACTTCTTGCTCATGAGAATTTTTCATCAGAATCAGAGTTTGCCGTAACACAGAGCCTTGATTTTTCAAGAGCAGTGATTGACGGATATGAGGATGTGAATATAACTTTTGAAAGTGGCAGTGATAACCTTATAATCAGCGGTGATGTGGGCGAAATTATCCGCGAGGAGAAGGATGCCCAGGCGATTCTTTATGCCACTATATCAAAGGATAATACCGATTTTTCACAACAGAAAACCTTTAAGTTCACCGTGAAGGGTACAGATTGCAAGGTGTATATATCGGAGTCGTTCTATTATCCGGAACTTGTGGGGGAAAAAGTAGTTTCTTCGTCGGGCGGATGGTGCCTGAACTCTGCCTCTGAACATACGGGATACCTTGACTCCGAATATGTTGCTGAAACAGGAAATTATGCGATAAAGACCTTTCGTACGGTATCTGATACAACCAACGGAACAGATAGTGCCGATTTTCGCTATAATTTCTCCGATGCTTCAAAACGCGACATCACTGTAGAAACAAGAATGAAGATTGGCGAGACCATAGATACGCAACAGATTTATAATATCAACGTGTACGGAAAATATGAAGGAAACAGCCTTCAGGTTACTTTTGCGCAGATGCATATCTATGCGTCAAAAACCTCTACCAGTATGAGAATTAGCTGCTATAATGATGTTAAAGGCTCTAATGAGTCAAAAGCACTTATATCAAATTTTGCATCTCCCGGAGAATGGTTTGATTTTAAAATGGAAATTGATATGTTCCATAAAACAATGAATATCTACGTAAACGGCAATCTTCTTACACCGACTCCGGTGAATTTTATGAAGGATAAGGATGTTGATATTTCGGCAAAAGCTACAGAAATAAAGTATTTTTCGGTACATCCTTTCAGGACAATGCCCTTTGGTGAAGTGTACATAGATGACTTTGCTACATACAGCACCCGGGGTATGACGGCGGATGTTGCCCTTTATAAAAACAGTGAAAAGGTTATTGACCTTGGATATATTGAAACAGAAGATGTAGTAAGCGCAGAGGTTCAGTTGTATGACTTTCGGGAAAATATGACTCTCGATGGCGCTTCTGTAATTGCAGGCATATATGATGGTGAAAAGCTGTATGATGTAGCAATGACAAGCGGACAGGCACAGGACGGAATTATTAATGTAACCTTTCCGTCACTGGAAATTCCTGATGCAATCGAAAATGCGAAAATGAAAGTGTTTTTTTTGGATTCGACGGGGAAACTTTCTCCTGTGCGAGTGGATTATAACTTCCCCCATAAGCTGAATGGAACGATAGTTCCCAATGAATTTACCGACGAAGGTACCGGAAGGACTTATTACACGATTGACCTGAATGGCGAGAATGCTCTCCGCAGCTACTATACAATGACAACCTGGGCGAAAAATGCCGATAAATTCTACTTCTATGACAACCAGTACAGGCTTTACGAATATGATATTGATACGGCCGGATATAAATATATCGACACCCTCTACGGACAGAATCTTGTAATGGTGTCAAGGCTTGGTAATGTATTCTACATCAAAAAAACCGGTGAAATAATCAGAATGGATTCTGAAACAAAGGAAAAAGAAATTGTGGGGAACTTACCCGGGGATATGAATATCGGTGCGGCAGGACTTTTACAGGTGAACGACGACGAAAGCTACTTGAGTCTTGAAATAACCGAAAATAGCAGCGAAGAATTCGATGTGACAAAACAGAAACGTATTCCGGTAATGGATATTGAAACTGGGGAGTGGGATCTTCGCTATGTATACGGCTTTGATACAAAGGTGTATGCACCCGACCATATGAACCTTAACCCCAATCCCGAATATTCAAATCTCGTGGCATTTGCCCACGAGGGAACGGGGGACAACGGTGAGGGGAATCCCGAGAGAATCTGGCTTCTTAATCGTGACACAGGAGAATATGTGAATCTGTTTAAACAGAAGATGCTCTATGACCGTGTCCCTGCAGAAATTGTAAGCCACGAGGCATGGATGCAGTCAGGTGAACTTATGATGTTTGCCAATGGCTCGGAGACTACACCGGGCGGTATTACTTTGTTTAAAAAGGACGGCTCTGATCGCCGTTATGTAAATGGTGACTACAACTATCTTCATCCGTCAGGAAGCACGGTGACAGACCGTTTTGTAGTTTCCGATACAGGCTATGATGGCTCTGTGACCAAGCTTGTTCTTATAGATTGCTACACAGGCAAGTCTTATCTTCTTGCAACCCTTCCCCAAAACGGTAAGGACCCCGGGCATACCCACCCTTCGTTCAGCCGTGACGGTAAAAAGGTCATCTTTGGTCTTTATTCGGAAGACCTTTCTACAATCCGCGTGGGATGGATGGATATTTCTGACATAATAAATAATGTTGCCGATGGTGAAGAAATCTCCCTTTCTGAATCCTGTTCTACCACAAGCTACGGTGATACGGATTTCTACCTTGTAAGGGAAACTATAAACGGCAATGAATTCTTCAATATTGCAAGTGGTAACCATATGAATGTAAACATCACTGCTTTTGAAAAAGAAACAGTGGATGTTAGTATTACCTTTGACTATGTTGACAACGGAACGGACGTTATAGTTATCGACTACGTTAAGTGGGAAACCGTGAATGGCAAAAACAAAATAGTAAATTATTCTGAAAAAATCGCTCGTACAGATACAGGGAATGTCAAGACTGCAACAGTAACTTTAAGCGGAATTAACGCGGAAAACCTTAAAATGATGGGAACAGACTTCACAATCAAGGGAGAGGAAACAGCCCTTGCGGTTAAAAATATTTCAGTTACAGAACAATAATCAGGAGGTTAAACTATGAAGTATTGTGAAAAATCAATCAGAGACGTGGCATCTACCAATGCGGAAATTCTCCGCAGAATTTATGACCATATGCTGAAAACCCGTAAAAAGGATGATGTTGTATACCGTCCTTTCACAATTTTTGAGAATCTGAATATGATATATAATTCAGGAACAGATTTTTCAAAAATTTATCCCGATGCAAATGCAGGGGACTATGTTTTCATGGCATATTATGTGGATGGAATTTATGAAAAAGACATGCATATAAATATGATAAAGAATAAGTCCTGCGAGGTTTATTTCAACGGTGAAAAGAAGGATGTACACAGAACAGACATCCGTGGCGCTGAAACCTACGAGGCAGATGTTACTTTTAAAGAGGGAAAGAACCTTGTTATCGTCAAAGTTCCTGCAGAAGAGGGTAGTTTTCAGATTGCAATCCGTAACCTTATGACGGGGCTTCATATGGGTGCGGACGGATACGGATATAATGCATATTCTTACGTTGAATGTGACGGATATAACGGAATGGAGTGTATGTATTATTCCCGCCTTTATAAAAAAGATGAAACACCCGCTGTTTCTATGGAATCAATCGACTGGGTATTCCCCGTAAAG
The DNA here is from genome assembly GCA_964385605.1 of uncultured Oscillospiraceae bacterium. Classification (GTDB taxonomy): domain Bacteria; phylum Bacillota; class Clostridia; order UMGS1883; family UMGS1883; genus UMGS1883. The sequence continues at coordinate 41,044 of CAYLPQ010000004.1, read as the reverse complement.
CCTGAACAGACAAACGTCAAAGAATTTGACTTTACACAGCTTTGTGGCGGAAACGGCAGAGCTGCATACGTTTATACCGAGGCAAAGGGTAAGCTTGTGCTTGAACATCAGTCTCCCATAAGAATTTTTTCTGATAAAGAGGTTGTTTGTGAATCATTTACAGCGGGAAAATTTGAAGCAGATTTTTCTGAATTTACACCTCTTCTTATAAAGAGCATTAATGAACAGGGGAAGTGGGGCTTTAAGGCTTTTCACAGTGAAAACCGCCTTGCCTTTGTAACGGGCGCCGATACCCCTGACCTTCAGTGGATATGGTCGGGACCTTTCGGAAGAATTACTGACCCCATTGAATATCCCTATGTTCCGGAATATAAGCTTGACTTTAAAGAACCGATGGTTTCGGTGTGCGGAAAAACTGCATACTGGATGTTTTACAGAGAAAATACATATCTTTATCAGTATCTTACGACGTCGTTCTACGGTCAGTGGTTCTATGCGGTTATGGTAGGACTCGAGGGTATGCGCCACACCGCAGCGAAGCTTGGAATAAAAGAATTCTATGATTATTTCATCTCGTTTGTTGAAACACTCTGTATGCATCGCGATTACGGTAAGCACCAGAGAGGTGTTCTCGGATGGTCAAAATATATGGGCGGTGCAGGAAAATTTGACCACCTGGATGCTATCGGCAGCTACGGTATAATTATTTCAGAGTATTATATGATGACAGGCGATGTAAAAGCAAAGGGTATGCTTGAGGCACTTGCCCACGGCCTTGAGACTGAAGTTCCCCGTTTCCCCGACGGTGTATTTAACCGTGTGAAAACTATGTGGACAGACGATATGTATATGTGTCTGCCATTTCTTGCACGTTATGCCGTTATAACGGGCGAGCAGAAGTATTTTGACGAAGCGGCAAGGCAGATTATAGGCTTCTGGGAACGTATGTATATGCACGATCAGGATATATATTCTCATATTTTCTTCCCGCTGGAGGGCGTTCCTAACCGCATTCCGTGGGGAAGAGGTAATGGCTGGGTAATGGTTGCGATAAGCGAAGTGCTTATGCATATGCCGAAAACCCATATGGACTATCAGCGCATTCTTGAAATATTCCGCGGATTTGCCAAAGGTGTCCTTAACTGCCGTGATAAGGAAGAAAAAATCTGGCATCAGGTAATCAATAATCACAACAGCTATATTGAGACAAGCGGCACTGCAATGTTCATAACAGGTCTAGCAAGAGGTGTCAAGTATGGCTGGCTTGATGACAGCATAAAGGCAGACATTATTGAAGCATGGGAAGGTCTTACAGAAAAGTGCGTTGACAGTGACGGTAATGTTCTTGGCGTGTGTATGGGCTCCGGTTGCAGTATGGATGAACAGTACTACATTGACCTTGGTACTATTGTTAACGATGACCACGGTGTTGGCATTGTTCTTACTGCAGGAGTGGCAGTGATGAATATGCTCGGAGAATGAATTGTCACAAAGTAATAAAAATTTTTCAAAAAACGCGTATGTGGTAAAATTGCACAAATGTGAAAACCACGTAATAATGCCCCTTTGCGGGACTGATGTGCCAAAATCTTACCCGATGTGCCAATTCTGTACAAAATATTGACAACATGGAAAAATGCGTTTATAATAAAGGTATATTGAATATTATAATGTCTGCGCGATTATGCCAGGACATTACAACAGAAGGGGATGTATTATGAAAAACAATAATGCTGTTTCTGTAAAGAACCCTGCTTTGAAAAGCGACTTCCGGAGGAAGCTGGGTCTTATAGGTAACAACTGGGAGCTTTACCTGATGGTTGTTCCCGTAATTCTTTACTATGCAATTTTCTGCTATTGGCCTATGTACGGTGCGCTCATAGGTTTCCAGGACTACAATCTCAGATTCGGTATGTCCGGAAGTGACTGGGTTGGTTTTGATAACTTTAAGACTTTCCTTACATCACTTAACTTCTTTGAGGTAATGGGTAACACACTTACAATCAGTGTAAGCACATTGATATTCAGTTTCCCGATGCCTATCATACTGGCACTCCTTATTAACGAGGTTCGTAATAAGCTTTTTGCAAGAACAGTTCAGACTATTACATATATGCCTCACTTCATTTCGCTGGTTATCGTATGTTCAATCGTAAGAGAGTTCACTGCTGATACCGGTATAGTTAATGAGTTCTGTCAGCTCTTTGGTTACAACGGCGATACAATGCTTGCAAATTCAAAGCTGTTTGTACCTATATATGTAGTATCAGGTATCTGGCAGGAAATCGGCTGGAACTCAATTATCTATCTTGCAGCACTCAGCTCTGTTGACCAGGAACTTTACGAAGCAGCAGAAATCGATGGTGCAGGTAGATTTGCCCAGACAATACATATCACAATTCCCGGAATTCTTCCCACTATCATAATTCTCTTTATCATGAAGATGGGCTCAATGCTTTCCGTAGGATACGAGAAGATACTTCTTCTTTACAATCCAGGTATCTACGATACAGCAGACGTTATCTCTACCTATACATACAGAGTAGGTCTTATTGATGCAAACTTCGGTCTCAGTACCGCAGTTGGTCTGTTTAACTCGGCAATCAATATCGTACTTCTTGTTGCTACTAACAAGATTTGTGATAAGCTTAACGGCACATCATTGTTCTAAGAAAGGAGGAGCAAATTATGAAAATTAAAGATACACTCGGAGTAAAGATTTTTCAGGTTTGTAATTATATAATACTTACACTTTTGGTTCTTGTTACTCTTTACCCTATTATTCACGTATTTATGGCAGCTTTCAGTGACGGTAACGCGTTGCTTGCACACAGAGGTCCGTTGCTTCTCCCCCTGAAGCCTAATGTAAAGGCTTTTGAGATGATTTTTGAAGGCGGCGAGCTTTTCAGATGTTACGGTAACACTATCTACATCTGTGTAGTTTCAATTATAATCAATATGATTATGACAACCTTTGCGGCATACTTCCTTACAAGAAAGGAAGCAGTGGGCAGAAAACTCATCATGTCGCTTATCATGGTTACAATGTACTTCGGTGGCGGACTTGTTCCTTCATATCTTGTTGTAAGAACACTTGGTTTGCTTGACACTTTCTGGGCATTGATTCTTCCCGGTGCTATCGGTACATATAATATGATCGTTTTAAGAACAGCATTTGCGGCTGTTCCTGACAGCTTGTATGAGGCTGCAAGAATTGACGGTGCAGGTCACTTCAGAATTCTTGTGCAGATTATGCTTCCTCTTACAAAAGCTACATTGGCAGTTATAGTTCTTTACTACCTTGTAGGTCACTGGAACTCATGGTTCGGTGCTTCTATCTACATTGAAGACAGAACAAAATACCCCCTTCAGCTTTATTTAAGAGAAAAGCTTATCAAAGGCGATATGTCAGGTATGGGTGGCGATATAGTCCTCGACTCTGACGAACAGTCTATAAGTGAAGTTCTTAAGTATGCCATAATTGTGGTTTCCACCGTTCCCATTCTTTGCGTATATCCCTTCCTGCAGAAGTACTTTGCAAAGGGTGTAATGATTGGTGCGGTTAAAGGATAACATATAAAAAAGAAAGGAAGAAAGAAAATGAAGAACATCAAATCCCTCAAGAACATTCTGGTTCTTGCTCTTGCTGTTATTCTTGCACTCAGTGTATTTACAGGCTGTGGCGACAAGAAGGCAGAAGAAGGCACAACAGTTGATACTAAAGTGTCAAAGTATGGCGATACATATCCTGTTGATGCAAAAGACGTAACACTTACATGTTGGATGCCCATTACAGCAAACATTGCTGAGAGTGCTCAGAACTACGGAGAACTCCCCGTTGCTATCGAGCTTGAGAAGCTTACCGGTATCAAGGTTGAGTATGTACATCCTTCACTCACAAATTCAAGTGAAAAGTTCAATCTTATGATTGCTAGCGGTGAGTTCACAGATATTATTAATTACCAGTGGAACTCATATCCCGGCGGTGCACAGACAGCTATCGATGATGAAATCATCCTTCCTCTTAACGAAGAAGGCAACAGCATGATCGATGCATGGGCTCCCGACTTCAAGAGATTTCTTGATGAAAACCCCGAAGTTGGTAAGGAAGCTAAGACTGATGCAGGTTACTACTTTGCAACAGGTATAGTAGCTCCTGACAGAGAGCTTAACACAACAGCAGGTCCCATCGTTAGAAAGGACTGGCTTGATGAACTCGGTCTCGAACTTCCCGAGACAATTGACGACTGGTATGTAATGCTTAAGGCATTCAAGGAAAAGAAGGGTGCAAAAGCTCCTCTTACAATGTCTAACCAGGGCTTCTTCTGTGGTTTCGTAACAGGTGCTTACGGCACAAATGGTGACTGGTATCATGATGACGGTGTTGTTAAGTTCGCAGCTGCTGAAGAAGGAATGAAGGAATTCTTCACAACAATGAACAAGTGGTACACAGAAGGTCTTTATGACAAGAACTTCTCAACTACAGATTCTACAACAATCACAGCTAACCTTCTTAATGGTGATTCAGGTGCTACATGGAATGCACTTGGCGGCGGTATCGGTGTTCTCACAAATGCTATTAAGGAGAAGGATCCCAAGGCTGTATTCGCAGGTGCTCCTTACCCTGTAGTGAATGAGGGCGACGTTCCCCAGTTCGGTCAGGCAAGTGCACGTTTCGGTGTGAAGTCAGCTATCACAACACAGTGTAAAGATCCTGAACTTGCTATGAAGTGGCTCAACTTCGGTTATACAGAAGAAGGTCATATGCTTTACAACTTCGGTATCGAGGGTCAGTCATATGAGTGGGTTGAAAAAGAACATAAGGCAACTGACGAATTTGGTAGCTACATCAAGAACGAAGATGGTTCTTATAAGATAGTAACAGGCAAGTATCCCCAGTACCTTCCCGAAGTTACTGCTAACCCCAAGGGCCTTTCAATGCAGCAGGCATTCACAATCTATTCACAGGCAGGCCAGGGCGGTAACTACAAGCAGGATGTAAGATATCTTGAGCAGTATGCAGCTCTTCCCCAGCAGCAGCAGGCTTGGACAACATGGGTTAACACAGATACATTTGACCACTATGTTCCCAGCACAGGTGTAGCTGAAGAGGATGCAAAGAGATATTCACAGCTTTACACAGATATAAATAAGCACAGAGATGAAATGTGGATTAAGTTCATCACAGGTGAAAGACCTATCAGCGAATATGATGATTTCGTAAAAGAACTTGAGAAGATAGGTCTTAGAGAAATGATCGAAATGAAGCAGGCAGCATTTGATGCTTATAACGCAAGATAATTTTTGATCTATTAATTTGGCGCAGGGAATCCCCTGCGCCAAATTAACTGTTTGAGGAGATATTATGATAAATCCCAACAAAACTAAAAAATACGGAATAAAGAGCTTCTGGATAATAAGCTATCTCATTGTTTTCCTTATGCCGCTTCTGGTAAGTGTAGTTGCAGGAACCTTCGTATATAGCGGGTTCAAGCGGCAAATAGAGGAGAGAAATGACATTGTTCTTACTTCTGTCTGTAATACGGTGGATGCACATCTTGAAGCTATTGTTGATTCGTCGCTGCAGCTTAACAGCAATACTTATGTAGAGGAAATCAGTGAATTTACAGAACCAATATCTACGGCGGAAACTAATGTTCTGCGTGAATTTACGGGGAAAATTAAAAGTGTTCGCGGATATGAAACTGTAGAGAATTATTCTGATACCTTTTTCCTCTATTTTCCAAAGATTGACTTTGTTGTGTTTAATGGTGCAGCAATCCCGTCAGAAAGCTATTATCTGGGACGAGTAGACAGCGATAATTTCACAAAAGACGAATGGATGGATTTTCTGAACAAGAAGTATAACGGCATTTTTTTCAATGCTAATATTTTTTCTGAAACTAATGAGCTTTTATTCGCCAGAACACTTTATCCGGGATATGATGAACAGTCGTATGTTACTGTTATTTATAAAATAAATACCGACAAAATTCTTGAAGAAGTGCAAAGCCTGTATCATTATGAATACGGTAGTTTTGCTCTTTCTGATACCGACGGAAATGTCATTGTAAAATCAAATTCGGAAAAAAATTCCCCCTCTGATAAGACTGTTTCATTCGTAAAAGAATCGGAGGTAATGGGATGGAAATACACATATACACTGCCGAAAAGCAGAGCATACGGCAATGTGTATAACATATTTATTGTAATGATACTTTTATATGCGATATGCTTTGTTGCAGGTATATTGCTGATAAGATACTTTACACGGCGTAACTATCAGCCTATAGATAATCTTATGACTCTTTTTTCAAATAAAGGGGATGAAGACAAAAATGACGAATTCTCCTATCTGAACGAGAAAATAACAGAGTCGTTGTCTCACAATATGAAGCTTAATAAGGAGCTTGACAGTCAGAATAAAATGATACGCGAGCATCTGTTGAATGAGCTTCTGCTTGGGCACGCGCCTGTGGGGAAGCGAAGCAGGACTGAACTTGAAAAACTGCAGTTTGATATTGAAAAAGGAGATTTTGCGGTTTTAATATATTCTCTCGGCGGAAATGACGTTGAAGAACTCTCTATGAAACAGTTTGTGCTGTGCAACGTTACGGATGAGCTTCTTACAAATGAAGAATTTGGGTTTGCTTCTGTAAAAAAAGATGAGGATATAGTTTATATACTGTGTTTCAGGGAAGACTTGCGTGTTAAAGCTGAAGAAGTAGTAAATTTTCTGTCTTCATTTGCAAAGAAAGAGTTCGATTTTGAGTTTTTCAGCGCATTGGGCAGTGTTCATAATGGAGTTAAGGGCATATACAGCAGCTTTAACGAGGCAAAGCGCGCCCTGGAGTATGTAATTGCGTCCGGTAAAACAGAATTTACCCGGTATGATAATATTGCAGAATCGCTTAAGGATGGCTATTTCTATTCCGTAGAGATTGAGTCCAGGCTTGTGAATTTTATTAAGTCAAACGAGCAGAAAAAGGTGGAGCTGCTTCTTGATGAGATATTTGAGAAAAATATCAAAAAGGATGTGTCCCTTGATTCTGTGCGGTATCTGATGGTTGAACTTTTTGCAACGGTGAAGAGACTGATGATGCAATACGGACATGCTATACAGAAAGAATATCCTGAAGAAAACCTGTTTGTGGAAAATATATTTGAAAGCCGTGATATTGAAAAAATGCAGAACGTAATACGTTATGTATGCACTGCATGTTGCAAAGATGTGTTTGAAATGCCGTCAAACAAAGATGATTTAATAAGCGGTGTTATGCGTTATGTAAATCAGAATTATTCAAATCAGAACCTCAGTCTCCGGCATATGGGTGACGCGTTCTCAATGAATCCTGATTATATTTCAAGGCGCTTCCGCGAACACACAGGAAAAACCATAAATGATTATATAAGGGACATACGTATAGAAAAGGCAAAGCAGCTTCTCCGTGAATCTGACGAGCTTATTGCAGATATTGCGGAAATGGTAGGTTTTACAAGCTATCGTACCTTTGTCCGTGTGTTTACGGATACTGTAGGAGTGACACCGAATAAATATAAAACTATGAAATAAAAAAATATTGCGGGAAAATGTAAAAACACCTGATTCGGCTTGCCGGATTGGGTGTTTTTGCGTTCTCTTACTTTAAAAAGGGAAAAATTACATATGATGAAAAGGAAAAATTCCATTCAGTTTTGTGCAATTTTATGCTATAATAAGCTTGGGGAAACCCTTAAATCGGTAAAAATGTCCAAAAACGTATAATTTAAGTCTAAAAACGTATTGTTATGAGGTTTCCGATATGGTATCATATATTAAATAAGAATGATACTGGTGTAGTTTCGACTAAATGTCAATATAGTGCAATGATTTTTGAGAAAAGCTAATATAGTTCATTGAAAAATGTAGAAAATTGTTGTATCATATAATAAGGGTAATAATTTTATTTACATAAACACTTAAGGAGGAAATGTTATGTTTAAAAAATTGAGTGCAGCATTAATGGTAATTGTTGTGGCAGTGTCAATGGTTTCACTGTCTGCTTTTGCCGCACCCAGAAAAATAGTGCTTGAGAGGCTTGATTCTGATGCCACTACATATGTAAAGGTGAATGCAACAAATAATACAGCAGATGATGCCCGGGTTAATCTTATCGCAGTGTATACTGACGAAAATGATAAGATTACTGCTATTAACCAGAGCGGAGCTATAGCAGTGGCACAGGGCGCTACGGAGACTATTACGGTCGAAATTGAGGATATGAGTGCAACTTCAACTCTTTCATACTACATATGGGACGGTGAAGAAATCCGTACACCACTTGAAAACAGCGCACCTGTTCCTTCAACAGAACTTAATTCTCCTGACCAGTCAATGACTACTGTTGACCTTGAATGGAATGCAGGTGATGATGACTATCATGGCATTACCTCGTATAACGTATACAATATGGGTATCTTCCTTGGCAATACAGAGGACAGAAGCTTCACCGCTACAAATCAGGAGCGCGGTGTGGAAACAACATACTCTGTTAAAGCAGTTGATGATGAGGGTATTGAATCTGTTCAGGAAATTGCCCTTAATATGATGACGAAGAATATCCCCACTGTTATTCTTGACGGTGATAACATTATAGAAAGCGGCGGACTCCTTTTCTGTAATGAAAAGAGTACTTCATACTACGGATTCTCCGGTGCTTCCGAGGCGGACGGTCTTGCTTGCAGAGCAACAGTTAATCCCAGCAAGGATGGTTACGGCGGACGTGACATCGTAACAAGAATTCCATTTAAGTTCTCTGCCGAGGCAGCGGCGGAGCTTGCGAATGAGCCGGACCTTACATTCATTATGACATATTATGATGATGACATGGGCTACAGCAATAAGTCTATTACCATGGACTACAACCGTGTCGGTGATGGCCCGGATTCCCTTTACACCGGTGCAACATTAGGTTCGCTTGGCAATACAAAACAGTGGAAAACACTGGTAAAGCGTGTAACTAACTGTAACTTCGGTGAGCTTTCATCTTCAAGCGGTAACAGCTATTGTAAGCTCAGAATTTTCGCGTCAGGCGGTAAAGGACTTAAAATTTACAGCCTTTCAGTTCTTCCTACCAGTCAGTATAATGAGCTTATGAAGGAAGCTATAGGCAGAGTGACAGATGCTTACATCAATGACGGCGTGCTTTTCACAGATAAGGCAGACGACACGGAAAAGGTTAAAATTGACGGCAAGGGCGGCGTTAAGGTAGATAGCGGTAGTGTTCTCGAATGTGACGTTACAGAATCTGCAGTTACAGGTTCAAGCACAGTTAACGTAGAAGTTGAATACTACACAGAAACAGAGGGCGAGGAAATCGTATTTACATATAACTACGACGGTAACGAACCAATAGTGGTTCCCGTAACAGCAACAGGCGAGTGGCAGAGAGTAAGATTTGAACTTACAGATGCAGACTTCGGAGGCAACAGTATGTCAGCAAGTCAGATTGCAAATGCTGACTTTACAATCGGTACATCAAGCGGTAATGAGATTACAATTCATTCCGTACGTGCATATATTCCCGAATAATAAAAACGGGAAATCTGAAAAGGAGGTACACTGATGCGAAAAAAACTCATAAGCATAGTATTATGTCTTGTGCTGTGTTTTACCATATGGAGTATTGCAGTAAATGCTGCAGACTACTACACAACAACACAGGTTATGAATGTGCAGAAAGCAGATCCGGCGGACCCCAATAATGCTTCAATCATATTCAGTCCTATGCCGCAGATGAACAAAATGACTTTCATCGACGGACAGTCAGCCGGCAGATATGACGAAAAATACAGCGAGCAGGTTGAGTGGAACGGCATCCCCGGCAGACAGGTGTATGTTGAAAACTATCTGTACTGCACTTTTGAACCGGGTTTTGCTGATAAGGAAGACAGTGTGTTCGCATTTATAATAGACTACTGGGACTACGGCGGAGGCGGTTACTTCCACGTAGAATACACAACTAAAAATCAGGGCGAGGTTGTGAGAGCTTCAATATATAAGCTCGGTCTTGACGAAAACAGTAAGAAGACAGCCGGTGGATGGCACAGAGCTACTCTTTATGTAGACGATGCCTGCTTCACACAGGCGCTTGACCACGGTACAGACTTCCGTCTTGTATCAAATGCGTACAATACATTCTCACGTATAGAGGTGCGTAACCTTTCAAAGACTGCAGGTGCAGATGAGGACTTCGGAGTGTTCAACAGCCAGAAGGTAACTTCTCTTAACTACCTTCAGATGTTTGACGGTTATGGTGAGGGTGAGGAGTTTGACCCCAAGCTTGACAAAAAGCTTACCCGTGAAGAGTTCTATGTTCAGATGATGAAATCTTATGCTCTCCAGGAAGCTGCTCTTGCAGAAAACCGTAAGTCAAAGTTTACAGACGTAAGTTCAGAAGCGGCTCCATACATAGGCTATGCTGAAAAGCTCGGTATTATAAAGTCCGACAGCACAACCCTTGGCGCAGGTGAAAACATAAAGCAGAAGGAAATGATTGCCGCATATCTGCGCCTTATCGGTGTAAGCGGTGTCAATCTTGAATCAGATTGCATCAGGCTCGGAAAGGAATACGGTCTTATCAATGCAGGCTCAATGATTTTCCAGCCGGAAAAAGACGGAAATGTAGACGTTTTCGTAACTCTTGCAATGAACGTATTCTCCATTTCAAACCTTAACACAGGGGAGAGTGCTTTCGGTAAGCTGTTTGATGCCGGCTTCTATACAGAGGACACCCTTCTTAATGCGAAGGACAAGGCACTTAACAACTGGCTTCTTGAAAATATCTTCACAATTGAGAAACGTACTCTTATTAACGAAGATTCGCGTCGTGAATACCATGAGATTGACTTCTTCGGTCAGAATGCTCTTAAAGAGTATTATACGCAGAACTGTATGAGTATAGATAACCGTTATTTGGTATTCCGTGACAGCAATATGCATTTGTATGTATATGAAATTGAAACAAATAAGACAAAGTTTGTAGGTAACCTTCTTACGGACTACAACTTTATGATTACTCCCAAGAATAATCTCTGGTATACTGATAAGGATTGGAATATTGTCAAGGTTCCCCTTGATGGTGTAGACATAAAGACAGACGAATTTACATACGAGATTATGGGACGTATTCCCGAATGGCAGACACGTCAGCCCATAATGATGCAGGTTAACAATGCAGAAACCCGTATCAGCTACGAGTGGCGTGATACGAAGGGTGATTTTGATGCCAACTACTACAGCCGTATACCGATTTACAAGGTGGACGAGCAGGAGTGGGATATAGACCACTGGTGGGGCTTTATTTCTAACTGGTACTATCCCAACCATGTTTGTATCAATCCCGTTTATGACAATTACGCATTCTTTGCTCACGAGTGGGAGCATCCCAACGGCACGCCCCAGTATGACCGTGTATGGGTGGTTGATATGGATACAGATGAATACTACTGTGCAATTCCCCAGAAGCCGTACCGCTGGGATAATGACCTTCTTGGAAACAAGTACTACAGTGGTGAATCACTTGTTCACGAAGCATGGAGTAATAACGGCGAGTGGATAATGGCAGTTAAGAATGTTGGTACGATGGATGGCGTTAAACGTGGTATCGGTGTTGCAGGTGCGGTTATGGTTCGTCCTGATGGTACCGATAAGAAATATATTCCTGTAGAATATGAATATACCGCAAAGAATGGTGGCGGTGCATCAATCAACCATGCAATGCTCAGTAATACCACTGACCGTTGGCTTGTAGGTGACTCACAGTACGGACGTGGAAGGTCAGACCTTTATCTTATAGATACTTATACAGGAAAGGACTACTTCCTCGGCAGATTTCCTCTTACAGATAACCCCGGACATATTCATCCCCAGTTCTCAATGGATGATACAAAGGTTATTATAGGTCATCAGTCAGATGACCTGTCACACGTTGAAATTGCGTGGATGGATGTTTCCGATATAGTTTTTGGCACTCCTCTCGAGGGTGGTCAGTATGAAGTTTCTGAAACCTGTGACACCTTCGGCTACAATGGCTTTGATCACTATATAATTGCCGATAAAGATGAAAATGGTGAAATTCAGGGATTCAGAATTCCCCGTAACAATCAGATGAACGTAAACGTTAAGGCAAGCTATGTTGAGACTGAAAATACTTCTGCTGATATAGCTGTAACTTTCCTTGACGAGGGAACAACTCCCATCAAGCTTACTTACAACACATGGGACAACAATGTGGGTGGTTATGGAACGCTTACTGAAAGAGAAGTCTTTATTGAGAGAAAGAATACCGGCCGGTTTGTGACGGAGACTATTCATTTTGACGACATCAACCTTGATAATATGTTTATCCTGGGAACTGACTTCCGCATAAGCGGTGTCAGCACAGAGGCATATATCAAATCTGTTGATGTAAAAGTTCCCGATGAAATTGTAGGAACGACTACTATTGTAAGAAAAACTACTCCCCCCACAGCAGAAGAAAGGAGATAAGCACAATGAAAAAGCGTATTTTAAGCCTTATCATTTGTCTTATGTTTGCGTTATCCATGAATCTAGTGGTGATTAATGCATCTGCCGCTGATTTTGAGATAACACCCCTCATTGACTATGACAATGAAAAGATTACAATAACGGGTGTGACTCCCGCTCTTTACGGGCAGAACGTGTCAATCGTAATTTACGCACCCGAGGAGACTATTACGGGTATGGCGGATGTTGCCGACAGACTTAATCCCGAACCCCAGTATCCTTTAAGTGTAATGAATATTAAGAAAATCAAAAATGTGACTGCCGACCTTGATGGTAACTTCAGTGCAGAATTTAAACTTGCTGACCTTACCGCCGGATACTATATGGTATCAGCATCAGGCGGCGGTTACAGAAGCGCGATTTCAAAAGATTCAGAGTTTATCTACTTTGAAAACGTAAACTCAATCAATACAGTTACAATTCCTGCATTTAACGAAGCAACAAAAGATACTGTTGAACCTCTAATCCGTGAGAAGGAGCTTCTTATTGGTGTTGATGTTGCAGGCGATTACGAAGATAACAAGGATGTAATTAACAGCCTTTTTGAATCGATTAAGACTGATGACTACCCCGACGGTTATGCAGCGGGTGAAATGTATAAAGTTCAGGATACATTCTCTGCAATAGGCATTTTCCGTGATATGTATGCGGCAGAAACACCTGCAGAGCTTATCGAAATTCTTGAAAGTAATGCAGATATTCTCGGTATCGACATTGAAAATGAGGATTATACAGATGATAAAACAGCCGTTGCAAAGATATTTCTCAATTCGATTGCGGAAGGTTCGGAAAAGGGCAAATATGTTCCGCGTTCAATGCTTGATGCACGCAAGGTGTTTGAGCAGAGCAAGGGTGTTGTAGCAATTAACGGATGCGATGCAGAAACAGCTACGGATATTCTTGAAGAATACGGCGAAATCCTTGGTGTAGATATGAAGGACCATGCGAAGCAGTGCAAAAAGTATTCTGCAGCAGAGGTGAATAAGGCTTTTGTTGAAAGAAACTTTGAGCTTCCTTCTGATGTGACAGCGGCTTATGCTGAAGGTATTGCATATCTTAAAGAGAAGAAAGGCGGCTCCGGCGGTGGCGGAGGCGGCGGTGGCGGCGGAAGCCTCCCTAGCAGCACAGTCGGAACCATTGATAACGGATACATAGCTGATAACATAACAATAGGTTCTGATGTAATCGAACAAAATCTTCCTAATGACGAGATGGAACAGAAATTCAGTGATGTTGTAAAAGAACACTGGGCATATACCGCAGTTCAGACTCTTGCTGAAATGAGTATAGTTGAAGGTTTTGAAAATGGCGGATTTGCCCCCGATGACCTTGTAACACGTGAGCAGTTTGTTAAAATGCTTATTGTAGCAGGCGATATATATAATGAAGAAATTGACACTACATTTGCTGACGTTGCTGCAGACAGATGGTCAAAAGCTTATATCGCCAGTGCCGTTTCCAGAGGTATTGTTTCAGGCTACACCGACAATACATTTAAGCCTGCGGCAACTCTTACCAGACAGGATGCAGCAGTTATGGCTTACAGATTCTGTAACGTTATGAAAAAGACTGTTACAAAATCAGATGCGCTCAGCTTTAAGGATTCGGATTCGGTTTCAGATTATGCAATAGAAGCGGTTGCTTCGCTTGAGAGCTCTGCTGTAATCAATGGATTTGAGGATGAAACCTTCCGCCCGATGGGTACTCTTACAAGAGCACAGGCTGCAAAAATTATTTATGAGATAATAATAAAATAAGAAAGGAAAGGCAAGGGTGATAACACATGCGTAATAAACGATTAATCGCTATCATAGCGGCGCTTACACTGCTGTTTACGCAGATGAATTTTGTGATCGGCTCTGCAGAAGAGACTGCTGAAACTGTAGAATCCCTGTATTCAGAGTCAGAGCTTGCCTCCTTTGAAAGCAAGCTGGAAATGCTTCTTGATTTAGGTGTTTTCCCAGAATTGGATAAAGATGCAGATGAAACACTTTCAAGAGCGGAATTTGCCGGAGTAATGGAAAAGGTGCTTGGTAATTATCTTTACGAAGCATCATTTGCAGAAAACCCCTATGTTGACGTAAAAGAGCTTACTACAAATGCTACAGCAATCATAGCCCTTAAGAAAATGGGTCTTATGGTCGGAGTGAATAATGTTGAGTTTAAGCCCGATAATAAAGTTACCTATGCACAGGCTATAAAAGTTCTTGTTTCAGGTCTTGGCTATAAGGACCTTGCGGAGCTTTATGGCGGATACTATACAGGTTATCTTAAAAAGGCAATCGATCTTGGCATTTTAAGAAGCGGTGCAGCGGACTATGACCGTGACCTTACAATGTATGATGCAGTGCTTATGATTGATGCTGTTCTTGACGCGAAGGTTCCGGTGCTGGAGTCTGTGTCCTATCAGGCTTCTACTTATACAGATAAAGAACATCTGGATTTTTTAGGTGTTTACCACAGTATTTATAAGCGGAAAGGTATAATGACAGACAACGGACAGACAGCTCTCAGCTCTAAAAGTGCATCAGGCCTCGGCACTGCTGTTATTGACGGTGTGAGAATGGTCAATGTTGCTGAAAAATTTACCGGTCTTATCGGAAGAAGTGTGGTTGCTTATTACAGAGACGGTAGCACAAAGGAACTTTTACATGCTTACACAGATACAGCAAGGAACAATATTTTAGTTATAGATGCGTATGACCTTGCTACAGATTCTGACAAATTCACAAAGAGCAACATTGTTTACAAGAATGCAAAAGGTAAGAATGAAGAAGTTAAGGTTAGCATATATGCGGATTTAATCTATAACGGTTCAGCATATCCGTCATTTGTCGGTGAAACGCTCAAAATTCCTACAGGTAAGCTTACTCTTATTGATGCAGATATGAATAATGAGTATGAAACAATCGTTGCAGAAACTTTTGAGGACTACCTTGTAAAAACTGTAAATACTATTACCGGAGCAATATACAGCAATTATGCTGACCCCATCCTTTACAAAGAGTATGAGGTTGTTCACTTCTATAATTTAGCAGGTGAAGAGGCTGAAATAGCAGATATAAAAAATGATTCTCTCATTTCAGTGTACAAGTCAAAGGATTATACAAAGCTTATTGTTTATATTTGTGAAGTAAATAGCTCTATGGTTATTGACAGTGTCGTGGTTGATGAGAACGACATAATGCATATTGAGGTGGGCGAAAGCACTTACCGTGTAGGTGCATGGTATATGGCGGCAATGAATGACGAAAATTCAAGTCTCAAGGCTCCCGTGTCAGGTGCGAAATATACTGTGTATATAAATGTTGCCGGTGAAGCGGGAATGTTCCAGGAGGTTCAACTGCGTGAGGAGTATGCATATCTTCTTGAAGTAGGCAGTGACTCGACAGATAGGCTTGCCGGTGATAAACCTGCTGTTAAAATAGTTAACGAACAGGGAGACTGCCTTGTTGTGAAAGCGGCGAAGAAGTTTACGGTTATCGATTCAGCCGGAACCCACGAAAATGACGGTAATGCTGTAGTCAACAGTGCTGACCTTTACAGCACAACCGGTAATTTTATTCCCCAGCTTATAAGAATCAAGATTAATTCCAAGGGTGAATTTACAAAGCTTGAGTATGATAATACTGTTATAACAACGCAGGAAGCTCCCTACGGTTTTGACCAGAGCAAGTTCAATAAAATTGTTACAGGAAGTTATTCAACCTATGCGGGATATTCAAGCAAAAATCTCGGTGGTAAGTATATCATCGATAAAAATACCAAGATATTCCTTATAGAGCAACCCGGTTCGCTTACAACTACAGACGAAACAAAAGTAAGGGTAGTCCCCTACAGCAGCTTTGCTCTTGTGGGTCTTCAGGTTGCTATTTATGATACAGACCAGAATTGGGCGGCAGGTGCAATGGTTTGCTGTCAGACAGCATCTTCTTACGATGACAGAACCTTTACTGTTAAAGAAGCCAAGGTCATTATCGATGAATTTGGAGAAGAACGTTATCAGGTAACAGGTTTCTGGAAAAACAACATATGGACATTCCGTGAGCATGCTCCGGGAGTGTTTGAAGCCGCTCTCAAAGAAAAAGGGTATACAGGAGTCAAGTGTGGCGACATATTCCTCATACAGTTTGACAACGAAAAACAGGAAATTTCAAAAACCATTATGGTTGCGTCTCCACAGCGCGATGAAACTCAAATCCGTAAAGGCTTTGGACCTTATTCATCAACGAGCTATGATGTAACAACATGGGGTTATGTTATAGGTTACCCCATTTCCGGTACAGATGGCTCTATCGGTATTCTCGCAAATAATGAATACTATGTTGAAACAACATCATCTGCTACCTATGTAACAATCTTTGATACCAGAACAGGTGAAATCACAAAGGGTGACAAGACAAAGATTCCTACAATAGGTAATGTTGATAAGTACGGCAACATAGATATTGGTGATGGCAGTGTAATGATTTACGGTTTCCGTCAGAGACAGCATCTTTGTGATATACTTGTAGTGCTTAAATAAAAATTGATAAAAGCAGAGGCGAGCTCCCCGGACTTCACCTCTGCTTTCAAGTTTACAAATTCTTTAAAATTATGTTACAACTTTAGTTGACTTTTTGTTGTTATTGATGTACAATGATGATGTGAGTGTTTGTGCTGAAAAAAGCTGTTATATCAGCGGAGGATTTTCAGCGCACATATATATTTATTTAATAAAGGAGGAAAATAACTATGAGAAAACTCATGGCACTCTGCCTTGCAATGTTAATGGCACTTTCAATGTGTTCATTTACAGCAATGGCAGCAGAGGTTGACTTTGCAGAAATCGCAAACGGTCAGCCTGTAAACTTTGTAACTGCTGATCTTGATCTCGGCAGTCATACAATAACATCTTCCGACGAGGCTGTTATTGAAACAGACGGTACAGTAACACGTCCCCTTTTTGAGGATGCGGTTGTACAGGTAGCAATCGATGGCGGTGAAGCTGTCGATGTAACAGTAAAGGCTCAGACTGTGTCTGTTCTCTATGCGGAGGACTTCGCAGTTGATAATGATGCTGTTTCCGAGTCGGCTAACAAGCACACATTTGAAGATTACAGCGAATGGTACATTGGTTCAGCAAATAACAATGTTAAGATTGCAGACGGAAAGCTTACAGCAAATCACACTGACGGTGACGGTCGAGTATGGCTTTACCATAAGGTTGCTGCTCCCGAAACAGATGAACCTGTGACAATTCAATTTGATTCAGCGGACATTGCTGATGTTGGTGTAGGTATTGATATCCGTTTCGGCGGTTCTCTTTATGATGCAGACGGTGACATAATCGGTTCTATTAACAATGGTGGTACAATTTCGAGACTTTCTGCAAGTGGTTGGGGTGGCTACTGGATGGGTAGCTACAAGAAGGCAGGAGTTACAATGAAGTATGATCCTACGACAGGTGACTTCTGGGGTAACGGTGTGCTTTATTCAAAGAACCTTATTGCAGACAATGCTACAATAAAAGAAGGTTACACTTCTGAAGATGTAGCAAAGGTTGCTGTTACAAGCTTGACTTTTGTAGACGCATCTGACAGCGCAACAGGTACATACACAATTGATAACTTTGCAGTATATCAGGACGTTCCTGCAGAGGATGTTCTTGTGAGCGCAACTCCTGCACAGCAGTCACTTTATTATTCAAAGTATCTTGCAGCGGATTACATTGCAAACGGCGGTAACTTCGAAGCCCTTACAAAAGACCTCAAGTTTGAAGCTGATGAAGAGCTTGTAGCAGGTGTTTCTATTGAATGGGAATCAAGCGATGAAGCTGTTATAGCTACAGATGGTACAGTTACACGTCCTTTCTTTGAACCGAAGACTGTTACAATCACTGGCACAGTTAAGGTTGACGGTGCAGACGATATTGTGAAGACATATACTGTAAAGGTTCTTCCTCTTTCAATGACATCCGCAACAGAAGTTGTTGATGCTGAAAACCTTGAAGCAGGTAGCTTCGTTGGTGCAGAGGGTTGGACTCCTGCAATAATCAAGGAGTGGGAAGCTATGGAAGTTAAGGAAGAGGCTGACGGCAATAAGTACTTCAGCATTTCTACCAGTGCTTATGAGCCAACAGGTTCAACTCCCAGATATACTTTCAAAACTAACCCCGCAGTTGGTGAGGGTGAAACACTCGTGTTCGAGGCAAAGGTTAAGGTTCCCGTAAAGGGCGGTGTAGGTAACTGGACATTCTACCTTAACAACAGTGAAATAGCAGAGTTCATCTACTATAGCAACTATCTTTATGATAACGACTACGACCTTGGTAATGATGCTTACTACGGTGCCGGTACAGCAAGAAATGATAAGAACATCACAGCTGACACTTGGTACAATATCAGACTTGAAATTACTGAAAACGCAGCAGCAACAACAGGCTGGACAGTTAACTGCTTCATCGACGGTAAGAATGTAGGTACACACTCTACAAAGAATGCTGTTCCCGAAGAAATTACATCAGCGCAGTTTGGTTTCACAGGACGTAGCAACATGGACAGCATAACCGAGCCTACAGCTCCTGTATACTACTTTGATACAGACGATATTCAGGTTTACACAACACAGTCAGTAGATTCTGTTCTCGATGGCCTTGATGATGCAGGCAAGGTTGCGTTCTTCAAGGAACTTGTGGATACTACAGAAATCCTTGACGTAACAGCAGGTCAGACTCTCGGTCTTGATGCTACATATGCAGATTATGACCTTGATGCTCTCGGTGTAACAATCACTTGGAAGTCATCCGATGAAAGCTATATTTCAAACGATGGTAAAGTTAACAAGCTTGCTGAAATCGGCACAAATGTAACTGTTGATATGACAGCTACAATCACAGCAGGTGCTGAAAGTGGTGCTTCAACTATTGAAATTGCTCTTGCAGACGGTACAGTGCTTGTTAAGTCAGTTGACTTCTCTGATACAACAGTTGCTTCAGGCACAGCTGATTATGTAACAGACGATGCTGCACACGGCAGTGTCCTTCACCTCAAGAACGAAACAACAGGACACAATACGTCCAGAACTATCGCAGCTATTTCCGGCGGTGGACGTGGAGACAGACTTGTTGTTGAGGCTGACGTTAAGTATGTACACGGTGAGGCTGAAGCTGCATACGGTGCTCTTGGTGTTATGACCTATGCAGGCAAGAAGGGTATCCAAGTTGGACTTAACTATAACACAGGCAATGTTTCGCTTGTAACAACTACAGTAAGGGTTGACGGTAGTGCAAGCATTCTGACTGTAGATACAAACAAGTCTGTAACATTCCCTATGCCCGCAAGTGTTATCGAAAAGGGCGAAGGCGAATGGGTACATATTACTGTTGACCACAACGCACTTTCACAGACATATTCAGTATACCTTGACGGGCAGCTCGTTAACGAAGTTCCCCTTCTTCAGGCACAGATGGACCTCGGCGCAAACGGTGGCAGTGCAATCAGAGGCTTCTCGATTGAGCTTAGCCAGACTGGTGAAATGTGGGTTGACAATGTTTCTCTCAAGAAATTCTCTAACACAGATGCAGTTGAAGTAAATGCAGCTCTTAATGCAGCTCTTGTTGAATATGCTTCAGACGCATATAAGTCTGTTCTTACTAACTGTGACCTTCCCTCAATGACAATCGGCAAGTCATGGATTAACGGCTCTGCTTATAAGAGAGATCTTGACGGTACAGGTGAAGGTGAAACACCTTCTATCAAGGTTGAAAATCCCTCAACTTACACTTATGTAGAAGACGGTCCTGCTCTTACCTATGAGGTTAACGGCGATGCAGTTGATTCAATCGATGTTGCACAGGCAGGTATTTTAGAATTTACAGTTACAGCAACAGCAAACGGTATCACAGAGTCAAAGACTGTTGCCAGAAAGGCTGCTCCGGTAGCTATCCGTGGCCTTGCACTCGGTACAGAGTCTTGCCTTAACGGTGTATGGCTTGAAGGCGCAACAGGTAACGAAAAGGTTGTAGTTGTGACATACCTTGATAACAGAAAGGTTGATTGGGTTCAGTTATTTGACCTTGCAGAGCTTACAAACAAGGAAATTAACGAAGACAACAAAAAGAGTTACAATCCCGAAACAGGTATTCTTAAGGGTATCGGTGTACCTCATCCGGGAACAGTGGAAGATAATCCCGATACAGAAGAAATCGAGCCTGATATTACAGAAGTTAAGATTTTCGTAATGGGTGAAAACGGAATTTGTCCTGCGACATTCAGAGACGGCCTTCTTGACTGGTAATAAAGTAAATAATAATAAAAACACAAATCCCCCGACGGAATTCCGTCGGGGGATTTGTGTTTAATTTCGTATAATTATCTCTTGAATGCATATGGGAGAAGTGTTTCTTCGTCAAACACATAGAAATAAATTTCATTACCATTGTTGGTAATTGAATCATCAGGAAGTGTAACGGTAGTATCTGTTATTTCTACAAGCTTTACTTTATTTACACTGTTGTTATGAGTTGACACGGAAACTACTGCGAGCTTCTTACCAGTATAGTTGCCTTCTATTGTTACTGTCTTAAGAATTCTGTCCTCAAAAGTATATCCTGTAATTTCAACAGGTGCAAATCTGTTTGTAAATGTATGTGAAGCGCTCTTTCCGTTGTATGAAGCAGTTACCTCAAATGTAGCACTCTTTGCACCTGAAGGAGCAGTGTATGTTGCTTCTGTATGTTCTACTCCGTTGACCTTCCAAGTAAGAACTGCTCCATTACTGTCGGTCTGGGGAGTGGGAACAGAACCGCTTGTTATAACTGAATCAAGGTCTGTTCTGTTGATTGTTCTGTAGGGTCCGGATTCTCCGCTCTGCCCTGTTTCACGTGCTGCTGCATCGTATACTGCACGTCTGAGAGCACCGTCTACCTTTACAATGTCAGAATCGGTGTATTCATTGACATACATATTGTCCATATAGAATGTTCCTATGTTAGCAAGTTGAGTATGCATCCAGTAAGCAACATAGCCTGCACTATTTTGAGCACTTCCCGGAATTTCGTTGATTTTATTATCGTCAACATAAATAGTATAAACATTCTTGGTGGAATTATAATCCACATCAATGTGATGCCATACGTCAGGAGCAGTTATTTCGTTGTAGCAAGGAACCTTGCTTGCGAATAAAGTATCCTGCTTATATCCACCGCTGGTAGGGTATTTTGTTGTAACATCACCAACTGTCACATCTTGATTTGAGTAAGCAAATCCGACTTGCTGACTGGAGTTGCCTCGCATATATGTGGTGAAAGTATGCCACGTTGCATTTGCCTTGAGTGTGAATTTGTAGTCGAATCCAAAAACATATCTTTTGTTATATCCGGGACCGCGCTGACCTGCAGAAAACTGGATTATAGACGGGTCTGTAGACTTAAGCATCATACCTCTTTCAGAGTCGTTAACAAACTCATGCGTTCCACCACCGAAGTAAATACCTTTTATACCACCTAAATAGGTATTAACACTAGTTGTTGAGGTTGTAGTGCCTACTTCCATATCTTCAAAATCCCAATTGAATTTTGCAGTGACACATTCAATTGTTCCGGCAGGCGCGAGCTTGATGTTATAGGGCTTTGTTACTGTTATTTCCTCACCAATGGTAAGAGTACCCTGCACTGTTGCATTAACAGATGTATTCTGCTTTGGATGGATTGTACCATCGGTCTCAATCACTGTGGCATCGCTTGTTGTCCATTCGAGAGTTGCATCTAAAGCTTCCATATCAAGTCCTGTTGAAAAGACAAGATTCGAAGCTACTGAAGCAAGACTCTGTCCGTTTGCGAATACTTCGGGTGTGAGATAAGTTTTAAGATATTCGATTCTCTGTTCATCTGTTGCATTAAGAAGAACATCATTAATGGAATATTCCTGATATACAACATAGTTATCCAAATCAAATTGAGCCTCACAGTTGCTACCTGCGCAACAGATGTTAATACCGGTTAAAGCTACGTAACTGAAGTCGCCGTCCGTTAAGGTAAGGAGATTTTTTGACAACTTCTGTTCGTTAAGCCAAATCTCGCCGGTTGTAGGAATGTAGCGGATTTTTACTGTTTTGCTGTTTGGAACTCCGTCAGAAGAACAGAAACTGGATGCTCCGAATCCGGCAGAGTAAAGTTTAGCAAGCTGAATAGTGCCTAAACCAACTTTTGAACTTCCATCCGTCGGATAGGCATAAAAAGTAGGTCTGATTTCAGCGGAAGAACTTACAATGTTTGTTATGTTATCAACGTCAAACTGAACTACTACAGGTTTTGTTTTGTCAAAAGACGGTACATAAGTGTAGAAATTTGTTCTACGATCCTTCACATCTTTTTCATAATCAGCCGCAATATCGACTTTAACGACACCGTCAGCTATTGCTGTTGTTGTTCCCGCAGCTGTAGACACTGAAAATCCGGAATAAGAGCTAAAACTTCTTGTAGTGCCACTTACCGTTCCTTCATCATCTGTAGCGAAGTCTTCGCTGTAAAGCACATTTGTTGTCTGTGCCTTAACCGTAACATCAACTGCTGTACCACCGTCAATTGCTACGGAAACAGTTGCATCCTCGAAAAGGGGACGTTTTACTGTACCATCTGTAGCTATAACAGCTTCGTTTGAAGATGTTATTGCGTGTTCGCCTAATACAAGATTACTTGTAACGAACTTTTGAGGCTGACCATTAGCGATAACTGAAAAATCAACCTCACCTTCTGCCATAACAGTGAATGTGCACATTGAGAGCACCATCAACACTGAAAGACAGAGTGCCATGAGTTTTTTCATAGTGTTTTCCTCCTTAAATTTGAGCCGAAGCTCTTTATATTAATTAAATTAATTAAATTTTCAAAGTGCAAACGTGGCAGAAAATATGTTTATACCACATAATTTGCATTATGTGGTAAGAATATATCGAATTGCTTCGGTTATAATAAAGAGAAAATGAAAGGAAGGATTTTAAAATGTATAAAATAACCGATGAAACTATGGAAAACTTCCGGCAACATCTTTTTTGCGAGGAAAAGTCGTCTGCCACATCCCGGAAATACCTGCGCGATGTTTTAGCTTTTGCAAAATGGCA
The DNA here is from genome assembly GCA_964385605.1 of uncultured Oscillospiraceae bacterium. Lineage (GTDB taxonomy): Bacteria > Bacillota > Clostridia > UMGS1883 > UMGS1883 > UMGS1883. The sequence goes on along the minus strand of CAYLPQ010000004.1, from coordinate 17,376 downwards.
AAACGGAAACACCGTAACCAAAGAGAGTGTTATTAAATATAAAAATTATATTTCGGGGGAATATGCTCCGCGCAGTGTAAACTCTATGTTGTCGTCACTTAATTGCTTTTTTCAGTTTTTGGGATGGAGTGATTGCCGGGTAAAAACACTGAAAATTCAAAATCGCATTTTTGCAGATAAAGAAAAAGAACTTACCAAGAAAGAATACGATAAGCTTCTTTCTGCAGCTCTTAAAGATGGTAACAAAAAGCTCTGGCTTTTAATGCAGACAATATGTTCTACAGGTATCAGAGTATCTGAACTTAAATATATTACAGTAGGAGCGGTGAAAGCACGGCAAGCAATAATAAACTGCAAAGGGAAAATGCGTGTTGTAATGCTGCCGGGGCAATTGTGCAAAATGCTTGTTAAATATATAAGGGAAGAAAATTTGCAAAAAGGAAGTATTTTTGTAACAAAAAACGGCAATCCGCTTGACCGTTCAAATATATGGAAAATGTTGAAATCTTTGTGCAAAAGTGCCGGGGTGTCAAAGGATAAGGTGTTTCCGCATAATTTCCGTCATCTTTTCGCAAGGACTTTTTATTCATTGCAAAAAGATATTGTCCGTCTTGCTGATGTTTTGGGTCATTCCAGCATTAATACCACGAGGATTTACACCGTTGAATCAGGGGCTGAACACAGAAAACAACTTCAAATGTTGGGGCTTTTACGGTGTTAACCAATTTCTTTGAAAGCGTACAAAATTTATTTAATACTTTTGTCAAAATTATACATCAAAGTATTGACAAATTTGAAAAACAGAGGTATACTTGAAATGTATAATTATAGGTAGGAGTATCTCTACCACATAATGCAAATTATGTGGTAAATGTAGTTTTTTCCATTACATAATAAAAGAAATTAATTTAAATTAAATAAAGAGCTTCGGCTCAAATTTAAGGAGGAAAACACTATGAAAAAACTCATGGCACTCTGTCTTTCAGTGTTGATGGTGCTCTCAATGTGCACATTCACTGTTATGGCAGAAGGTGAGGTTGATTTTTCAGTTATCGCTAATGGTCAGCCTCAAAAGTTCGTTACAAGTAATCTTGTATTAGGCGAACACGCAATAACATCTTCAAACGAAGCTGTTATAGCTACAGATGGTACAGTAAAACGTCCCCTTTTCGAGGATGCAACTGTTTCCGTAGCAATTGACGGTGGTACAGCAGTTGATGTTACGGTTAAGGCACAGACAACAAATGTGCTTTACAGCGAAGACTTCGCTACAGCGGAGACTCTTACAACTGTATCATCAAACAAACACACATTCACAAACTATCCCGAGTGGTACATTGGTTCTACAAACAACGGCGGCAGTGCTGTTGCTGACGGTAAGTTCTCTGTAAACCACACAGACGGTAGTGGTCGTGTATGGCTTTATCATACACCCAAGGCTCCTGCATCTGATGAGATTTACACAATGAGATTTGATTCAGCGGACATTGCAAACGTTGTTACAGGTATCGACATTAGAATCGATGCTGTGAAATACAACGCAGAAGGTACTAAGGTTGGTGCAATTTCCGGTCAGACTGTTTCAAGACTTGCTTCAAATGGTTGGGGCGGTTACTGGATGGGTGCCTACAGAAAGAGCAATGTTGAAATTAAGTACAATCCCCTTACAGGTGACTTCTACGGTAACGGAGTGCTTTCTGCCAACAACCTTTTCGAAAAGGGTACTTTCACAGATGAAAACACAGCAGCAGACGTTAAAAAGGTTGTTATTACAAACATAACAATCGTAGATGCATCTGATGGTGCAACAGGTAACTACAGCATTGATAACTGGGTTGAGTATCAGCCTGTTCCTGCAGAAACTGTTCTTGCAAATGCAAGCGCTGCAGATAAGTCAGCTTACTATTCACAGTATCTTGAAGAAGACTATGTTGTAGGTGAGGGTAACCTTGCAGCTCTTACAACAAACCTTAACTTCACTCCCGGTGAAGAGCTTGTGGACGGTGTAACTCTTACATGGGCTTCATCAAATCCTGCAGTAATTGCTGCAGACGGTACAGTTAATCGCCCCATTTCAGAGGCAGCAACAGTTACTGTTACAGGTACACTTTCAGTGGAAGGTGCAGAGGACGTTGTTAAGACATATACTGCATACGTTCTTCCCCTTACACAGTCATTCGTTTCTGAGGTTGCAGATGCAGAAAACCTTGCAGTAGGCAGCTTCGTTGGTGCAACAGGCTGGACACCTTCTTCAATCAAAACGTGGGAAAGCATGACTGTAATGCAGGAAGCAAACGGTAACAAATTCTATCGTATCGGAACTAATGCATATCAGCCCACCGGATCAGTTCCCAAATATACATTCCAGTCATACCCCGCATCTCTTGCAGCAGGTGAAACACTTGTTTTTGAGGCAAAGGTTAAGGCGCCTGTAAAGGCAGGTCTTATGAACTGGACTCTTGAACTTAACGATCTTGAAATTGCAGCATTCTCTTACTACAACGATTATCTCTATGACCATGACTATGACAAGGGATGGGACGATTATCACGGTGCGGGCGCAGCAAGATCAGATAAGAATATTACTGCGGATACTTGGTACACAATCAAGTGTGAGGTATATGCAAATGCAGAAGTTGACACAGGTTACTCTGTAAGATGTTATATTAATGATCAGCTTGTTGGCACACACAAAACATACAAGGCAGTTCCTGCAAATATCACATCTGCACTTGTAAGCTTCAAGGGACGTTACAATGCTGACTCAACAGATGCAGCTACAGTTACAAAGATTAACAACTTTTTTGATGCTGATGATATTAAGCTTTATAAAGAATTAGATAAATCTGACGTTCTTGCAACACTTTCAGATGCAGAGAAGGTTGCTTTCTTTAAGGATCTTGTTGAAGCTTCTGAAATTGGTACAGTTTCTGAAGTTGGCAACCAGCTTGACCTTGACAACGGATATGCAGATTACGACCTTACAACATTCGGTGTTGCAATTAACTGGACATCGGATAACGCAACTTATATCACAAATGACGGTACATTAGCGAAGCTTGCTTCTGTGGGCGCAAACCTTGTTGCTAATATGACTGCTACAATCACAGCAGGCGATGTAAGTGATACAGTTACATTTGCTGTTCCTGTTGCAGATGGTACAACTCTTGTTAATACTATTGATTTCACAGATACTACTACATCAACAGGTAGTAATGCCGAAATCGTAGCAGATGATGCTGCACACGGTAACGTAATTCACCTTAATAATACAACAACCGAACATTGGGCAACCGGGGCTATCTCAACTATTGACGGTGGTACCTGTAAGGACAGAGTTGTTATCAGCGCTGATGTTAAGTATACACACAACGGTGCTGCTGGCAGTTCAGGTGCTATCAGCTTCAAGACTATTGCCGGTTATAACGGTATAAACATTTATTTCAATTACAACACCGGAAAAATTCACATAAACTCAACTGTAGCACAGGTAGAAGCAGCAGCTAAATTTCTTTCTGTTGCTTCTGGCGGGGTATTGTACTTTGATATGCCCCAGAGTGTTATTGAAAAGGGCGAGGGAGAATGGGTTAATGTAATGGTTGACCACAACGTTCTTTCTCAGACAATGTATGTTTACATTGATGGTCAGCTCCTTAACGAGCTTCCCATCCTTCAGGCTAATATGAAGCTTACTGCAAACGGTGGTAGCGCTATCCGAGGTTACTCGCTTGAATTAAGTGGTACAGGCGAAATCTGGGCTGACAATATTACACTCAAAAAGTACAACGACCAGAATGCTGTAGAAGTAGATGCAGCTCTTAATGCAGCACTCTTCGATTATGCTTCAACTTATAACAAGCCTGTTCTTACAAACTGTGCACTTCCTGCTATGACAATCGGTAAGTCATGGTGGTTATCAGGCACTCTCTTCAACAGAGACCTTGATGAATCGGGCGCTCTTAAGGCTGCAAATCCCGCAGGTTACACATATGTAACAGACGGTCCCGCAATCGCATGGACAGTTGACGGTCAGGCTGCAACAGAAATCAATGTAGCTTCTCCCAAGGAAGTAACAATGACAGTTACAGCAACTGCTAACGGTATTACAGAGTCTAAGACATTTACAAGACTTGTTGCTCCCGTTTCAATCCGCGCCCTTGCACTTGGTTCAGCTGCCTGCCTCAACGGTGCTTGGATTGAAGGTGCAGCAGGTACAGAAAAGCTTATCGTAGCTAAATACCTCGGTGATAAGCTTGTAGGTGCAGGTGTTGTTGACTTTGCTGAAACAGCAGCATGGGATGATGAGACAGGTACAGGCGACCGTTATGACGAAGCAAATGGTCTTGTTAACAATCTCAGTACTGCAAATCCCAAGGAGTCAGCAGCTTACGACCAGATTAAGATCTTCGTTGTAGATGCGGATGGTATCACACCTCTTGCATATGCTAACACAGAACTTCACGACTGATAATAAAAGCATAATTAAAGAGATTCGTCCGAAAGGGCGAATCTCTTTTCTCATTTTCTTAAAGCTTTGTTTAGAGCATAAAATTCCCCAATTTGGGGACTGTCCCCAAATTGGGGAATTTTATGCTTTGACCGATTTTTGATTGACAAATACGCAAGAATATATTACAATTAAGTAACCAAAAGGTTACTTAATTGCCTTTTCCATTTAACGGATTTATATTAAGGAAAATGACAGTGTAAATTAATAAAACAGTCTGTTTTTATTCCTGAACAGGTTGATTTTTAATAAATAGTGATGTATAATGAATAAATACCTATTTAAGATGCTTTGCATTTTAATCGATATATGCTGACGCATTCGATATATGCTGACGCATTCGATATATTGCCTTTCGGTAATAAGAATAAAAAAATTGGAGTCTTTACAATGTACAGAATTTTAGAAAAGAGGGTTTTGAACCCTTCTGTTACAGAAATGAATATTGAAGCACCTCTTGTTGCAAAAAAGGCACAGCCGGGACAGTTCATTATCCTCCGTGTTGACGAGGAGGGGGAGAGGATTCCTCTCACTGTTGCGGGTGCTGATGCAGAAAAGGGCAGTGTGAAGATAATTTTTCAGACAGTCGGTTCAACCACGAAAAAGCTTGCTGAAAAAAGAGCAGACGATTATATTCAGGACTTCGTAGGCCCTCTTGGCACTGCGACGCATCTTGATGGACTCAAAAAGGTCTGTATAGTAGGCGGCGGAGTAGGATGTGCCATTGCTATGCCCGTTGCACAGAAACTGCACGAAATGGGAGCAGAGGTTACTTCCATAATTGGTTTCAGAAATAAGGATATAGTTATTTTAGAGGATGAGTTCAAGGCTTGCTCTGACCGCATTGTTATTATGACGGATGACGGCTCTTACGGGGAAGAGGGTAATGTTACAATCCCCCTTAAGAAAATGCTTGAGGACGGGGAAGTTTTTGATATGATTATCACTATCGGCCCTCTTATTATGATGAAATTTGTTACATTGACTGCAAAGCCTTTCGGTGTGCCGGTTACAGTATCTATGAATCCCATAATGATTGACGGTACCGGTATGTGCGGAGGATGCAGACTTACTCTTAATAAAAACGGCGAAAAGGTTACAAAGTTTGCCTGTGTTGACGGTCCTGATTTTGACGGATATGAGGTTGATTTCGATGAGGCTATGTCCAGAGGCAGAATGTATGGCGAGTTTGAACACCATGCTTATGAAAACACCTGTAACCTCTACAGTAAGGAGGTGCAGTGATGGCTAATATGTCTGTTAAAAGAAACGAAATGCCCGTTCAGGACCCCATTGTGCGTGCCCGTAATTTCGATGAAGTAGCTCTCGGCTATAGCGAAGAGGCGGCAATTGATGAAGCTATGCGTTGTCTCAACTGCAAGCATATGCCTTGCGTAACGGGTTGCCCCGTTAATATCCATATTCCTGAATTTATTGCAAAGATAAAGGATGGTGACTTTGAGGGTGCATATCAGATTATAACACAATCCTCATCACTTCCTGCGGTGTGTGGCAGAGTATGCCCCCAGGAAAACCAGTGCGAGGCAAAGTGTGTCCGCGGTATCAAGGGTGAATCTGTGGGTATCGGCAGACTTGAAAGGTTTGTTGCTGACTGGCACAATACATTTGCAACAGAGCCTCCCGTAAAGCCTGAAAGTAACGGTCACAAGGTTGCAGTAGTAGGTTCAGGCCCGTCAGGTCTCACCTGTGCAGGAGACCTTGCAAAGAAAGGCTACGGTGTAACCGTATTTGAGGCACTTCACACGGCGGGCGGAGTGCTTGTATACGGCATTCCCGAATTCAGACTTCCCAAAGCTATTGTTAAGAAAGAGGTTCAGTCTCTCAAAGCACTTGGTGTGGAAATACAGACAAATGTTGTTATAGGAAAAACCCTGACCGTAGATGAACTTTTTGATATGGGATACGAGGCAGTATTTATTGGTTCGGGTGCAGGGCTTCCTATGTTTATGAACATTCCCGGAGAATCACTTAAGGGTGTTTATTCAGCAAACGAATATCTTACAAGAAGCAACCTTATGAAAGCATACCGTGAAAACCCTGATACACCGATTATGAAAGGTGGCAAGGTTGCCGTTGTGGGCGGTGGAAATGTGGCAATGGATGCGGCAAGAACTGCTCTCCGCCTCGGTGCGGAAAAGGTGTATATCGTATACCGCCGTTCAATGGATGAGCTTCCTGCAAGAAAAGAAGAGGTAGAGCACGCAATGGAGGAGGGAGTAGAGTTCAATCTTCTCTGCTCGCCCGTAGAAATCCTCGGATATAGCAATCCTGACAACACACGTGACGAAAGAAACGGCTTTGTGACGGGTATAAGATGTATAAAAATGGAGCTTGGTGAGCCGGATGAAAGAGGTCGTCGCAGACCTGTTGAAATTCCCGGCAGTGAGTTTGAAATCGAGGTAGACACCGTTATAATGTCAATCGGTACGTCGCCTAATCCCCTTATCAAGTCTACAACAGACGGACTTGAGGTTAATAAAAAAGGTGGAATTGTGGTAAACGAGGACGGTCTCACTTCGCGGAACGGAGTGTATGCCGGCGGTGATGCGGTAACAGGTGCCGCAACGGTAATTTCTGCAATGGGTGCAGGTAAGGTAGCGGCAAAGGCAATAGATGAATATTTAAAATGAGTTTTATAGTAGGGGACGGCCTAAAGGCCGTCCCGTTTTTTGCAGTATAGGAAATTGCGACAAACTAATACGCAGGAAACTATGTTTGCACAGGGTAAAACTGCAAAATGGGTGAAGCGGCACACTTCTTTTTTATGGTGCTGATGGCGGGAGACAACCGCTACGTGCTTTGCTTGCTTGACCACCCAAATGCTGACGCATTTCGGTACCGGTAAGCGCACCAAAAGCCTAAAAACGATTGATAATCGTTTTCTTAATGCCTTTTGCTCTCACAGGGTTCGACTCCCTTCTTAATGTATAATAAAAAGACAACCTACTTCTTGCGAAGCAGATTGCCTTTTTATGGTGCCGATGGCGGGAGTCGAACCCGCACGGTGTTGCCACCGACGGATTTTGAGTCCGTTACGTCTGCCAATTCCATCACATCGGCTGATACCATTATATTATAACATAAAAAATTAAAAAATCAATAGTTTTGTATTAAAAAATGCTTTACTCTAAAACTTGAGATTATTTCTCAAAAAAACATTGTAAAATCTGAATAGATAGTATATAATAATTTTAAGCAAATGTTTTAGGGGAGGTGTTCTCATGGCTAAAGTAACAAAAGACACTATTATTCTTGATGTCCTTCAGATGGACAGAGGTACAGCGCCGTTCTTCCTTGAAATCGGTATGCACTGTCTCGGTTGTCCTTCTGCAAGTGGTGAGTCTATTGAAGAGGCTTGCGCTGTTCACGGTGCAGATGCAGACGCACTTGTTGCAAAGCTTAATGAATATTTGGCTGACAAATAATCAATTTCATAAGAATAAATGCCGTAGAGCTTGCATAGGCTTTACGGCATTCATTTTTACTACATAGGAAGTCTGTGCAAAATTATCGTGCGTGAAGCTGTGACTGCACTTTTGTTGTACGCGACATGAGGCAGACTCGGCATGCTTTTTAAAGTAAAGAAATTTCAGGGAGAGCTTCCGTATTGACTTTTTTAAGAGGATGATATAAAATAAACAGGTGGACGTTTATAATTAAAATCATAGGTGAGAACAATGAAAAAGTTTTTGTGTCTGATATTTATAGCAGTGTCTCTGATTATGCTTACAGCTTTTTCTGTATCTGCTGAAAAGACGGTGTTCGGAGCCTCCTCTTCGGGGGAGATTTCCATACATATATCCCCGGAGAAGGAAAGCTTTGTGCTTGAAGTTGTTCCCTCGTGCACGGAAATGAACCTTATAAAAAAGGAAGATACCTGGGGACTTGTGAGTATTGATAACAGAACCGGATGGGTGAATTTGAGCTTTACGCGGGATTCTTATGAACTGGCGGCGGAGGCGACGGGTTATGACTCTGTAAAAAATGTTGCTACGCATTCAGGTTTGCAGAAAACAGTTCTATACAGTCTCCCTTCAACAGAGGAGAAAAAGGGCAGTGAAGAGAAGTATTCTGTTCCTGCCGGAACTGTGCTCAAAATCGTGAGAGAAACTGACTCCGGATGGGCACTTGTTCCTATGAGCGGCGATTATGTGTGGGTTCAGGTTGAAAATACTGTTCCGTATAAAACTGAAACTGAGGAGCAGATTTCAAACCTCGGTATATATTACGTTTACACCCTTTCAGAGAATAAACAGGGAACAAATCTTTATCTGCAAAGCCGTAAAAGTTCTGTTTTAAGAGTTATTCCGGATTGCACAAAGCTTACTGTAAGGGAAACAAAAGGTGATTATCTTTACACTTCTTATGATGGTATTAACGGATGGGTCAAGGTGTCGGATACCACAAAATCCCTTGCAGATGCACAGGCGAATACCGGTATTGAAGTGAACGAAGAATATGTAGCTGAAAAGACTGCGGATATTTATAATATTCCCTCCGATTCACAGGTTGACGGAGCCGTTGTTATTGGCAGTATAGAAGTTGGGAAACGGATGTTTGTACAAAGGGTAACCTTTAACGGATGGTTACTCATAAATCATGACGGTGTGATAGGGTGGATTCCTCCTGAAAGTGCTTTGCCTGATGCGCAGGAGACAGACAATTTTGCAGATGTTTTTGACGAGTTTATAAAAGGATATATTTCAGGAGAAAAAAACACCGGGGCTAAAATGTATGCATCCTGGGATAAGAAAGAGCTTGTAACGACTATTCCCGAATGTGTGGAAGTGGAAATTATTGCAGAGAAAAACGAATTTAGGTATATAAGATGCGGTTTTGCCTCGGGTTGGGTAGACAAAAAGTATCTTACAAGTGACTACGAGGAAGCTGTTTCGGTGAATCCACTGGAGGAAAAACAGGGATATGTGATAAATCAGGATGCAGTTCTTATGAGTCTTCCTACGGAGAATGAGCTGTGTAACAGCCGGAAAATCCTGGATGTAAAAGGCGGTTCAAGATTTACGGTTACCCGGATAGTAACTACAGGTAAAGACAGATGGGGATATACAGAAATTGACGGCAAGAAAGGCTGGATAAATCTTCAACAGTCGAAAAAAGAACTTTCTGTTATGAAAAAGACTACATATACTATCGTTGCCATATCGGTAACAGCCTTGATAGCGGTGTTGTTATATTATTTAGTCAAAAAATCTAAAAAGGAGAAACAGAAAAATGGACAAGATGAGTTATGAAATAGAAGTTGCGGGTATAAAAAGGAAGCTTCCGATGTTTCCTGTTAACGACAAAATTACAATTGCGGCATTTATTATATTCGGCGATGTTGAACTGACGGTAAACTGCGCAAGGGAGCTTGTTAAGATAATTCCTGAACATGACGTAATGATAACTGCAGAGGCTAAAAGTATTCCTCTTATTTATGAAATGGCGCGCCAGATGGGTGTAAATGACTACATAATTGCCCGCAAGAAACCAAAGGTGTATATGAGTGATATTACCGAGGTTGCACTTAATTCAATTACAACACACGGTGAGCAGAAGCTTTATCTCGGCAAGGAAGATTCCGATAAAATGAAGGGAAAGCGCGTTCTTATAGTCGATGATGTTATAAGTACAGGAGAATCGCTTGCGGCTCTTGAACAGCTTGTTGAAGCTGTAGGAGGTAATATCGTAGGCAAGGCGGCAGTTCTTGCAGAGGGGGATGCCGCAGACAGAGATGATATAGTCTATCTTTCAAAATTACCTCTTTTTGATTCAAAAGGTAATGAACTTGAATAATTTTTCAAAAAACAGTTGACAAACGTAATAAATGTTGTTATAATATCAAAGCAATGAAGTAGAAGTTACCGCTTCTCACCTCACGGGTTAACTTGTGTGGTTAATAAATGATAGGCATTTTGTTGTGCTTGTTTTTTGTAGCGGTAGGTTCTCCTGCCGCTTTTTTGTTGTGCAGGATACTATGCAATCTTCTTTAATTAATTTGTGGAGGTGTTTTCCATTAGCAAGGAAATGATGATCAACGAAGAAATCAGGGATAGTGAGGTTCGCGTTATTGACAGTGACGGTAGTCAGTTAGGTATAATGCCTACAAGTGATGCGCTGGATGCTGCAATTAAAAGAAATCTTGACCTGGTGAAAATTTCACCCCAGGCAAATCCCCCCGTATGTAAAATAATGGATTACGGTAAGTATCGTTTTGAGATTGCTAAAAAAGAGAAGGAAAACCGCAAGAATCAAAAGGTTGTTAACATTAAGGAAGTACGTCTTTCACCGTCTATTGATAACCATGACTTTGAGACCAAGCTTAAGAACGCGTGTAAGTTCCTTAAAAACGGTGACAAGGTAAAGGTATCGGTGCGTTTCAGAGGACGTGAAATTCATCACACAGCAATCGGTGAGGAAATTCTTGACCGCTTTGTAAAGGGTGCTGAAGAATTTGGTACCGTTGACAAAAAGGCGAAGCTTGAAGGTAAAAATATGGCGATTACAATTTCGCCCAGAAATTAAGTTATCAAACTGCCGAATGGAAGTTTAGATATATACATTTGAGAGGAGAGATATTATGCCTAAAATAAAGACACACAGAGCTGCTGCAAAGCGCTTCAGTCTTACAAAATCAGGTAAGGTAAAAAGAGCTAAGGCGTTCAAAAGCCACATTCTCACTAAAAAGGACACCAAGAGAAAGAGAAGACTTCGCAAGGGCTGCCTTGCAGACGTTACAAACGCAAAAGTTATTAAGAAGCTTATACCTTATAAATAAGAAATAGGAGGACTAGAAGATGGCTCGAGTTAAGGGTGCACTCAGCACCAGAAAAAGACATAAAAAAATATTAAAGCTTGCTAAAGGCTACAGAGGCGGCAAGTCAAAACTTTACAGAATTGCTAACCAGGCAGTTATGAAATCACTTTCATACGCATATGTTGGCAGAAAGCTTAAGAAGAGAGATTTCCGTTCTCTCTGGATTACAAGAATCAGCGCAGCATGTAAGATGAATGATATTAATTATTCACGTTTCATGAACGGTCTTAAGAGAGCAAACATCGAAATCAACAGAAAGATGCTTTCAGAGATTGCAATTAACGATCCTCAGGCTTTCACACAGCTTGTTGAAACAGCAAAGAAGAGTCTTTGATAACAAGGTAAAATAACCGGTAAAAAGACGATTTAAAAAACCGTTTCCGCGTATATGCGGAAGCGGTTTTTAAGCAAATATCTTTATATTTGAGGCGGCGGTTTTTTTGATTATTACAAGTCGTGAAAATAAAATATTCAAGACAGCAATGCTTCTTAAAACTTCAAGGGGCCGTAGTGACGCAGGTATGTTTATTGTGGAGGGTATGCGTTCTGTAAGGGATGCAATAGAAAAAAATGCCCGGATTTTTTGTGTAATAGAAAGAGACGGTATGAAAACAGATTTTGAGTATACTTGTCCCGTTTACACATTTGCTCCGAAACTGTTTGACAATATTGCGGAGACTGTTACTCCCCAGGGTGTTATGGCGATTGTGTATATGCAAAAACACTCTCTTTCTGATATTGCAATGCGTCAGAAGGATTGCGTAATTATGTGCGAGTCACTGCAGGACCCGGGAAATATCGGTACGGTTATCCGTACAGCACACGCATCTTCGGCAGCAGGAGTAGTCCTTACAAAAGGATGTTGCGATTTATATAATCCAAAAATTGTGCGTTCTACAATGACCGGAATGATGTCTCTGCCGGTGGTTCAGAATGTTACTGCAGAAGAAACTGTGGAATTTTTCAAGAAAAACGGGTATAAAGTGATGGCAGGTGCATTAACCGTGGATGCAGTAAATCTCTACGAAACATCCCTTGAGGGAAAGTACCTTATAATAATAGGAAACGAGGGGAACGGTGTTACCGATGCAACTCTTTCCGTATGCGACAAGATTGTTAAAATTCCTATGGAAAATGACGCGGAAAGCCTTAATGCGGCAATTGCAGGTGCTGTAATGATGTATGAACATTACAGACAAAATATAAAAAAATCGTAAAAGCTCTTTACAAAAACAAAAATATAGTGTATATTTTTTGAGTATGGTTGTAAGGAGGAATTCAGATGAATCACAAGCTTATATGGGCGGTAAAGGCATCGTCTATAACTCCTACCAGGAAGAATCTTGAGGAACTGGCAAAACGTGAAGATTTGTTTGACAGTTCGTTAATTGATATAAAGAGCAAAGCCTATAAAATTCAAGAGCGCAGTTTTGCAAGAACGGCTGAAAAGGGGTACAGCATAGTAACCTTTATTGATGAAGAATATCCCAGAAAGCTACGAAGTCTTGCTTTTCCTCCACCGGTTCTGTATGTAAGAGGAAATGTGGCATTACTGAACGGAATTGTATATGCAGGAATAGTAGGTAGCCGAAAATGTGATACTTACGGAAAGCAAATGGCAAATAACATTGCCCGTGAAATAGGTGCTACCGGTGCAGGAATAGTATCGGGCGGAGCGGAAGGTGTAGACGCGGCGGCACATGATGGTGCGCTTCGGGTAAAGGCTCCTACAATAGCTGTGCTTGGTTCGGGAATTAATATTGATTATCCCAAATGTAACGAGGATCTTTTCAGACGTATTGTAGAAAACGGCGGAGCAATTATTACGGAATTTCCTTTCGGCACACCGCCAAAAGGGAAAAACTTCCCTGTAAGAAACAGAATAATAGCTGCTCTTTCTGAAGTAATAGTGCTTGCCCGTGCAGGCAAACGCAGTGGCGGGCTTATTACAGTAAGTCAGGCGCTTGAAATGAATAAGACGGTGTTTGCAGTCCCGGGTAATATCGATAGTCCATTGAGTATTGGTGCCAATGCTCTTATTCGTGACGGGGCTATACCGCTTATTTCACCTATGGATGTAATCGATGAATTGATTGAGCATAATCCCGACTACTTTGTAAGAGAACGGGAGCAGATTCCTTATGTCACAGCTGTGCCGGAGGTAGAAAATAAAACTGCGAAAACGGCAGTAAAAGTGCAGTTGACAGAATACGAAGAAGAAATAGTAAATATAATAAATGAAGGATATACTACTCAAGCAACTATGGAAAACAAGGTATCCTTTGAAGCGACGCGTCTGACTGCGCTTCTCGGGATGATGGAAATAAAAGGAATTATAAAGAAAAAGTCAGACAAAAGCTACATTGTTATCGGAGGGAAATGTTAATGGCAAATTATCTTGTAATAGTAGAGTCACCGGCAAAAGCGAAAACCATTAACAAGTATCTTGGGAAAAATTACACTGTTATAGCATCTATGGGGCATATGCGTGACCTTCCCAAGAGTCAGCTTGGTATAGATATAGATAACGGTTATGAACCAAAATACATTACTATCAGGGGTAAAGGTGACCTGATGTCAAAACTTAAGAAAGCGGCAAAAGCGGCAGATAAAGTATATCTGGCAACTGACCCTGACCGTGAGGGTGAGGCTATCAGTTGGCATCTTGCCGATATTCTTGAGGTTGATAAAACAAAGAAGTGCCGTATAACCTTTAACGAGGTTACAAAGAGTGCGGTTACCGCATCGCTTAAGGAAGCACGTCCCATAGACCAGAATCTTGTGGAGGCACAGCAGGCAAGACGTGTTCTTGACAGAATAGTTGGTTATAAAATAAGCCCCATTTTGTGGAAAAAAGTTAAAAAAGGCCTCAGCGCAGGCAGAGTGCAGTCTGTTGCTACAAAGCTTGTAGTTGACCGTGAACGTGAAATCGACGCATTTGAACCCAAGGAGTACTGGACACTTACTGTAATGCTTACTCCCGAAGGTGATAAAAAAGCTTTAAGTGCACGATTCTACGGTGTAAACGGAAAGAAAAAAGAACTCAAGAGTTCAGAAGATACTCTGAAAATAGAAGAAAAAGTAAAAAATGCACAGTTTGTTGTAAAGTGTGCTGTTTACGGCGAAAAGGTTAATCAGCCGGCTCCGCCGTTTACCACAAGTACACTTCAGCAGGAGGCGAGCCGAAAGCTCGGCTTTACATCAAGAAGAACTATGTCAGCCGCACAGCAGCTTTATGAAGGTGTTGAGGTTCCTCACAGGGGTTCTCTCGGTCTTATCACATATATGAGAACAGACTCTCTCAGAATTACTCCCGAGGCACAGGAAGCAGCGCGTAAGGTTATCGGCGAACAGTTCGGTAATGAATACTTGCCAAAGACTGTAAGGAACTATAAAACAGGAAAGAATGCCCAGGATGCTCACGAAGCTATAAGACCTACTGACGCAAGTATTTTCCCGGATATGATAAAATCATCGGTGAATGCGGATCTCTATAAGCTTTATAAGCTTGTGTGGGAAAGATTTATAGCAAGCCAGATGGCAAATGCCGTTTATAATACACTTAATGCAGAATTTGATGCAGACGGATGCATCTTCCGCGCAAGCAATAAAATGATTAAATTTGCCGGATACCGTGCTGTGTATGTAGAAGGTAGTGAAGAGATTGAGGAGAAGGATGCAAAGCGCTTCCCCCAGCTTAAAGAGGGAATGAAGCTTGCTCTTGGAAGTATTGACAAGGAGCAGCATTTCACAGAGCCTCCTGCAAGATATACAGAAGCTTCTCTTATTAAAACTATGGAAGAAAACGGTATCGGAAGACCCAGTACCTATGCTCCCACAATTACAACAATCCTCGGAAGAGATTATGTAACAAGAGAAAAACGTATGCTCAAGCCTACAGAGCTCGGTACAATAGTAACGGATATTATGTCCGAAAACTTCAAGGATATTGTTGACGTTGACTTTACAGCGAATATGGAAACACAGCTTGACGATATAGAGGACGGAAGTGAAAGCTGGACAAAGGTAATAGATGAATTTTATCAGCCTTTTAAAGATGTTCTGGAAGAAGCGGAAAAGTCTATCGAAAAAGTAGAAATAAAGGATGAAGAAAGCGATGAGCTTTGTGAGAAATGCGGAAGACGTATGGTAATAAAGCTTGGCAGATACGGAAAATTCCTTGCTTGTCCCGGATTCCCCGAGTGCCGTAATGCTAAACCCATCCTCACAGATACAGGTGTCAAATGTCCCAAGTGTGGTGCGCGAATCGTTGCAAGAAAAAGTCAGAAGGGAAAGAAATATTTCTCCTGTGAAAACGCACCCAAGTGTGATTTTATTCTCTGGGATGAACCCATACAGTCTCCCTGCCCGTCCTGCGGAAGCATTATGACAAGAAAGTATATCAAGCGCGGAAGTCTGACCATATGCTCTAATCCCGAGTGCGAGTCAAATAAGAAAAAATAAACAAACGATGGGGTGTGAAAAGCTATGTTTTTTACACCCCAGTATTACAATAGGGATAGGAAAAAATGCGGTATATAATGGATAAATTGAGAAAAGTATCGTGGATTTTTGCCAATGCAAAAATCTTCCTTCATTTCGCATTTCGAACTTCGAATTTCGCATTTAAAGGATTGATTTTTTGCGTTCTGGACATTTTTAACATCCCGGTTTAAAGAGGAAAAATTATGAAACTAAAGATAATCGGTGGCGGCCTTGCCGGATGTGAAGCAGCATGGCAGGCGGCAAACAGAGGAATAAAGGTAAAGCTTTATGAAATGAAGCCGTCTGAATTTTCTCCGGCCCATACGAATAAAGACCTTTGTGAACTTGTTTGTTCCAATTCCCTTAAGGGAAACGGTCTTGACAATGCCTGCGGACTTCTTAAAGAGGAAATGCGCCGTCTTGACAGTATTGTTATAAAGTGTGCAGATATGACGAGTGTGCCTGCCGGTGGAGCATTGGCAGTTGACCGTGATAAGTTTGCGGCACTTGTTACTGAAAATATTAAAAACCATCCTAATATTGAGCTTATTGAAGAAACTGTCAGCCATATTGATTCAGATGAGTATACAATTGTTGCGACAGGTCCTCTTACACACAGCGCACTAACAGATTCCATCGGAAAGCTGACGGGGGCAAAGTCGCTGTTCTTTTTTGATGCGGCAGCACCGGTTGTTACTACCGAAAGCATTGATATGGATAAAACCTACTTTGCCGCTCGTTACAACAAAGGTACGGCAGACTATATTAACTGTCCTATGGAAAAGGATGAGTACGATGCTTTTTACGATGCTCTTGTAAATGCCGAACGTGCACCGCTTCATGATAATGTGGAGGACGTCAAAGTTTTCGAGGGGTGTATGCCCGTTGAAATTATGGCGCAAAGGGGAAGGGAGACGCTTTGCTTCGGACCTCTTAAACCTAAAGGTCTGCCAAATCCGAAAACAGGTCGGGAACCCTATGCGGTGCTACAGCTTCGCCGTGATAATACAGAGGGTACACTCTACAACCTTGTAGGATTTCAGACCAACCTTAAATTCGGGGAGCAGAAGAGGGTATTTTCTATGATTCCCGGACTAGAAAATGCAGAGTTTGTGCGCTATGGTGTAATGCACAGGAATACTTATATTAACTCGCCCCTTGTTCTTGATGATGATTACAGCTTGCTTAAATATCCCAAAGTATTCTTTTCAGGTCAAATTACGGGTGTTGAGGGATATGTGGAGTCGGCATCTTCCGGAATGATGGCAGGAATAAATGCCGCGCGTAAAATCCTCGGACAGGAAAAGGCAGTATTTCCGTCATCAACCTGTACAGGTGCTCTTGTAAAATATATTACCGACCGCGATAATAAAAAATTCCAGCCTATGAATGCCAATTTCGGTATTATAGAATGGGAACGCATTAAAATAAAAAATAAAAAAGAAAGATATGAATATATATCCTCTCTTGCGCTTAAAGCGCTGGAGAAAACAAAAAAGGGGCTGTAGCAAAACGATTTTTTAAATCGGGTTGACTACAGCCCTGT
>CAYLPQ010000003.1:0-75967 GCA_964385605.1 uncultured Oscillospiraceae bacterium | reverse complement strand
AAGCATAGTCAAAAAGTTTAAATACTGAATCAAGGTTCTTGCAAGCTGTTGTAACACTTACACTCTGTGCAGGAATGTAGTCAAAATCCTTAAAGCCTATCTTGGGAGCATCACCCTTCTTAAGAACAGGAGGCTTAACTGCAACAAGCTTTGCATCGGGATTCTGAGCTGCTGTTGCAGCGATAAATTTACCCATATCTCCGCCTGCTGAACCAACGTATGCACCGGCTTTTCCTGAAGCTACCTTTGCGTCAAATGTTTTAGCATCATGTGTTGCAAAGTCGGGGTCGAGAAGACCTTCCTTCATCCATTTTGCCATAAGAGTAATATACTCTTCATACTCATCTGTCATAGGACCGAACTTAACCTTACCACCGTCAACAAAGAATTTCTTGGTAATTCCGTATGCACCTACAAATGCGTGTGCATTTTCTGCATTGCTCTTAAGAGTAAGAGGAGTTTCAATTCCAAGCTCTGTCTTAAATGCACGAAGCATAGCTTCCCATTCCTCAATGGTCTCGGGAGCTTCCATTCCTACTTTTTCAAGATAGTCCTGACGAACCTGGGGTCCCTGCCAGTAATCGAGGAATTCGTCACCTCGGATTGCAGGGAAACAGTAGTACTTACCTGAATCAGTCTTTACCTGCTTATCCCAATCGGGGTGATCTGCAAGCTGCTTTGAGAGATTGGGAGCTTTTTCTTTGATTAAATCTGTAATATCCATGATTACATTATCATCAATTGCCTTTTCAGGACCACCTTTGTAGCTGAGGAAGCTGAACTCGATAACATCGGGAAGCTCGCCTGAAGCTACCATAAGGTTAAAGTTAGCTGATTCTTCACCTACAGGAGGATGAATGAATTCGATTTCAACACCTGTGCGTGTCTGAAGCTCTTTAAAGAAGGGAGCATCGCCCATGCTTGTTCCAAGCTGTGAATAGTGGGGATAGAAGGGAGACCAGTATGTGATTTTCCCTGAATCTGTAGAAGCTGTTTCTTTGCTTCCGCATCCACTAAACGCGCCTATTACGATAACTACTGCTACCAATAAGCATAACAATTTTTTTCTTTCTTTCATTTTTAACAACCTTTCTTTTTTATATATTTTAATTTAATTAAATTCTTCCGAAAGTCCTTTTTTCTTTTCACCACCTTAAATAATCCGAACTCGATTTTTATATTAAATTAATTACCATTCAAAATATATTTCTTCGCCTTTTTTTATTTCCTTCTGCATAATGGTTTCTCCGTTTTCAACACCGTATTTCATTCCCGGAAATTCCTTTTGCATACCTTTCAGTGAGCAGTATATCTTTAGCTTTCCGTCGGATAAAGACTTTATCTTTAATTGATTTATACAGCCTTCAACCATACTTGCAGAAACCTGAAATCCTCCTTGTGCCAGAAAATCAGTAAATCTTCCGGTAAAGTTTTCCGGTACTCCCGGAAACAACCTTATAACGGAGTCATAGCTCTGCAAAAGAGTCTCCGCCGCACATAGCAGAAAAATCGAATTTCCCTCAAGCACCGGAGATGCAAGCTTTTTGGCATCTTCATTCGGTGTTGCGCATCTTCCAAGGTCATACCAGGAAAGACTTCTTCCCGGATCTGCCGAAGGGCCCGGTGTTTTCATTGCGTTTACATAATTGGCTTCTGTTTCTTTGCAGTCACAGATTATTATGGAATCGTGGGAAAACAATCCGTTGGGCTTTGCAAAATAACCAAGAGCGCGCTCAAGCTCGGGAAAGAAATTCTTTTGTTCAATTCTGACTTCTGCCATAGATGTAAGAAGCCAGCTCCAGTCGTGCAGATAATGAAATCCGCCGTCAGTGTCTGCAAATGACCGCTCAAGGGCATTTTGCCGTATGTATTCAAGAGTCTTTTTTGTTGCCGCCTTATCTTCCTTACCCACATAAGCCTCCGACGGGAAAAACGGATATAACAAATGTCCCCCGAAGCAAAAATGATTTTCATCTATATCGGGTCCTGACCACCAGCTTCCGTCTTTTCTTCTGGCAATATCAGGATAATTTTCAAGAATATTTATCCATTTAGCTATTTCGGGATTATTATCCCCGATTGCCTCGCTTATTTCTATAGCAGTTAAAATACAGGTTTTCAGCATTGAAAGTGTTGCTGAATCATCCTTTGTCATAGTGAAAATTTCAGGCGGCACAGACAGGTCAAGATGATATTTTCCATCTTCCCCTGCCGTCAGTAAATTTTCCGCGTAAAACCTGATAAACTCACACAAAAGCGGATATACTTTCGGTTTTACAAGCTCAACATTTTTTGTAAATCTCCATATAAGGCTCAATACAAGCCCCGTATAGGCGCTTCCGCAAAAGGTATACCGGTAAGACCCGCTGGGATTTTCCTCACCTTTTTGTGTCATAGTGAGAGGCAAAAACAAACCCTCTCCGCTTATATTTCCAAAAAGTTCTTTTGTGTGTTCTCTGATTTTTTGTTGCAAATTGTAATATGTATCTACCAACGCACCCATAAGCTCAACATGGTTCAGAACAAGCAACGGCATTGACGGCATCTGCGCATTCTGGTCATGAGTGTAAAACGGGCTGTTTACACCGGGAGTCACATTTGATACCGGCCCACAGCACAATCCGTTCAACGCAGGCATTGGTGCTTTTTCAAAGGAGCACGCAATTTCATACATAGAGAAATTCCAGTATTTCTGAATGTTTTCATTTTCTCCGAAATCAGCTGCGCTCTTACTCCAGTAATTATTCCACCATTGTTTATTGGTAATTTCAAAATATTCAAAGCCTTTTTCCGCGGCTCCGTTTATTTCATTCTTCACAGATAAAAGCGGATTGTCACAACTGTAAGTAGATGCTACGCAAACAAATATGTCTACATCGCCCCCGCAAGCTATGTTTGCATTATATCGTGATATTCTTGCCCGGGACACCGATGAAGCTCTCTTTGAATAATCAAAAGCCTCCGGCAATTCATAACTTACACGACCTATATCCGACTCCCGCTTTATCACCTTAACCGCAACAGCATAGGTGTTTTCGCCGTCAGGCAGTTTCTGACTGAAGAAAACCTCTCCGTCTTCCCCCTGCTCCCAGACAGGAAGCTCCATATCCTCGTGGTAAGGTCTTAACACCTCTACAGTGTGATTCCAGTCAAACACTGCGCTTCCCGAAAGTCGCATTGCAAAAAGGTTTGTACCCCGCGGGGTTATACATTTTGTCCTTGAGTGAACAAAATGCCCATCTATTGTCTGAAGAAGCTCTCCGTCATACAGCTCTATATGCTGACAGATTTCCGGAAAAGCCTGCGCGCACCACCCAAGTTCACCGTCGCCAAGATGCAGCTTTAAAATCAAAGGACTTATGGAAAATATAGACCTGTTGTTCTCGGGCATTTCCATTGCGTCGAGAAAGAATGAATCTTTTATACCATTCTCCGACATATGTCTCATTACTTCATCGTGAGGTATCATCCCTTTTGTTTCTCTTACGCGCCCGTCAAAAACATCGAGCTTATTTATTATCCATTCCATTGAGTTGGGAGCATATGCTACAGCACCGATATTTCCGTTACCCAGCAACAGTCCGTCTGCCCAGCAATTCCCCGCCCGGGTATGCCCAAATCCGTTCTCTTTAACTATTTTTTCAATTTCTGTTTTGGAAAAGCAATCCATTTTTATCCCACCTTTTCCGCTTATAATTCTTTATTTATTGTACCTGTCGAGACTTTCCTGCTTGCTTGCAATAATCTCGTCAATTCCAAGCAATTTTAAATCATTCGTAAATCTGTCGTATTCAGTTAACGGAACCTCGCCGGTTATAAATTTAACGAGCATATTGCTGCA
Source organism: uncultured Oscillospiraceae bacterium (assembly GCA_964385605.1). Lineage (GTDB taxonomy): Bacteria > Bacillota > Clostridia > UMGS1883 > UMGS1883 > UMGS1883. The sequence continues at coordinate 72,126 of CAYLPQ010000003.1, read as the reverse complement.
ATAAGCTCTTATCTGACTGTCCTTACTTTCAAGCTCTGCCGGAAGCATTATATGTTGAGGCAATCTGTGATCCTGGGTTTCTTTACTCCACAGCTCGACAGCATACTTCTGTTCGGGATACCTGAGATACTGCTCATATTCTCTTTTATCCTGAATAAACGGTCCGCCGTAAGCCGATGCCATATACTTACTCATTGCGTGCTGCATGGAAAGTCCGTCGGGATTGTTTGTTATTTCGGGAAGATATTTTGGATAGCCGTCCACCATTTTATACGAAACACCCTCTATTCCGAAATTGTATAAAAGATGTCCCTCTTCGCTGTACCCGTAATCAAGTAATCTTGCCGCAGCTTCTATATTTTCACAGTCACGACTTATTGAAACACTTGTACTGGGCTGATAAAAACTGTCCCGCTGGCTTTGAAAAACTTCATCTCCGCGGTTCATCACAGGAGTTGGCGCGGCTACGATTCCGGCACCTTTTTTCTGCAATTCAGGCAGACAGTTTCCCATATTTCCTCCAAGTGTTCCCATATATGCTCCTACCTGTCCGCTCATCAGCTTGCTTTCAAAAAGCTCATCGCTCTGGGTAAAAACATCAGGGTCAAGGATTCCGTCTCTGTACCAGGTATGCATCAGCTCAATGTATTTTCTGTACCCCTCATCAAAGGGAGAAAATTTAACAACACCGTCAACTTCATAATATCCGCTTAAAGAGTTATAAGCGCTGACAAACGGGTCGGAGGTACCAAAAGACCATCTGTATGTAAGGGGGTACTTTATACCCATCTCCTTAAATTTTCGCAGTGCAGTATCCCATTCTGCTACAGTTTCCGGAACGGGAAGTTCTGCCTGCTTCAATAAATCAGTTCTTACCTGCAAGCCTTTCCAGTACAGAAGACTTTCGTCGCCTCTTAACCACGCATAGGTGTAATGAGAACCGTTTTCCGTGGTTACCTCACTGTCCCATGACGGGTTTTCTTTGAGAACCCGCGCATAATTGGGCGAGTATTTTTCAAGAAAAGAATCAAGACTGATAATGAAATTTTCATCAAGGGCTGCCTGGGGACCTCCCTTGAAGCTGAAAAAGCTATGCTCTATTATGTCAGGCAAATCATTTGACATCAAAAGCACATCAAAGGTTTCTCCTCCTTTGGGATGTATAAACTCAATGTTGGTTCCTGTTCGTTTCATAAGTTCCTTATACATTTCATTTTCAGCAAAATTCGAGCTGGTTTTCCCAACATGCTGAAGCATCGGAACCCACCATGACAAAGTCACAACATCTCTTTTTTCAGTTTTTTCTTCGCAGCCTACTGCTGTAAATAGAATTGTCACGATACACAGTATTGCACACACTTTTTTCACAATGCTTCATCCTTTCGTGGAGTTAGACTTTTGCACAGCTTAATTATACCTTGCCGTTCTATTTGTTGTAAACACACAAAATAATGGAAAACATTCAGTTTGAAACCAATTTTGCAAAAACAGAACTTTTTTGGAATTTTATTCGCATTTGGCTTTCCCTAAACAACATACATTTTAGATACTTAATGTTGTTTCATTTTGTATGTTATTTTTGTTTTCTTCGCCTTGACAAGGCTTTTTTGATGCTTTAAACTAACAGTATGGGATTTTTCGCATACAAACATTTTATAAACAAAGCAAGGGGCTGTTTAATTGAAAACAAATGTAAAACTATCTACTTTTAAATTCTTTATTTTAACATATCTGGTGATTATGCTTATTCCTATTATTACCTGTGGAATACTTTACGCAAATCTGCTTCAGACCCTTAACCGCAACAACGAGGAGAAGTATTACAGCGCACTCTCCCAATCCCAGCAAATTGTTAACCAATACCTTGAAGGAATCAGCAATATCCCTGCACAGATTCTGTCAAACAGAGAATCAGCTTCGTTTTTAACAACAAACGTACTTAATAAAGGAAGCAGTACATATCAACCATCAATACAGCTCAATATAATTTCACATCTGAATTCATACACATCCTCAAACCCACTTATTGATGATATTTACCTATACTCCCACCCGGGAGATTATTTTCTTTCGACTACAACAGCTATTCCCTCTTCAAGTTACGGCGATTTCCTGAAAATCGGCGATATGGATTATCACACCCTGAAAGCAACTGTTCTTTCTTACTATGGATACAACAGACTATACTATCAGACGGACTTTATTTCCAAGGGCACGCATAAAAACTGCTTTTACTTCATTACAACCGTTCCTGTGCAGGAAGCCGAAAACATTACAGGAACGATTCTTATAAGTGTTGATTCTGAAAAGCTGTTTAAAGCAATTGAAAACGACCTCCCTGCCAACAGTTGTTTCTATTTCTTTGATAATTCTAAAAATCCGATTGCACAGAGCTATAATTCCCCTAACATAAGCCTCGGTAGCGAGAAAAGAACCACCGAAGTTATTGATGGGATAGAATACACGGTCTATCAGACAACAGAATCAAACTCCTACAACTATGCTCTGGCAATTCCGTCAAGTATAGTTTCTTCCGACATAAATATGGTGCGCTTCATTATAATATTTGCTCTCTTCATCAGCTTTATAGTGTGCGGATTTCTCGCGCTTTACTTTACCAAGCGCAATACACGCCCCATAGAGCGGATATTAAATACACTTCGCCCCTATTCGGAGGCTTCAAACGACAAAAACAACGAACTGAACATTATTTCTGAATCGGTTGATAATCTTATAAGCACAAGCCAGCATTCAACAAAAATCCTGGAAGAAAGTATGCCTATACTACGTTCTAACTTCCTGCATTCGATTCTTTCGGGCGACCTCTTGGACAGGGACGAAATAATGCAGAACATGAATCAATTTAATCTTTCACTTGATTCCAGCCATTACATTATATGTATTATTTCCATTCTGATGTCTTCTCCCGGCAGAGGTAACTCTCCGACAAAAGTAACTTCATTGAAAGCAACACTTTCTGAAAAGCTATCGTCACAGTATTCGTGTATCCATACCTATATTAATGACGAGCAAACAGTTTTTCTTTTAGGTGTTGACGATAAAGATGACACGGTGCTTATTCTCGAGGATACCCTTAATAAGCTGGCAGAAGAATCCAACAAAGAATTTGACATTAAGCTCAAATTTGCTATCAGTGAGCCTTTCACTTCGTTTTTTGACACATTCTATAAATACTGCGATGTAAAAAACATTATGGAATACGGTATTCAGACCACGTATAACAATGCTGTCTGGTGCACGAAGGGACTTTCGGGAAATACGGGTTACTTTTACCCTACCGATGTGGAAAAACGTATTATTTACTCCTTCCAGCACAAAAACATAGATATAGTTTTTGAGACACTGGACACTGTCCTCAAGGAAAATCATGAAAAAAAGGTTCTGTCAGCACAGGCAATCAAGCACCTTTATTCCAACATAAGATGTACGGTATTTAAAATTCTGTACAACTTAAATCTTCCCCCGGAAATTATTACCGAGGCTGAAGCCGCTTTTTCAGAAGGCTTTGACCTGACACTGCCGGGATTTTTTGACCTTGTAAAGTCCCAATTGACAAAAATACACAGCTTTTCAAACGACAGCTCTTCGGAAAATATGGCGGTTATCATGATGCAGTATATTGATACTCATTACAGCGACCCGTTGCTTTCCCGTCAGACATTTTCAAGTCATTTTCATATTTCCGAGGCATACACATCGCGATTCTTTAAGGAATATACGGGTTATCAGTTCAGCGAATATGTTACGAAAGTACGTATGGAAGCTGCCTGCAATCTTTTGTCCGGCTCAAATATAACTATTGAAAAAATCTCACAACAGGTAGGCTATAACAGCGATGTCTCTTTCAGACGCGCGTTTAAAGCTTATATGGGTATGACACCAAAAGAATATAAGGTTTCTCTTACAAACCAAAACAATTAACAAAAAAGGATGTGTCCTCAAATTACAAAGCTTGTTGTGTTGAGACACATCCTTTTTTTAAAAATTTAAAAAAACGAAATTTTCCAAAAATAATACTTGCTTTTTTATCAATTGTATGTTATCATATAACTTGCGTTTGAAGTGTGCTTGTAGCTCAGTTGGATAGAGTATTTGGCTACGAACCAAAGGGTCGGGGGTTCGAATCCCTCCAAGCACGCCATAAAGAAAAGACATCTACATTCGTGGATGTCCTTTTTTGTGCTTTAATTAAAAAGGGATTCGAACCCTGTGAGGGCAACGTGCGTTAAAAAACGATTGATAATCGTTTTTAGCACGGTGGTGCGACGTCCGGTACCCAAATGCGTCAGCATTTGGGTGGACTAGCAGGGATGGTGCGCAGCAACATCGTCCCTCCAAGCACGCTATAAAAAACCGCTTAACCAATAGGGTTAGGCGGTTTTTTTCTTATGTTTTGATTTCTTCTGAAAAAGAGTTCTTTCTGACACCTTTCCCAAAAACAGTTAAATAAAATCCAATAAAGTTGAAATTTAACTACTCTCCCGGCTGTGATATTATAAAAATAATACTATTGGGAGGGTTTCTTATAAAAATTTATACGTCAAGAAAAATCAGACTGTTTGCGTTCATATGGAGAACAATGCTGAATCAACTGCACTTACTGCAGCAATAGCAGAGCTTTATTCAGATAAGGCAAAATATTTTATAACCTTCAACGAGCCGCAATGCTTTATCGGTCAGAGTTATCAACTGGGCATACATGTTCCCCGGACTTAAACTTCCGATTTTTATAACTGAAAACGGAATGTCTGCCCACGATGTTGTATCTCTTGACGGAAAAGGGCATGACCCCAACAGAATTGACTTTCTTGAACGTTATCTGCATAAGCTTGAAAAGGCAAGTGATGACGGAGCCAGGATTGACGGATACCTTTTGTGGTCACTTAATGACGATTTTTTAAATTTGCCTTAAAGAATTTCCGTTAATTGAATTTTACAGAAAGATTTCTGATTCTTCCTGTTATTATTAGGTTAGTCCTCACCCTTCTTCGTTTAATTAAAAGCCAGTTCACCGAAGTATTCAGGAGTATGAAAATCATACGGATATTCAGGAATATTACTCCAGCATCCATAGTGTTCAGGTTCTGTTTTTTCTCCGCATTTATAAAAATTGGCATGCATTATCTTTGATATATCGTTAAAATGCTCTTTTATAAAGGAAAAGGGAATTTCTTTGTGAGTTCACTGCACGAAGCTTTGTTTCGTCCGTTTTGAAATAAACATACAGCTTTTCTTCGTCATATGCAAGCCGCACCTGTGTTTTATATGGACAGGGATACTCCTCGCAGGGGGAAATATCTATTTTTAGAGGCATTATCTTATTCCATATCTCCTCTGTGACAGTTTCTTTTACATAAGTAATATTATAACGTCTCATTTTCTCACCTCTTTTACAAATATCTGTTTAATTACATTTTTTGTTTATTTTTTTGTAGATTTACAAAAATATTTGTGATATAATTGTATAGTTAGTGTTTTAGTAACGAAAGGTTGTTTCAAATGAAGAAAAAATCACTACTGTTTATAGTTCTTGCCGGTATTCTGTGGGGAACTTCGGGAATATTTGTCAACACCTGGAGCAAGATGGGACTTGCACCCCTTCAGATAACCGCTATCAGAACAATGCTTTCATTTCCGTGCTTTTTGATTTACACACTCTGTTTCAACAGGGGTGCACTCTCCTTAAGATTGAGGGACATTCCCCTTTACATAGGAAGCGGTATAACATTGTTTGCAACTGCCGCGTGCTACTATTCCTCAATGAAGCAGACATCAATTGCAACGGCAGTTATCCTTATGTATATGGCTCCGGTGCTTGTTCTTGGTTGGTCTGTAGCATTTTTCGGAGAAAAGCTCACTCTCAAAAAAGGCATCAGTGTTCTTTGCGTACTTATCGGATGCGCGCTGGTGTCAGGCATTGTCGGCGGTATGAAATTTAATGCGATGGGCATCGTAATGGGACTTCTGTCAGGTGTGTCTTACGGTATTTATAACATTCTGACAAAGATAGAAATGCGCCGTGGGTGTAATCCTATAACTGCAACACTGTACAGTTTTCTTTTTGCAGCGGTGATTTCTCTGATAGCCTGCGATTTTCCGCAGATTCAGACACTTGTTGCAAACAACGCGGCAAAAGCAATACCCCTTGCCATTTCTCACGCGGTTGTAACTTTTGTTCTGCCATATTTCCTTTACACAATTTCACTGAAAAATCTTCCTGCCGGTGTAGCATCTGCTATGGGAATTATTGAACCCTTGTCAGCAACTATTTTCAGTATTATTCTTTTTGATGAAAAGCTTTCTGTTTTTTCTGCAATAGGAATTGTCCTTATTTTAGGCTCTGTTCTTGTTTTAAGCCGTACAGATGAATAGAAGAGTGCCGCTTCACCCTTGTCGCGCACTCACAAAGCACAAACATTGTTTCACGCGTGTTAATTCGAGCAATTTCCTATACGATTAAAAAGGATGTAAAAAATCAGTTTTTTTACATCCTTTTTTTGTTTATACAAACAGTATTATTCGAGAGTTTCCCCTTCATTTTCAGGTTCTTCGGGAGAAACTTCAGGAACTTCTTCCTCTTCGGTTTGATTTTCCTTCGTTACTTCTCTTTCAATCTCCGGCTGGAGGTCAGGTTCCTGAAGAACCTCCAAAATTGAACTGTTATAGGAAATATTTATTACTTCCCTTGTTTTTTCGTTTATTTTTCCTTTAAAAATGATTTCCTCGTCACCGATACTTTCAATTACGGAAATAAAGCTTACAAGAGAAAGCTCCTCGCCGTCTTCCACTATTTCAGTGGAGCTGTTAAGAACAACTCTCTTCTCACCCTCTGTGGTCATAGATTTATTGTAGAGAGTTACACGGACTGTATAGGTATCGCCCTCTTTTTCTACTGAATCAGGCATGAATGCGATGCTATAAACAGTATTCTTTTCTTCTTCTACGGGCTTTTCGGGTACCTCTTCAATTTTTTCCGGTATTTCTTCAATAATTTTTTCATTTTCCACAATTTCTGCTTTTTCTTTTCTTGAATTCATAAATGTGGATATTCCCCATATGCATGTTACAACAAAAATAATTGTGGCAAGTGCCGTAACGACTATGAGAACTATGTTTAACTTGTCGCTGTCTTCACTTTCATCATCGTCATCCTCTTCATCGTATTCGTCATCATTATCTTCATCTTCAAAATCCTCATTAAAACCGATGGACTCCTCCGGCTGAAATGGATATTTTTCTGCAGAATCAGGATTTTCTTCCGGAGTTTTCTCCCTGGCAGGCTGATCTTTTATAGGATTAAACACGGCAGTTTTTTCATTATCTTCTAATCTTTTTTCATCCATTTTATACCACCCTTTCCATTAATACATTATTTGCCGACCACCTTTTTAAGGCAGTCGGCAAATTGTTATTCTGTTACTTCTTCCGAAGAATTTTCACTGCTTTCTTCTGTTGTTTCTTCTTCTGGCTCTTCGTGCTCTGTCACACCCATTGATACAACACTTACCCCCTCATTAAGGCGCATAAGTCTTACACCCTTGGTGCTTCTGCCGATGGAGCTGATACCGTTTGCGGCAATTCTTATAATAATACCCTCACTTGTTATAAGCAAAATATCCTCATCATCGGAAACAGTTCGGAGACCTACAACATTACCTGTCACATCACTGCACTTGTAGTTCTTTATACCTACACCTGCTCTTGACTGAACGCGGTATTCGGAAATATCCGTTCTCTTACCGTAGCCGTTTTCCGTTACTGTAAGAAGCTCCGTACCCTCTATTGCAAGGCACATACCAACAACATAATCCTCACCGCGGAGATTAATAGACTTAACACCGCGTGTTACTCTGCCCATAGAGCGGACATCCTTTTCGTTGAAGCGGATAGCCATACCGCTGTTTGTACCTACAATAACGTCGTTTTCGCCGTCTGTAAGTTCAACCTTTATAAGCTCATCACCCTCGTCAAGAACGATACCGATAATACCGCCCTTACGGGATGTGTCGTAATCTGTAACGGCAGTTTTCTTGATAATACCATTTCTTGTACACATAAGAAGATACTTATCTTCTTCAAATTTGGGCACAGAAATAACAGCCGTAACCTTCTCCTCTTTTTCAATGGGGAGAAGATTTACAATAGCGCTTCCCTTTGCCTGTCTGCCTGCTTCGGGAATCTGATAGCCTTTAATTCTGTACATTCTGCCCTTGTTTGTAAAGAAAAGCATATTTGTATGGGTTGAAGCAACGATGATATTTTCAACGAAATCCTCATCCCTTGTGGAAAGACCTTTTATTCCCTTACCGCCTCTGTGCTGACTCTGATATGTTGCGGCAGGTATACGTTTAAGATAACCGAAATGAGTAAGTGTATACACACTTTCCTCCTCTTCAATAAGGTCTTCTATGTCAATTTCAGTCATTACATTTTCGATATTTGTCTTTCTTTCATCGCCGAATTTATCGCGGATTTCAGAAAGCTCCTCCTTAATTTTTTCGTTAAGGAGATTCTTATCAGCAAGAAGTGCCTTATATCCCTCAACACGGAGAGTAAGCTCCTGATATTCTTCCTCAATTTTCTCGCCATTCAGTCTCTGCAGCTGTGCAAGACGCATATCAAGTACACTCTGCGCCTGAATTTCAGAAAGTCCGAAGCGCGCCATAAGATTTTCCTTTGCATCATCGTAGGAGTTTCTTATAACGTCTATAATTTCATCAATATTTGCAAGAGCAATACGTAAACCTTCGAGTATATGCATTCTCGCTTCTGCTTTTTCCAGGTCATACTGTGTACGGCGGGTAACTATCTCCTCCTGGAATGTGATAAAGTGAGCGAGCACCTCTTTAAGACCCATTGTTTTGGGCTTTCCGTCGTGAATTGCAAGAAGATTTACAGAAAAGCTGTCCTGAAGACGTGTATATTTATAAAGCTGATTAAGTACAACATAGGGGTTTGCATCGCGCTTGAGGAATATTTCAAGACGGATACCTACACGGTCTGATGAATGGTCATCAATGTCGGAAAGTCCCTCAATTTTCTTTTCCTTAACAAGGTTAGCAATAGATTCCACGAGCATCTTCTTATTAACCTGATAGGGAAGCTCTGTAACGATAATTGAAGAAGTACCATCCTTATGCTCCTCAATAGTAGCTTTTGCACGGATAACGATTTTACCGCGTCCTGTGCTATATGCACTTCTGATACCGCTTCTTCCCATAATTGTGGCACTTGTGGGGAAGTCAGGACCCTGAATATACTCCATCAACTCCTCCACGGTAATATCGGGGTTATCAATCTGTGCAATTGCTCCGTTAAGTACCTCGGTCAGGTTGTGAGGAGGTATATTTGTAGCCATACCTACAGCAATACCGCTACTACCGTTTACAAGCAGTGTGGGGATTCTTGTAGGAAGGATTGTGGGCTCTTTTCTCTTTTCGTCGAAGTTGGGAGCAAAATCAACAGTATTTTTCTCAATATTTTCGAGAAGAACGTTTGAAAGCTTACTCATTCTTGCCTCGGTATAACGGTAAGCAGCCGGCGGGTCACCGTCGACACTACCAAAGTTACCGTGACCGTCAATCAGCGGGTAACGCATAGAGAAATCCTGGGCAAGTCTTACCATTGCATCGTAAACGGATGCGTCACCGTGGGGATGGTATCTACCTATAACGTTACCTACGGTTGTAGCAGATTTGAAGAAAGGCTTATCCGATGTAAGATTTTCCTCGTACATTGAATAAAGTATTCTTCTGTGAACAGGCTTAAGACCGTCACGGACATCCGGAAGCGCACGGCTTACAATAACACTCATTGCATAGTCAATGAAAGCCTCTTTCATACGTTTTTCGATGTCTATATCTACAATGGTTTGTGTGTCGAAGTATTCTTCAAAATGAGAATCTTCGTAATTCTTATGTTTAGCCATTTTTTATTAGTTCCTTTCTTTTACTGAAAGATATGAAGGTACACCTTATTCACCGTACCTTCTTTGTCGCGTGAACTGTGTTTTAATTATCAAGTGCGCGACATGGGTGCAGGCACAGTCTGCTTACACATCCAAGTTAGTTACATACTGTGCATTTTCTTCAATAAATACACGTCTGGGCTCTACCTCGTCACCCATAAGAATACTGAATATCTCGTCTGCTTTTGCAGCATCCTCAAGAGTTACCTTAAGAAGTATTCTGTTCTTGGGGTCCATAGTTGTTTCCCAGAGTTCTTCGGGATTCATTTCACCAAGACCTTTGTAACGGCTTATATCAACCTTTGCATTTACATCGCCGTTTTTCATTTCTTCACTTATCTGATCTCTTTCTTCATCACTGAAAGCAACCTGTGTTTTCTTACCTCTTGATAACTTGTACAGCGGAGGCTTTGCAAGATAAATATGACCTGTTTCTATAAGCTCACGCATAAATCTGAAGAAGAATGTCAGAAGAAGTGTCTGAATATGCGCACCGTCAACGTCGGCATCGGCCATAATAATTACTTTGTCATAACGAAGCTTTTCAAGATTAAATTCTCCACCTATTCCTGTTCCCAGTGCCTGAATTACGGGAGTAAGCTTGTCATTGCCGTAAACTTTATCCTCTCTTGCTTTTTCTACGTTAAGCATCTTACCCCAGAGAGGAAGTATTGCCTGATATTTACTGTCTCTTCCGTTCTTTGCGCTACCGCCCGCACTATCACCCTCGACGATGTAAATTTCCGTCTTTGTGGGGTCTTTTACGATACAATCTGTTAATTTACCGGGAAGAGTGCTTGAACCGAGAGGAGTTTTTCTTGTAGCTTCTCTTGCTCTTCTTGCAGCAAGTCTTGCACGAGATGCCATAAGAGCCTTTTCAATAATAGCCTTACCAACATCGGGATTTTCCTCAAGAAAATCTGCAAGCTTTTCCTTAACCATACTTTCTACAAGAGTACGCATTTCGGAATTTCCGAGCTTTGTCTTTGTCTGACCCTCAAACTGGGGTTCTTCAAGCTTAACCGAAATAACAGCTATAAGACCCTCTCGCGCATCTTCGCCGGTTAATTCCTCATTATCTTTAATAAGCTTATATTTTCTTCCGTATTCGAAAAGTACCTTTGTAAGAGCAGATTTAAAGCCTGTTTCATGCATACCGCCCTCTGTTGTGGAAATATTGTTGGCAAATGACTCAATGACCTCGTCATATCCGGTATTCCACTGGAGAGCAACCTCTGCCATACTACCCTTTTTTTCACCGCTTACGTAAATTACTTCACTGTGAACTTCCTCAAGAGTATCTTTTCTCTGCTTTTTATCGTTAAAAAGATAAGAAACGAAGTTTTTAATACCGCCCTCATACTGCAAAACTTCTTCTCTCTTTTCTTCTCTGTCATCCTTGAATATTATTTTAATACCACCGTTAAGGAATGCCTGCTCACGAAGTCTCTTTAAAAGAACTTCATAATCATAAACAGTTTCATCGAATATTTCACCGTCAGCCCAGAAGGTTACCTGTGTACCTGTCCTGTCTGTAGTACCTGTTTTGTGAACCTCACCGTCGGGAACACCGCGCTTATAGCTCTGGAACCATATGTTTTCTCCGTCGTGAACTTCTACCTCAAGCTTTGTTGAAAGAGCATTAACAACAGACGCACCAACACCGTGAAGACCACCGGAAACCTTGTATCCTCCGCCGCCGAATTTACCGCCTGCGTGAAGCACTGTAAAAATAACGTCGATTGTGGATATACCCATTTTCGGGTGAATACCGTGAGGCATACCACGGCCGTTATCCTTTACAGATACACTGCCGTCACTGTTCAGAGTTACATCTATCTGTGTACAGTATCCCGCCAATGCTTCGTCAATACTGTTGTCCACTATTTCATACACAAGATGATGCAGACCCCTTGCCGATGTTGAGCCGATGTACATACCCGGTCTTTTCCGTACAGCTTCAAGTCCTTCCAGTACCTGTATTTGATTTTCGTCATAGGCAGTATTAATTTTCTGTTCCAATTGAGTCAATCCTTTCTGCTCTTTTGTAAAGTGTCTGGGATGAAATCTGCGACACATATACTTTCTTTTTCTTTTCAGAGCTGCAAATTATATATGTTTTTGGAATATCCTCCGAAATATATTCAATATTTCCTTTTTTATCATTCATACGGAGAAATTCCCGTGTTTTTTTACTTACAGACGTGGTTTCAAGGTTAAAAATCCCTATTATTTCTTTTTTACTTATTATTTTTCTGTCACCTATATGTAAAAACATATTCTTTTAAATTACCTTTCCCTCTTTTATATTTATAATATTTGTGTTTTTATTCATAAAAGAATTTTCAAGGTCTGTGCAGGTTATTATAATCTGTTTTCCCTTTATCCTGGATATTAGAAAATCACGTCTTTTTTTGTCGAGTTCACTTAAAATATCGTCTAAAAGCATAACAGGGTACGAACCCGTTTCTTCTTTGATTATTTCCATCTGTGCCGATTTAAGACATAAAACAGCAGTCCTTATCTGTCCTTGACTTGCGTAAGTTTTTGCAGGCTTTCCGTTTATTTCAAAATCTATTTCGTCACGGTGAATACCTGCCATACAGAAGAAATTTTCCTTTTCTTTTTCTTTGTATTCTTCAAGCTTTGTAAGAAAATTTTCTTTTATTTCATCAAGGCTTTCTCCCATTTTTACAGACGGATTATATCTTACCGTGAGATTTTCCTTTTTAAGAGAAATATCCTTTTGTAAAAGAGCGGCTTTTTCCTCTATTCTTTTAATATAGCTTGAGCGCATCACCATTATTTTACTTCCGCATTCTGCAAGCTTTTCATTCCATATGTCAAGGGTTTCGTATCTTTTTGATTTTAAAAGAGCCGTTTTCTGGTTAATAATATTTCTGTAATTAATAAGCTCCTTTATAAACTGGGGACGAAGAGGCATTATAGAACTGTCACAAAATCTTCTTCTTGAATCAGGCATTCCTTTTATAATGGACATTTCATCAGGTGTGAAAAGAACACATATAAAATTACCCAGAAGCTGACTTGTTTTTTTAAGCTCAATCTCATTAAGATAAATTTCTTTTCTTTTTCCGCTTAAAAATTTAATTTCACCTTCATAATTTCTCTCATTATTTAAGAATGAAAGTGCTATTCTTCCTTCTTTCTCACCGTCTTTTATTATTTCACGTCCGCCTGTGCGAAAGCTTCTTCCATAGGAGAAATAATAAACAGCTTCAAGTATATTTGTTTTACCCATACCGTTATCGCCGTAAATTATATTAACCTCATCCCCGAAAGAAATTTTTTCATTTTCGTAATTTCTGAAATTATAGAGTTCTAATCCTGAAGCTCTCATCCTATTTCAAATTCCTCGTCTTCTATTCTGAATTTGTCTCCTTTATAAAGCTTTTTTCCCCTTCTCAACTCAACCTCACCGTTTACCTTTATAAGTCCGTCAAGAATAAGCTCCTTTGCGTGAGCACCATTTTCCGCAATTCCTGCAAACTTCAAAGCAGAATCAAGCTTTATATATTCTGTGTTTATTTCTATAATCATAACTACACCTATTTTTTAAAAATTATATTTTTAAAACTTCCAAAGAGACAGGAAAAAAGTTTCAGAACGTACAAACGAATCCCGAAGGGCGGAACCGAAGGCATACGTGGTGGGTACGTCGAGGTGACGTTTGTGCGTAGCAAAACGAATCAATCCGAAATTCGTTTTGCGATCTGGAGCTTTTTAACATCTCGTCATATTCTTACAGGTAATACCATATACAGATAACTGTCATCCTCCGGAGAATTTATAATAAGAGGATTGAATGGAGAATTCATCTTAAGCTCAATTTCATCGCTGTCACATCTAGAAACAGCATCATGAAGGTATTTATAGTTAAATCCTATCTCTATATCTTCACCGAAATATTCACATTCAACAATGTCATTTACTTTACCGAGAACTGTTTCACAGCTTATGTTTATTTTTCCGTTACCAAATTTAAATCTTACGCAGTTTTTACTTACTTCATCAATAATAGGCTCAACTCTTTCAATAGCTTTACCGAAAGAATAACAGTCTGTTTTAATAATATATTTTGATTCTGAAGGAATTGTATTTCTGTAAGAGAAGAACTCACCCTCTATAAGACGTGATGTAATAATAATTCCCTCACCCTCTATAAGAGCATAGTTATCGCTAAAGGAAATAACTATATCGGAATCTTCACTTCCGCTTATAATTTTTGAAATTTCGCTCTGCGTTTTACCGGGAATAATAAATTTAGCATCTGCATGGTCTCCTTCAAGCTCCATCTTTGTAAGGGCAAGGCGGTATCCGTCAACTGCAACAACTGTAAGATTATTGTTCTCAATTTCATAAAGGGAGCCTGTAAGGATTTTTCTTGCATTATCCATAGAAACAGCAAACAACGTTTTTCCTATTATTTCACGGAGTTTTTCACTCTTTAAAACAATAGTGCTTTTCTTTGCAATCTGGGGAGGCTGGGGAAATTCATCAGCATTAAGACCTACAATTTTATAATCTGAATTCTGACAAACAATAGAAACATTATTTTTTTCATTAGTTGTTATTTCACAAACATCCTGGGGGAGCTTTCTTACAATGTCTGAAAACATCTTTGAATTAAGAACAATACTTCCCTCTTCCTGAATATTTGCACTTATAGTTGTTTTAATTGAAATTTCAAGATTGTTACCAAGTAATGTTACAGTACCGCCCTGTGCTGTAAGAAGAATTCCCTCAAGATGAGGAATGGGTGATTTAACGGCAACAGCCTTGGAAACAATATTAATAGCTTCCGAAAGATTTTTTGTATCGCAGAAAAATTTCATTTTTAAATTTCTTCCTTTCCGTAATATATAATAATATATATTAATTAAAAGTATAAGTAGTAAGGTTTATAATGTGAATAACTCTCTTAAAAGCCTTTATAAAGGATAAAAACACATTTTACATCTGTTAATAAACAGTTTGTAAAAAAATGAAAGATTTTGAGGCATTTTGTTAATTAACAGGAAAAGTGTTAATTACCTGAACCTTTTATATCATTTATAAGACCTTCAATATTTATTTTTACGCTGATGTCCTCTTCCATCAATTTTGAAATCTGCTTATGTCCGTAAATAGCAGTAGCATGGTCTTTTTCAAAAACAGAACCAATCTTCGGGAAAGAATAATCAATAACCTCTCTCATAAGATATATGGCAACCTGCCTTGCAAAGGCAATTTCCTTTGTTTTCTTTCTTGAGTAAATATCTTCTTTTTTAACGTTGTAGAATTTTGCACAGGCATCAATTATAAGGTCTGGAGTAATCTTTTTCTCATTACTTTCTCCATAATCCTTAAGAGCTTCCATAGCAACATCAATTGTTATTTCCTTGTTAATAAGTCCGCGGTAAGCAACAACCCTGTTAAAAACTCCTTCAAGCTCACGGATATTTGACTTTATTTTCTGCGCAATAAACTCAATAATTTCATCGCTTATTATTACATTATCAGTTTGTGCTTTTTTGCGAAGAATAGCCATTCTTGTTTCATAGTCCGGTGGCTGTATTTCGCACATTAATCCCCAGCCAAATCTTGAACGTAGTCTTTCTTCAAGAGTTTTTATTTCATTGGGAGGACGGTCACTTGTAAGTACAATCTGCCTGTTAGCCTCATGCAGGGTGTTAAATGTGTGGAAAAACTCTTCCTCGGTAGTAGTTTTTCCTGCAATGAATTGTATATCGTCAACAAGAAGAACGTCTATATTTCTGTATTTATCTCTGAATTCCTGATTTTTATTATCCTTGATTGAATTAATAAGCTCATTCGTAAATGTTTCGGCACTTAAAAATTCAATTTTAGCATTAGGATTGTTATCCTTTATGTAATTGCCTATAGCATGCATAAGATGAGTTTTTCCGAGACCTACACCGCCGTAAAGGAAAAGGGGATTGTACGCATATGCGGGAGCCTCCGCAACGGCAAGTGATGCACACTGTGCAAAACGGTTTGAATTGCCTACTACGAAATTATCGAATGTGTATTTTTCATAAACACTTGAATTTTCGTTTCTTCTTTGTGAAGATGCAGCCAAATCTCCCACAACAAACTCAATTTCATAAATTTTGCCTGTTATTTCACAAAGAGTATTTTTAATAAGGTCATAGTAACGCATCTCAACCATATTTTTGATAATGTTACTTCCTACGGAAAGAGTAAAGGTATCACTTGATAACTTTATAGGTCTTATGTCCTTAATCCAGGTGTTGAAACCTACGGGAGTAACCTCTTCTTCAAGAAGCATAAGACATTCGGTCCAGAGTTTAATTAAATCAGATGACATAAATATATTTCCCTCACAATAAAAAATTCTTTAAAAGTTATAAACAGTCCTGTTAATAAAACCTGTTAAAAACCCCATCAAACAGGGCAAAATAGAGAAAAATTATGTTAATAACTCAAATATTTACAAAAAAAACTGTTAATAACTTACACATCTCTTTATTTATTAATCTAATTAATTATAACAGATTAATGGGTGAAATTCAACTTAAAAATAAAAAAAATAAAATAATTATTGACAAAAAAAATAATTTTCGGTATACTATGTTGGTATCGTTATGGTAAATTTAGCGAAAATAGCCTTTATGGGCTTTTATATTTAAGGAGGTGCAGATAAATGCTTAGAACTTATCAGCCTAACGTAAGAAAAAGAAAAAAGGACCACGGTTTCAGAAAGAGAATGAGTACTGCTAACGGCAGAAAGGTACTCAGAAGACGCCGTCAGAGAGGTAGACGTGTTCTTTCTGCATAAGAGCAGAAAGAACACACTCTGTGTGTAGTATGAAAGTAATTTCCATAAAAGAAAACAGTGATTTTAAAAGACTCTATTACAGGGGTAAGTCTGTGGTGAGGGGTAGTATTGCCCTTTATTACAGAAGGAACGCTTTTTCTTACAACAGACTTGGTCTGACAGTTTCCCCGAAGGTGGGAAATGCCGTTACAAGAAACAGAATAAGACGGACTATTAAGGAAAATTACAGACTTTTAAAAGGTTTGTCTCAAGGGTACGATATTGTGATTGTAGCCAGGAGAAGGTCGGTTAAATCGACCTTTTACGATTTTAAAAAAGATTTGGAAAGTGCGCTTTGTGAAGGCGGGCTTTTAAAAGGGAATGAGACTGATTAAAAAAATTTTTATCGGTATTATCAGATTTTACAGGAAGTATATATCTCCTATGAAAAAACCTTGTTGCCGCTTTACACCCACTTGTTCAGAGTATGCTTTAGAAGCATTTGAAAAGTACGGAGTGATAAAGGGGCTTTATTTGTCTGTAAAAAGAATTTTAAGATGCCACCCCTTATGTAAGGGTGGGTATGACCCTGTTCCGTAACCGGTTTACATATCGGTCTTTATAAGGAGAATAAAAATGAAATTTTTATATGCATTGGCGGAGCCTCTGGCCTTTATAATAAGGCCCATTTATGAGTGGATTGGTGATTACGGTCTCACTCTTATTGTAGTAACTCTTTTGATTAAGATTATAACTATTCCGTTTTCAATTATGTCGCAGAAGAGCACTGCCAGAACACAGCTTATTCAGCCTGAACTTCAGAAAATTCAGGAAAAATACAAAAACGATAAAAATATGCAGAGCATAAAGATGCAGGAGCTTTATAAGAAAAACAACGTTAATCCTATGGGAGGATGTCTCCCCCTTATTCTTCAGATGTTTATACTCTTTGGATTTATACGTGTTGTTTATGACCCGCTTACTTATATGCTCGGACTCACTAAAGAACAGATTGATACAATAACAACAGCTCTCGGTGTAGAGGGTGCTGTGTATCAGGTTAGTCTTTGCGGAATAGAAGGTTTTGCGGCAGAGCTTGCAAAATTAGGTAAGGATATGATAGACTTCGATTTCTTCGGAATAGATCTTACCATGATTCCCAAGGACCACTGGACAAGCATTACAGCATGGATATTCCCTGCTCTAGCAGTAATTGCTACGTATATTTCTTCTTATGTTACAAAGAAACAGATGGAAAACAATAAGAAGACAGATAAGAAAAGGACTAATGAAGCAGCTGACCAGGCACAGAGTATGTCAAACTCAATGATGACGTTTATGCCTATTATGACAGCATTTTTCACAGTTACAATGCCTGTAGGTATGTCTCTTTACTGGTTTATTTCAACAGCATTCCAGCTGTTACAGCAGGCATTTATGACAAAGGTGATAAATAAAAAAATTGAAGAAGAAATAATGGCTGAAAGGAAAGTAAAATAATGATTATTATAGAAAAAAGCGGTAAAACAATTGATGAAGCCGTTAATGCAGCACTTCTTGAGCTTAATACTGACAGAGAGAATGTAGAAATAGAAGTAGTAAATGAAGGTAAAAGAGGAATCCTCGGTCTCGGTGCAGAAAATGCAGTGGTAAGAGTTAAGATGGAGGAAAATCCCCTTCAGAAAGCCGAAAAATACGTTAAAAGTGTAATGGATAATTTCGGTATTGAAACAGAAATAAAGTCTTCGTATGAGGATGAAACTGTAAATATTGAAATCGTTGGTGACAGCGAAGCTGTGGGTAAGGTAATAGGCAGACGCGGCGATACACTTGATGCACTTCAGTATCTTACATCACTTGTTGTAAATAAGGATGAGGAAGATTATATAAGAGTTACAATCGACACTGAAAATTACAGAGGTAAGAGAGAAGAAACTCTTATAAAGCTTGCAAAAAGAATGGCAGGAGTTGTTTCAAGAAGCAGAAAGAGTGTTACTCTTGAGCCTATGAATCCTAACGAAAGAAGAATTATTCATTCAGCACTTCAGGAGTACAGAAATATTACAACATATTCTACAGGTAAGGATCCTAACCGTTGTATCGTTATAACAACAAAGAAAAAGGAATATGGAGACGATTATGTTTCAAAGTACAGATATAATCGTAAAGAAAACGAACTCGAGGGAGTTTGAGTCGGCTGAAAAACGGCATTGATCGCATTTGGAAACAGTAAATTAGATTATTTGATTTTATAAAACAATAAAACAAAGTGAGTTTTATTGTTTATAGAAAAAATTCGTTACACGAATTTTAAATTTTATCCAAATTCTACTCACGAACTTCACCTCTCGGTGTACCCACGTACACTTTCGGGTAACCCTTCGGTTCAGTTCGTAAGTTCCACACCATTTTTGAGCGCCTCAAAAAGAGCTCGGAAATAACTTTAATAAAGTGAGAAAGAGGTGAAAGGTCTTTCTTGTAAGATAATATCTTATGAGAAAATACTTTTACCTCTTATTTTTTAATATTGGAAGTGAAAATATGACTGATAACACTACAATTTGTGCCCTCTCTACCCCCCGTGGAAAAGGTGGCATCGCAGTTATAAGAATAAGTGGAAATGATGCTCTCTCAATAACTGAAAAAGTCATTAAATCGAATAAAAAGATAACAGATGCTGACGGATATACCATAGTTTATGGCAAGGCTTGTTTTGAAAACAGAGTGATTGATGAATGTCTCGTCAGTGTATTTCGTGCACCTAACTCCTTTACAGGAGAAAATGTCTGCGAAATAAGCTGTCACGGGTCTATGGTAAGTGTGGAAAGAATTATAGATGCACTTATAGAAAATGGTGCTTCTATGGCAGGTAAGGGTGAATTTACAAAAAGGGCATTTCTCAACGGTAAATTAAGCCTTACTGAAGCTGAAGCGGTAAATGATGTTATAAATTCAAAAACAGATGAGGCGCTGTATGCTGCTGTAAACAGACTTGAGGGCGGAATTACAAAGCCTATTATAAAAATCAGAGAGGATCTTCTTGACCTCCTTGCCGCAATCCAGGTTTCGAGTGATTTTCCGGAAGAGGATATTGATGCATTTGCCGGCGGTGAGCTTTCGGAAAAGCTGGATTCTGTATTAAACAGACTGGAATCCCTTAAAAAATCAGCCCGCCGGGGTGAAGCTCTTAATAATGGTATAACCTGCGCAATATGCGGTATTCCAAACACGGGAAAAAGCTCTTTGTTAAATGCTCTGACAGAAAAAAACAAAGCTATTGTAACAGATATAGCGGGAACAACCCGCGATGTTGTTGAGGAGTATGCTGATATTGAAGGAATACCTGTAAAATTCGGCGATACTGCAGGTATAAGAGAAAGTGAAGATGTTGTAGAAAACATAGGTGTTGAAAAATCCTATGATTATATAAAGAATGCCGATATATGTATCTTTGTAACGGAATCCGGAAAAGAATTGACCGACGAAGAAAAAGAAATTCTTGAAATAATAAAAGAAAAAGATTGTATTTTTGTTGCAAATAAGACTGATTTAATAGATAATAAAGATGATAAATACCTATCTGTAAGCGCTAAAGGAGAAAAAGGAATAGAAGAAATTAAAAAAGCTATTTCAAAAATTATAGGAACTTCCGAAAGCACTGCTTTTATAGCCAACGAAAGACAGTTTGAGGCAGTTGTAAGAGGAACAGAATGTATAAAAAAAGCCAAAAATACTATTGATGACGGATTTTTCAGTGATCTTTGCGCCATTGATATTGAACAGGCTACTGCATTTTTAGGTGAAGCCGAGGGAATTAGTATAAATCAGGAAACAGTAAATAGGATTTTCGAAAAATTCTGTCTCGGAAAATAAATGCGAAATGTAAAGTGCGAAATTCAAAATGAAGGAAAAGATTTCTTTAAAAAAGAAAACCTATCATCACTTCGAATTTATAATTTAGAACTTAAAAAACCTTTGTGAAAGGATTTTTATTATGGATACTACATTTAATTTTGACATTGCGGTTATAGGTGCTGGTCACGCAGGATGTGAAGCGGCTTTTGCGGGGGCAAGACTTGGTAAAAAGACTCTTCTTCTTACCATAAATCTTGATTCTATTGCAAATATGCCATGTAATCCCAGCATTGGCGGTACGGCAAAAGGTCATCTTGTAAGAGAAATTGATGCTCTCGGTGGCGAAATGGGAAAGGTTGCTGATCTTACGAAGCTTCAGACAAGAATGCTTAATTTAAGAAAAGGCCCTGCAGTACATTCTCTCCGTGCACAGGCTGACAGACGTGCGTATCAGATTGAGATGAAACGACGTCTCGAAAAGCAGGAAAATCTCTTTATAAGACAGGCTGAAGTTAAAACAGTGGAAAAAGACGACGACGGATACGTTCTCACAATACATACGGGAACAAAATTCTATGCAAAATGCGTTATTCTTTCCACCGGAACATATATGGAGGGTAAAATTATCATTGGTGAAACTGCTTACAGTGGCGGTCCCGACGGCCTCTTCCCTTCTAACGGTCTCAGTGAAAGCCTGCAAAAACTGGGTGTTGAAATGATGCGTTTTAAAACAGGTACTCCTACCCGAGTTCATGCAAGAAGTGTGGATTTTTCTGTTCTTGAAAAGCAGGAAGGTGACGAGGAAATAGTTCCTTTCTCCTTTGAAACGGAAGACCCCGGTGAAAACAAGGTATGCTGCTATCTTACTTACACAAATAAGGAAACTCATGATATAATCAAGGCAAATCTCCACCGCAGTCCCCTTTTCAACGGTCTTATTGACGGCGTAGGCCCCCGTTATTGTCCCTCAATTGAGGATAAGGTGGTAAGATTTGCCGATAAGGACCGACATCAGGTGTTTATTGAACCTATGGGACTTACTACAGAGGAAATGTATCTTCAGGGAATGAGTTCAAGTCTCCCCGAAGATGTTCAGCTTGCAATGCTTAAGACTATGAAAGGTCTTGAAAACGTGGAAATAATGCGCAGTGCGTATGCAATTGAGTACGATTGCTGTAATCCTTTGCAGCTTAAACCCTCCCTCGAAATGCGCGAAATTCCCGGACTTTTCGGTGCAGGACAGTTTAACGGAACTAGCGGCTATGAAGAAGCAGCAGCACAGGGACTTATTGCCGGAATTAATGCTGTAAGAAAGCTCGACGGAAAAGAACCCGTAGTTTTCGGCAGAAATGAGGCATATATCGGCGTACTTATAGATGATCTTGTAACAAAAGGAACAAATGAGCCTTACAGAATGCTTACTTCAAGAGCTGAATACAGACTTCTTCTTCGTCAGGATAACGCAGATTTGCGTCTTACCCCTACAGGATATGAGGTTGGTCTTATTTCAGAGGAACGATATAATAAGTTTTTACAGAAAAAGGAAAATATAGAAAAAGAAATTGAAAGAATTAACTCTGTAAATATCCCCCCAAGTAAGGAAATCAATACATATCTGGAAGAAAATGGAAGTCAAACTCTTTCAACAGGTATAAAACTTGCAGAACTCATACGAAGACCGGAATTAAGCTACGAATCTCTTGCTCCCTACGATAATGAGAGACCGGTGCTTGAAAAATCTGTGTGGCAGCAGGCGGAAATTGCAGTAAAATATGAAGGATATATAAAAAGACAGTGCGAACAGGTAGAGCGCTTTGAAAAAAATGAGAAAAAACTGATACCTGAAGACATTGATTATTCAGAAGTTTACGGATTAAGAATAGAAGCAAGACAAAAGCTTGAAAAAATGCGTCCGGAAAATATAGGCAGAGCAAGCAGAATCAGCGGAGTAAGCCCTGCAGATATAGGTGTACTTTTGATTTATCTTGCATCGAAAGGAAAATAAGTATGGATTTAATAAAAGAAGCTGCAAAATTTAATATTGAAATAACACCGTTACAGGAAGAAAATCTCTCAAAATATGAGAAAATGATGCTTGAATACAACGAATTTATGAATCTTACAGCTATAACTGACCATGAAGAGGTTCAGGAAAAGCATTTTCTTGATTCAATAACCCTTATTTCAAGCGGAAAACTCACAGAGGGTTGCTCTCTTATAGACATAGGTGCAGGAGCAGGCTTTCCGTCTGTTCCCGTAAAAGTCGTGAGAGAGGACATAAACCTTACAATGCTTGATTCTCTCAATAAAAGAATTAACTTTTTAAATGATGTAATTGAAAAAGTAGGTCTTAAAAACGCAAAAGCATTGCATTTCAGAGCGGAAGAAGGCGGAAAAAACAAGGAATTACGTGAAAAATTTGATGTAGCTACCGCAAGAGCCGTTGCTGACCTTGCAGTTCTTTCAGAATATGCTCTTCCTTTTGTAAAGGTAGGCGGATATTTCGTAGCTATGAAAGGAAATGACCCGGAAGAAGAAATAAACAATGCGAAAAAAGCTATAAAGGAAATGGGCGGACAGATTGAGGAAGTAAAAGAGGTTGTTTTACCATCGGAAATAAAGCATTGTCTTGTAATTGTAAGAAAAATCTCTCAAACCCCATCAAAATACCCACGAAAAGCCGGAAAACCATCGAAAGAGCCTATTGTTTAATACGGACGGCTTGATAAAAAGCGCAGACCGTACGAAGTAAAAGAGAAAAATTTAATATAACAAGGACTTTATTATTCCTTGGTTGGTTCAAACATAGCAAAATGTCGCATTTGCTTGGCATAAGGCGAAAAGTTTTTGTTCAATATATAGCGGTTAAATGGTAAAATATAGTTAATATATTTTGAAAGGACTGTTTAAAGGTGATTAGTACCACCCAAAAGATAAAAATGATTTCTCCCAAGGAAATAATCCCAAACCCTTACCAGATACGCAGAAAATTTTGTCAGACTGATATTGAAAGCCTTGCAGAATCAATAAAAGAGGTGGGAATGCTCTGCCCGGTAATTGTACGAAGAAGCAACTTTGGATATGAGCTGATTTGTGGTCAAAGACGCGTCAGAGCGGCAATTCTTGCATCTGTGGAGCGAATTCCCGCAATAATTGTGCGTGCGGGTGATGCTCAATGCGCCCAGTTGTCGCTGATAGAAAACCTGCACCGCAGAAATCTGGGGATTTTCGAGGAAGCGGAGGGGTTTTATAATCTGATGATGTTTCACCGCATAAAAAAAGATAAATTGCAGAAAAGCCTGTCTGTAAGCCCTTTTATACTTAATGACAGGGTCAGAATACTTTCTTTAAGAGAAAGTGTAAGAAAAGAAATAGAAAATGCAGAAATTGAAGAATCAGCCATAAAAGAGCTTCTACGACTTCATAATGAGGAAAAACAGCTTGATATAATAAAAAAAGCAAAGGAGGAACGTCTTTCTCCCGAAGATATAAGAAAACTCGTTTCTTCAAATCTTATAAATATGTCTCAAAAACCGAAAAAAAGGCGCATATCTGAAATTAACAAAGAAAAAGCTTTGAAGAGAGATCCTATCTACATAAATACTGTCAAAAAAACGATAGAACTGTTGAAAAGTAATGGCGCACGGGTGGAATATTCGCAGAATGAGAATGAAGAATATACGGAGTTTGTTATTAAGGCATATAAATAAAGTTAAGGCCGCTTTTTGTAAAAATGCGGCCTTTTATATGTAATTAACATCGTAAAAGCTCTGATATAGCTGTATTTTTGTAAAAAAACAAATTTTTTATAAAAAAATGTTTCACGTGAAACATTTTTGTGTTATACTATATTAAAACAACGAAAAAGGAGGGTAAAAATGAGCAGAATAATAGCTGTCGCAAACCAGAAAGGCGGTGTGGGAAAAACCACAACAACGGTTAATCTTGCCGCTTGTCTTGCAAAAATGGGTAAAAAGGTTTTGCTTGTTGATATAGACCCTCAGGGAAATTCCACAAGCGGACTTGGAATAGATAAAAGAAGAGTCGAAAAAACTATCTACGACTGTCTTATAAATGAAGAAAAAATGGAAAACGTGGCAATTCCCTCCCAATATGAAAATCTTTTTGTTTGTCCATCGAACCTTGAATTATCAGGGGCAGAGGTTGAGTTAATCAGTGTTATGGGCAGAGAAAACAGATTGAAGCAGAGTCTTGAAGGGGTTAAGGAAGAATACGATTTTATCCTTATAGACACTCCGCCGTCACTGGGACTTATAACGATAAACACACTCACTGCGGCAAACAGTGTTCTGATACCTATACAGTGCGAATTTTATGCTCTTGAGGGTGTAAGTCAGCTGGTTGAAACGGTAAAAAGAATAAAAAAAGCGCTTAATCCTTCGCTTTTTATTGAGGGTATTGTGATGACTATGTACGATGCCCGCACAAATCTTGCGGTTGAGGTTGTTGATGAGGTTAAGCGGTTTTTCCCGGGAAAAGTTTACCGCACGATTATTCCGCGGAATGTGAGAATCAGTGAGGCGCCGGGATTCGGCAGACCTGTTGTATATTATGATGAATCTTCCAAAGGGGCGCAGGCTTATACAGAGCTTGCCGCGGAGGTTGCTGAAAGCAATCCGCCGGGAAATAACGGGGAGGATGGTGTAGAATGAAAAGAGTTTTGGGACAGGGGCTTGATGCTTTGTTTGAAAGCACAGAACATGGCGCAGAGGAGAAAACGGAGCAGGGCGATGTTGTAATGCTAAAAACCAGCCTTGTTGAGCCGCGCCGTGACCAGCCCAGAAAGAATTTTGACCGGGAACAACTGCAGGCACTGGCAAATTCCATATCGGAACACGGCATTATTCAGCCAATAATCGTAACCGAGGGAAACAACGGTTACTACAGTATAATTGCAGGTGAACGTCGATGGAGAGCGGCGAAAATTGCCAATCTTTCAGAAATTCCCGCGATTGTCAGAAATTATGACGAGTTACAGATTGCGGAAGTTGCTCTTATAGAAAATCTTCAACGTGAAGACCTTAATCCTATTGAAGAGGCGCTTGGATATAAAACTCTGATGGACAAGTTCTCTATGACACAGGATAAGGTCAGTGAAAGAGTGGGTAAAAGCCGCAGTAATGTGGCAAATATGCTCCGTCTTCTTTCGCTGGAAGATGAGATAAAGACAATGCTTGCCGAAAACAAGCTTTCTATGGGACACGCAAGAGCGCTGTTGTCTCTGCCGGAGGGCGCATCCCGTATTGATGCAGCAAAGAAAATTGCTGATGAGGGGCTTACAGTAAGAGCTGTAGAAGCTCTCGCTAAAGAGGACACACCGCCGAAAAAAAAGAAAAAAACAGAGAAAGAAAGTGTTTATCCTGATGTGGAACGCACTCTCAGCGAAAAATATGGGACAAAGGTCAGAATAAAAGGAAACCGTAAAGGTAAAATAGAGATTGAGTTCTATTCCGTTAAAGACCTTACAAGAATTGTTGACTTACTTGATTGAAATTGCCGCAAAAGGCTTAAATAATACATATTAAACAAGCGAAAGGAAGTTTTTAGAATGCTGGATATGAAGCTTTTAAGAAGCGAGACCGACAGAGTTAAAAAAGCTCTCGGAAGAAGAAAGGAAAACGTTGACGTTGACGCAGTTCTTGCCATTGATGACAAAAGACGTGCTCTTCTTGTAGAGGTTGAGGCTCTCAAAGCAAAACAGAATGAGGTTACAAAGCAGATTCCTGCCATGAAAAAGGAAGGCAAGGATACAACTGCTGTATTTGCGGAAATGAAAGAAATTTCCGAGAAAATCAAGGAGCTTGATGCACAGACCCGTGAGGTTGAGGCAGAGCTTAACACCATGATGCTCACAATCCCCAATATTCCTTGTGACGATGTGCCCGACGGCGACACAGATGAGGATAATATCGAAATCAGAAAGTTCTCCGAGCCCAAGCAGTTCGGCTTTGAACCCAAGGCTCACTGGGACATAGGTAAGGACCTTGGAATTCTTGATCCTGACACAGCCGCAAAAATTACAGGTACAAGATTTACTGTTTATAAGGACATCGGTGCAAGGCTTGAAAGAGCCGTTATCAACTATTTCCTTGATATGCACACAGAAAAGCACGGTTATACAGAAGTATTCCCTCCCTTTATGGTGCACAGAAATTCAATGGTTGGCACAGGTCAGCTTCCCAAGTTTGAGGAGGATGCGTTTAAGGTTGCAAACACCGAATATTTCCTTGTTCCCACGGCAGAAGTTCCTGTCACAAATATGTACCGGTCTGAGATTCTTGACGGAAGTGAACTTCCCATTAAGCACGTTGCTTATACAGCTTGTTTCCGTGCGGAAGCAGGCAGCGCAGGACGTGATACGAGAGGTCTTATCCGTCAGCATCAGTTCAACAAGGTTGAGCTTGTTAAATTTGCAAAGCCTGAAGAGTCTTATGAAGAGCTTGAAAAGCTTACAAACGATGCAGAAAAGGTGCTTCAGGGTCTTGGTCTTCCTTACAGAGTTGTTCAGATTTGCATCGGAGACCTTGGCTTTACAGCTGCAAAGAAGTACGATATAGAGGTTTGGATGCCCTCTTACGGCAGATATGTTGAAATTTCATCCTGCAGTAACTTCGAGGATTTTCAGGCAAGAAGAGCTAATATAAAATATAAGGACGGACAGGGCAGCAAGGCACAGTTCGTTCATACTCTTAACGGTAGTGGTGTTGCAGTAGGCAGAACTGTTGCGGCAATCCTTGAAAACTATCAGAATGAGGATGGCAGTGTAACAATTCCCGAAGCACTCGTTCCTTATATGGGCGGAAAGACTGTTATTAAATAAGCGGTTTGTTTGATTATTGTAATAAAAGTTCTGAATGTATAATGAAAAATTAAATTAGAAATTCGAAATGAAGGAAGGGGTTCATTGTGGAGATGAATCCCTTTTTAATTTATTTCTTTTCGGTATGGTTTATTGATTTGAAAATTTAATCCTATAAGCTCTTTACGGTCTGGGCGATTTTAACAACCCATTATTTAATGCTCCAGACATTTCTAAAGTACCTCGCCGGCATATTCTGCTTCTGAAGCTTGGTGTTTTTTCTGGGTTCAATGGTAATTGCATTGAAAAAAGTTTCCCATAATGTTTTGACTTTTGCCTCGTCCTCGGAAAGCTCCGGCGCAGTTAAACCGTCAGATGATACTATCCGCCATTCCTTTGTATCATATATAGCGCAGACATCGTGAGTTACATCGTGTATAACAAAAGGAATTATTTTGAGCCTGTTCACAAAAAACGGGGTGAGAATAGGCAGAATATTATTGATTGGTGCAATTTTTGCGTATTGAACACCCCATTGCATTACGTTGAACCTTGTAAACTGACGAAATTTCTCTGTTTCACGTGAAACACTTTCTGCAATTTTAAATGCGGCGGAAACGGTATTGTCTGACAGTGCAGAATTAGTGAGCTGTCCGTTTTTAAACCCTAACATCATATAATTATATATAATAAGGTCTTTGGTGGGATGGTCACTGAGAAAAACATAGTAAAGCCGTTTAAGACCGAAAGTTCCGATTTTCTTATAGATCGCATCGTGAACACGGCGGGCATGGTTGCGGTTGGTTTCTACCTCCACATAACGTGTGGCAAAAGCAAACTGCAGAGTCCTGTCGGTAGAAATGCCGCAAGGGCGCACCCGTGAATAAACAGCAGTGAAAATAACAGAGAGAAGCCCCTCAAAACTGCCGTCATATATATAAAAAATTTCCGAAGAGTCTACATAACTGTTATGTGACATGGTTTTTCCCCTTTCTGTGAAAAAGTTTAAAACTGTCCGCTTACTGCCATGATTTTTTCTTCGGCGGGTGGCAGAAGCGCATCATATCCGCTGAAAAATGATAACTGCTGTGCCTGCCGTATAGCGGGAAGCATAGCACTCTGATGGGTAAGTGCCTCATAAATAAAGCCGTAATCCATTTTAAAAGCAGAGTACATATACTTTCCGTCGCAGGTAATAAAGTATGCCGCTCTTTTCAGCACCACCCGAAGCTTTTTTAAATCGTCAAAGGACAGACGGGTAATGCGCCGTGCCACTACAATGCGTCTCGCGCAGGTGACACCTATTCCCGGGACCCGAAGAAGCATTTCGTAAGGTGCAGTGTTTATTTCCACAGGGAAATGATGCAGATTTTTCATTGCCCAGTTACTTTTGGGGTCTAAAAGCGGGTCAAGAGACTCCCCCTTTTCAAGAATTTCGCTTGCCTGAAATCCGTAAAAACGTAAAAGCCAGTCAGCCTGATAGAGCCGATGCTCACGGAGCAGAGGCGGTGGTACGTCCTTGGGAAGAACAGGGTGATTTCCGACGGGTATATATGCGGAAAAATAAACCCTTTTCAGGGAAAATTTTTTGTAAAGAGCCTGTGTAAGGTTAAGTATCTGATAATCGCTGTCGCCGGTAGCACCGATTATCATCTGGGTGCTTTGTCCGCCGGGAACAAAGTGCAGTTTGTTTTTCGTTGTAAGCGACGCATCTTTTACTTCCGTAATGGTGTTTTTTATAAATTCCATTGGTTTAACGAGGGATTCCTTGGTTTTCTGGGGTGCAAGAAGCTTAAGTCCCGACTCTGACGGAAGTTCAATATTAACACTCATTCTGTCGGCAAGAAAACCGATTTCTCTGATAAGAAGCTCTGATGCGCCTGGAATTCCCTTGACGTGGATGTAACCGTTGAATTTGTAGCGGTATCTCAAAATTTTAAGGCATTCAAGAATAAGCTCCGCCGTATAGTCGGGGCTTTTTATTATTCCGCTACTGAGGAAAAGTCCCTCGATATAGTTTCTGCGGTAAAAGTCAATACACAGCTGTGCAAGCTCCTCCGGAGTGAAGGTGGCACGTGGAATATCATTTGAAATACGGTTGTGACAGTACTTGCAGTCATTTATACAATAGTTTGTAAAAAGCACTTTCAGAAGAGAAATACATCTGCCGTCTGCGCTGAAAGCATGACAGCAACCTGCGGCAGTGGGTGCACCTATTCCGCCGTAGTGGAAGCTTCTCTCGCTGCCGCTTGAAGAGCAGGATGCATCATATTTTGCGCTGTCTGCAAGTATTTCCAGCTTTTTTAATAACTCCACAAAATCACACCCCCAAGTATCTTTGTGAAGCTATTATAACATACTATTTTCAAAAATGCAAACATTTGTTCGTATTTTTATTGAGGAAATATAAGGATTTTTGCAAAAATCGCAAAAAACGGTCCTAAAATGAGTCCGGGAATGCCAAAAAGCTTCATTCCCACGTACAGAGAAAACACCGTGAGAAGGGGATGGATTCCCAGAGATTTCCCAAGAATTTTCGGTTCACAGAATTGTCTTACAATAAGTGTGACTCCGTAGAGAACAAGGATTCCCCATCCGAGAGAGCTGTTCCCCGACAAAAAATTGAACAGCGCCATCGGCAAAAGCACTGTCCCCGTGCCGAAGACAGGAACGGCATCCACCAAGGCAGTAAGAATAGCAAGGAGAAATGCATATTTCACTTTCAGTAACAAAAATCCCGAAAGCAGGACAACAAAAACAATTCCCACAAGTATGAGCTGTGCTTTAAGGTAGGAAGCGGCTACGGAAAAAAATGTGTCTTTCAGTCGGAAGCAGCCTTTACAGAATTTTTCTCCGAAAAATCTGCAGGAAAAATCCACGATTTTATCGTTATCGCGAAGCAGGAAAAATGCTGTAAAAACAGCGGCAAAGGATGCTATAAAAAGGGATGGGATTCCTTTTGCAAAGTTTATGAGAAACTGACTGATTCCCGATACTATTCCGCCAATCTGCTCCTGAAGTGCCGAGTAAAATCCTGGAAGAAATGATTCAAAAGCGGACACATCCTTTATGTTGAACTTATGTGCAACGGTCTTTATTCCGCGGACGACACCGTCTATGGCGGAGGTGTAGAATTTCGGAGGATTTTCCGTCAATGAATAAAGCTCAATAAATATTTTTTCCCCCACAAAACGAAGAATTACAAGCACGATAAGAGTTATTGTAAAAAGCGAAATCAGCGCGCAAAAAGAACGGGGAATTTCGCGGGTTTTCAGAATTCTGTTCAGGGGATTTGCCGCAAAATATAGAAACAGACCTGCAATAAACGGCGCCAACAGCCGTAACACGTACGGAAAAGAAATAATAATCAGCGACAGCGGTATAAGAAAAATTATCAGGTCAAGACACATAGAACGTAATGTACGGAATGAAATTAATTTCATAAAAACCCCCTGTTTGGTAGATATACACGGTACAAACATAAACTTCAGACACAAAAAAATAGCAAGAGAAACCTCTCTTGCTATTTTATTCACAAATATATTTTTTTAAACTTAATACTCAAGGAATTTTTTCATAACAGTGTAGCCGACCTCTATTTTTTCGCCATATTTAACGGCATCCTCCTCGGTGAAGCGGTGTCCGGTGTTGTTGTTATCTCCCTTTTTGTAGATAACACAGGGAACTCTTTCGCGGCTGTGAGTTTTTGTGGCAATGGGAGTGGGGTGGTCAGGCATTACGAGGAACGCATAATCCTCACCCGCCTCGTCAAGATGGTCTTTTATGTAGCCGATAACCTTTTCATCAATAATTTCAAGACTGCGTGTCTTACCCACGGCATCTCCCTGATGACCGCATTCGTCGGGTGCTTCAAGGTGAACATACACAAGATCTGCGCCGTCTTTAAGCAGTGCATCTGCCGCCGCCTTTGCCTTGCCTTCAAAGTTTGTGTGAATATTTCCTGTAACTCCGTCAACATCAATGCTGTTCATCCCCGCAAGGATTGCAATTCCCTTTATCAGGTCAACCGCACTTACAACAGCGCCCTTTTTATTATAAAGAGAAGCAAATGCTTCAAGTGACGGACGCGTCCCCTCACCCCAAATCCACATAGAGGTTGCAGGATTTTTTCCATCTGCAATGCGCTTTTTGTTTACGGGATGATTTTTAAGTATTTCCTCACTCTTTTTCATTAAATCAAGAATTCTATCATCGGAGGGAAGATAATCTGCTATCTTACGGTCGGAAATATCGTGGGGTGGTGTAAGAGTAAATTCCTTTGGAGCATCTGTCCATACGAAAAGATGGCGATAGCTTACACCGGGATAAAAATGAATATCTCCGCCACCAAGCTGCTTTTCAATTTCCAGCATAAGAGCAGTGCTCTCTTCAGTTGTTATTTCTCCGGAGGAGTAGTCAAGCATAGTTTTATCGGCATAGTTTTCTTCATCTGACAGTGTAACCAGGTTTGCGCGGAATGCCGTCTGATTATCCTCAAGCTTTACCCCGATAGATGCCGCCTCAAGAGGAGAACGGCCTGTGTAGCAGTCAAGGGGATTGTAACCCATTACGGAAAGATTTGCCACATCACTGCCCGGCTTAAGAGAATCGGGAACGGTTTTCACAAGGTAAAGAGAACCGTTTGACGCAAAATAATCCATATTGGGAGTGTTGCTCTTTTCAAGAGGTGTCATATTGTCAAGCTGTGCTACCGGAAGGTCCGCACAACCGTCTGTAAGTATTATAACGTGTTTCATAAAATCAGGACCTTTCAAAAATTTGATTTCATTATAACAATTAATATGAGGTTTTTCAAGACACAAGGTAAAAAAATGAATAATTTTTAGCAAAATGCGGACATTAATAAGCGAGGTGGTAAAAAGATGCTAGAAGCTCTCAAAAAACATAAAAAAGGCATTTTACTGGCAACGGTTATACTTTTGCTTGTAATGTTTGGGTTTTCGCAGTATACCAGGGCACGATCCCTTGAATATATCCGCGTGAACGAATACAACAGAATTTTTTCTGAACTTACACAGTATGTAGACGACATGGAAATTACTTTGTTAAAGGGGCAGATCGTGTCAACTCCCGACCAGATGGTGAGGCTCAGCTCTGATTTGTACGGTCAGGCAAGTGCCGCCAAGGCAAATCTTACACTTCTTCCGCTGGAGGGGAAACAGCTTGAAAAAACCTCGGAATTTCTGTCCCAGGTGGGAGAATATGCAATCTGTCTGTCTGACAAAATGCTGCGGGGCGAGGCGCTTTCTGCAGAGGAAATACAGACTATGCAGGACCTTGGTGGATATGCAGGGAAACTGCGGACAGGGCTTGATAAAATGCTCGTTGACGTCAACGAAGGCAAAATAAACTACGACGGAAATAAATCCGGCTTTCCCTCCTTTGACGGAAGCGGAAAAACCGCTATGTCAAGCCGTCTTGCCCTGCTGGAGGAGGAATTTCACAACTATCCGTCGCTGATTTATGACGGACCGTTTTCACAGCATCTTGAACTTAAAGAATCCCCTCTTTTAAAGGAACAGTCCGAAATAACCGAAAAACAGGCAAAAGACCGTGCCGTTAAATTTACAGGTGACAAGGACGTGACTGTCACAAAAATAGACGGAAAACTTCCATCCTATATAATAAACGGAAACAACACAACGGCGGAATTTACGAAAAACGGCGGTTTTCTGCTGATGCTTTTACGGGACAAACACATTGGAGAAGAAAAACTTTCCGAAAAAGAGGTTAGGCAGAAAGCGGAGTTATTTCTGCGTGACAACGGCTACAGAAATATGCAGGAAAGCTATTTTGAAAAGCGGGAGGGAAGCATTGTTATAAATTATGCCTACAGTCAGGATGGCTACATTGTTTACCCGGACCTTGTAAAAATAAAAATAGCTCTTGATAACGGCGAAGTGATAGGCTTTGAAAGCCGTGGATATGTAATGAATCACACCTACCGCACTATTCCCCAGCCGAAAATCTCAAAAGAGCAGGCGCTCCGAAATATCAACGGCAACCTTGAAATAAATGGGGTGTCTATGGCGATAATCCCCCTTGAAAACGGAAGTGAAGCCTGTTGCTATCAGATAAAAGGAACCGTTTCAGGAAAGCATTTCCTTATGTATGTGAACACCCAGACGGGATATACCGAGGATGTGCAGATACTGCTTGAGTCGGAAAACGGAACACTTGCAGTGTAGGGAAATGTTAAAAAGCTCCTGAATACAAAATGAAAATTCCTCAATTTGGGGACTGTCCCCAAATTGGGGAATTTTGTTTGTATAGAAAATCGTATACTTTCATTGCGAGCAACAATTTGTTGGTTTTAAATTTAATTGGAACGCGACGTGGCTGAAGCGGCATGCTTCAATTTTGTTTTCTTGACATATTTATGGGCGGAGTATATAATTAAAACATACTTCAAAAAGGAGAATCATTATGCAAAATTTCACATATTACGCACCGACAAAAGTGATTTTCGGAAAAGATACCCACAAACAGGTGGGTGAGGTTATAAAATCCTACGGTTATAAAAAAATTATGATGCAGTACGGTCAGGGAAGCATCAGAAAAAGCGGATTATATGACGAAATAATGGCATCCCTTAATTCTGCAGGAATAGAAGTTGTTGAAATGGGTGGAGTAGAGCCTAATCCCAAGCTTTCCTTTGTGAGAGAAGCTATTGAAATTGCAAAAAAGGAACAGGTGGAGATGATTCTCGCTGTTGGTGGAGGCAGTGCCATTGATTCCTCAAAATATACTGCCACCGGCGCAATGTACGACGGCGATGTGTGGGATTTCCCCACAAGAAAAGCTGCTCCCCGGGCTGGGCTTCCCGTAGGGTGTGTGCTGACAATTTCCGCAGCAGGCAGTGAAATGAGCTCATCCGCCGTTATTTCCAATACGGAGCTTAATATGAAGCGCGACTATAACAGCGAGTTTAACCGTCCGAAATTTGCTATATGTAACCCCTGCCTTACATATACTGTAAGCAAGTATCAGACAGCCTGCGGAGTAGTGGATATTATGGCGCATACTATGGAAAGATATTTTATTCCTGTACCGTCCACCGACCTTACCGACCGCATCGCGGAAAGTGTGTTGAAGTCAGTGATAGCCGCAGGAAAATCCCTGATAAAAAACCCCGAAGATTATGAGGCACGTGCCAATATGATGTGGGCATCAAGCCTTTCCCACAATGACCTTACAGGATGCGGACGCGAAAACGCACTTCCCGTCCATCAGCTTGAGCACGCATTAAGCGGTGAATTTGCCTTTATTGCCCACGGGGCAGGACTTGCGGTGCTGTTCCCTGCCTGGG
Source organism: uncultured Oscillospiraceae bacterium (assembly GCA_964385605.1). Taxonomy (GTDB): domain Bacteria; phylum Bacillota; class Clostridia; order UMGS1883; family UMGS1883; genus UMGS1883. The sequence continues at coordinate 37,331 of CAYLPQ010000003.1, read as the reverse complement.
CGAGATACGTGTATAAGGAAGCAATTCCCCGTTTTGCCCAAGTAGCAAGGCGCGTGTGGGATGTAACGGAGGCAGACGACGAAAAAGCCGCACTTATGGGAATAGAAGAAATGGAAAAATTCTTTAAATTTATAGAAATGCCCCTTACCCTCCGTGAATTTGGGTTAGACAGAGATTGTACGGACAAACTTGCAGACCTTTGTACTTTCGGCAAGCAGAGGAGCATATCTACATATATGAGCCTTGATTATGCAAAGGTTAAGGAGATTTTCGACAGCTGTTACTGATAAAAAACTTGCATTATGAAGGAAAGTATGGTAATATAACCTTACTTATTTGTAATTTTTTACATAAAGGAGATATGGAATGAGCGGATTTGTACAGTGGAAGACAGAGCTTGTGGAAACTTTTCACACCTGTTTTATAAAGGATGACAGATATAAGCTTCTTCTTGACGGTATCGGTGTTACTATAAAGGTGTCAATTCTTGCGGTTATAATTGGTATACTTATCGGTCTTGTAATTGCCCTTTGCAACCTTTCAAAGAACAAGGGACTTAATTTCTTTGGTAAAATATATACCGACGTTATCAGAGGAACTCCGTCAGTAACACAGCTGATGATAATTTATTTCGTTGTATTTGCAACTGTAAACTGGGAAAAATGGGTTATTGCGGCAATTGCGTTTGGTATCAATTCCGGTGCATATGTGTCGGAAATTATAAGAGCCGGCATTCTGTCCATTGACAAAGGTCAGACGGAGGCTGGTCGTTCTCTTGGATTAAGCGGTGCGCAGACCATGATGAGCATCGTTATTCCCCAGGCGGTGAAAAATATTTTCCCTGCGCTGTGCAACGAATTTATTGTGCTTATTAAGGAAACAGCTATTGTGGGCTATGTTGGTCTTGTTGATATTCAGAAAGCAGGCGACTTTATAAAGAGCCTGACTTTTGAGGCATTTATGCCCCTTATAGCTACGGCAATTATTTATTTTGTACTGATAAAGATTCTGACTCTCATTATGGGCCGTATAGAGGCCGCCCTCAGAAAGTCAGATGTAAGATAAGGAGGTGCCCGTATGATTACCGTAAAAAATTTGCACAAAAGCTTCGGTGATATAGAAGTTCTTACGGGGATTGACGAGCATATTTCCAAAGGTGAGGTTGTAGTTGTAATCGGACCGTCGGGTTCGGGAAAAAGTACGTTTTTAAGATGTCTCAATCTTTTGGAAACTCCTACCGACGGTGAAATATATATCGGTGATGAGCTTATCAATTCTAAAAAGGCGGACGTTAACAAGCTTCGTCAGAAGATGGGTATGGTGTTCCAGCAGTTTAATCTGTTCCCCCATCTCACAATTATGGAAAATATAACTCTCGCTCCGGTCAAGCTTAAGAAAATGACCAAACAGGAAGCTGTTAAGAAAGGCGAGGAGCTTCTTAAAAGAGTAGGCCTCTCGGAAAAGGCGGATGCGTATCCTGCACAGCTTTCCGGCGGACAGAAGCAGAGGGTTGCCATCGCGCGTGCTCTTGCGATGGAGCCGCAGATTATGCTTTTTGACGAGCCTACCAGCGCTCTTGACCCTGAAATGGTCGGCGAAGTTCTGGAGGTTATGAAGGACCTTGCAGATTCCGGTATGACAATGGTTGTTGTTACTCACGAAATGGGCTTCGCAAGAGAGGTCGGAACAAGGGTTCTGTTTATGGACCAGGGTATAATTATGGAGCAGGGTTCTCCCGAGGAAATTTTCTCCAACCCGAAAAACGAGAGGACGCAGAACTTCCTCAGCAAGGTACTTTAATTGATTATCTGAGGGAAACCTTTGATAAATATATTTTTATAGGAGTGTATGAACATGAAAAAACAAATCAGAATTCTGGCACTTATCCTGTCACTTGTAATGGCTATGGTTGCATTCACAGCTTGTGGCGGAAACGAAGAAGAAGTAGCAGACAACAAGGTTGAAGAAATCGTATTTGGTACAAATGCGGAATTTCCTCCCTTTGAGTTTGTAACAGCAAAGGGTGTTATCGGCGAATTTGACGGTATCGACATGGCAATCGCTGATAAGATTGCTACAGACAACGGCAAGACAGCAAAGATTTCAAACATGGAGTTTGACTCTCTTCTTATTGCTCTTGACAACGGTCAGGTAGATGCTGTTATCGCAGGTATGACAGTAACAGAAGAAAGACAGCAGAAGGTTGATTTCTCAATTCCTTACTATCAGGCAACACAGGTTATGATTGTTAAGGAAGAGTCCGAAATTGCAAAGGCAAGCGATATGGCTGACAAGAAAATCGCTGTTATCCAGGGTTACACAGGCGAAACTTGTGTTGTTGACATGGGATACAGCTACACTTCTTTCAAGAAGGGTACAGACGCAGTTCTTGAGCTTGTAAACGGCAAGGCTGATGTTGTAGTTATCGACTCTGCAACAGCTACAAAGTATGTAAATGACAACGAAGGTCTTAAGATTGTTGAAGATTCTGAAGCTTTCGCATCAGAAGAATATGCTATTGCAGTTAAGAAGGGCAACCCCGAGCTTCTTGATATGATCAATGCTTCTATCGGGAAGATGCTTGCAGAAGGCACAATTGCAGACCTTGCAGATAAGTACGCAGTTGCTGAGTAATTAAAACTACATAAAAAAAGAACCACTGCGGCGGTTCTTTTTTTGTTACACAAAACGATAGTAAGTCGTATATATAGTTCCTTTATGCGTTCTGCGCCATTTAATCAAGCTTTCAGGCTTTTAATTTGAGAGTTTTTTCATATGCAGCCACTACTGCCTCCATAGCATTTGCACGGAAAGCACCGTCTTCAAGAGCTTTCACACCCTCAATAGTTGTGCCGCCCGGTGAGCATACTGCATCTTTCAGCTCACCGGGGTGCATGCCTGTTTCAAGCACCATTTCAGCCGCACCCTTTACGGTCTGCGCCGCATAAGCGAGTGCTTTTTCTCTGGGCAGACCGCAACATACACCGCCGTCAGCCAGTGCTTCGATAAACAGATACACAAACGCAGGTCCGCAACCTGATACTGCGCTTGCCGCATCAATAAGATTTTCGGGGATGCGGTCAACGGATCCGCATTTTGAAAGAATTTTTTCAAATGCCTCCGCCTTGAGGGCGCTGACCTTGTCGTTAGGCGCGTAGAGAACGACACCCTCCGAAACCTTACAGGGGGTATTGGGCATAATGCGTATAACGGGAACGGATGCACCAATCATTTTTTCAATAGCGCCGATGCTTAATCCTGCCGCCATTGAAACGATGGTGAAATCGTCTGTTCTTTCCTTGAGAATATGATTGATTTCGTCAATTGTCTTGTCCATTATCTGGGGTTTTACTCCAAGGAAAATATAGTCACAGTTCTTTGAAATTTCCTCGTTTGAAGAAAGTGTTGCACCTGTAGCATCGCAAAATTCCTTTGCCTTTTCTGTAATAAAGTCAGAAACGTAAATATCTTTGTTTCCCACTGCTTTTATAGCACTGCTGCAAAGGGCACTGCCCATATTGCCGCAACCGATAAATCCGATTTTCATTATAATCCTCCTTATCTGATGTGTCCTGCACCTTTAATAATGTATTTATAAGTCGTTAATTCACAAAGTCCCATAGGTCCTCTTGCGTGAAGCTTCTGCGTTGAAATACCCATTTCGCAACCGAGACCGAACTCGCCGCCGTCGGTGAAACGTGTTGAAGCATTCACATACACTGCAGAGCTGTCTACCGCCGATGTAAAAAGAGATATGTTTTCAGCATTTTCTGAAATAATACACTCACTATGGCCCGTGGAATGCTTTGCAATATGGTCAATTGCCTCTTTCACGTCGTTTTTAACACTTACGGCAAGAATATAATCAAGAAACTCCGTATCAAAATCCTCTGCCACTGCCTGTGTTCCGCCGATAATTCCGTAAGCGGTTTCGTCGCAGCGCAGTTCTACGGGAATAAGACCGTTCTTTTCTCTGTCGTCGCAAAGGGTCTTCTTTACAAAGGGGAGAAATTCCTCTGCAATATTTTTATGCACTATCAGGCTCTCTGCCGCGTTACATACAGAGGGTCTGCTTGTTTTTGCGTTGTTTATAATATTGAGCGCCATCTGGAAATCAGCGCTTTCATCCACATAAATGTGACAAATTCCCGTTCCTGTCTGTATGCAGGGAACCTTTGCGTTTTCAAGACAAGCTGTAATAAGCCCTTTTCCGCCGCGGGGAATAAGCAAATCCACATACCCTACCGCCTGCATCAGGTCCGATGCACTCTGTCGGGTAGTGTCTTTTATAAGATTTACAAGGTTTTCGGATAATCCTGCTTCCTTTAATCCCTGACGCAGTGCCTTGACAATGGCGCTTGCGCTTAAAAATGCCTCTTTTCCGCCACGGAGAACGCACACGTTACCGCTTTTTAAAGAAAGTGCCGCCGCATCGCTTGTAACATTGGGACGGCTTTCGTAAATAATTGCCGTAACACCAATGGGAACAGCGGTTTTTTCTATTACAAGACCGTCTTCACGTACTGTTTTCTCAAGAATCCTGCCGACAGGGTCTGGTAGAAGTGCTACCTGACGGATGCCGTCAGCCATTGCCGCAATTCTTTCCTCCGTAAGAGAAAGTCGGTCTATCATAACATCAGAAATAATTCCTCTTGCATTTTCAACGTCTTTTTCGTTGGCGGCGAGGATCTTTTCGGTATTTTCAACCAGTTTATCCGCCATACAAAGAAGCGCGGTATTTTTCTTTTTGGTATCAAGAAGCATCGCCTCGAGCTTTGCACCTTTTGCGTTTTTAAGTATCTCTTGTGTAGTCATATCAGGCTTTCCTTCCTATGAACTTTGTTCCGACCTTTTTGCCGTCGGTTATATCGTAGAGAACATCAGGCTCTGCCCCGTTTGCGATAATCATATCAATTCCGGCTTCCGTGCAAATCTGTGCCGCATGGATTTTTGTAGCCATACCGCCTGTGCCCAAATCCGAGCCTTTTCCGCCTGCAACGGCGATTATTTCGGGGGTGATTTCACTGACCTCATCTATAAGTGATGCGTTTTTGTCTGTTCGGGGGTCAGAGGTGAAAAGTCCGTCAATATCTGAAAGCAGAACCAGTAAATCTGCCTTACAGCTCTTTGCCACAAGAGCAGAAAGTGTATCGTTGTCGCCAACGGCAATTTCCTCCGTCGCAACGGTATCGTTTTCATTGATAACAGGAAGCGCCCCCATTTCAAGAAGCCTTAATACCGTATTGCGGAAATTTCCGCCCCTTACACTGTCCTCAATATCCGGTGCCGTTATAAGAAGCTGTGCTACCGTGTGGTTATATTCCGAAAACAGCTTGTCATATGTGTACATCAGCTCACACTGACCTACTGCCGCTGCCGCTTGCTTGGTGGGCATATCAGAGGGGCGCTCCTTAAGGGAGAGCTTTCCCACACCCATACCGATAGCGCCCGACGTTACAAGAATAATTTCATTTCCTGCATTTTTCAGGTCGCTTAATACCTTGCACAGGCTTTCAACGTGGCGTATATTAAGATGTCCCGTGGCATGTGCCAGGGTTGAAGTTCCTACTTTTACTGCTATACGCATGATTAAAACCTCCGGTTTTAAAATTCAGAATTCTGGTGGATTTTGCTTTGGCAAAAATCTTTATTCCTCATCCCATATTTTTAATATTTCCATTTACAATAGTTTTTGAAGAGTGCTTTGCATTTCCTCCAAAGATGTTGCCGCATTGATTTTTCCACGGAGTGCCGCCGCACCATTAAGTCCTTTTATATACCAGGAGGCATGCTTTCTTGCTTCCCGTATTCCTCTGTATTCTCCTTTGATTTCACAAAGGAGAGTGATATGCTCCATAGCGATTTTTATTTTTTCGTCGGGAGTGGGTACGGTTTCAACCGCGCCACCATCAAAAAGCTCGTTAATCTGTGTGAAAATCCACGGATTTCCCTGGGAACCTCTGCCAATCATAACCGCTGCCGCACCAGTTTCCGACAGCATATCCCGGGCATCCTCCGCAGAGAAAATGTCTCCGTTGGCAATTACGGGAATAGAAACACTTCCCACAACCTTTTTTATAATACTCCTGTCAGCCTTTCCGCTGTAGCACATTTCCCTTGTCCTGCCGTGAACGGTTACTGCCTCCGCACCGCAATTCTCGGCAATGCGGGCAAGTTCTACGGCATTTATATGACTATCGTCCCAGCCTGCACGCATTTTTACGGTAACAGGCTTTGTGGCTTTTTCGCAGATTGCTCCAATAATTTTTTCAGCTTTATCAAGGTCACGCATAAGGGCGGCGCCCTCACCGTTACCTGCAATTTTCGGAGCGGGACAACCCATGTTTATATCTGTAAAAAGTCCGTGTTTTTCCGCTTCATTAACGGCATCTGCCATAACGGAAGCTTCCTTTCCGAAAAGCTGTACCGCAGTGGGAAGATTTTCCGTGCGCATAAGGTCTGCCGTCTTTTTATCGGAGAAGGACAGAGCCTTGGCACTGACCATTTCTGTATAGGACAGCCCTGCTCCGAAGCGGTCGCATATCATACGGAACGCAAGGTCCGTTACACCTGCCATAGGAGCAAGAAACACATTACTTTTTAATTCAATGCTTCCTATTTTCATCATGATTTGAGAGACATATCCCCATAGGAGATAAGCTTGCACTTGCGCATAAATTCAGAAACCGCAAGGGATATTATTGCAGGAAGAACAAAGTACATTGTAAGATTGTAAATCATCGCCAGTGTGGGGGACATATTGGCGCTCATCGTCTGGAATGACATAATCGGTCCCACAAGACCTGCCGTTCCCATACCTGAACCCACGGGATTGCTTTCCATCTTGAACACCATTGTGGAAACAGGTCCGAGGATTGCGCTGGTGACAATGGCGGGAACCCATATAATAGGCTTTCTCACAATATTGGGCATCTGAAGCATACTTGTGCCAAGTCCTTGGCTGAGAAGTCCGCCAACCTTATTTTCACGGTAACTTGCAACGGCAAAGCCAACCATATTTGCACAGCATCCAACCGTTGCCGCACCTGCAGCAATTCCGTTAAGACCCAGTGAAACACCGATAGCCGCAGAGCTTATGGGAAGTGTCAGAAAAATTCCCATAAGAACACTTACTACAATACCCATCAGAAACGGCTGTTGCTGTGTTCCCCAGTTTACAAGAGAGCCAAGGTATGCCATAAACGAAGAAATCGGCGGTCCCACAAAAAGACCTGCCACACATCCCACCAGAATAGTAACTATCGGTGTGACGATAATATCTACCTTTGTTCTGCCGCTCACAAGACTTCCCACAAGGATACCTATGTAAGCTGCGATGAATGCACCGAGCGGCTCACCGGGGGCATTTATTGAAAAGGAGTTTCCGCTTACAATGCCGCCGCCCAGAATCTGTGACGCATAAGCGCCTACCATACCGCACACTGCGGCACTTACCGTTACGAGGGGTGAGGACTTGTAACGGTGTGCCACGGCACACCCAATGCCTGCACCTGTAAGAAGTGACGCAACCTTACCGGCAGTAAAAAGAACTGTGCTCACATTCCCCGCAGGGATAAAGGTACTTATCTGTGACAGGATTGTTCCGACAATCAGTGTGGCAAACAGACCTGTCGCCATTGCGCTGAGTCCGTCAATAAATATGTGGTTAAGAACTTTTTTAAACGTATTCAAGGCACATTACTCCTAACAAAAAATTATATTTTTAACCATTATATATAAAAAACACCCCATATTCAAGCCAAAAAAACTATAAATACGAAAAAAACTATTGAAATTTGAGAAAAATATGCTACAATGTAGGTATAATTTATGAAAAAGAGGTGTACGACAATGGCATACGTTATCAACGATGAGTGCATCGGTTGCGGCGCTTGTGCAGCTGAATGCCCCGTAGAATGCATTAAAGAAGCAGATGGTAAGTACGAAATCGATGCTGATGCTTGCGTAGAGTGTGGCGCTTGTGCTGGTATCTGCCCCGTAGCAGCTCCCAACCCTGCTGAATAATAGCAAACATAAAAAGAAAGGTCGCCTATTGTTGGCGACCTTTACTTTCTTCTATTAGGAGATGTTAAAATTGCCCGAAGATTTTAATGCGAAATTCGAAGTTCGAAATTCGAAATGATGGTTGATTTTCTCTGTGGAGAAAATCTTTTTATTAAAACAAAGGTTTTCGTTTTAACGAAAATCAACATTCATTACGCACTTCGCATTTTACATTTCGAACTATTTACGAGGTACGAGTAAATATGGTATATGATTATGAAAAGGTTGAAGACCTTGGTATAAACGATTTAAAAGTAATACAGAATAAAGACGGCTTTTGCTTTGGCAGTGATGCAGTGCTTCTGTCCCGATTTGTGAAGCTGAAAAAGGGCGCAAGGGTACTTGACCTCTGTACAGGTACGGGTATTATTCCCGTTCTTGTGTGGGGACTTTGCAATCCTGAAAGCATTGACGCGGTGGATATTGTGCCGGAGGTTGCCTCTATGGCACAGCGCACAATGGAGCTGAACGGTATTGGGGACAAAATCCGCGTTAAATGTGCCGATGTGAAAGACGTTGTTGATATATACGGACATCTCAGCTTTGATGCCGTGACCTGCAATCCGCCCTATATGAACGTGGGCGGTGGGCTTGTTAATCCCAAGGATAACCTTGCAATTGCCCGTCACGAAATTCTGTGCACTCTTGACGACGTGGTAAAGGCGGCAAGGGATGTCTTAAAGCCTTGCGGTAAGCTTTTTATGGTACACCGCGCTGACAGAATGTGTGATGTCATAACTACTTTCAGAAAGTATAAAATTGAACCGAAAAGGCTGAAAATAGTCTACCCCGGTGAGGGCAGGGCGGCTTCTCTCATTCTTATCGAGGGTGCAAAGGACGGCAAACCCCAGCTCAAATTGGAAGAAGCAGTATTTATGTATGACAGAGATGGTAATTATATTCAATCTTTGAAATAAAAGGACGGAAATAACTATGGAACAGGGAAAGCTTTATTTATGTGCAACCCCTATCGGAAATCTGGGGGACATTACATACAGATGCGTTGAAGTTCTGAAAAGTGTGGATTTAATTGCGGCGGAGGATACCCGGCATACTCTCGGCCTTTTAAATCATCTGGGCATTGAAAAGCCAATGACCAGCTACTTTGAGCATAATCGCCGTGAAAAAGGGGAAATGCTTATTAATGAAATGAAGAATGGAAAAAATATAGCTCTTGTAAGCGATGCCGGAACTCCTGCTATCAGTGACCCCGGAGAGGACCTTGTGGCACTGTGTGCAGAATACGGTGTACAGGTTGTTCCCGTACCCGGTGCCGTTGCAGGTATTAATGCTCTTATTTCGAGCGGTCTTTCTACGGGCAGATTTACCTTTGAGGGATTTCTTACCGTTAATAAAAAAGGAAGAAACGAAATGCTTGACTCGCTTAAAAATGAGGAACGTACGATGATTTTCTACGAAGCACCTCATAAGCTTATGGCTACACTTCGGGATATGTACAAGGTCTTCGGTGAGAGGAAAATCTGCCTCTGCCGTGAAATTACGAAAATTCACGAGGAATTTTTCCGTACAACTTTTTCAGAGGCAATTTCTCATTATGAAGAAAATCCTCCACGTGGGGAATTTGTTCTTGTAATTGAGGGGAAAAATAAGGAAGAAATTCTCCAGGAATCCCGTAAAGAGTGGGAGAATATGTCCGTATCGGAGCACGTTGAGATGTATCTTTCACAGGGAATGGACGAAAAAGATGCCCTCAAAGCCGTGGCGAAAGACAGAGGAGTTTCCAAGAGAGATATATATAACGAATATAAATTTTAAAAAATTTGTTGACAAAGGGCTAAATTAGTGGTAACATAGCAAGCAAAGACAAATGTACACGGGTGGTGGACACATGGTAGAAAGGAAACTTGTAATCGCCGACCTGTCAGTGCTTCCGCCGGTTTACCACAAGGTTCTGACCGTTAAGGAATTACTGGAATCAGGTCAGGCAGAAACAGTTAATGAAGCTACTGCGATAGCAGATGTTTCAAGAAGTGCGTATTATAAATATAAGGATTATGTTTTCCCTTTTAATCAGATGCAGGGAATACTGACACTCCTTATAGCGGTTGTGGATATGAAGGGTGTGCTCAGCGATATGTTAAGCTTTATAAGCGACGTAGGCTGCAACATTCTCACAATTAATCAGAACGTTCCGGTAAACGGAGTTGCAAATATAACCGTAACCGTTCAGACAGAGAATATGAAGGTCAGCACCGACAGACTTATTTCAGGAATACAGACAGTCCGTGGTGTAAGACGGGTAAATATACTTGCAAAACAGTAAGACGGATGTTAAAATTGCCCGGAACAGGCAATGCGTTTGTAGGGAACGGGCTTGCTCGTTCCGCTTTTCGGCATAAGAGCCCCTGCCCTACATTGTATAAATTGTTTGTCCGTTCGCAGATTTTTCCTATCCCCACCAAAATGAAAAGTTTCTGACGAAAATATTTCTATTATGACAAAGGAAGGCATACAGATGAAAAAAATTGCTATAATAGGCTTCGGAGTTGTAGGCTCGGGAGTATACGAAATTATCAGGAAAAATAAACAGATTCTCACCAAAAAAGCTGGTGAGGAAATTGATATTAAGAAAGTTCTTGATATCCGTGATTTTTCCGACCATGAGGAAAGCGGTATTTTCACAAAAGACTTTAACGACCTTTTAAACGATTCCGAAATCAGCATTGTTGTAGAGACTATGGGCGGAATAAAGTTCGCCTATGACTATACAAAAGCACTGCTTTCAGCAGGAAAGAGTGTTGTTACAAGTAATAAGGAGCTTGTGGCAGCGCACGGCGACGAATTTTTCCGTATTGCACAGGAAAACAATGTCCGCTATCTTTACGAGGCATCAGTTGGCGGCGGTATTCCCATAATCCGTCCTCTCGCAAACGATGTCAGTGCTAATGAGGTTGTAGAGATTTCCGGTATTCTTAACGGAACGACAAACTACATTTTAACAAAGATGTTCCGCGAAAACGACAGCTTTGAAGCGGCTCTTAAAACCGCCCAGGAGCTTGGCTATGCGGAAAAAGACCCCACGGCAGACGTTGACGGTATTGACGCATCAAGAAAAATTTCAATTCTTATGTCACTTGCTACAGGAAAGAAAATCAATTCCGAAAATGTTCATACCGTAGGTATCAGAAATATCACTGCGGAGGATGTGACCTACGCGGCGGCAATCGGTTGTACAATCAAGCTTATCGGTAACGGCTATGTGAAAGACGGCAAGGCAAATGCGTCCGTTGAGCCTATGCTTATCCCCGAAAGCTGTCCTCTTGCAAGTGTTGTTGATGTGTTCAACGGTGTTCTGGTTAAGGGTAATATGGTAGATAATCTCATGTTCTACGGCAGAGGCGCAGGTAAGCTTCCCACAGCAAGCGCAGTTGTTGGCGACATTGTAGATATAGTGAGAAGTCCTGAATATAATCCCTACTTCACATGGGTTGACGGTGACGACAGTGCCGTTATCCCCTATGAGGATGTTGAGGCAAAGTTCTTTGTCCGCATAAACGAAAGTGAGAAAGACGCGGTTAAAGAAGCATTTGGCGATGTAGAGATTATAAAGGGTGTATCGGATTACGGCTTTGTAGCTCCCCTTATGAAAGTAAGCGAGCTTGAAAATAAGCTCTCGGGCATAGAAGTCGTATCAAAAATGAGGTTGTTCAGATAAACAGGAGGTATATATATGGGTTTAATAGTACAGAAATTCGGCGGTAGCAGTGTTGCCGATGCACAGAAGGTATTTAACGTTGCAAACCGTGTTATAGAAACCTATGACCAGGGCAATGACGTGGTTGTAGTAGTTTCTGCACAGGGTGACACAACAGATGACCTTATTGCGAAAGCTGCTGAAATAAACAAGGGCGCATCAAAAAGAGAGATGGATGTTCTTCTTTCTGCAGGTGAGCAGATTTCAATGTCACTTCTTGCAATGGCTATTGAAAAACTGGGCAGACCTGTTGTTTCACTTACAGGCTGGCAGGCAGGAATGAATACTGACAGTAACTATTCAAAAGCAAGAATCAAAAGAGTTGTCGGTGAAAGAATACAGCTTGAGCTTGATAAAAAGAAAATCGTTATCGTGGCAGGCTTCCAGGGTATTAATAAGTATGATGATATTACAACTCTCGGTCGTGGCGGCTCTGATACATCGGCTGTTGCAATTGCGGCGGCTCTCGGTGCGGACCTTTGTCAGATATTCACCGATGTAACAGGTGTTTACACAGCTGACCCCAGAATCGTGCCTGAAGCATTCAAGCTTAACGAAATTACTTATGACGAAATGCTTGAACTGGCAAGTGCAGGCGCAAACGTACTCCACAACAGAAGTGTGGAGCTTGCAAAGAAATTTAATATCAATATGGAAGTGCTTTCGAGCTTTGAAAAAGTGCCCGGAACAATAGTTAAGGAGGAAAACACAGTGGAAAAAATGTTAATCAGAGGTATTGCCCGCGACAATGACGTCGCAAGAATTGCTCTTGTAAATATAGACGATAAGCCCGGCAAGGCATTCCAGATTTTCTCAATTCTTGCAAAGAAGAAAATCAATGTAGACGTAATCCTGCAGTCTATCGGCCGTGACGGAAGCAAGGATATCAGCTTCACCGTAAGCCAGAGTGACCTTGAGGCGGCTCTCAACATCATTAACGAGAATAATGCTATCATCGGTTGTGAAAAGGTTCTGCACGATGACACAGTTTCAAAGGTTTCTGTTGTAGGTGCAGGTATGACATCCAACCCCGGTGTTGCCGCAACAATGTTTGAGGCTCTTTATGATGCAGGCATTAACATTCATATGATTTCCACAAGTGAAATCAGAGTAAGTGTTCTCATCGACCAGAAGGATGCTGAAAATGCTGTTCGTGCAATCCACAGCAAATTTAACCTTCATGATTAATCAGGTTGCACACTGATTAATTTTGCGCAGAATCTTATACGGTAAAAAGGGGATGTAAAAACTTTTTACATCCCTTTCTGTTTGGGGAGATATTATGAGTAAACGTCCCTTGCTTGCGGCAACCTGCTTTTTTGTTGCGGGAGTTTTACTTACAATTTTCAATATAGATGTATTGCTGATTTGCGGCGCAGGGTTCATATTTTCCGTGGCGGTATTTCTTTATAAAAGTGATAAAATGCCGTTTATTTTCCTGTGCCTTATTTTTCTTCTTGCAGGATGCCTGCGTACAACTATGGCGCAAAGAACTAAAGATGATGTTTTAAGAGAATTTGACGGCAAAAACCAAATTCAGACTATGACAGTTACAGAATTTTCGGAGAGAGCAAATGCAGTTGCGGAATTTAATTCCCAGGGGAAAATCCACAAGGTCTATTTTTATATGGAAGAACCGACAGAGCTTAAGCCCGGCGATATTATAAAAACGCGAATATCTTTCAGTGAACCGTATTCTGACAAAGTAAGTCCATCGGGCTTTTCGGAATACCTTTTAAGTCGCAGAATATATCTTTACGGTGACGTTAATGACGTGCAGATTTGCGGACAGGAAAGGTCGGGAATAAAGGGCGTTGTTTACAGTGTCCGCAGATATATGAACAATGTTGGTGAAGCCCGGTTTGCAGGTGAAGCACGGGCGCTTTTTAATTCAATAGTATTTGGAGACAAGCATCTTATGGACGATAATCTCACCGACAAATTGCAGAAAGCAGGACTTAATCATATTGCCGCGGTATCCGGAATGCATCTTTCGGTGGTTGTTGAAGCAGTGATGATATTTCTTGGAAGGCTTTTCGGCAGGCGCAGGCGGGGCAGTGCCTTTTCAATTCCTGTAATTATTGCAATAACACTTCTTACGGGCGCAGGTGCATCTGTTGTGCGTGCCTGCATAATGTGTATAATGTACTCCCTGGCGCGTATTTTACGGCGGGAAAATGACCCGTTGACCTCCCTTTCCGTATCGGTTCTTCTGATGACATTATTTAATCCCTACATAGTTTTTAACGCAGGCTTTGTGTTGTCGGTGGCTGCGGTGATTGGAATATTTCTTTTTAATAAAAAGGTATCCTCTGTAATATCCCGCTATCTGCCGGGCTTCGTGGCAGAGGTTATAGCTGTAACCGTAAGTGCACAGCTGACGGTTACAATTCCCGTGCTGTATTACTTTGGCATACTGACCCCTTATTCCGTTCTTTCCAATCTTCTGGTAACACCCTTTGCAAATCTGTCAATTGTTGCAGGGATGGTGTTGGTTATCGTGGATAAAATTCCTTTGTTGGGTACGGTGGCAGCAATTGCTGAAAAATGTTGCCTGACGGGTATTGTGGCTGTGTGCAACATTGTAGGGAAGCTGCCTTTTGCAATAATTTCGTTCAGTCTGAAATGGAGCATTGTCATTGCGTGGCTGTTTATTATGATAATGATTTTTGCAAAAAACATAAATACAGACATACTTTTTAGGATAACAGCGGTATTTATGATAGTATTTTTTGTCGTAACGAGTGCAGAAATGCAGAGTAAAAACCGTATCAATATGTATTTTGTCAATTACGGCTCAAGGGAAATGACGGCGGCATTTTTTCCTGACGGGGAGTCGGTTCTTATAGATTGTCACCAATCCTCCACAGCAATCAGCATGGCAGAAAATCACGGGAAATCGCAATATGACTATATTATTTTTACTACATCGTATATCGGAAATCTGCAAAGGCTTGCAGACAATGGCTTTGCAGGAACTGTAATTGTGCCTGAATTTGCTTTCAATACCGACAGCGAAAGACAAAAGATAGAATCTTTTAAAAAACAGGGAGTGCAGATAATATATCTTCAGGAAAATGAGGTCTTTTGGTGCAAAAATGCATATATAAAGCTTTACAGTCTTAATCACGTCGGGAATGAAAACGCAGTAGTGGAAATAGAATATATGGGAAAAACCTTTGTCTTTATGCAGGCAATAGGCTATAGCGGTATTGAGGAGCTGAAAAAGTCTCCTCTCCCTATAGATTGCGACTATCTGAAGCTTTCGGGAGCAGATTTTCACACAGAAAAAGAGCTCATAAATGTAACAAACGGTAAAATATTGAAAAAAGAAAAAGAATTAACTGCAAATTTATATTAAAAAAACAGTGAAATTTCTCCGAAAGTATGATATAATGATTTACTGACAGAGTTTTGACTGTTTGTAATCAGGTTGAAAAACAGAAATTTTCAGATTTGCAACAAAGGAGGAATCCATTATGACAGATAAAATAGAGGGCAGAAATCCCGTTACAGAAGCCCTTAAAAGCGGGAGAAATATAGACAAGATTTATGTAAAAAAGGGCGATAAGCACGGAAGCATTATTCCCATAATCCGTATGGCAAAGGAAAAGGGCATACAAATAAGCGAAGCCGACCCCCGTAAGCTTGACGAAATGAGTGAGACAGGGGCGCATCAGGGTGTTATTGCGGTTTGTGCGGCGGCAGAGTATAAAACTGTTGACGATATACTCCGCATAGCAGAGGAAAAGGGAGAGCCCCCTTTCATCATAATCCTTGACAAAATTGCCGACCCCCGTAATCTGGGCTCTATCATCAGAACGGCAAACTGCGCAGGAGTTCACGGTATTATAATATCGAAGCACGATTCCGCGTCCCTTACGGCAACCTGTGCCAAGGCATCTGCAGGCGCAGTGGAGTATACCCCCGTGGCAAGAGTTGCCAGCCTTGCAAAAACAATTGATGACTTAAAGAAGAAAAACATCTGGGTAACGGGCGCAGACGCATCGGGAGACAAGGAATTGTTTGATGCTGACCTCAAGGGTGCAGTGGCAATCGTTATCGGCTCTGAGGGTGAGGGTATAAGCCGTCTTGTTCTGGAAAAATGCGATTTCAAGGTTAAAATCCCAATGAGGGGCAATGTAAATTCCCTTAATGCGTCGATTGCGGCATCGCTTTTTATATATGAAGCAGTAAGACAAGGAAGATAAACGGAGATGTTAAAAAGCTCCAGAGCGCAAAAAGGCAAAAATTAAATGCGAAGTGCGAAATTCGAATTTCACATTTCAAACTTAAAAAAACGGAGGTTTAAATTATGCGTGCAGTAGTAACAGTAGTAGGAAAAGACAAAACAGGTATCATAGCAAGAGTCAGCGGACTTTTTTACGAGAAAAATATCAACATTCTCGACATTTCACAGAAGCTTATGCAGAATCTTTTTACTATGATAGCTCTGATTGATATGGAAAACAGCACTCTTTCCATGGATGAACTTACAGTAGCGCTTGAAAAGGTAGGCGACGAGTTGGGTGTTGCTATAAGAGTTCTTCCTGAAGATAGTTTCAAGGTTCAGGAGGGTTAATTATGGATAATAACAAAAGAACTGCTATTACAAAGCAGCTTGAAAGAGTTAAATCAAGTCTAAAAAACAACAATATGAACGGCTATATAGCACAGACAAAGGAAGAGGCTGTAGAGATTGCAACCTCCATTATTAAAGAGGGGGCTACAATTGCAAGCGGCGGCTCTATGACCCTTGAGGAGTGCGGTATGATGGCAGTTCTCCGTAGTGGAAAATATAACTATCTTGACCGTGAGGCAGTAGCTGATAAAAAGGCTCTTTACAGACAGAGCTTTTCTGCGGATTTTTATATGTGCTCCGTAAATGCAATCACGGAAAAAGGCGAGCTTTATAACGTAGATGGTAACTCAAACCGTGTTGCCTGCATCTGCCACGGACCCGACAAAGTGGTTCTTATTGTCGGCAGAAACAAGGTTGTAAAGGATCTTGACGAAGCTGTAGCACAGGTTAAATGCTATGGTGCACCTGCAAACTGTCAGCGACTTTCCTGCGAAACTCCCTGCCACGAGACGGGCATATGTGCGGGGATAAAAGGCTCTATGGCAGACGGATGTCACGGTGACGGCAGAATATGCTGTAATTATGTAGTGACAGGCTACCAGCGCGACAAGGACAGAATTCATGTAATTTTAGTAAATGAGGAGCTCGGGTATTAATGGCAAAGGCACTTATAACAGGGGCAAGCTCGGGAATAGGCGCAGAGATTGCAAAGGTCCTTTCGGAAAAAGGATATGAAACAATCCTTGTTGCAAGGCGGACAGACCGCCTTCAGGCGGTGGCAGAATCCATTAAAACAAAGAGTGAGATTGTTACAGCCGACCTTTCGGATATGGCAGAGCTTGAAGCCCTTGTGAAAAACTATCCTGACATTGATATACTTGTGAACAACGCAGGCTTTGGTGTGTATGGAGAATTTTGCAGTTCGGATTTTGACAGAGAAAGTCAGATGCTGGACGTCAATATCCGTGCCCTTCATTTCCTGATGAAAAAATATATTCCCTTAATGTCCGCTCGCGGTGGAAAAATCCTGAATGTGGCATCATCTGCGGCATTTTTTTCGGGTCCGTTTTTATCGTCATACTATGCGTCAAAGGCATATGTTCTTCGATTAAGCAATGCTGTCAATGAGGAGCTTCGGCATAAAAAAATCCCTGTAAGTATAACTGTTTTTTGCCCCGGACCTGTGGAGACAGAGTTTGGTAAGGTGTCCGGGTCAAATCTTGGGAAAAAGGCAATATCGGCAGAATATGCCGCTCGGAAAGCTGTTAACGGTATGCTCAAAGGAAAGAAAACCGTTATTCCCGAATTAACAATGAAAACAACCAGAATTCTGTCAAAAATTTTGCCGGAATCCGTTACGGTAAGGATGCTGTATAACATTCAGAAAGCAAAAAGGAGGTAACTTTTGTGAAAAAGCTGATTTCTTTTTTTGCTGTGTTTATGCTTTTTTGTCAAAGTGTATTTGCACAGCCTCTTTACACAAAAACTACTCAAGAAACTATAACAGGCGGAGTAACCCGTACGAACATACAGAAATTTTACGGTGATTATTCCCTTAATATAAATCTTATTACGGCTGACTTAAAAAACGAGTATATTTCTCTGGACCTTCTGAAAAATTCCGGAGGATGTGACAAGGTTGATACGGTAATCAACCTTGCAAAAGCCGGACAAAACGTTGTTGCGGCAACAAATGCAGACTTTTTTTCGGCTTATAAAGGCAATCAGAACTTCAGCCTGGGTCTTGAAGTAAAGGACGGGGAGCTTCTGCAGTCCCATATTAATTCCGATATGGCGGCAGGCTTTTTCCGTGACAATTCCCTTGCGTTTTCTTATCTTGAATTTACAGGAACCGTAACTGCGCCAAATGGTGCATCGTCAGCCCTTGCGCATATTAACAAGCCTACAGACTATTACGGTGCAGTTCTTATGTATACTGCGGAATTTAACGGTGGCATTTCCCCGTTTTTGCCTGTGGGAATAACGGCGCTTACCGTGGAAAACGATATTGTTACGGCAAAGGGTGTAAGTCAGGGTGGAACGATACAGATTCCTGAAAACGGCTATATTCTTGTAATTGATGATAATATGACGCCTTTTCTGGAGTATAACTTCAATGTAGGTGACAATGTGAATGTGTCTTTGAGTGAAGCAGAGCTTATAAAAGATGTTGACACCGCCTTTGGCGGAGGTACACTTCTTCTTAAAGATGGTGTAAAAACAACAATAACTCACGATGTTGCCGGCAACAACCCCCGTACGGCAATCGGTACAAATGCTGACGGAACAGTTGTATATCTTCTGACTGTTGACGGACGGCAGACTATAAGCCGCGGTGTTACTCTGGGAACACTTGCTGACATATGCCTTGAAGCAGGTATGGTTAATGCCATGAATTTCGATGGCGGCGGTTCTACGGCGATGGTTGCAAAAACTCTTTCAAACAGCGAGCTTCACCATATTAACAGCCCGTCGGAAAACCGTAAGGTAATAAACGCAGTTGCTGTTACTTCTACAGCACAAAGCGGTGAGACAGTGGGATTTTATGTAAGTCCTGCAAGTGAATATGTTCTTTCCGGAGACAGTGTGAAGCTTAACCTTATCCCTTACGATGTGAACTTCAACAAACCCGTTTCAACCCCTTACCCTTATGAGTGGAAAGTGGCAGAGGGAAGCGGATCTGTCAGGGACGATATTTATTATGCGTCGGGCGATGGAAAAACAGTGCTTGAGCTTTACTATAACGGAAAAGTAACCGACTCCTGCGAGATTACCGTTATCAGCGATGTGTGCGGAATAACAGCACCTGCGGCTTTCACTCTTAATACAGGCGAAAGTGCTACGATAAAAGGTGTTTGTGTATTTGATAAATACGGAAATACTGCAACGGTGAATAACCTCGGACTGCTTAATCCTGTGTACGATTCCTCGTTTATATCCCTTTCTGGAAATAGTGTAAAGGCTCTCCGTGAAGGCGGCGGAAACCTCACCTTTTCTTACGGAAGCGCATTTAACAGCATAAAAATCACCTGCGGGGAGTATGATGCCCCCATCCTTAACGCAGTGACAAATGATGAATTGTACAAAAATGAGTCCGGAGGATTTTCATTTAATGTTCTCGCAAGTACCCCGTCAACAACTCTTATTGATAGGCTTATTTACGCACAGGGAATGAAGCTTTTCCGCGAGGGCGGTGCCTCGGCAATAGTCGGCGGTGAATTTATAAACGAATTTACCCCTGACGGAATTTCTTCCATAACGGCGCAAACCTGGAGCGAGCACAATTATGAGAATACAAAGGTTGTTTCCGTTGATTTGTCTGACAAAGGCTTATTCAGCCGCGGAAATCAGTGGTCACAGCTTAATACAGTTCTCTCTGGCGCGGCACAGAAGAATCTGATTTTGCTTTTTGATTCAGAGCCGGGATTTGAGGCATATATTGACGGTGTCGCTTTTGACAATATGATACAAACTGCCGCAAAGAACAAAAATGTATTTGTAGTTTACTGCGGTGATGAAAATGCCGTGAAATTGAAAAACGGAGTCCGTTATATTTCCGTTGCCGATTCCAAGGATTGCGGCTCGGTAAAAAGTATAGTCGAAAATATGCAGTATCTTTCGTTTAATATCACATCAAGCGGTGTGACATACTGCTTTAAAAATATGTATCAGACATCAGGCGGAACTTCGTATGAAGGAATAATACTGGAATAATCAAAAAAGAGGCTGTAGCAAAACGAATAAATATTTATTCGTTTTGCTACAGCCTCTTTTGGGTTTAATAATATTTACTTTATTTCAAGTGTATTTGTTTTATTAAGCAGTGCTACCAATATACTTCCGCCAAACACTATTGTAAGCGGAATAACTCTGGTTATTGCCATAATTGCGTTGGAAAGAACGGCTCCAACAGCGCCCGTACCTTCTGTAACCATAGCAGAATTATTTTGGGTGCAGATTTGTCTTGCAAGAAGTGAAGCTGTGTGTTTTGAACGGTCGCTGATGACTATGGAGTCAGTGAAAAAGTCACCCCAGGTCCATGCAAATACCATAAGTATCATTGCAATAACTACTGCCATATCCTTTTTCACACTGCGGTTATTCTTTGTGGCAAACATGAACAGAAGTGAAATCATGGGAACAAGTTTAAGATTGCCTGCAGCTACAGCCAGATATGTGTTAAGCAAACCAAACTGACGTATAAGTAAATATTCGGAAATAAGGTTGCCTGTCATAGCGCACAACAACGTTATACCGATAATTCCCAACATTCCGGAGTTGCGCCCCAAAAGTGCTACAGCATAAGCCATAAACGCAACTAGTATAGCCGAGGACAAAGATGTTATAAATCCATTTGCCATAAAGGGGGCAAAATCTCCTAAATAACCTGAAACTGAAAAAACGGAGAAAATCGAACCGCAAAGAACAATTGACAGTATAAGGAAAATAAGTGGTGTAATTGCGGAAATTGAGAACAGGCTGAACAGCTTATTCTGTGGTCTTACAACCTTTTCCTCACGCATAATATATCTCACAACAAATATCATGGGAATAGCTAAAATGAGCTGCATAATCATTCTTATCATACCAACTGCGGCAGAAAAACTAAAGTTTGTATCTATCAGTCCTACTCTGTACATATATGTTGCAAGGGTGTCCGCAACCTCGTAAATAGCCGGATTGATTGAAGCAAGGCTAACGGTAGCATCGGGAGAAAAGAAAGTTACCATCTTAAGAGCAACAAACAGAAGAGTGGTTTTAAGACCCTGCTTCAGAACATCATCCTTTGTGAATATTGAAACAAAGGATACCAGTCCTGCAAGTCTTAAACCGCCTAAAATTCCCGCTATCAGCTGATAGCCGGGGATTTCACCTGTCAACATTGCTGTCGGGAAAAAGAAACGCGCAAAGGTTACGGGAATAAGTGCAGGGATTGCAAAGAAAACTGCAACCAGTGATTTAACCCAGCGGTTACCTATGCCGCCTATTGCCATAGAAGCAAGGAAGACATACACGGCACCTGCAATTAATCCAATAACAGATATAGAGAAGGTATTACCTAAAAGTCTTGAAAAATATGGCGAACTTAATACGGTAGCGATGTTTTTCATACCCACAAAGGCGCTGCCAAACAAACCCGCAAAGGGTTTATAATCCTTCATACTCAAAATAAATGTATAAATAAACGGGATTAACATAATCTGAAGCACAATGGAAAACAGAATTATGCACACTATTTTTTTAGCTTTGGTATTCATAAAAAACCTCCTGTGAAAATTTTCTTTAATTATAACATATAAAGTAAAATTGTGTCAATATAGCCGGACAATCATATCATTTTAGTTAAATTTTGTGCTGTATAAGATATTGTTTTTCTGAAAAAACAGACTATAATCAAGGTATAAATCAAAAAACGAGGTGTTAGTATGAAAACTGCTATTTTAATCGGTGCAGGTCCCCGAGGACGACTTGCATATCTTGATTTCCTTGCAGAAAACGACATTAAGCTTATTGGCGTTGCTGACCCCATCAAGTCAAACCGTGACTGGGTGCAGGAGCATTATGATGTGGCGGACGATATGTGCTTTGAAAGCTTTACGGATATGGAGCCTCTTGGAAG
The DNA here is from genome assembly GCA_964385605.1 of uncultured Oscillospiraceae bacterium. Classification (GTDB taxonomy): domain Bacteria; phylum Bacillota; class Clostridia; order UMGS1883; family UMGS1883; genus UMGS1883. Next base: position 15,350 of record CAYLPQ010000003.1, on the reverse strand, counting down.
GCTTGCGGACATTGCGATGATTTGTACCAATGACCGTGACCATGTTGCGCCTTTCAGAATGTGTTCAAAGCAGGGCTATCATATTCTTCTTGAAAAGCCTATCTCTTCATTCCCCGAGGATGTTGCGGAAATTGATACAGTTGCAGAAACATTTGACAAAACCCTTATGATTTGTCACGTTCTCCGCTACACACCTTTCTTTGTAAAAATTAAGGAGCTTATTGACAGTGGCAGAATTGGTAAAATAATGTCAATCAACCATAACGAAAATATGGCTTACTGGTTTGCATCAAACAACTTTGTGCGCGGAAAGTGGAGAAGCACAGACACAACATCTCCCCTTATTCTTGCAAAGTGCTGTCACGATATGGATATTCTTACATTCCTTACGGGTAAAAAATGTCTTAAGGTTTCTTCTTTCGGTAACATAGGCTTCTTTAATGAAGAAAACGCACCTGAGGGCAGCGGTACAAGATGTGTTGTTGACTGTAAGATTGCAGACACTTGCCCCTATAATCCAGTGAAGTTCAATATTAATCCCCCTCCGAACATTGCAAAATTCCGTGTTCCCGGCTATGTTGAGGACGAGGAAAGCATAACACAGGACCTTAAGACAAGCGATTGGGGTAAATGTGTGTTCCGTTGCGACAACAACGTGTGTGACCATCAAGTTGTTTCAATGCAGTTTGAGGATGATATTACGGTTGTGTTCACCGTTTCTGCTTTTACATATGACCATTCAAGAACTATTAAGATTATGGGTACTTACGGTGAACTCGGCGGTGACCTTGATACAGGCGAAATCGAGCTTAAGATTTTCGGTGCTCACGAAACAGAGAAGTTCCATATCGTAAGCGATTTCACAAAGCATGGCGGCGGTGATGAAGGAATTGTAAGAGCATTTGCACAGTGCGTAAACGGTGATAACTCTGCAAACAAATCTCCTGCCAGAGAATGTCTTCATTCACATATGATTGCATTCGCTGCAGAAGAAGCAAGAAAAACAGGAAAAGTTATTGATGTAGCCGAATTCACGGAAAACTTCAAAAAGTAGATATAAAAAATTCCCCAAATTGGGGAATTTTTGAGATGACGCATTTATATGAATAAAAACTGATAGCAAAAATAGCATTGGTAAACCCAATGCTATTTTTTTGCTATCTCCTTACTATATTCCGAAAGTGTTATACCCATATTTTCTTTAAAAAACCGCGAAAAGTGATACAGCGACAAAAATCCCAATTCCTCACCAATCTGGGTGAAGTTCATATCCGTTTCTGCTATAAGGTGCTGTGCCTCGGCAACTTTCATCCTTGAAAATGCTTTTATAATGCTTACACCCGTTTCTTTTTTGTATGATATTCGCAGAGTGGTTTTATTTACAGCAAGCGCTTGTGCAATGTCATTTATAGAAAGCTTCTCACACACGTTTTTATGCATAAACTCATCCGCCCGGCGGACAATGCCTTTTTCGTAGTTCTGACGGTTGGCTTTTTCCTTTGCATTGCCCATACTTCTGATGTCCATTTCACGGCAATAAATTTTGAGTAAAAATTGTTCGAGAGAAACCTTCATATACTGAAGCACTGCGGGATGTGATGTATTTTTCTCCCTTAATCCCTGTTTTTCCTCGTTGTGCTTTATGGGCTGAAGCACCTTTATTCCTGTAGAGCAGATTTCCTCAACAGGTATGCGCTCTGCGGGTGAAAGAGGAATTTCCCTTTCGCACATTTCCTGCAAGGCATCGGACTTGCTTTCAAAGGAAATTACGAAAAACCTGCCGTCCTTATCAATTGCCTTTTTTGCTGTGCGCAGGTCGCCTTTAGGAGAAAGAAGAAACATATTCCCCTCTTTTATGCACAAATCCTCGTTATCGCGGCTGATACGCACCTCCCCTTCGGTGACCAGGTATAACTGCCAGAAGCTGTATCTGCCGGGATATTCAACAATCGAGGATGCAAGCTTGTCGTTTACAATATATATAATTGAATCCGCCTCAATCAGTGGCGGCGAGGAAATTTTGTTATATTCTTTCATATACATTTCTCCTTATATGCTTATTATATAGCCATAGAAAGGGTACGTCAAACTTTTTTTGAAAAAGGTATTGACAAATGAAAAACAGGGTGATATATTAAAGTCAAAGAAAGTCAAAGTCAAATTTTGAAGAAAGTGAGGCGATTATGTATGAATATGTCAGATGCAATTGAAAAAATGCTTCTCCAGATGCTTAAGGAAGCCGGTGGCAACGTAGAAATTCAGCGAAACAACCTTGCAGGCGAGCTGAAGTGCGTGCCGAGTCAGATTAATTATGTTATACAGACGCGTTTTACTCCCGAGAGGGGATATATTATAGAGAGCCGCAGGGGCGGTGGCGGCGGTGTCAGAATCCGTGCAGTAAATACCGAGCCTTCAACCTACCCAATGCATATTGTAAATGCCGTTGGAAATACCCTTTCCTATCGTACGGCGACAGTTTTTGTGCAGAATCTTCTTGATTATGAATGTATAACTCCCAGAGAGGCACATCTTATTTTAGGAGCAATAAATGACAAAGCACTACCCATTGAGAGTAGTGTCCGCGATGCCCTCCGCGCCAGAATATTCAAAAGTATGATAACAGGTATCTTCAAGCGCTAGAAAGGAATGATTTTTTATGTTATGTGAGAAATGCGGTAAAAATAACGCAACTGTAATGTATACACAGATAGTAAACGGGCAGAAAAGAACACTGAATATTTGTTCAGCCTGCGCGTCCCAGGAGTCTATATTTGATAATCTTGGCTCAATTTTAAGCTTCGGCACACGTCCGTCAAAGCAGAACACCGTTTGCCCTGTCTGCAGAATGACTCTTGCAGAATTTTCAAGGCGCGGCAGAATGGGTTGCGGAGAATGCTATAATACATTCCGCCCCCAGGCGAGTGCAATGCTTAAAAAAATTCACGGTACTGCAAAGCACGTCACTGCCCCCGTTCAATCTGCAGAGGAGCCAAAGAAAGAAACCCAAAAATCTCCTGTTGAAAAATTAAGAGAAGAATTGACCAGGGCTATAGCCGAGGAGAATTTTGAACAGGCGGCAGTTCTCCGCGATAAAATCCGTGAAACGGAAAATTCACAGAAAGGGGATAATAAATAATGAAACCAACAGGTAACGAAAACGATATTGCTGTAACCACCAGAATACGTCTTGCCCGTAATATCAAGGGAATCCCCTACCCGTCAAATATGTCCGTAGCCGATGCGCGGAAGCTTGTGGAAGAGGTCTGGTCGGCATTTGATAATTCACCCCTGAAAAATGAACTCAAGCTCTACCGTATGAGCGATATTTCAGATACCGAGAAAAAATCTCTCATAGAAAAACATCTTATAAGTCCCGAACTTTGTGCTTCAAGAGTTCCTTCTGTGGCAATAATAAGTAAGGATGAAAAAATTTCCGTTATGGTAAATGAGGAGGATCACATCCGTCTGCAGGTGTTCGAAAGCGGTCTCGAGGCGGAAAAAGCCTACGATACAGCCAAAAAGCTTGAAGCACTTTTATCGGAGAAGCTTACCTTTGACGTAGACGAGGAATTCGGCTATCTTACAAGCTGTCCCACCAATGCGGGAACAGGGCTTCGTGCGTCAGTGATGCTTCATCTGCCTGCAATCAGTCTTACCCACAGCCTCAGCCCTCTTCTGAAATGGGCGGCGAACCTTTCTATGACGGTGCGCGGTCTTTACGGCGAAGGCTCAAAGGCAAGCGGTGACCTTTATCAGCTGTCAAATCAGACAACCCTTGGTGCAGAAGAAACGGATATTATAACAAGATTTACAGCCGCCGCGTGCAGTCTTATCAGTGAGGAACGACGTATATCGGCAGAGCTTTTTGAGAAAAAACAGTCCGAAATGACCGACAAATGTCTCCGCAGTCTGGGACTTCTCAAATATGCTTATATGATTTCAAGCAATGAGGCAATGAATCTTGTTTCCAATGTTTGTATGGGAGCAAATTCAGGAATAATAAAGAATATTGACTGTGCAAAACTGCGTAAGGCGCTCTTTGACACAATGCCCGCAACCCTTGTTCTTGCAACAGGCGAGGAAGCGGCGGGAATGCGCGATATAAAGCGCGCTGAAATTCTGCAGAATGCACTGTGAAAGGAATGATAATTTATGATGGAAAACAGATTCACACAAAAAGCCCAGCGCGCCATAGCTCTTTCCGAGGGGTGCGCCCATGAGACGGGATGTAACTACATCGGCACAGAGCATCTTTTGTACGGTCTTATGGAGGAAGGCAGCGGATTTGCCGCAAAATACCTTTCATCTCTGCACATAGAAAAGCATGCTGTAAAACAGTATATAGAAAAATACAATGCATCAATATCCTCTGACCAGGCGCAGTTTGCAGGATTTACCCCCAGAACTTCAAGGTGCCTGCAGAACAGTATGACAGAGGCTCATAAACATCAGAGCGCATATATCGGAACAGAGCATATACTCCTTGCTCTTGCAAGAGAGCGCGACAGTGTTGCTTTTAAAATACTTATGGAGCTAGGCGCACCCAATAATCTGTATGAGGATATAACAGCACAGCTTTCAGAGGCTACCCCCGAAAGTGAGAAGCCTTCAAATAAAAAAGGCGGCGATACACCAACCCTTAATCAGTTCGGAAGAGACCTTACCGCTCTTGCAAAGGCAGGAAAATTTGACCCTGTAATCGGCAGAGAAAAAGAGATTGACAGAGTTATTCAGATTCTGTCAAGAAGAACGAAGAATAACCCCGTACTTCTGGGTGAGCCGGGTGTAGGTAAAACTGCAGTTGCAGAGGGACTTGCACAGGAAATTGCCGCAGGAAATGTCCCCGAGCTGTTAAAGGATAAAAGGGTGTTCTCCCTTGACCTTTCGGGAATGCTTGCAGGCGCAAAATACCGTGGTGAATTTGAGGAACGACTTAAAAAAGCAATGGAAGAAATAACGAAATCCGGCAACGTAATTCTTTTTGTGGATGAGTTACACACAATTATCGGAGCAGGTGCGGCAGAGGGTGCCATTGATGCAGCGAATATACTGAAGCCCTCCCTTGCAAGAGGAGAAATGCAGCTTATCGGTGCAACCACTCTTAATGAGTACAGAAAATATGTGGAAAAGGATGCCGCTCTTGAGCGCCGTTTTCAGCCTGTGACCGTGGGCGAGCCGTCTGTTGAGGAAACCATAGAAATTCTTAAGGGCATCCGCGAAAAGTACGAAGCTCATCACGGTGTTAAAATAAGTGACAAGGCAATAATTGCCGCCGCAAAGATGAGCAGTCGCTATATTACAGACCGCTATCTTCCCGACAAGGCAATTGACCTTGTTGACGAGGCATGCAGCCGTGTAAGACTTGGGGCGCTTACTCCTCCTGCTGACGTTAAGGATATGGAAAAAGAGCTTGATGAGGTTGCGGCAGAAAAGAAAGAAGCAATAAATTCGCAGGACTTTGAAAAAGCGGCTGTTCTTCGTGATAAAGAGAAAGAGCTCAAAGAAAATCTGGAAAAATTAAGAGAAGAATGGAAAGGTCAGACAAGTCAGTCCGCAGGGGAAATCGGTGAGGAAGAAATTGCCGCCGTTATCTCCGGCTGGACAGGAATCCCTGTAGTAAAGCTTGCCGAGGAGGAAAGCGAAAGACTTCGTAAGCTTGAGGATGTTCTTCATAAGCGCGTTATCGGTCAGAACGAGGCTGTGAGTGCCGTGTCAAGAGCAATCCGCCGCGGCAGAGTGGGTCTTAAAGAACCGAAGAGACCTATCGGTTCATTCATATTCCTGGGACCAACAGGTGTTGGTAAGACGGAATTAAGCAAAGCGCTTACAGAGGCACTCTTCGGTGATGAGGATGCTCTTATCAGAGTTGATATGTCAGAATTTATGGAGAAGCACTCGGTGTCAAAGCTTGTCGGCTCGCCTCCCGGATATGTAGGCTTTGAAGAGGGCGGACAGCTTACAGAAAAGGTGCGACGCAAGCCTTACAGTGTAGTTCTTTTCGACGAAATAGAAAAGGCTCACCCCGATGTGTTCAACATTCTTCTGCAGATACTTGATGACGGACAGCTTACCGACAGTCAGGGCAGACGCGTAGATTTTAAAAACTGTGTTATCATTATGACAAGTAACGTAGGTGCAAGAAATATTTCCGAGCCGAAAACACTTGGTTTTGCATCACAGGCAGACGATCACGCAACCGTCAATAAGAACATCCGCAACAATGTTATGGATGAGCTTAAGAAGATGTTCAGACCGGAATTTCTTAACCGTATTGACGATATAATTGTATTTTCGCAGCTTACAGAGGAGGAAATCGGAAAAATCGCCCTTGTAATGCTTGAAAATCTGAAGAAACGTCTTCTGGAAAACGGCATAGAGGCAGAATTCCATGAATCTGCGATTAAGCTTCTTGCGAAGGAGGGCTTTGACCCCGTTTACGGAGCAAGACCTTTAAGACGAGCTATCGTAAGCAAAGTCGAGGACCTTTTTGCGGAAGAAATGCTTGACGGAAAAGTAGTTGACGGAGACAAGGTTGTTGTAAAAGAAGTTGACGGCGAAATTGTAATAGAATAAATGCAAAACTGCGCACTTTGGGGACTGTCCCCAAAGTACGCAGTTTTCTTAAAAAATTAATCAAATTCTAAAAACTTATGTGGAGGAATTTCAAGATACTTTGCTATTTTAAACAGTGTATCAAGACTTATTGGCTTATAAATATTCGGAGCCTCTATCTGACCGATAAAACTCGTGCCGACGTTCATAATATTTGCAAGCTGTTCTTGTGTGAGTCCTTTAAGTTTTCTATAATAAGAAACTTTCAACCCTATTTTTATGTAATTTTGTGAAAACTCATCTTTCATAACTGTCACTCCTTAAAATCATTATACCTTATTGACAAAAGAAAAGCTATATGATATAATTGCAATAAATATTACTAAATAAATAATAATTATTATTGCATAATAAATTTTTATTACTAAAAGGGGCGGTTGTAATGACTGGTAACAAAATGTTTGCAGAAAAAATGCTTTTTCTTACAGATTCTATTTCGCAACTTGACAGTATAATTCAAAAACTTGATTTATTAAGTGAAGATTTCTGCTATAATTATCTTGAACATATTGATTTCTGTTCAGAATCGGAAATCAAGCTTATAAAAACAATGGCAGAGGTTATGCGGGATTACTCCGGAAATGCCGCGCAAATTTCTGCACAGCTTCCTGATTTATCCGAAAATATTCTTGAAACCATCCGCAGTTTTCGTAACTAGTCAGGAAAAAGCTGCCGCCAATGTAAAGAAAAGTTGCGTTATCTAAAAAATAGTGCAACTTTTTAAATGTGAAAAAACAGTAATTTTTTCTTACAAAAAAGTAACTCTAAAGCCCTAAATGATGGGATTTGTTGAAAATTTTGAGATATTTTAAATTTGTGCTTGAAATATGAAAAAATGTGTAGTATTATAGGCAAAGATGGGTAAATTTTGATATACGGAGGATATACAAATGGCAGATATTAAAAAAATTGCTATTCTTACCGGTGGCGGTGACTGTCCCGGACTTAATGCTGTAATACGTGCGGTTACACAGACTGCTATCAGAAAATATAATCTTGAGGTTGTAGGTATCAGACGTGGATATCACGGTCTTTATCACAAGGACTTTGTGAAGCTTGACCTTGCAGCTGTTGAGGAAATTCTTGAAGAGGGCGGCACAATCTTAAAAAGCTCAAATAAGGACAACCTTTTCAAATATCCCGTACGTGACGAAAACGGTGAAATTGTGAAAAAGGACGGCGAAATCCTTTACGAGGATGTATCAGATATTGCTGTACAGAATCTTAAAGATGAGGGGATTGATGCGCTCTTTATTCTGGGCGGTGACGGTACTCTTACAAGCGGTCGTGACTTTGCAAGAAAGGGTGTAAACGTAATCGGTATTCCCAAGACTATCGACAACGACCTTAACTGCACAGACTATACATTCGGTTTTGACACAGCGGTAAACGTTATTGCGGACTGTCTTGACCGTATCAGAACAACGGGCAGAAGCCACGGCAGAATTATGGTTGCGGAAATTATGGGCCGCGGTGCAGGCTGGCTTGCACTTCACGGTGGTATCGCAGGCGGTGCGGATATTATTCTTCTTCCCGAAATACCTTTCGATTATAATAAAATTGCAGAAAAACTGAAAGAAATCTTTGCAAGTGGCAAAGATTATGCTATAATAGCTTGTGCAGAGGGTGCAAAATCAAAAGACGGTGAGGCTGTAATCCTTAAGGTTCGTGAAGACAGTCCCGATCCCATCCGTCTTGGCGGTATTGCACAGGTTGTTGCAGACAGACTTGAAAATCTTTGTAAGGTTGAGGCACGTGCGGCAGTTCTCGGTCATATTCAGCGCGGCGGTACTACTGCGGCACAGGACAGAGTTCTTTCATCACGTTACGGCTATGCGGCTGTAGAACTTGCAATGAAAGGTCAGTTTGGCAATATGGTAATTCTTCGCGGAAATAAGATTGAGTACGCATCTCTTGAAGATGTTATCGGACAGAAGGCAAGATGCGTTCCCGAAGATAATGAGCTTCTCAGTATGGCGAAGGCTATGGGTATTTATTTCGGCGATTAATAGTCGGGATGTTGAAAAGCTCCAGCCCCCAAAGGGCCGGATTTAATTCGAAATCTTCGTTAATTATGCATATAAGTAAGGGATAAAACTTTTGGTTTTATCCCTTTTAAGGTGGTTTTGTTATGACAATTCGTGAAGTAACTGAAAAAATTGAGAGAGAGACACTTTCTCCCTATGCATGCCTTTCGAAAAATACGAAAGGTCGCAAAGAGCCTGCACCTTTGTGTGACATCCGTACAGAGTTTCAGCGGGACCGTGACAAGATAATCCATTCCAAGGCTTTCAGACGTCTTAAGCATAAGACCCAGGTCTTTATTACTCCCGAGGGAGACCATTACAGAACGCGTCTTACCCATACACTGGAGGTTTCGCAGATTGCAAGGACAATTGTCAGAAGTCTCCGTCTTAACGAGGATCTTGTGGAAGCTATAGCAATGGGGCACGACCTCGGTCATACACCTTTCGGTCACGCAGGAGAAAGCGCGCTTAACGAGCTGTGCAGTGACGGCTTTCGTCATAATGAGCAGAGTGTGAGAGTTGTGGATGTTCTTGAAAATCTGAACCTCACAGCAGAGGTTATTGACGGGATTGCAAATCATACAGGTGACTGCGATGCAACAACCCTTGAAGGGACAGTTTTAAAATATGCCGACAGAATTGCCTATATAAACCATGATATAGACGATGCCTGCAGAGGCGGTATTATATCTGAAAACGACATACCCCCGGGGGTAAAGAAAATTCTTGGCGAAACTCATTCTGAAAGAATAGATACTCTTGTGAGGGATATTGTGAATTCCTCCATGGGAACAAACAGAATTTTAATGTCCGAGGAAATTGAGGATGCAATGAATGCACTTCGCAAATTTATGTTTGAGAATGTGTATATCGGCTCAACGGCAAAGCTTGAAGAGGTAAAGGTCAAGGGTATTATCGAGGGGCTTTTCACATATTATTGCGAAAATGCCGTACGGCTTCCTCTGCAGACACAGGAAACCGCCTGGAAAGAGGGCATAGAAAAAGCTGTGTGTGACTATATTGCGGGGATGAGCGACAAATTTGCGGTGTACACTTATAATGACATATATGTTCCCCGTTCGTGGAACAAAATGTAAACCTGACTATGTTGACATATCAGAGGAAATATATTACAATAATATCAGTTTAAGGATTAAAATTCTTAAACTACAGGAGTGATTTTATGTATATTGGTATAGATATTGGCGGAATGTCCATTAAAGCAGGTGTTGTGGATGAAAAGGGCAAAATCCTTGCAAAGCATGCTGTTACGACACCTCTGGATGGCAATGACAGCTTTATGGCGGCAGTGCTTCAGGCAATTAAATTTGCCATAAAAGATGCAAATGTTGAAAAATCCGATATTAAATCAGTTGGAATTGGTTATCCCGGCGCAGTTGACAGGGAAAAGGGGATTCTCCTTTCTGCAAATAACGTTCCCGGGGAAAACATAGAAATACGTGACTATCTTCAGAAGAACTTTGCTCCTGTTCCCGTAAATGTTGATAACGATGCCAACTGTGCGGCGCTTGGGGAGTATTATTATGCAGGCGCAGACGGTGACTTTGTATTTGTTACTCTCGGCACGGGTGTAGGCGGTGGCATTGTAATCGGTGGTAAGCTGTATCTGGGTGTAAACGGTGTTGCGGGTGAGCTTGGTCACGTTATTACCCATTACGGCGGCGAGAAATGCTCCTGCGGAAGAAGAGGCTGTTGGGAGGCTTACGCATCTGTCACGGCGCTTAAACGAAAGACAGAGGAAAACCGTGACAAAATAAAGTCAATCAGCCCCGGAGAGGTTGTGTCGGGCAGAACTGTGTTTGACTATGCAAGAAAAGGTGACAAAGAAGCCTTGAGTGTCCGTGATGAGTGGATAGAGGAAGTGGCAATCGGAATTACCGACATGGTTAACATTTTCCAGCCGAAAAAACTCGTTATTGGCGGTGCAATTTCAAAAGAGGGCGATACTATTATAAACCCCGTCCGCGAATATGTGGAAAAGTACAGCTATGACGTGGGTTCGCTTCAAAGAACTATAATTAAAGCATCGGATATCGGCGGTGACGCGGGTATTATCGGTGCGGCATTTTTAAATACATAACAAAGGTGGTAACACAATGAAAATTTCAGGCAACATTATTGTAGGTCAATCAGGCGGCCCCACAGCGGCAATCAATGCTTCTCTTGCAGGTGTTTTTGCGGCAGGCAAGAAGCTCTGTACAGGAAAAGTGTACGGTATGATTAACGGTGTGGAGGGACTTCTTAAAGAAAAAATCACCGATATGTCGGAAAATATCACAACAGATGCCGACCTTGAGGTGCTTAAGCGCACTCCCTCATCATATTTGGGCTCCTGCAGATATAAACTGCCTAAAATTGCCGAGGGCAGAGAAACTTACGAAAAGCTTTTTGAAATTTTCAAAAAATATGATATAAAGGCATTTTTCTATATCGGCGGTAACGACTCTATGGACACAGTCAATAAGCTTTCTGCTTATGCGGCTGAAATCGGCAGTGACATCCGCTTTATGGGTGTGCCGAAAACTATTGATAATGACCTTACCGTAACAGACCACACTCCCGGATTCGGCAGTGCGGCAAAGTTTGTTGCAACCGTTACCAAAGAAATTGTCCGTGACGGTCTTGTATACGATATGGAAAGTATTACGGTTATAGAAATTATGGGCAGAGATGCTGGCTGGCTTACAGGCGCAAGCGCTCTTGCCGCAGGTGAGGATTGCGAGGGTCCGGCTATGGTGCTTCTTCCCGAAGTACCCGTTGATTATGAATATATCAAGAATAGGGTAATGGAGCTTACAAAAGAGAAAAAATCTTTTGTGATTGCAGTTTCCGAAGGTATAAAGATGAACGGCAAGTATGTTTGTGAGCTTGCTGCTGACCGCGGAACAGACGCATTCGGTCATACTATGCTTACAGGAACAGCGGCAGCTCTTGCGAATATGCTTAAAGCTGACCTCGGTCTTAAGAAAATCCGTGCGGTAGAGCTTTCATCCCTTCAGCGCTGTGCATCACACTGCGCATCACTTACCGATATTACCGAGTCTTTTGCAGTTGGTGAAGCTGCTGTTAAAGCTGCGTCCGAAGGCCAGACAGGCAAGATGGCACTTCTTAAGAGAGTGTCCGATGGTCCCTATCTGTGCGTAACAGATGTTCACGATGTATCAGATATTGCAAATGAGGCAAAGTCCGTGCCCCGTAGTATGATAAATGAAAACGGTGACCACGTAACGGAAGAATTTCTTAACTACGTAAGACCATTGATTCAGGGAGAGGTTTCACAGCTTACGGTAAACGGTCTCCCCAAGCACATTAAATTATGAGGAGTAATCTTTGATGGAGGAACGCACACTTCGTGTTCTTGAATTTAACAGAATAAAGGAAATGCTCACAGGCTTTGCCCTCTGCGCCGAAGCGAAACAGCGCGCAGAGGCGCTTATGCCGGTTGACGATATTTACGAGGCACAGAAGCTTCTTACCCTTACAAGTGAAGCGGAAACCCTTATTATCAAAAAAGGCGCGCCCCCGATAAGGCCTGTCCGTAACATTGTAGCTTCCGCCAAAAGGTGTGAGGCAGGCGGTGTTCTTTCTATGGGCGAGCTTCTTTCCTGCGCCCATGTTCTCCGGCTTTCGAGAGGGCTTTGTTCCTATGCCGACGAGGATAATTTTGAGGAAAGTTATCCCTCGCTGACAGTGCTTTTTAATCAGCTTACACAGAATAAAAAGCTTGAAACCGCAATTTTCGGCGCTATAGTAAGCGATGAGGAAATGGCAGATGACGCATCTGCGGAGCTTCTTTCAATCCGTCGGAAAATGCGCTCACTTCATTCAAAGGTACGTGATGTTCTTAACGAAATGGTACATTCTGCACGGTATGCGCCTCTTTTACAGGAGCCTATTGTATCAATGCGCGGCGACAGATATGTTATTCCTGTAAAGAGTGAGTGCAAGTCCCAGGTGCCGGGAATTGTTCACGACAGCTCATCAAGCGGTGCGACACTGTTTGTGGAGCCTATGGCGGCACTTGAAATCAACAACCGTCTACGTGAATTAACCAGTCAGGAAAAGGACGAAATTGACCGTATTCTCGCAGAGCTTTCTATAGAAGTGGCGGAATTTTCAAATCAGCTTATTTACAACTACAATGCCATAATTGACCTTGATTTTACCTTTGCAAAGGGTAAAATGTCACGTAAAATGGATGCAACTGTGCCAACCCTTAATCAGGATGGCATAATAAATATAAAAAGGGGGCGACATCCCCTTATTTCAGAAAAAACCGTTGTTCCCATGGATATATACCTGGGTGAGGATTTTGACACACTTGTAATAACAGGACCGAATACAGGCGGTAAGACAGTGTCGTTGAAAACCCTTGGTCTTTTTACCCTTATGGCGCAGTCGGGACTTTGTATCCCTGCCGCAAGCGGCAGTCGTATCGCCGTGTTTGAAAACGTATTTGCAGACATCGGTGACGAGCAGTCTATTGAGCAGTCCTTGAGTACCTTTTCTGCCCATATGACAAATATCATCCGCATACTGAAAAAGGCAGATTACAAGTCACTAATACTTTTTGATGAGCTTTGCTCCGGTACTGACCCCACGGAGGGTGCGGCACTTGCAATTTCTATTCTTAAACGTGCCCAGGCATTGGGAGCAAAGGTTGCCGCAACAACCCACTACAGCGAAATCAAGATTTATGCTCTTTCCACTGACCGTGTGGAAAATGCCGCCTGTGAGTTTGACGTTGCAAGCCTCAGGCCTACCTACCGTCTGCTTATCGGTGTTCCGGGAAAGAGTAACGCATTTGCAATTTCCCGCAGGTTAGGTCTCGATGAGGGGGTTATAGAGGAGGCACAGACACTTCTCACAAATGAAAATACCCGTTTTGAAGACGTTATCACATCTCTTGAAGAGCATCGTGCAAAGGCACAGGAGGAACTCTCTCTAGCATCGGAAGCACGTGAAGCATCGGAGGCTGACCGTGAAAAGTCCGCAAAGGAAAGAGAGCGCATCAATAAAGAACGTGAAAAAATCCTTGCCGCCGCACGTAAAGATGCCAAGAAAATTTATGAAAGGGCAAAGTCGGAAGCTGACGAAATTGTCAAAAAAATGCAGAAGCTTTTTGACGAATCGGCGCAGAATAACCGCGCTGCTATAGAAGAGGGTAGACGTAGCCTTAAAAAAGGTCTTGATAAGGCAGCGGATAAATTGTCCGAGGATGTTTTCAGCTCAAAGAGCAGAGAAAAGCTTGACCCGAAGAAAATTACTCTCGGTCAGGTTGTGGAAGTAACCACTATGAATCAGGTGGGTAACGTCCTTACCCTGCCCGACAAAAAGGGTGACCTTACCGTTCAGGTGGGAATACTGAAAATAAAAACCAATATTTCTGCCCTTGCTCCCGGTAAAGCACCTAAAAAGAAAAAGGAATCGGGAAGCTATATTGTGGGCGAAAGCCGTGCATTTGCAGACATCAAGCCGGAGCTTGACCTTCGGGGCGAAACTGTTGACGATGCGCTTATGCTGACGGATAAATACCTTGACGATGCATCACTTGCCCATTTTGAAACAGTTACCATTATCCACGGTAAAGGTACAGGGGCGCTTCGCAGTGCAATAACCGATATGCTCCGTCACCATCCCCACGCACGTTCATTCAGAGCAGGAAAATATGGCGAGGGAGAGGCAGGAGTAACGGTAGTAGAAATTAAGTAGGATTATAATATGGACTTGCCGAAACGAAAACCAACTCGATTAAAAGAATATGATTATTCTTCGCCCGGTGCATATTTCATTACGATTTGCACAAAAGACAGAAAACAGTTGTTATCTCATATAGTCGTAGGGCAGGGGCTTGCTCCTGCCGAAAACTGTCTGACTGTATGTGGTGCTATAGCAAAAGAACAAATAGAGTTATTGAAAAATCGCTATCAGGGGGTTAAAATAGATAAATACGTTATTATGCCGAATCATATACATATGTTAATTTCAATTTCCTGTCCGACGGCAGGAGCAAGCCCCTGCCCTACAATATCGGATATAATATGTTCGTTTAAATCTTTAACTACGAGAATGTGCAAAGAAAAGGGATTAAAAGAGGTTTTGTTCCAATCATCATTTCACGACCATATTATCCGGGGCGAAAAGGATTATCAAAAAATATGGGAATATATTGATACGAATGTATTAAGATGGGAAAAAGATTGCTTTTATAGTGAATAAATACTTTCCCGTACCTTTTAATTTTTCGTTAAAATAGAGCATAACAAAAGGATTCGCATTGCGAATCCTTTTGTTATTGCAACGGTTGACACACGAAACAAGGTTTGAGCCCCATTGACCGAGCTTCATCTACCGTTGTTTCAATCTTACTTTTTAAATGTATACAACTTTCTCTATGATATTTTTCGCCTGTTTTTGTACGGCATACGGTTGAACTTGACGGTTCTGTTTCTTCTGCCTGAATTTCTTCTTCAACAACTATCGGAGGTTTTTCCATTGTTACAGTTTCTTCCTCTGTAACAATGGCTGTGTCGGTTGTTTCCTGCTCGCATCCGCACAAGCTGAATATAATTGCTAAAACTAACAATAAAATTGATAATTTTTTCATACCTAGCCCTCCTGAAAAAATTGCAATAAAAAAGGGGCTGTAGCAAAATAAAAGCCTGGAAATAGAAAAATGAGGACGATTGC
>CAYLPQ010000002.1:0-107486 GCA_964385605.1 uncultured Oscillospiraceae bacterium | reverse complement strand
ATATTCAATCCCTCAATATCTTCCTCGGTGAAATAGTCAATACCTTTTTGCGGAGCATCACCTTTATCACCTTTTGCACCCTTTACGCAACCGACATTTAAAACATTGTCTGTTCCTGCCACCTGTAGTATAAGCTCTCCGTTTTCGTTCAGAGAAACATCGGGTGCATTTTCCTCATCAGGATAGTTTACCCATAGATTTCCTTCTTCATCCACACTGAAAGAATAAAATCCGTTAGCTGAAACTACCGTAGCATTTATTCCGGGGTCACCTTTATCACCCTTGTCACCTTTGTCGCCCTTATCGCCTTTATCTCCTTTTGCACCTTTATCTCCGGTTTCTCCGCGAACACCCTGCAGCCCCTGTACCCCTGCCTGACCCTTTTCACCACGGTCTGCAATCAATAGCCAGTATGCCGTATTTTTCGGAGAAATGCTTATTGCATCATTTATGCAGACATAGCATTTTCCGTTATAGGTAACTTTGTTTCCCTTTTTGTATAAAGTGCTTTCACAGTAGTTCTCCCACACACTGATATTGTCACATATGTCATTGATTTTTTCTTTTGTTTCTTCCATAAGCCTATTTACATTAGGCATAAGCATTTCAAACTCTTTATGAAGCTGTATTGCTTCATCGGGAGTAGGAGCATATATACCCTCACTTGTATGGGAATATGATACGAAAAGCTGATCCGTTATGCTCTTGAGAATTTTTTCAGGATCGGAATCATAGTACCCCTCTATACAGAAACTACACCAGCCTTCTTCCTGTGTTACCTCCTGCGGAATATATGTTTCATACACTGACGTACCATTTTCTACTTTTGGCACAAGAAGAACACTTGTCTTGTTTTCACCCTTTGCATCCAGCCATATAATTCTTTTTGCAAACCCGGACCATTCATCATCGAAGCACACGGTCACAGCTGTTGTATTTGAGACTCCCGCGCTACCTGCATTTTTGGTGTTTTTACTTATAAACTGACCTTTTACATCTATATGTATATTACTCACTTAATCACCTTTTCCTTTTATATCAGAATCCCCCGTGACAAACGTATCACGGGGGTTATATTCAGGCATATTTACCTGTTATACAGCTTATATTCCTGAGCTCTCTTGTAATCGTAATCGCTGGTATGCAAGCCTTCCGGAAGTCCGAGAATACGCGCACTTTCGCTGTCAAGATATCCGAGTTCGTCCCATTTTTTCAGGGCATTTTCAATATCCTGCTGATTTTTTTCCTGCTCGTTTTCATATTCCTGCTGTGCCCACTTACGTTCGTTCTCTTTTTCTTCGTTATTAAGTTTTTCATTATTATATGCCTGCTCTGCTTCAAGCTCCTGCATCCTGTAGTCTCTGTCAAGCATATCACTATAGGCATCATAGCTGAACTCCCTGTCTTTATTATACTGATCAAGTTCTTTAAGATACGCATCATATTCTCTGTTAGAAAGTTCTCCCAACAAACGTAAATTTTCCATTTCTGCATCCAGGGAATTAATATACCTTTCATACGCATCTTCGTAAAGTTCAGGAATTTTATCAGTAAGCTTGTTATTATAATTTTCAAGCATCTGCCCTGCCGCACTTACAGCATAGCTTGAAGCCATACCGCCCGTATTCATAGACAGTTCACCAAGCAAATCCTCCATTGCACGCTTCCCCTCACGATTATACTGCGCTTTATAATACTGATATAAATCATCTGAATACGGGTCGTAACTGAAAGATTTCATCTCGTTAAGGCTTTCAAGCAGTTCCTTTAAGTCATTTTCATACGTATTTTTATATTCAGGTTTTTTTGCATCGTAAGAAAACTCGTCCCCGCTCATTATATATTTAATAGCGGCATCATAAACATCATCATATGCATAATGACTGAGGCCCTGCGTTCCGCTGGCTTTGTTTATGCGTTTTTTTAAAGTTGATGAGACTTTGTTCTTTGATGCACCCGAAGCCATTTGATTATTTAGCTGTATTGAATAGTCATTAGTATCGAGCCAGCCTGAATAATTGTTTGTCTTCTGGTACGGCAGACTTTCCTTTTCAATTTTTTCATTACGGCTTTTTTCATATTCTGCGGCACTCTTGTAATCTTTATTACTTACCGCTTCATTGATTTTTGCCTGATAGTCAGTATCTTTGTTATATGCCATTGTTCTCCCCCTTATAAATAGTAGTTTTCGTTGTGTCGATTTCAATAATATTACTGCTGTCAAGATGAGTAAGGATGTACTCAAGTGTTTCCTGGTTAGCACGAAGATAGTTTTCAATAATGTTTATGGACTCTGCGGGGGTTTTTCCTTTAAGGTCTGAAAGTTGAAAAAACATTTAATCACCTCTTTAATTCACACTGAATTCTCTTACAATGGATTCTATTATGCTTTTTCCTTTTCCGGAAAGTCTGAGGGTGAGTTCATGACAGTTTTTTACCACGCAGGGTATATTTATATGTTCTTTTTTCTTACCATATTTCACTGCAACTGTCTGCCATTTTTCACCGTCACGGCTTACCTCTGCTTTAATCCAGGAATTTTCATACAGCTGTGCTGTTATATACAGCCTTGAATAACTTTTTTCTTTGTGATAGTCTTCATTGAACGGGCAAAATTCGGCATACCATTCCTTTTCATAATCAGGAGCATCTGTTACCTTTTCGACACCATTTTCTTTAAGCCTGTACAAATCTTCTCCGCAGGTAAAATAACCGATAACATCTTTTATTCCGCTTTTACTCCAAAGACCGTTTTTGATATTAAAAACATATTCCTCCCGCTGTCCGTTGTAGTCCCCACTCATATAATAGAAGCACCCTGCTCCGCCTCCGACGCAGTTTTGCGGAAGAGCTTCTCCAAGTTTATCTGAAACAAGTTGCGGTAATCCTCCGGAAAAGGCATATACACCGCCATTTCCTTTATACATCAACTGCCCGTTTATACAGACAATACTCTTTGCATTCTCCTTGGTTATTCCTGCTCCAAAGCTTTCTGTAAGACTGAAATTTGCCGGTCTGTTACCGTAAAGTTTATAGCACTTGTCTTCTTTGAAAAACAAACAGATATTCCCATACGTTGCAACAGCTGTAAAGTCTCCTGCTGAATTTGATTCTACAGAAAAGCTGTCAGTAGACACTCCCTGATAAATGTAAAAATTCAGTGGGTCACCCAGTTTTGAAGCATAAATAGTTTTACCCTCGCATCCCCACAACCTGTTCTCATATACGCAAATACCTGAAAAATCGGGGATTTTTCTCTTTAATACTATATCCTCGGTTTTCGTACCCACTTCAAATGTACCGTCGGCAACAGTGAACCCGTTTTCAATTATCTCAACTATTCTTACCTCTTTAGAATCCCCCTGCAATATGCTACCCGTTATTTCCACAACGTCGCCTTCCCTGAACTGCGAAAAAATCTCTTTGGTTATATCCCTTGTCTTTACAAGCTCGCCTGTAACTTTAATTTTTCCGTCTTCATTCTTAACTACTGAAAATGCTTTTCTGTAGTATCCTTCCACGTTTGTTTCAATAAAAAAGTCTTCCGCCACCAGGTCTTTGGCTTCTACAACCGTTAATCCTGTCAGTTTAACTTTTCCATTTTCCGCAGCAGCACTGGTGCACTTAATCAATTTGTATTCAGGTTCAAACACAAGGCTTTCTGTTGTTGACACAGTCTCGTAAACACTGTTTTTCAGCTTCATAGAATTTTGTGTATAGATAATTTCTGTTTCGCTGAGATGTCGTGTTCCTTCCATAGATAACAGCTTTTTTTCCGTAGTGTCGTAATATACCTTATCAGGAAATACCACTATCTTATTTCCGATTTCGGCAATCATCTTATCCCCCGAAGTAAGAGTTCCTACGTTTTGTCCGCCGTAATACAAACCGTCATCTGCTGCTACACAAATTTCTGACCCGTAATGAGCCGCTGTAGGATGACTGCAATCAAGAAAGCTTTCCGTTTTTGACGGCTGTGTAAGGGTTGGAAATTCTTTATGGGTAATCCCGTTGAGGTCGCGCATTTCACCCTCGCTGAAGTTTTGTGTCAGATTAAGACCTCCAAAGGCAATTATTCGCCTTTTGTATTTGTTCCGGGTTTTTAAAACCGGCAATCTCATACTACCACTCCTTTAATATGATTTCAGAGAATTTGAAGGAGGCATATTATTCTTCAGATAATTTTTCCGAAATTCCGAGTAGGCCTGTTCGAACATTACAGCCGACGCAGTGTAGCTTTCAAACTCACCGCTGTAAAAATCACTCATTGCAATAAGGTACAGTTCATAGATGTTGTCATACGGATGCTTGACAAGAAGTTCCTTATCCGCGTCTTCCGGATAGGAATACCCCTCGAAACCGTCAAGATGCATAGTTTCACGCATAATTTTGCCATCAAGTTCACTTATCCAGCGATTTTTTATACTGTCTGCAATAGTGTCAGGATGTATTTGCATAGTACGTTCAATAACATTGTTTACTGTAGCCACTATACCGACAGCTCCTTCCATCCGCCATCTTTGTACATATACAACGAATGCATTTTTTCTATGGGTTGTGATACGGCTTCACTATCATAAACGGTGTTTTCCACATACATATCTCCGGAAAGTGTAATCATAGGTCGTATATGAATATTTTGTTTCTGGCTAATTGCAGTAAATTCTCCCTCGGGATTCACTGCAACAACATAGTTAGTATCAGTAAGGTCACGGGTCATATATTCTGTACCCACACTTTGCCCTTTACGGCATCCCTTTGCACCGTTATTCACAAAGTATTCCATCCCCTTAAGCTCTGATTCAGATGGAAGAAAACAACGTCTGGTGATAATGCTGTCAAGCTCTGCCGACAGGACGTTATTCCGGATGTACGGAGAAAAAAGCCCAAGGTAAATTGCTTCAAGATAGACATCAATGTCACTGCCCGAATAACTGTTTCGTCTTTCATGGTCATAGTTGTATGCATACTTTGTAAGATACCTTCTTGCAAGAGTTACACTACCCTTTCTGTGATAGTCCTTTGCCACTATAATATAGTGCTCATTATTTTGTCCCTCTTCAAGCAGTATGACACTTCCTATTTCACAATCTGACAGCTTCTTTCCTGAAACATCTGCCAGAACAAAGCACAAATCTCCGTTTACTGCATTGGTGGGTAATTCCGTAGAAAAGCTGATATTTCTTACACATCTTTCGGAAATCTCCCCTTCATATGCGACAAGTTTCCCTGACATACTGTCTCCGTCTTTTTTTATACTCCCCTCAAACAGTTCCTGTGCATACTCATAAATATCGCGCTTGACTCCTGTTTTATCATAAACAGCTGCCTGCATATCTCCTGCAGCATCTGCACCGTCAGCGCCCCTGGGAATGTAAAAATTAAGCCTAGGCTGTGCCGGAACCGAAGCATCTATTTCTACATTTGCGTCGCATGAGGAATCCAGTGTCTCAACCTTGTTAATACTGAAAACAGGGGTGATTCCGTCAGCTCCGCTTAATCCGCGTTCTCCTGTATCACCTTTGTCACCCTTATCCCCTTTGGGACCTGCATCGCCTTTGTTTCCTTTTATGCAACCAAGATTAAACCTTGCCACACATACCCCTCCTCTGCTTATACATTTCTGGCAGCTGCTTCACGGTAAAACTCATCACTTTTGTTATCCATAAGTCTTGCTGTCTTTATATCCTGACGCATTGAGTTTTCGATTACATCGGCAAACTTTTTCTTGATTTTTACCTTTTCACCTCTTGCAATCACGCAGCTTTCGCCGTTTACCGCAACAAAAACATTGTCTTTGTAGTCCTTGTTATCTCTGAACAGTTCAATTTCCACCAATGTATTTTCATCGGTTTTAGCGGTTGTCACCGTCTGTGTCTTTTTAGCTGTAGCCATAATAATATCCTCCTTTTTTATGTGGCGCCGGAGCGGAGATGACTCCGCTTCCGGCAATTAAAAATTAGTTATTGAATGTACTTGCAGTTTCTATACGAATCATATAAGGCTCTACAAGTCTTACTGCTGCCTTGGTAGCTTTCCAGCCACAGCTTCCTCTCTGATTGAGAGGGTCTGCCGCACCGGCACTGCCAATCTGTTTAACAATATGCTCAAGACCACCGCCTGCGATTTCTGTCGTACCGTAGGCATTTTCACCGATGATGAGTGTAGAATACACGTCGCGACCTGCAAGGCCTGCCTCACCGGGATATACAATAGCACCGGATTCAGGCACATTAACAAGCTCCGCCTTAAGATAGATTGCACTATCCTCTGTATTGAATCCTGCTACTGTAGCAGTTTCGTAAGAATCTCCGCTCTTAAGCTGAATCATTGCACCGATAAGTCTTGCGGCATCGTCAGCAGAAAGAGCTTCTTCTACCTCCATCTTATAAACTGTGCCTTCACCGCACTCTGCTGTTGCCGAGCCGGCACTTGAAAGAACGGAGTAGTTTGCAACGGTAAGCTCTCTTGATGCTGATGTAAGGTCCTCTGCGTGGAAAATCTTTGCTTCGCTTGATTCTACGAATCTTACATTTTCAATCTTACCGATTTCGCCCTGATAGATGCCCTCGGGGTCAGAATATGTCTTTACATTAATCCACTTGGGGTCGCTCATAAGGTCATATGCAGTATCAGGGTGAATAATACCCACGTAGCTGCCGTTGATTGTCTCTGCGTTCATCTTTTTAAGATAACGCACCGCACGTCTTATAGCATCTACTGTAAGATAGTGATTACCTTCTTCCTCACCACCTGTAAGAGCGCTTCTTGAGGATACCTGACCTTCTGCAAACTGTACGTTTGTACCGCCCGAAAGTACCTCTCTTGTAATGGTGTCAAGAGTTCTGCCTGCCTGTCCACCAAGGAGCTTTGTAGCCTGAACAAGGTTATTGTCAATAGCGGTAAGCAAAAGAATATCAGAAAGTTCAATAAATCCACCATACTGCTTTACTTCTGCACTTACTACACCCATATCGAGCTTCTGTCCGTTGGGTGTTACACCCTCTGCAAGAGGAGTTGTCATTTTGGGAAGGGGATCGTACTTACGGAATTCGATTCTCTTTCCGTTACCCTTGGGAATAGGACACTTCTGTCCGAACTGGTCGTGTACAAGCTTGGGCTCTGCCATATCTATAAGATAGTCAGAGTAGTAGGTTCTCATTTCACCGCTGAGACCGCCGTTTTCCGGATAAGGAGTTACGGCGCCAGTATTTGAATTAGTTAATCCGGCTGTTGTGTTTACAACATCTCCTGCAGCAAAGTGCTGCAAATTAAATTTGAACATTAAACATTTTTCCTTTCATTAATAAATTTTGGAGAGTTAAATTAAAACTCAATTTTTTCGCCTGCTGCAGCTCTTTTTGCAAGCTCGGCACGCTGTTTTCTGTTAAGCTTCGAAATATTGTTTGACAACAAAATTCCTCCGTTGGTTTCGCTTCCGTTTTCTACAGGGCGGTTACCCTTGTAGCGAATGGAGTCTAAAACCTGTTTTTCGGTTTCTCTGGAATTACTGTCAAGGATACCGTCAATATTTACCACTTCGTAAGCATTTTTCACACTTACACCTGCTCTTAAGAGTCTGCAGAATTCAGGGTTTCGGAGTTCTTTTCTAAAATCAAAATCCGGATAAGCTTGCGCCGCTTCTTCTGCCTGGGCTTTTACCTTTTCAGAAACGGATTTTGCACGCATATCGCGTAGTCTGGCTTCTCTGTCCTGCTTTAACAGGCTGTTTTCTCTTATGAGCCTTTTAAGAAGTTCTGTATGTTTCATATTTTCTTTACCCATAGACTGATTCATAGTTTTATCGATCATCCTTTCAAGTTTTTCTACATCACCGTCATGTACGTTGAATTTTCTCATTACCAACTGCGCAATTTCGGCATTTCTGTCTGCATTTTCCTTCAATTCTTTCACCTCCTTAAGTCTGCGGTTGAGAATTTTTCTCACTTTTTCAGAAAACTCGTTTTTATACTCGCCCCCGATAAGTGCTTCAAATTCTGCCGTTTTGATTTCTTCGCTTCCGGCGTCAAAGCGGTTAATATCGCCCTGCGGCGGTTTGCTGACTTCCGCCATATTTTCAGCATCTATACCATCTCTTACCTCCGCGGAAGGCAACGAGAGAGTATTCTTTTTATTCTTCTTGCTCACGGTTATACACTCCTTCTTTCATATTTTCCCTGATTTTTGTTTCAACGGCATTTTTACCGTCAAAGTCCATTATTTCAAGTGCTCCAAGTGCCTGCATAGCATTTTGCGGCGCAAAAAAGCCGATATTAAACAGTTCCTTTGCCAACTCATTCTGCGACAAACGGCTGTAAGGACTTTTTTTCTGTGCTTTGACAGCTACGTCAAAAACGGGCTTTCTGTATCGATTGTCGTTTACCGTTTCAGGCTGAATGTTTTTGTTGCTGTAATCTTCAAACCTGTAACCGCCGTCATTACTGTTCACCCTGAAAAAGCGTCTCTCTGTGTAAAACTGCCGTATAAGCTCTATGCACAGGTAATTTACAGCCGTAAATGCTCTGTATGTAGTTTTAAGCATATCACGGCTTATCTTGCTTCCTGCCTCCTGAAGAGCTGCTATAGCTGATGCCGCCGTAACTCCGTTTGCCGGTGTACCACGGTTAAAATCACTGTTGGAGCTTGTTTCCTTAAGCTCATCTATTTTCATCTGCAGAATATTAATGCAGGACGCGGGAATCTGCGACACAGTCACAGGTTTGAGGCGTTCTTCATTAATATCGCCCTCCACATGAACTATCGGTTTTGACCAATCCAGAAATTCTTTCTCATTAATTCCCGCACTTATTTTTGCAAAATACCTTGGTTTTGCGCTCATAAGAGCATTCTGTAAAATCGCATCGTTAAGTCGGTCAATATACATCTGTGGATTCTTTGTAACCGCTACAAATCCAAATCCACAAACATTGCCCTCCTCGGGGAAAAGGCAATCCAATACAATAGGGTATTCTCCGTGATCATACCAACCCCGCTCTGCATACTCCGGCATATTTTCCGACGCAAACAAAATGGTGTCCCCAACAAATTTGCAGTAATGAAGAAGTGTTTTTCCTGATTGAGTACGCACCTTGTAGTACCAGTCTATTACAAGGATTTTTTTACTTACATCTACACTGTCGTCATACACATACTGTTTAACGTCTATAGGACTGTCAAGGCGCTTCCCCTTAAGCTGGGGATACTCACTTTCAAGAATATCTGCGTCTCTCAGATCCACGATAAAAAGGTTTCTGCTCCGTTGTATATCAGTTATACCGGGTTCCCAGAAAACATTAAGCAAATCAATTTTCTTTATCTGTATATCACCCAGTCCGTTTTCAAGCTCACTGTTCCAGAATACTCCGTAGGCACTGCAACCGTGTTTAAGCTTGTACCACCAGTTGTTTGAATATATTTCTTCAAAATTGTTGCGCTCCATTATAGCAGGCAGTATTGAGGTAAGCTTTTTTGCTTCATCATAGTCGTTTTCCTCTCTGGGGAGAACACTCGCCTCCGGAAAGCTGTCCATAGCATCGGCATGCTTGTTTGTGAGTGTGTTAAAAAGCCATGCACTGACACTTGAGTTATTTTTTTCGTTATTTTTGTTTATGTCGTTGTGCCTTAATTTCCACCACTGTTCATCCTCAACAATTCTTGCTTCCAGGCATGATTTTGCACTTTTGTAATCCCGCAGAATGTGCGCTGCAATCTCTATCTCCGTCTGACCTATCTTTCTCTTATTTTTCGGTAACTCTTTTCCGAAAAAAACACTGCTAAACTTCATTGTCTTCCTCCTCTATATCAGGTAAAATTACTATTCCCGTTTCCTGTTTATCCTCTCTTGGGTTTTTGTTTTGAGGTGATATGACATCGTTCATCACTCTCTTTATTTCTTCAAGAGATTTGAGTGCTTTTATAGCATTATTAAGCGAATCCATATCAACCTTGTTAAATATTATTTCTTCTGTGTATTCTTTCCCTTTTATCAGATGCCTGTTAAACTGTTTTTCATCCTTTGATGCCTCCAACAGTACCTCTGAAAGCCTGTTTGCAATATCAAGCTCTTTTGATAATGTTATGGCTGCAATACATGCAGCATTATCTGCACATTTCTCTACAACTGAACTAAAGTATTCCTTTTTTAATTCACTCCACCTTTCTATCTGATAATGCCGGTAAAGTGTCTGCGGGTTTATACCGTGTTTTTTCGCCAGAGACAGTGCCGATATATCACCTGTAATATATTCTGTTTTTATTGCGTTCCAATCGTATTTTTGTTTCATTCAACCATCCTTCAATACTTTATGAAATTGTATTGTTCAAATCCTGTCCGGTCTAAAGGATCGTATATTTTTTCTATATACTTTTCCGTGGGAGGATTGATGGGACGTTCCATCAAAACATATCTGCACTCATCGTAAATATGGTCTTCATTGTCGGTATCAATGTCCTCCACGTTAACCTGGCTGTATACAAGTGATGGAACCGTTCTTATAAAATGCTTACAGGTAGAAAAAACATAAAGCATCGGAATGCCGTTTTCATCAAAAGAAAATCTGTTATGCATCTGCATTTTACCGGCTATGCGGGTATTGTCAGCCTTTTCAAAAAAAACACCTTCCCTTTCCATCATCTGGGCAATACTTTCTCCGCGGCTCTGGTCATATATTGACGGGTCTGCAATCCCCTGTATATGCTTTCCTTTCAGATTTGCATCTTCTCTTTCAATCTCTTTTATATTTTGTGCTATTTTTGCAGGCTCCCACCTTACTCCCTCATTAGGTGTATCGGTGCATCCGTAAAGCTCCCTTATCCTATAAATGCGGTTGTCGTGGTCTACTGCATACCAGCCTACGGAAAAAGGTCTGGAATAACCAAAATCGAATCCCCGGTATATCTTCCATGAGTCAGGCACTTTAAACGGATGTATAACGTGGGTATTCTTCCGGTTAATATATCCTTCCGGATTATTTCTCCATTGGGTAAAAACCTGTCCCGAAAAGGTATCCCAATCGCCATAGAGCAGTGCCTTGCGTTCATTTTCAGGAAGAGAGGCAAGCCGCGTTATGTACTCGGGATCATTATGCATAAGGATTTTATTGTCAAACACACTTGACGGAACAAAAATTCTGCTTCGTCTTCTGATTTCACTTTTTCCGTTTGGGAAAATCACCTTTACATCATCATATATAGTTGTCATTGGCGGTGCCGGAGAAATGAACCGCTCTTTCACCCATCCGTGTCCTACTCCTCCGGGGTTTGCCTGTGCCCTGATATAACATCTTGTACCCGGTCCGTTTGGTCTGTTACGGCTGAAAAGATAGCTGTATTCATCCCATGTAAAATGTGTGAGCTCGTCAAAATCTATAAAGTCATAGCGCTTTCCCTGATAGTTTGTTCTGTCTTTGGTATGTTGCATAGCGCCAAAATAGATTTTTGCACCCGAGGGAAAAGACCAGCAATGCTTCTGCTCATTATATTTTGCGTCAGGAAATGACGGAAAATATATTTCCCGGCTTCTGTCTATAAGTTCAGAAAGCTGCGGATAGGTTTTTCTTAATATCAGCCCACGGTAATGTGGTATATTTACCTGTCTCAATGCTTCTGCAATGGCGCAGTCGCTTTTTCCTCCGCCTGCCGCGCCTCCGTAAAGCCCCTCGTTTTCGAACCTTGACATAAAAATTCTCTGTCTGGGTTGCGGTTTCCATATTATATTCACTTTAATCACCTCACTCACTTAAAGCTGTCTGGAATGTTACAGAACATCCTTTACCGTTTCCAGAATGTAATTTCCATCTTCATCCCGCTTTGCACTCAATCTGTATTTTCCGAGAGCTTCTCCCACATCTGCGGCAGATATTTTCCGTGTTCCTCCGCTTTCTCCTACAAGCAAAACAATGTTTGCCGCGGCACAATCCAGCAGTTGGCGGAGTGCTTCGTTCTCTTCTTGCAATTCTTTGATTATTTTTCTGTCGTTTTCTATGCGCTTGTCCCTGCGTTCTATTTCTTTTAATGCATCCATCAGTTTTCTTTCCTTTCGTAATAGCTTTCAAGATTGCGGCATATTGTGCATTTATTCCAGTGGATTCCATTTGCGCAATATTCCACAATGTATTCTCTGCGGGCAACAGAATCCGGAAATTTGATTATCCCGCCTTCACAATGAAGATCGAGAGAATCATTCCGCTTAAAAAACGGACATTGCATTTCTAATTTCATTTTTATCACCTACCCTTTCGAATTGTATAATAAAGACATATATTGACCGTAACTCATATTATTTTCCTGTGCTTTTTTCTGAAGTTGGGTAAGGTCCTCAAAGGGCGGTTTTATATAATTTATATAAGGAGCATATCCGCTTTTCTTCCTGCGGCGGCAGAAATCACTGCAGACCCTTCGTCGTAAAGAAAGTTCAGGAATCCTTCTTCCGCACACCACACAAAATTTAACTTTGTTTTCCATAATTTTCTTTCCTTTCCCGTAAGTTTTGTTATTTTCTTACGCGCTACGTAAGTAATATATACCGCGGTTTGACGAAAGTCAATACTTTTTGCGTAAGTTTTTTATTTTTTTCTTGCATTTTATGTAAGTCAGTGTTATACTGATACCAGAAACCATTAGGAGTGACGAATATGAAATTACATGAAAGAATAAAAGAACGTCGTCTGGCAATGTCTATGACACTGCTTGACGTTGCCAATGCCCTCGGAGTGAAAGAAGCAACTGTTCAGCGATATGAAAGCGGAGAAATAAAAAATCCCAAGCATGACACTATTCTTCAGCTGGCAAAAATTTTCCACTGTTCTCCTTCCTATCTTATGGGATGGGAAGAGACTGTTCTTCCGGAGACGGTAATGCAGATAAGCAAAAAAAAGCTGCCGCTTCTTGGTGAGATAGCGGCAGGTGAGCCTATATTTGCTGATGAAGAGGTTGAGTACTATTCCCCCGGAGAGGATACCGGGGCTGACTTTTGTCTCAGGGTACACGGTGATTCTATGACTGGTGCGGGAATAAAGGACGGAGATATAGTGTTTATCCGCAGTCAGGAAACTGTTGACGATGGAGAAATCGCAGCGGTACTAGTGGAGGATGAAGCCACTCTTAAGAGAGTATATCTTTCTCCCGATGCGGTAACACTTGTTTCCGAAAACCCTAAATATAAGCCTATGGTGTACACCAAAAGCCAGTGTAAGAACATCCGCATACTGGGGAAAGCAGTATCTTATACAACAAGGCTTTAATGAGAAAAGGGATGTAAAAACGTGCAATCCGTAAGAAAAGACGATGTAAATTTTCTTTACACCGTCTTTTTCTTATACTTCAATATTTATTATCTTATCATACAATTCCGAAAGCTTCGCTACTGTAAGACCCGGCGCCCGTGTATGCTTTGACGCAAGCTCATCAGTATAATCCTCAAGCATATATATTGTATATTTACCGTCTGCACAGTGAGTGACGAGAGGATGCATTTCGTAGCTTTCCACCCTTGTTACACCGTCCTCCTTGATAATGGTCATATCTGCCATTGCTCCGAGATTTTTTGCCGCACCACTCTGATTTGATACGAAATTACCCAGAGAATAGTAAACTATTGCTTCGTTTCCGTTTTCTGCAATGTGCTTTGTAACAGGCTGTACCACATGAGGATGTGTACCTATGATAATATCTGCACCATTACTGCACAAAAATTCAACAGCCTGCATCTGTTCTTCTGTAGGTGTGTGAACGTATTCTGTACCGAAGTGCACAAATACAACTGTTATATCAGCTTTATTCTCTGCCTGTATAAGCAGATTTTTCTCAAGTTCTTTAAGTTTAAGCAGAT
Organism: uncultured Oscillospiraceae bacterium; assembly: GCA_964385605.1. Classification (GTDB taxonomy): domain Bacteria; phylum Bacillota; class Clostridia; order UMGS1883; family UMGS1883; genus UMGS1883. The sequence goes on along the minus strand of CAYLPQ010000002.1, from coordinate 93,658 downwards.
TAACCTGATACGGCTCATCTTCCGGCAAGCTGTAACCATTCAGCCCGTAGGTGAAATTCAGCATAGCTACAGAAAGCCCATCTTTTTCCCATACTTTAACGTTATTCTGTTCTTCCTGCGACCTATTTACACCGAGAACAGTAATATCATTATATTTATTCCAGAAATCCATAGTATACAAAATGGCATTATAACCCTTGTCATAAGCATGATTTGTTGCATGAGTTACAACATTAAATCCGGCTTTTCTGGTGCTTTCACCCACCTGATGAGGTGAGCCGAAATTCGGATAGCCGCTGTAGGATGAGTTTTCATCAACAAAAATCGTTTCCTGATTTATCGCTGCTATATCTGCATCTTTTATATGATGCCTTATATTCTCATACACACTGTCAAAATTGTATCCGTTCTCTGTTTTACAAGCCTTGAATATCGGCGAATGTATGAGATTATCACCTACCGCCTTGATATTTACAACTACTGCACTGTCTTTAGCTACCGCAGAAGTAACTGTTTCTGCCTGCTTCTTTTGTACCGGCAGAAGCCATAACAAGACCAATGCCGCTACAGCAAGCAACATAATGGCAAAAACACCTATAAGTTTTTTAGTTTTCGTCATAAGCATTCTTTATCCTTTGCATTGAACGTTCTTCACCTAGCACCTGCTGAATGCACCATATATCGGGAGAGTTGGTACGTCCCGTAACAGCCACTCTTATTACTCCGCTTACATCACCAACATGACCCTTGTAAAGTTCGGGATTTTTCTTATAAAGCTTGGGCTGTGGAGCATATCCGAGAGTTTCTCCGATTTCTCTTACCTTGGAGAACCATGTGCTCTGGTCGTCTGTGTGGTTGTAGGTTTCCATATATTTCTGAAGAATAATCTTTCTGTCTTCCATAGATACCTTTTCGGGATAATTATCTTCCATACGGAAGAGTTCATCAAAGAAGAAGCTGTAAAAATCCTTTGACTGCTTCCAGTGGCTTACGTCTTTTCTGGGCTTTTCGCCGCCTCTGCCGATACCAATCATTCTGAGAGCAAAGTCTCTGTCCCGTGTAAGAAGATTATAATATTCCTCATCGCACTCTTTTGCCCAGTCTGTAATATAGTTATAAACGGTTTCGCTGTCAAGAGTAGCAAGGTAATTCTTGCTGACATCGTTAAGCTTATCAATATCAAACAACGAACCGCTGATACCCATTTTCGCAGTAGTGAACGGGAATTCTTTAACGTCTTTTTCGGGGTTGTCCATTCTCCACTGTTCATAGTTTGAGTTAAGCACCGTCATAAGATATTCCCATACAGCACCGGGAAGATAGCCCTCGCTCTTATAATAATCAAGAGAAAGCTCTGGGTCTTTACGCTTACTTAATTTACGTTTAACACCATTGTCAATTTTCATAAGCTGTGCAGTGTGGCAATACACAGGCGCTTCCCATCCCATATACTGGAAAAGCTGAACATGGATAGGAAGTGTTGCAAGCCACTCCTCGCCTCTTACTACATGAGTTGTGCGCATAAGGTGGTCATCCACAACGTGTGCAAAATGGTATGTGGGGATACCGTCTGATTTAAGAAGAACTACATCCTGCTCATTCTCGGGCATTGTAAGCTCTCCTCTGATGCCGTCAACGATAGTAAATGTTTTACCGCTTGGTTCAGGAGCACGGAAACGGAGAACAAAGCTCTTTCCCTCTTCTATGTTCTTCTTTGCCTCATCATCTGTAATATTTCTGTGAACAGCCCACTTGCCGTAGTAACCGAAGTTTTCCTTGAGCTCCGTCTGCTTATCACGCATAGCGGCAAGCTCGTCCTCGCTGCAAAAACAGGGATATGCAAGACCTCTTTCGACAAGGCTCTTTGCAAAGGTCTGATAAATTTCTGCTCTCTGGCGCTGACGATAAGGACCGTAGTCACCTTTCTCGCCGTCAGAAAGCGCGCCCTCATCAAATTCAACGCCAAAATAACGGAGTGTATTTATAACAACATCCACTGCACCCTCTACCTCGCGCTTATTGTCGGTGTCCTCTATACGTAGATAGAATACACCGTCAGAAAGATGCGCAAGTCTTTCGTCAGTAATAGCTCCGAAAAGGTTTCCGAGATGTATAAATCCCGTAGGACTGGGGCCGAGACGTGTTACCTTTGCCCCCTCCTTGAGATTTCTTTCCGGGTAGAGATTTTCATAATAATCGGGAGTTTTGTCTATCTGCGGAAAAAGAAGCTCCGCCATTTTTTTGTTTTCCATACTATCAATTTCCTTTCAATCAAAATATCCTGTATACTTCACCTTTGGCGCATCAGGCAAAAGATGAGCACAAATATCAATGAAATAATCGTCTGTCATTGATGCAATATAATCCACAACTATGTCGTCAGGTGAGTTTCTTTCAACATAATCGGTTTCTGCGCTGTAATACCTGCGGCGCGTATTTATAAACTCAATATGATGACGTGTTATCAGGCTGTCTTTCTGATCGATGCCCTCAAGCAGCTTCTCATAAAGCATCTCAAACATAGGTCTTAAGCATTTTTCATACTGTTCATTTACGCTCTGCGACATATAAATTCTCTGCATATTGTCACTTTTTGCCTGACGAAGTGCATCAAAGTATTCATCATCCATACGTATATAATCCTTGCCGAAGCTGTTTTCCACTATATTCACCACAAAATTATTTATGGTATAGGCATTGTAGCTGCCGTCATAGTCAAAATCCATTCCTGCGCGCTCTGCGTCCTGTCGGTCTTTGCCAAGATATGCAATAATATCGCTGACACGTACCACGCATCCCTCAAGGGTTGACGGAATAAGCTTTTTGACATTGTCCTTGTCAATATAACATCCTTCCACCTTTTTGTCAAATTCTTCAAAACCGGAAAGCTTCGACGGACGGTACTCCTTAAGCTCAAGCTCACCGTTATGACAAAGTATTCCGTCAAGAGAATCAAGACTTATATTAAGGTTGAATATTTTGTCAAGCACCCTTACACTATGTACGTTATGATTGAAAAATCTTCCCGTACGGGCGGTATATATTTCTCCCAGAAGTTTCTCTCCCGCATGACCGAAAGGTGTATGTCCAATATCGTGACCAAGGGCGATTGCCTCAATAAGGTCAAGGTCGAGTCCCAGCAATCTTCCTATATTTCTTGCAATTCTTGACACTAACTGAACGTGAAGTGCACGCCGTGTAATGTCGTCATCCTTATAAAAGGAAAACACCTGTGTTTTATCCGTGTACCTGTTATAAAAAGGATGATGAAGAATTTTTTCAATATCTCTTATATAGCAGGGGCGCCAGAGCTTTGCCCTGTCACGGTCCGGGTTACGTCTGATAACCTCTTTAACAGTAAGACCAAGTGTTTTTTCTATTTCAGCAGCTTTCTTGTCAGAAAGCTTCAGATAATCATTCTTTCCCAAACAGATTCTTCCCCCTTTTAATTACCATCTGTGCCGCAACCCCCGTAAGCGCACCGCAGATTGCACCTGAAATGCATAGTATCGGCATATACAGCACAGCACCCTTTCCAACAAAGAAGTACGCACAGGTAAGCTGTGCAAGGTTGTGAAATATTCCACCCAGACTACTTACTCCCACAGTGGAAAAAATGCGTGTTTTTTTTGCTATTATCATTACGGCAAGGCTTATTACCGCACCGCATAAGCTATATATAAACGACGTTGCAGTGCCAAAAAGCACCGAGCTCAGAATAACCTTTAAAACCGAAACCGTCCAGGCGCTTTTTACCGAATCAGCATACAGAAGAATAATTACCACCGCATTTGCAAGTCCGATTTTTATTCCGGGAATTGGAACAATAGGCGGAAAAAGGCTTTCTATATAGCCAAGAAGCACCGCTATAGTTACAGTAACGGCAGCTCTTGTTATTTTTTTACTGCTAATCATAATACAACATCCGTTTCGTCTTTTGTTTTATCTCCCTCAATTATAACTGTCAGCCTGTTGGGCAGGCATACAAGACTTCTTGCACTCCTACTTATCGAGCCTTTTTCACAATCCTTTCCGAGGCAATCGGAATCAGTAATTCTTACCTCGCCGCTTTTTATAACAACAGTATTTTTTCCGTATTTACTCTCAACTTTAATTTCAGCATCTTTTGAAAGAGAAGCCTCTTTATAAAGCTCTCCGTCAATATAAATTGCCGCAGTACTTCCCGTCTTTGACATGAAAAACCAGGAAATCACCAGAACTGCAACAACTGCAACTATCAGAAAATCTCCTTTTTTCAAAAGATTCACTCCTTATGGGTCTACTCCCCTCGGTTTATATAATAAAGCTTTTTCAGCTTTTTGTAAAGCATTTTTACACTGCCGCTATGATTATACCCGCTATTACAAGAAGCGCACAAAGAGTTCGGCGAAGTGTACCTTTTTCCTTAAACATAATTCTGCCCGTAAGTACCGCCGCCAATACAGAAGACTGTTTTATGAGTGTCATTACAGTAATACGGCTGTGGGGATTTCTGTTAGCTATAAAAAGTGCTCTGTCGCCTATTATAAAAATCACTGCAAGAATTACTATCCAGTAATTTGTCTTAAGGGTTCTGATGCTGACCTTCGTTTTTGAGCACAGAATATAAATGCCGTACATCGCCGTCATAAAGAGCATATACCAAAACTGAAGCTGACCGCTTGTGACAGTCTGTGTAAGCCATTTGTCCATAACTCCTGACGTGGCATTGAAAAGACAGGACACAAGGGTCATAATTATATACTTATGCTTTACCTCCTGCTCTCCTTTTTTGTGAATATTCACAAGCAGAAGACCAAGCACCACAAGCACAAGTCCCGACATATGCCTTATGGAGGCACTTTCACCCATAATGGTAATTCCCATAATGGTAGAAAAAGCCACCCTTGACGTATCCATTACTCCGTAAAGGCTTACGGTCATATGCTTTATTGAATTGAACGACAGTATCCACGCAGTAAATACCACAAGTGATTTTATACTTATAAAGAAGTAATACTCCCACGGGATACTGAATACATCCTTTGCAGTGGGAATAACAAGTAAAAATCCGATAAGTGTATAAAGGAACAAAACCTCAAAGGTAGAGCTCTTTTCAAGAGCTTTTTTCTTTATTCCCTCTCTGAAACCCTTGCACACACCAAATACAAGAGTAAACAAAACCCATTCCATAGCATGCCTCTTAATTCGTTATTTCACCAAAAAGCTTTCCGTTTTTTCTTTCTGTTATGCGGACGTTGCTTATTTCTCCGTCAAGTCCGTCGCCCTCTGCAAACACACGCAGGTAATTTTCCGCAAGTCCGTCGGAAATACCATTTCTGCACTGCTCAAAAAGCACCTTGACTTCCTTACCGATAAAGCTATCCTCTACATTCTTCGCTATTTTGTCACACACTGTTATAAGCTCCTGCGCTCTTTCCTCGCGGATGTGTCTGTCTATCTGGGGCATCAGAGCGGCGGCAGTGCCGCTTCTCTCCGAATATGGGAAAACGTGTACCTTTAAGAACTGTGCTTTTTCCACAAATTCAAGAGTCTCTTTTACTTCCTTTTCACTTTCCTCGGGGAAACCGCATATTATATCCGTGGTAATGCCGGCATCAGGCATTGCTGTGCGAATCCTGTCAAGTGTTTCAAGATACTCCTGTGCAGTATATTTTCTGTTCATCCTTTTAAGCACAGTTGTACTGCCGCTTTGAAGTGAAATATGAAAATGTCTGCACATCTTTTTCTCATTTGCCACAAGCTCTATAAATTCATCGTCAAACGCACCCGGGTCAATGCTGCTTAAACGGACTCTTTCAATTCCGTCTACCTTGCACACTTCACGGACAACATCCTTTAACGTATGTCCGTTTTTAAGGTCTTTTCCATAGGAATTGACACTTATTCCCGTAAGGACAATTTCCCGAAAGTCTTTTTCCGAAAGCCTTACAGCTTCCTTTATTATATTATCAATACCTCTCGACCTTACAGGTCCTCTTGCATAAGGGACTATACAGTATGAGCAGAAGTTATTGCATCCGTCCTGGATTTTTATATATGCACGAGTGCGCTCCTCGCTCCCCTCACACTCAAGTTCTTCGTAAAGTCTTTCTTTCATTATATCGGTTAAAAGGTCGGTATCCTCACCCCGGAGTTTTGCTTCTATAAGCTCTGTAATCTGCGAGCGGTTTGCCGTGCCGAGAACAAGGTCAACTTCCTTTATATCCTTTATTTCCTCCGCTTTGGTTTGAGCATAACATCCAGTTGCAACTACGATAGCCGCAGGATTAAGCTTCTTTGCACGTCTTAAAATCTGCCTGCTTTTACGTTCGCCCACATTCGTTATAGCGCAGGTATTTATAACGTAGACATCACATACCTCGTCAAAAGCGCCGACTTCCCAGCCTTTATCCGAAAACATCTTTGCGTAGCAATCTGCTTCATATTGATTTACTTTGCATCCGAGAGCATAAAATGCCGCCTTCATCAAATCATTCCTCTGTTTTTCATTTCATTGACTTTCATAAGAGCAAGGGCTGTTTTCGCATCAACGATTTCGCCCGAAAGCACCTTTTCCACAAGTTCTGAAAGAGGTGCTTTAACCACCTCCATAAATTCGTCCTCGTCACGGTTTAACTCACCCTCGTAAAGTCCCGTTGCAAGATACATATGTACTACCTCGTAACAAAATCCCGGTGTGGGAAGCATCTTTCCAAGGTATATGTAATTATTTGCCCTCATCCCTGTTTCTTCTTCAAGCTCGCGCTTGCCGCATTCAAGAGGATCCTCTCCGGGAGTGAGCTTTCCTGCGGGGATTTCAAAGGTGTTTGTATCAAAAGGGCGGCGATACTGCCACTCCATAATTACATTTCCGTCATCATCAAGGGGGACTACACATACTCCGCCCGGATGTTCTACAAGCTCACGTGTTGCAGTGTTACCCGACGGAGTTGTTACCGTGTCAACACGGAGGTTGATAATCTCCCCTTTAAACATATATTCCTGCTTTACTGTCTTTTCTGAAAAGTCCTGCATCAGTTGTCCTCCAAACCAATAAGTGTTGCCAGCTTGGGATTAATTCCAAGCATATTTTTAAGTTCAAAATATTCTTTTCTTGCCTTCTGCTGATTTTTTCCGTCTTTAAATGCCTTTATAAGAAGATTCTTCGGGGTTTCTACAGGCGAAATATACTCCTGTGCCGTAACGGAATATCCTGCCGCTTCTAAAGCCAGACAACGGAGTGAATCCGTCAGCAAATCTGCCTGTCTTGCCTTGAAAATGCCGTATTTTAAAAGCGGTGCAAAAGGCTCGTAAGAATACTGGGAAAGAAGCTCTTTATGACAGCAGGGCACTGCGAAGATAGCCTTCGCCCCTGCGTTTATTCCTGCCCCTATTGCCATATCCGTAGCCGTATCACAGGCATGAAGGCTTATAACAACATCAGGTGTTCTTTCAGGCTTGAATACAGTCAAATCTGCCTCTATAAAAGTCATATTTGTGTAGCCGAGGTTTTTTGCCATTCTTTTTGACGCATCTATAACAACCTTGGAATAGTCAACACCCGTTATATGACAGTCCTTTTTCAGTACATCCTTAAGGTAATAGTTAAGCGCAAATGACAAATAACTTTTACCGCAGGCACAATCAAGCACCTCTATCTTTCCGTCGAGCTTCTTAAGATGATCGGCAATCAGCTCCACAAAGTGGTCTATCTGATTGTATTTGCGTATCATATCGTTTTTAATCTTGCCGTTTTCCGCCATTATGCCGATTTCCTTAAGGAGGCTGTCAGCCTTGGGAGGTGCAATTATATACTTGCGCTCACCAACTGTTGCAGTGGTACTCTTTGTTACCTCTGCAGCATCCTCGTATTTAAGAGATACATTTCTGTCATCTGCCAGAATCACAGCATCGGTACCACGTTCCTTATATACAAGCTGCATACTGTCATAATTCTTTGCAGCATCGGTAATCTTTTCCCATTCAAAAGGCTCTTTTTTACCTGAATATGAAAATACAAGTCCATCGTCCTCTTTCTTCACCGATGCAGGAAAAATCTTTGTTCCGGATTTAAAGCTGATATTTATTTCAACAAAATACTCTCCCTCACCATAACGCGCTTTAAGCATCTGGAGGTAAAAGGAAAGTTTATTCAAAGATGCTGATTTCATAACACCATTCCTCTCATACAATGTATTATTTTACTACAAAATACCTCATTATTCAATTATTTTTTGACTTTTATTGAAAAAGAGTAGATTTTTCTTATTATATAGTATATAATTGCAGTGAAGTTTACAAAGATTGGAGTTATTAACTATGAAAAATGAAATTCTCGCACTTTTGGAACAGGACAGTCATCTTACAGCCGCCAAAATAGCCGTTATGCTTGGCAAAGATGAGGCGGAGGTTAAGGCCGCCATTTGTGAACTTGAAAATGACAATGTTATTCTTGGCTACAAAACTCTCGTTAACTGGGAATTAACTGACCGCCAGACAAATATCGCCCATATTGAGCTTAAGATAACACCCCAGCGCGGCGGCGGTTTTGACACAGTTGCCGAAAGGATTTATAAATTCCCCCAGGTTAAGTCAGTTATACTTATGTCGGGTCCTTACGACCTGCTTGTAACGGTTGAGGGTAAAAGCCTTAAAGAAATTGCTATGTTCGTTGCGGAGCGCCTTGCGCCTATGGACGCAGTTATATCAACCTCTACCCACTTCGAACTTAAGACCTACAAAAATAACGGTGTAATCTATGCCGAACCTGAAAAAGATGACAGGGAGGTTATCGGCATATGATGGATTATTCCAAAATAATATCTCCTGCAATCAGCGCTCTTGCCCCCTCCGGCATCCGTAAGTTTTTTGACATTGCGGCAACTATGGAGGGTGTAATATCCCTCGGAGTGGGTGAGCCTGACTTTGTCACTCCCTGGGCAATCCGCGAAGCAGGTATATACTCTCTTGAACAGGGACATACACACTATACCGCTAATAAGGGTACAAAAGAGCTTCTTGAGGAAATCTGTATATATCTTAAAAGAAAATATAACCTTTGCTATAATCCCAAAAATGAAGTTATCGTTACCGTCGGTGGAAGTGAAGCTATTGACCTTTTAATCCGCGCAATCATATCCCCCGGAGATGAGGTGCTTATTCCCGAGCCCTGCTTTGTATGCTACAAGCCCTGTACACTTATGGCAGGCGGTACCCCTGTGACCATTCAGACAGAGGAAAAGGACGAATTCCGTCTCACTCCCGAAAAGGTACTTGAGAAAATTACGGATAAGACAAAGCTTCTTATTCTTCCCTTCCCAAACAATCCCACTGGTGCTGTTATGCAGAGAGAAGACCTTAAAAAAATCGCAAAAATCGTTAAAGAACATAACCTTATTGTACTCTCTGATGAAATCTACAGCGAGCTTACATATGATGGAGATCACGTATCCTTTGCTTCAATTGAGGGTATGAAAGAGCATACCGTCACGGTAAACGGCTTCAGTAAAGCTTTTGCTATGACAGGCTGGCGACTTGGATATGCCTGCGGTCCCGAGCCTCTTATAACACAGATGACAAAGATTCATCAGTACGGCATTATGTGTGCACCTACCACAAGTCAGTATGCTGCTATCGAAGCTCTCCGCAGTTGTGATGAAGATGTCAGCCATATGACAGAGGAATACAATCACAGAAGACGCGTTATGGTTGACGGCTTCAGAAGTATGGGGCTCAGTTGTTTTGAGCCTCTGGGTGCTTTCTACGTATTCCCCAACATCAGTGCAACAGGGCTTACGAGCGACGAATTCGCCACAAAGCTTCTCTACGATAAGAAAGTCGCCGTAGTTCCCGGTACTGCATTCGGTGAATGCGGTGAAGGTTTTATCCGCTGCAGTTATGCCTACAGTATAAAAAATATTGAGCGCGCCCTCGAAAGAATAGGCGAATTTGTAAAAGATTATATAAAATAAATCTGCAAAAATCACAAGATAATGACAATATCTTGTGATTTTTTGTAAAGTTTTATATTTTTTGTGCATATATATTGACAAACACGGAGATTTATATTACAATACCATCTAGCACAGTGTGTGCTGAATGTTGGAGGTGTCTTATGCCTGCACTGAATGACAACCTTATTTCGGATGAAATGTCTGAAATTATTATAAATGCCGTCAAGGAAATTATTGCACAGGATGGCATCCAGGATTTGAATGTACGCAAGGTTTTGAAAAAGCTTGATATTACAAACCGTGTTTTCTATAACCGTTTTCATAACATCGGAGAAGTTATTGACACTATTTCTTCTGAAATGATTATGAAAGTGCGGGACAGTCTCCGCTTTTCCTTTGACAAGAACAGAGACTTTTTTGAGCAGGTTATGGAGGTTGTGGAAAAAACTCTTATTCTTTCCTATGAGACCCGTTATAATTTCGCACACTATGTGTTTGAGAACGATTCTCTATCAGACAGCAACTATAAGTGGTGGACCGAAGAAATTAAGAAAATTATCAAACATGGCATAGATAACGGCTATGCTAAGAACGTTGACTTGGATATGACAAGCTATACCATATGGTGCTTTATCCGTGGCTTCAATGCTGATGCAATCGGTCGTAAGCTTCCTCTCGAAGATGCTCTAAAGAGCTACCGTTACGGGTTTACTTTCATATTAAAAGGACTAAAGAAGGTTTAATTTTATTTTTAACAGAGAAATCTCTGTTAAAAACTTCTTCAGCACACAGTGTGCTGAATTTGAGAAGTTTACGGGGATTATTACAGATTCCCTCATGTTTTATCAGCACACTGTGTGCTGAAGAAAGGATGTTTACAATGATTAAAATTCTCGGAACAGGTGCATATCTCCCCGAAAACACGGTTACAAACAATGATTTAACCAAATTGGTAGACACATCTGACGAATGGATTATACAGCGTGTAGGAGTAAAGGAAAGACGCATATCCACCGGTGAAACCGCTGCCGATTTTGCAGTTAACGCGGCAAAGGAAGCCCTTAAATCCGCCAATATGGATGCAAAGGACATTGATTTAATCATCGCAGCAACTATTTCTTCAGAAACAAGATGCCCCACTGTTGCAGGAATCGTTCAGAAGGAAATCGGTGCCGAGTGTCCGGCATTTGACATAAACTCTGCCTGCAGCGGATTTCTGTTCGCACTTGATACAGCAGTTTCTTATATAGCACGCGGCACTGTAAAAAACATTCTTGTTATCGGTGCTGAAAGGCTCAGCAAAATTGTTGACTGGACTGACCGCGGAACCTGCGTTATCTTCGGCGACGGTGCAGGTGCATTCGTAATAGCACCGGGAGACGGCTACCTCTCCTCTCTTCTTTACACAAGTGGCGGAAACGAGGTTATTGAAATCCCCTCATTTTCCGGAAGCTCACCTTTCTACAAGGGCGAGGTTAAGCATCCCTACATATTTATGGACGGTCAGGAAACCTTTAAATTTGCAGTAAACAAAATTGTTGAAGATATAAAGTGCGTTGCACAAAAGGCATCCCTCACTCTTGAGGATGTAGACTATGTGGTAACACATCAGGCAAACATCAGAATTATTGATTTTGCGGCAAAACGTCTTAAGATGCCCAAAGAAAAATTTGTTGTAAATATCGACAAATACGGTAATACATCATCTGCAAGTGTTGCAATAGCATTTGATGAGCTTGTCCGGTCAGGCAAACTCAAAAAAGGTGACAAAATCGTAATGTCAGCTTTTGGCGGCGGACTTTCAAGTGCCGCTTGCGTAATTGAATGGTAATTAATTTAATTAAATTTTATAATATTATAGGAGGCAATTATTATGACACTCGACAAAGTAAGAGAATTATTGGCAGAACATCTTGAAATGGATGTGGAGGAAATCACAGAGGAAACAACATTTGACGATCTCGGTGTAGATTCACTTGATGCTGTAGAAATTATGATGGAAATGGAAGATGAGTTCGGCATAGAAATCAAGCCCGCAGAAGCAGGCAGAAGTGTTAAGGAACTCGTTAATTACATCGAGTCAAAGAACTAATTAAAAAGAAAGGTCGTGAAATAATGGTACGCACACCAATATGTGAAATGCTCGGAATAGAATATCCGATTTTACAGGGCGGTATGGCACACATATCCGACGCCACTCTTGCAGCGGCAGTATCAAATGGCGGCGGCTTGGGCATTATTTCAGCTGCAAGCGGCGATGTAGAAAAGCTTGGTAAAGAGATCGACACTGCCCGTTCTCTTACCCATAAGCCCTTTGGTGTAAATATTATGCTTATGGGGCAAAACGTTGACGAAATTGCCTGCCTTGTTGCCGAGAAAAAAGTAGCTGTTGTTACAACAGGCGCAGGCAATCCCGAAAAATATATTCCTATGTGGAAAGAAGCAGGGATTAAGGTTATTCCCGTAGTGGCATCCTGCGCACTTGCAAAGCTTGTTGAAAGAAGCGGTGCAGATGCAGTTATTGCCGAGGGTGGCGAATCCGGCGGTCACGTAGGAGAAATGACAACTATGGCACTCATCCCCCAGGTTTGCGATGCTGTAAATATTCCCGTCATTGCGGCAGGCGGTATTGCAGACGGCAGAGGTGTAGCCGCAGCATTTATGCTGGGCGCCGAAGCGGTGCAGATAGGAACAAGATTCCTTGCCGCGTTTGAGTGCAATATCAGCAGAGAATACAAAGACAAATTACTTAAGGCTAACGATACGGCAACTATCGTTACAGGACGCAGACTCGGTCATCCCGTAAGAAGTCTCAAAAGTCCTTTTTCAAGAAATTATGCGAAAATGGAATATTCCTCAATCAGCGACGATGAGCTTGAAAATATGGCAGTAGGGTCCCTTCGCGCCGCAGTTGTTGACGGCGACAGCAAAAAAGGATGTTTTCTTGCAGGACAGATTTCGGGATTAATTGATAAAGAAGAAAATGCTTCCGACATGGTGAAAAGCATTATGGACGAAGCTGAAATTATATTGAACGGAGCAGTAAAATGGGTAAAATAGCATTTGTTTTTTCAGGACAGGGCGCACAGTACAGCGGAATGGGTAAAACCCTTTACGATATGGGCCGCTCTGCAAAAAATCTGTACGACAGTGCGGAAAACTACCGCAAAGGAACAATTGAGCAGTGCTTCAACGGGACTGATGAAGAACTGAAAATCACTGCAAACACACAGCCGTGTATGTACCTTGTGGAAATAGGTGCGGCACTCTCATTAAATGAAAAGGGCATCTTTGCTGACTGCGTTGCAGGATTTTCTTTAGGCGAAATCGCGGCGCTTTCCTATGCAAAGGCATATTCCTACGAGGACGGTTTTAAAATCGTTACCGAAAGAGGTCGCCTTATGAACGATGCCGCAGACCCCGAAAACACTGCTATGTGCGCAGTGCTGAAGCTTGACGGCGAAACCGTTTCAAAAACAGCATCAGAATTTACTGACCTTTACGCAGTAAACTTCAACTGTCCCGGTCAGACAGTAGTGTCAGGTATTAAGAGCAGTATGGACGGCTTTTCAGAAAAGGTTAGGGAGCTTGGCGGAAAGACTATTCCCCTTGCAGTAAGCGGTGCATTCCACTCACCCTTTATGAGTGATGCCGCTGAAAAATTTGGTGAAAAGCTTAATGAATTTGACATCAAAGCCCCCGAGATGCCCGTATATGCAAACCTTACCGCACAGCCATACGGCGAAGATGTTATCGGTATGCTTGAAAGCCAGATGAAATCACCCGTTAAGTGGCAGGAAACAGTTGAAAATATGATTGCAGATGGTGTTACCGACTTTATTGAGGTAGGTCCCGGAAAAACCCTTTGCGGACTTATCAAGAAGATTTCAAAGGATGTAAACGTATACTCGGTAGACAGTGAAGAAACACTGAATGTGGCTGTGGAGGCGATAAAAAATGCTTAAGGGTAAAAACGCAATTATAACAGGTGCATCCCGCGGTATCGGTGCCTCAATAGCAGAAAAATTTGCAGAGCTTGGTGCAAATGTCGCTATTATCTACTACGGCAGTGAGGAAAAGGCAGCAGCTGTTAAAAAAGCTTGTGAAAATAACGGTGTAAAAGCTGAAATCTATAAATGCAACGTTGCAAATTCCGACGAATGTAAGGAATGCGTAAAAAAGGTTATCGAGGACTTTGGTGGTGTTGATATCTTAATCAATAACGCGGGAAAAACAGCCGACAACCTCTTAATCTCCATGGACGAGGCGGAGTTTGACGATGTTATAAACACCAACTTAAAGGGATGCTTTAATATGATTAAAGCCTGCGGAAGAAACTTTATCAAGCGCAAATACGGCAAAATCGTGAATATTTCTTCCGTATCGGGACTTATTGGTGTTGCGGGACAGGCAAACTATTCTTCATCAAAAGCAGGGGTAATCGCCCTTACAAAGGTTACTGCAAGAGAGTTTGCAGGCAAAAATGTCTGCTGTAACGCAATCGCGCCCGGCTTCATATCAACCGATATGACAAAGGACCTTTCAAACGCAGAAGATTACATCAGCTCTATTCCCCTTAAGAGAGCCGGCAAGCCCGAGGATGTTGCAAACCTTGCGGCATTTCTCAGTGATGATGTTTCTGACTATATCACAGGCGAGGTTATCCGCATTGACGGCGGCCTTGCAATATAAAGGAGGATCTTTATGAAACGTGTAGTAATAACAGGTATGGGAGCAATCACTCCCGTAGGATGCAATGTAGAAACTTTCTGGGACAGCTTAAAAAACGGCAAATGCGGAATTGATTACATAACAAAATTCGATACAACTGACTACAAGGTAAAGGTTGCCGCTGAAGTCAAGGATTTTGATGCGTCACAGTATATGGAAAAGGGTGACATCAGAAGAAGCGACAAGTTCGTTCAGTATGCTATTGCATCAGCGCTTCAGGCTGTAGAAGACAGCAATATCAAAGATAACATTGCCCCCGAGCGCTTCGGTGTATATTTCGGAAGCGGTATAGGCGGATTTGATACATTCGTTGACGAACACAACAACCTTTTAAACAAAGGACCTGCAAGAGTATCTCCCCACTTCATTCCCAAGCTTATCACAAATATGGGTGCAGGTAATATTGCTATAAAGACAGGTGCAAAGGGTCCGTGTATTGCTATCAGCACAGCTTGTGCCACAGGCACATCCGCTATTGGTGAGGCTTACAGAGCAATCAAGGGCGGTTATGCCGATGCAATTATTGCAGGCGGTGTTGAGGCAAGTATCTCTCCCCTGGCAGTAGCGGCTTTTACAAACTGTATGGCTCTTTCTGAAAGCGAAGACCCTGCGTGCGCTTCTATACCCTTTGACAAGAGAAGAAACGGCTTTGTTATGGGAGAAGGTTCAGGCGCAGTAATCGTTGAAGAGTACGAACACGCAGCAGCCCGCGGTGCAAAAATCTATGCCGAAGTTGTCGGCTACGGAAGCACTTGCGATGCGTTCCACGTTACAGCTCCCGACGATTCTGCAGAAAGCTCATCAAGAGCTATTGCTGACTGCCTTAAGGAAGCAGGAGAATACGATGCTTCAAAGATTTACATTAATGCTCACGGAACAAGCACGCCCCTTAACGATAAGACCGAAACAAGAGCATTCAAAAATGTTTTTGGCGACGATGCATATAAGCTTCATATCAGCTCAACAAAGTCCGTGACAGGTCACCTTCTCGGTGCGGCAGGCGCAGTTGAGGGTATTGCGGCAATTCTTGCACTCCGCGAGAACATCGTTCCCCCTACAATCGGATATAGCGAAAAGGACGAGGAATGCGACCTTGACTATACACCAAACACCGCACTTAACACAGAGATTGACCTTGCTATGTCAACATCACTTGGCTTCGGTGGTCACAATGCTTGTATCGCATTCAGGAAAATCTGAGGTGCGCTATGAATAAAGAAGAGATTAAAAACATTCTTCCCCACCGTGATAATATGCTTCTCCTTGATGAAGTAGAATTAATTGACGGTGTTGCCCACGGCAAAAAGAAAATAGAGGGTGACGAGTGGTTTCTTAAGGGACATTTTCCCGGGAATCCGGTTGTGCCGGGAGTTATCCTTTGCGAAATTCTGGCGCAGTCCGTCTGCGTATGCCTTGATGGAGTAATATCAGATGGCAAACTCCCCTATTTTACAGGACTTGACAAGGTAAAATTCAAAAACCCCGTTCGCCCGGGAGATGTTTTTGAAACAAAGTGCGAAATCACAAAAGACCGCGACCCTTTCTATTTTGCAAAGGGATGCGGATATGTTAACGGCAAACTCTGTGTAAGTGCCGAATTTTCATTCGCTGTGACGGCGAAGTAGTTGGAGGAAAAAATATGGATATTAAAAATATATTTACTCCCAAAGAAAACGACGTGGAGATTTCCTGCAAAAAATGCGGACATACAGCACTTCATTCCGTTTTCTTTGAAAATGATATGATTTGTCCCGAATGTGCTACATATATGCGTATGGGCGCAATGGACAGAATTGCAGTCATCACAGATAAAGGCAGCTTTAAGGAATGTGACAAATCACTTAAAAGCCACAACCCCATTGATTTCCCCGATTATGAGGATAAAATCAGAAGAGCTACCGAAACAAGCGGTCTTAACGAGGGTGTTGTTTGCGGTACTGCGAAAATTGACGGGAATCCCTGCTGTATATTCGTTATGGATTCAAACTTCATGATGGGAAGTATGGGAACGGTTGTGGGTGAAAAAATCACCCGTCTTTTTGAAAAAGCAACAAAAGAAAAGCTCCCCGTTGTAGGTTTCACCACTTCCGGCGGTGCAAGAATGCAGGAGGGTATTCTTTCCCTCATGCAGATGGCAAAAGTAAGCGGTGCCGTTAAGAAGCATAGCGACGGTGGTAATCTTTACATAACGGTGCTGACAGACCCCACAACAGGCGGTGTAACTGCAAGCTTTGCAATGCTTGGTGACATCATTATTGCAGAGCCTAAAGCACTTGTAGGATTTGCAGGTGCAAGAGTAATCGAGCAGACTACAGGCAAAAAGCTCCCCGAAGGATTTCAGAGAGCAGAATTTATGCTTGAACACGGCTTTATAGACATTATTGAGGAAAGACCCCGTCTTAAATATACTATCGGAAAATTGCTCAGAATACACAGAGCATAAGCAGATGGGAGTGAATTAATATGAACAACACACAGACAAGAGCCTACGACAGGGTAACTGCTGCACGAAGCAATGCTCGCCCTATGGGTGGCTATTATATATCACGTATGATTGATGATTTCGTGGAATTACACGGCGACCGCCGCTACGGTGACGACGGTGCAATCATCGGCGGTGTGGGATTCCTTGCAGGAATGCCCGTAACCGTTATTGCAATGGAGCGAGGGAACACTATCGAGGAAAGAGTGGCTCGCCATTTCGGCTGTCCCACTCCCGAGGGTTACAGAAAAGCTCTCCGCCTTATGAAAGAAGCTGAAAAATTCAGAAGACCTATCATCTGCTTCATCGGCAGTCCCGGTGCATATTGCGGTATCGATGCCGAGGAAAGAGGTCAGGGTGAAGCTATCGCTGAAAATCTTTATGAAATGATGGGACTTAAAACACCTATTATTTCCGTCATAGTTGGCGAAGGTGGAAGCGGCGGAGCATTGGCACTTGGTGTATGTAATACAGCCGTAATGCTTGAAAACGCAGTATATTCCGTTATTTCTCCCGAGGGATGCGCAAGTATTCTTTGGAAGGATTCAGCAAAAGCACCCGATGCCGCAGAGGCACTTAAGCTTACTGCAAGCGACCTGTACAAATTTGAGGTTGTTGAAAAGGTTATCGGTGAAAAGGACAGAACCGCAGAGGAAATCTGCTGTGACCTTAAAGCATTCCTTATAAACGAGCTTGGCGAAAAGGTTAAGCTTTCCGATGAACAGCTTCTCGAAGAAAGGTATAATAAATTCAGAAAAATCGGTGCAAAATAAATCCAAAAAAGTGTTTTATCAAACATATCAACACCCCTGCCCCTCAATCTTGAGAGGTAATTTATTGTCCTTTTGCGCCAAAATGGCTGAACGAAAATTCGTTCAGCCATTTTCAATTTAAAGTATCTTTATTCACTGAATCATATACAAAAAATCCCTTTCCCTCACCGTGTCTGTTACCGTCTGTAAGCCATTTTTTATAGGCACGTTGGAGAGATGTATTTTCGGGCAGTTCTTCAAAAGGCATACCCTTTTTAATTTTTCCGAAAATTCTCCACAATTCATTGTATTTTTCCTCTTCTTTGAAATAATCACTTTTCACAAGTCTGAAGTCATTCAGAAAGGAAACAATGTTTGACTTTTCGCCAAGAATCTCTCTGTTAGGCTCAAACAGAAGCCAGCTTTTACAGCCGAAAAAGCATACATCTTTTCCGTAAAGCTCACAAAAATACTTATAAGCCTTGTCATAAGCCTGAAGCCTTGCCTCTCTCCCGAAGGATTCTTTGGAGGCAGGGATATGTATATCTATGTAATGTTCTCCCGTTTTGAGGGTGCGCCCTGCTATCGTTACATCCTCCCCGTCGTGCTCTCTGTAATAGAACTGAAGTCTGCCGATTGAATTCATCACACCGTCAAGGATATACGCAATCCAGGACTCTACAACTATTCCCCAGTTACCCGTAAGGTCATACCCCTCAAAAAGCTTGCAACGTATATCAACCATACCCAGGCGGTACATTTCATCCGTCCAGTTCCACATTTTAGAGATGGTCTTCGTCTCCTTTGTAACACAGATAAAAAATGCCGTTAACCCCGTGTGTATATTTACATTCAGCTTTTCACAAAGGGGCTCTAGAAATTCCTTATTTTTTCTGTATTTTTCAATCATCCTGCTGTGGAGAGGATAGTCGTAATCAGGAGACTTCTCATTATTATAGTAATTATCAATCAGTCTCCGGAATGTTTCTTCCCCCGACAGTTTGTCGTATACGAAAGAAGCACCGCCTTAGCCTCATCAGGATAATCGTATTCTTCCATAAAGTTTTCAAAATAAGTTCTCATACCGTTTCTCTCCTTTACTTAATGCAATGTATCCTTATTTACCGCATCATATACGAATATGCCTATTCCCTGACCGGGCATATTGCCGCCAAGAAGAAATTTTTTATAAGCACGCTGAAGAGAAGTCTTTTCGGGAAGATTTTCGAAAGGCTCATCCTCTGCCATGTATCCGAAAATGCGCCAAAGATCCAGGTGTATTTCATCTTCTCTTAAAATAATTGTATCTACAATTTTAAATTCATTCATAAATGAAATGATGTTTGAGCTTGGATTGAGGATTTCTCTGTTCTGCGGAAAAAGTAGCCAGCTTTGGCAGTAAAAGAAACACGGGGTATTACCGTCAGCATAGCCGTAAAATTCATATGCCTTATCGTAGGCATTCATACGGGCAGCCTTGTCAAAGGATTCACCCGAGCCGGGAATATGTACCGTAATGATTTCAGTTCCCTTTGTAAGTCTGTAACCTGCAACTTCGATATCTTCTCCATTGTACTTTTTTGCCACAAACTGAAGTCTGCCGATAGAAACCACAGTACCTGTTATTATGCCTGCCATCCAGCCCTCTGACATAAGTCCCCAAACCTTTTTAACCTCATAGCACTCGCACGTCTGTAACATTATGTCAAGCATACCACGTCTGAACATATCGTCTGTCCAGTTCCAGTTTTTGCAAAGCTTTTTAGTCTCTTTTGAAAGGCAGATAAAAAGCACACCATAGCCTGTGTAGAGATTAATTTCTATCTTTTCACACAAAGCTGTCATTATTGCCCTGAAATCAGGTTTTATTTTAAAGTAATTTTCAATCAATGAGTTGAATTCTTTCTGTTTTGCAAGCTTATCAAATGCAGAAAGAAGCACTTCCCATGACTCTTCGGGATAGTCGTACTCTTTCAGGAAATTTTTAAAATAAATTCTCATTTCGCTCAGCCCCTATGAGGCTATAATAACACAAAGGGTTGTATATTGCAATATACAACCCTTTAATTTTAACAAACTTTTTCAAATAAATGGTGAAAATGAATACGCGCGAAACTTTTCTTTCACTAGGTATAATCGCGACATAGGTTCAGGCTCAGCCTACATTAATTTTTACGACCTCGCCCGTTGTTGCATACATCTGTATACCTTTCGCCCCAAGCTCTGCAGACTGACGGAGTGCGTCGTCAAAATTTGTTCTGAAGCAATCTTATAATGCCTATAGGAAACTGATACATAAAAACCACCCTTTCTTGCTTTTATTCTATAGCAGGAAAAAGTGGTTGTAAATCAATGATATTGCTCTATTTTATTGTAATATTGCTACCTTCGAAAAAAAACACTCAATTTGTTCTGTCACCAAATTGAGTGTTTTTGTCTTAAACAAGTTATATTGCCTTATTTTTTTGTATCTCTGCTCATTATATCTTTTAAAAATCCGACAGCATTACGAAAATCCTTTTCAGGATTTTCTCCCCGTTCTCTTTCAATAGTCAAAAATCCGCGGTAGCCTATGTTTTCAAGTGCTGTGAGAAATTTCACAAAATCAACATCACCTTCACCAAGGGGAAGCTCTTTTCCCGACCGTGGAGTCTTAACCGCTTCTTTTTTAATGCCGTACACAACCTCGGGATCCTTATCCCACACATGTATACCATCCTTTGCGTGGACGTGCACTATGTAATCACGGAGGGTATATACCGCCTTTATGGGGTCAACATTCTGTACCATAACCAGGTTTGCAGGGTCAAAATTTACGGCAACACCTTTTGAGCCCAGGTCGTCAAGAAAACCTTTCAGCACTTCCGCAGTTTCCGGACCCGTCTCAACTGCAAAATGCGCATCAATACTGTCAGCATATTCTGCAAGCTCGTGACATGCCTCCTGCATTATTTTGTAGCGATCGTGGTTTTTATCGGCAGGCACAACGCCTATATGTGTCATTACAACGTCGGTTTCAAGGTCTTTTGCAAGGTCGAGGATTCTTTTGCTGTCCTCGATTAGCTGCGGATTTCTCTCCCTGTCCCAGAAGCCTATGCCGAAATACGAGCAGAGTGCGCTGTAGCAAAGTCCGTGGGATTTTACCTGATTAAGAAGATTTCTTCTTTTTTCTGATGTATCAAGCACCTTGGGCGAATAATTCCCTGTGGTTGCATACATCTGTATACCCTGAACTCCCATTGACACTGCCTTTCCAAGCGCTACATCAAATTCTTTCCCATAAAAACCGCCCTCAAAATCATTCTGCAGGCAGTCTATAATCATACCTATAGGATACTGATACATAAAATCACTCCGTTTTAAAAGAATCTTGCTTTTTCGCTGAATTCATTGTATACTAAATCTGTCAGAAAGTAAATCAAGAATATTGCTGAATTCAAATTGCTTTTTGAAGATATTTTTTCACTTTTGTAGTATTCTTGTCATTGAGAGGGTGCGCTTATGCAAAGTTATCAGTTTCTTCACAGCAAAATAAGCGAAAAAAACTGCTTTAAAATGCACTATGACCACGTATGGAAAGATTGTGGTTTCATTATGCACTGGCACGAGAACATCGAGCTTTTGTATTTTGTGTCAGGAGAAGCAGAAGTTGTAACCGACAATATTTCAGTAAAAGTTAAACCCGGTCAGCTTGCCGTTGTTAATTCAAATTCACTTCACAAGGTACATTCTGATGGCGATGTTTATTATTACTGTGTCATTGTCAACACTTCGTTTCTTGAAAATTTCGGAATATCAACCTACGATGTTTCTTTTGAAAGGCTTATCCAATCAGAAAATATAAGCCATATATTTGAGCATATCATTGAAGAGTACAACAGTCGCGGGACACTGTATCAGACCAATATAAAAGCAGATATACTGAATCTTATGGTAGAGCTTGTCCGCAATTATATATCTACCGACAAAATAAGTTATTCTTCCGGAGACGGAAGCAAACTCAATATAGCCAAAAAGATTCTCCGCTATATTCATCAGAATTATCGGGAAGCTTTGACACTCGATAATATTGCCACTGCAACAGGATTTAACAAATATTATATTTCGCACCTTTTCACGGAAGTGGTAGGTTGTCCTCTTATTCATTACCTTAACCGACTTCGTTGCCATAAGGCGAGGGACTTACTGGTATTTGATAACTATACCGTCAGCGAAGTCGCCGAGTTGTGCGGCTTTGAAAATGTATCATACTTTTCACAGACTTACAAAAAGCATATGCAAACTCTTCCTGGAAAAGAAAAGAACAGCAATCAGTAGTCCTGACTGCTGTTCTTTTTACATATAATCCTCTACCATCATCAAAGCCTCACTCAAGGATGCTGCTTCTATTCCCTCCCGCAGTTTTTCCTGATCAATGCCCGGAAGTGTATTTATGTTTATATCGTAGGTTTTATAAACCTTTTCTGTTCCATCAGAATTTACAAGAAACAGCGACAGGCTTCCGTTGTTTTCTTTCAGAACATATTTTTTTGTTATCTCGCTTTTTGTAACTGCTTCGCTTTCTTCCGTAGCTTCAGCACTCTCATTTACAGGCTGTACCTCTTCCGTTAACGGTACAGACATATTCCTCTCTGTCGGTCCGCTATCTGCATTCACTCCAAAAAGATACCCTGTTACCGATGATATAAATGCCACTCCGACTGCCACAACAGCAAGTTTGACACTGCCCGACATTTTCATAACTACACCTCTTATTTTTTGACATAATAATCTTATGCCTGCATTTTCTGTGATTTCATCATTATTTTTTACTGTTTTCAGGGCTTATATACAAATAATATGGAGTTTGTAACACTTTTTTAACTCTTTACTGTTATACTACAGTAGAATAGGTGGTTTTTGCAAATTGTCATTTTTGACGCAAACTACCCGTTTAATTTGAGTTTGGAGGTGCGCTTATGGAAGAAAAGGACAGAGTAAGAAGACCAGCTTCCTCTGCGAAACCGGAAGCAAGAACTAACACTGCGTCCAGATCTAAAAAATCCAGGCGCCGGAAGAAGCGCAAAAAAATAAATATTTTTGTTCGTGTATTGTTGGTATTATTGGCAATTATGGCAATATTCGCCATAGCGATAGCAGGACTTTTATTCGGTTCACTTTACGGTTATGTAGAGGACACTGAACTTGTTGACGTTGATAATATGCGTCTTAATCTGACAAGCTTTGTTTATGTTACAGACCCTGCAACCGGTGAGACTACTGAACTCGAACAGCTTTTTGATACAGAAAACCGTGTATGGGTATCGGGTTCTGAAATGCCGGAGCATCTTAAAAATGCTTTTGTTGCCATAGAGGATGAGCGCTTCTATTCACATTCCGGTGTTGATATAAAGCGTTTTATGGGTGCGGCAATGCAGTATCTTTCAAACAAGGGCGATTCCAGCTACGGCGGAAGTACTATTACACAGCAGCTTATTAAGAATATTACCAGTGAGGACGATTATTCTATCAAACGTAAAATTCAGGAAGCTTACAGAGCATTCAATCTTGAAAAAGAGCTCTCGAAAGACGAAATTCTTGAGTATTACCTTAATACAATTTATCTGAGTCAGAAATGTAACGGTGTCGGCAGCGCGGCACAGACTTACTTCGGCAAAGAGGTTTCAGAGCTTACACTTGCAGAATGCGCAACTCTTGCAGGCATCACACAGTTCCCCACAAAGTATGACCCTCTTGTAAATCCCGAAAACAACAAAAGTCGTCAACGTGTAATACTCAAAAAAATGAGAGAACTCGGTTTTATAACGGAGAAAGAGTATAACGACGCACTTAACGAAGAAATTGATTTTGTGGATGCGAAATCTGCTGAAGATGTCAGTTATCAGAGTTATTTTACAGATGCTGTAATAGACCAGATTATCAAGGATATGATGAGCGAGCATAATTACACTAAAGAGTATGCCACCACAGTTCTTTATAACGGCGGTCTTCAGATTTATCTTTCTATGGATCCCAATATGCAGGATACTCTGGATGAAGTATTCAATGACCCGGGCACATTCCCAAGCAGCAGTAAAGCCGTACAGCCTCAGTCATCAATGGTTATTATGGACCCATACACAGGCTATGTAAAAGCACTGTGCGGCGGACGCGGAGAAAAAGAGGGCAACCGTACTCTTAACCGTGCAACCCAGACACTCCGCCAACCCGGTTCTACTATAAAACCCCTTTCGGTGTATGCCCCTGCTGTTGAATACGGAATTGTAACTCCGTCTTCTATCGTAAACGACGCACCGGTTAAATTCGGAGACTGGTCACCCCGTAACGATGACCGTCGTTTTGCCGGAAGAATCCCTGTTTCTTCAGCACTCCGTGGTTCCAGAAATGTTCCTGCGGTAAAAATCTGTAATGCAGTTACTGCTGAAGCAGCTTTTGACTTTGTAAAGAATAATTTCCATATTTCTTCACTTGTAAAGGAAGACGTAAGGAACGGCAAATCATACACAGATTTAGGTCTCGCATCTATTGCTCTTGGCGGCTTTACCGATGGTGCAAGTGTCCTCGAAATGTGTGCGGCATATTGTGCATTCCCCAACGGTGGCAAATATATCAAGCCTTCTCTTTATACAAAGGTGCTTGATTCCGAAGGAAATATATTCCTGGAGCATAAGGCTGAAGAACAGATAGCTATGAGTGAAACCACTGCTGAAAGTATGGTTTCTATGCTAACAGGTGTTGTAACCGGCGGTACAGGTACTTCCGCAAGAATCAGCGGTATGAACGTTGCCGGTAAGACAGGTACTACTTCAAGCAAGAATGACAGATGGTTCGTAGGCTTCACACCTTATTATGTAGGTGCAGTATGGTTCGGATACGACGAGCCTGCTCCTCTTAATTTTTCCGGTAACCCTGCCGCTATCGCCTGGAGAAAGGTTATGACACCCATTCACAAGAATCTTGAAAACAAGAGTTTTCTTGAGGATGAAAAAGATGGTAAGTATTCTATCATGATCTGTTCAGAAAGCGGTATGCGTGCTTCACCAGCCTGCAAATCACGCACAAGTAAGAATTATTCAAAGAGTAATATTCCTACAAAACTTTGTACAACACATCCTTATAAATTTAACGATAACGATCTCGCTGCAGGCTCTGCGCCTGAAGCTAGCAACAGAAACGAGGACGTTCCCGCTGTAATTATAGATGATATTCCAGCAGATACACCGGCAGGCACTGCTCCCAATGCTCCGGCAGAGCCGTCTGTCCCGATAAAACCAGCCTCGCCTTCGACCCCTGTTCCGGGAGGCAATGCCGGTATTGTTGACGGCATCTGATGCTCCTCAATAAAAAACACAAAAGGAGAACCAAATGAATTTTCACGAATATATAATTAAAAGAAAAAAAGGACCTAAAGAGATACTTCTTTCAATTCTTATTTATCTGGGAGCGTCAGTTCTTGCTGTCGTTCCTTTGATACTCCTTCTCCCTACGGGATTAGCTTCTGTGGCAGCCTTGCTGTCTTTCGGTTGCTTTTTTATAGCACATAAAATTTCATCAGGAATGAATAAAGAATATGAGTATATTTTCACCCAGGATAATATCTGTGTTGACGTTATTATGAATGCGTCCCGCAGAAAGAGACTTATATCTTTTTCTCTTGCTGAAACAGACATTATAGCTCCTGTTGAGGATGACAACTACAAAGCTGAACTTAATGCAAAATACGATAAAGTAATTGATGCAACCTCCCGAAGCGAGCATGTTACCGTGTATTTTGCTGTAATCAGTGCAGAAAGACGCACTCTTGTTAAGTTCGAGCCCCCTCACGCAGTTCTGGAGGAGCTTTTCAAATATGCTCCCTCTAAAATAAAAATTAAGAAATAGTCGGAATTTCACCTATCCTGGGTGTTTTCAGAAAGGTTGTGAAGACAGATGCTGTTTTTATCTGTTGATACGATAAAAAAAGCAGAAGTTCGCGCAATGGAGAGTGTTTCTTCTATGCTTCTTATCAGGAATGCGGCAGAAGCACTTTATAACGAGCTTAAATATTTCAATTCCGTAAGAATATACTGCGGTAAAGGAAATAACGGCAGTGACGGTTACGCCACTGCCCTTCTTTTAAAGAAAAACGAAATATACACTGAAATAGTTCAGGTTTTTCCTCCCGAAAGCCAGGAGGCTGTCTTGTTGTACCACGAAGCAGTTGAGGCAGGGATTCCTGTGCTTTCACAGGTCAGCTTTCCGGCAAGGTCTTTTGACTGTGCTCTTGATGCCGTATTTGGCATTGGAATACACGGGGAAATAACTGACCCCACAGCGAAAAAAGCTATTGACGTGATTAATTCATCATCATATGTTGTGTCTGCAGACGTTCCAAGCGGAATGGATTCCGATACAGGTGAAATATGCGGAACCTGCGTTCGTGCAGATAAAACAGTAACATTCACTGCTCCCAAAAAAGGAATGATTGAAAACTCAAGTGTGGATCTGTGCGGCGAAATTGTCATTGCCGAAGTAGGCATCGGTGTGGATTACAGCACTTGTTCTGAAAGCACCTGTGTTCCTATTACAGGAAAACTTGTACAGAATATTCTCCCCGTAAGAAAAAGATATTCACATAAAGGTGTGTTCGGCACAGCGGTAATTATAGCCGGAAGTTCGACTATGCCCGGCGCCTGTGCTATGGCGGCAATGGCGGCACTTCGCAGCGGATGCGGGCTTGTTAAAATTATTGCACCTGTGTCAATATGCAGAGTGTTGAATATACTGGTAAAGGAAGCTATTGTGATTCCTGCCCCGGAGCAAAACGGCATTATAAAACCCGAACTTACACCCGAGGCTATGCTTGCCATAAAAACAGCAGACAGTATCCTTGTAGGTTGCGGTCTCGGCAAGGGGTTACACCATATTCTTATATCAAACATTTTATCAGAATGTTCCTGCGGTGTCATAATTGATGCGGACGGAATCAATGCCCTTAAAGGGAATCTCGATGTAATAAAAAATAAAAATGTACTTCTCACTCCCCATGTAAAAGAATTTTCACGAATCAGCGGCTATACAGTATCGGACATAGAAAGCAATCGCATAAATATGGCAGATGCTTTCGCACGTGAAAACGGTGTACATCTTCTTTTAAAAGGAGCACGCACTGTAATCACTTATGGCGGCAGTAATAAATATGTATCAATAGCGGCTTCCAGCGCTCTCTCAAAGCCCGGTAGCGGCGATGTTCTTGCCGGAATAACAGTATCACTTGCGGCACAGGGCATTGCACTTACTGACAGCGCCGTGGCAGCATGCCTCATACATACCGGATGCGGAATGATTGCCGAAAAAGAAATCGGAGCCTATGGAACCACAAGCGATGATCTGATAAAGCTTATCCCACGTGCAATAAAACAAATTCAAAATTAATATATTTATGTATTAACAGGTCAGTTTACGTGCATAATTACATTGTAGATTTTAAGTTAAAGGCATATCCGTATGCTTCAGCCGTACGTTACATAGGCAACCAGATGCCGTTTGTCTACCGTTACGGTTCATTGGAATAACTTACATTTGACCTGTCCCTGAAAATGTAGTATAATTGTTATATATTCGCAAGGGAGGGCATGTCAGATGAAAAGTTCAGAAAAGCGCAAAATATCTGTCACATTGCCCGATTTATTGCTTGAGGAGATTGACATACTGGCCTCATCACTTAATCGGTCACGAAGTGAACTTATTGCCACAGTAATGAAACAATATCTAAACGAGAGAAAGAACATTGAACTTAAAAAACAACTGAAAAAAGGGTATCTTGAAATGAGCGATATCAATCTTAGTATCGCGGAAGAATCTCTGTTATCCGATGAAGATGCTTATGAAATCTACGAGGAATATTTAGAAAGCCGGAAGTCCTGACACGCAGTGCAAGCGCGTACTGTCAGAGTATGGCTTTCCCGACGGAGAGTGAAAAAATTGATAGTTAAACGCGGTGACATTTTTTATGCTGACCTCAGTCCTGTAATAGGGTCCGAGCAAGGTGGTATACGACCTGTTCTCGTAGTGCAGAATGACGTAGGCAACAAATACAGTCCGACCGTTATTGCCGCAGCAATAACAAGTAAGATTAACAAAGCCAAAATGCCTACTCATATTGAGATTGATGCACAACAGTACGGGCTCAGCCGCGACAGCGTAATTTTACTTGAACAGGTGCGTACTATAGATAAACAACGTCTTCGGGAAAAAATCGGTAGACTTGATGAACTTCAGATGATAAAAGTAAATGATGCTATACAGATAAGCTTTGGACTTATATAATGATGAAATGTTAAAAAGCAGGCTGCGCCTGCACGCATGTCGCACTCTGATCTTGTGCAAACAAGGATACCTGCGTATTAAATTTACGCAAATTCCTATACGGTTAAAAAGTATATTTATCAAACACAGAAAGGATTTGTTACTTATGAAAAAACGTATTTTAATGGTAGGAATGGTTCTTTGCCTGCTTCTTGTTGCAGGCACATTTGCGGCAGAGCCGGGAACTGACGGTGATCCCCTCATTACCCGCAGTTATGTTGAAAGTGTTGTATATCCCTCAACACGTTTTAAGGTTGTAGACGTTCCCGCAGGAAAATCCGTTATTTTCGGTTCCGGCACAGAGGCAATTCTCCGTATGGGTAACTGTACTGTTATCGGAACACAGAAAGGCGGCATCAGCGACGTAACTATGGGCTATGACCTTCCCGACGGAACTGCTGTTCAGGGTAATCATCACCTTATCTGCCCTGTTGATGACGGCAGAGGACTTAAAACCTCAACCGACTGCCTTATTATGATTAAGGGAGTCTATACGATTAAATAACAAAAAAAGCGGATTAAATCAACTGGTTTCTTGACTTTCACTGATATTTGGCATATAATATTCTTATATTAATAGGAATAGGAGAAATGAACAATGCAGATGCTTGAAATGTTATATGATGAAATCCAAGACGCAGTGGATAGAAAGGTTCCATTCGTGATTCCGATTGGTACTCTGGAATATCATGCCCGCCATGCTTCATGCGGAACAGATACACTCGTTATCACAGGTTGTTTAAGAGAGCTTGAAAAGGAAAAGGAAATCGTCGTTTGTCCCCCTATCTGGTACGGTGTGGCATCATACGCAGTATGTGCTCCCAAGCCCAGCCACTTCCATGTAGACGAGGATGCTTATGCAAACTACCTGTACTACATACTGAAGTCTATGATTAATGCAGGTCATAAGAATATTTATCTTGTGGCTCATCATCAGACAGAGGGTGCAGGATTGATGCCTATGACAATTGCCTGCCATAAGGCCGCTAAAAAGGTAACTATGGAATATATGGAAGAAAAACTCGGTAAAGGCTGGTGGGGTAGCGATGCCTATGCCTCCTATTACGAAGATATGGGTAGCGAAGACGATCCCTTCTCTTACATCAAGGTTATTCCCCTTATCGGTGCAGATGCACAGATTAAGTGTGGTGGCTTCGACCATGCAGGAAAGTGGGAAACAAGCCTTATGATGGGAACCTATCCCGAGCTTGTAGACCTCAACCGCTGTGAGCGCAATACCGAATGGTTTGCCGAAAGCGCCAAGGAAGCAAGTGAAGAAACAGGCAAACATATGGTAAACTGCACACTTGAATGGCTTCGAAAGACCATTGTGTAATAAAAAATTAAATAAGCGGATATAAAAAAAGAACAGGTTTGTCATAGGGCGAGCATAGCTCGCGTATTTTTCCTTGACAATCTGTTCTTTTTTACTATTTACTTTATATCATATCTAATTATTTTAAACAGTATTTCGATTTATAAAGTCTTCCCCACAAAAGTTGACAAATAATGTACCTGTCCATTTCTCAAAGTATTATTTGTTGATTTTGGAATTATCTGTACGACATAGTATATAGTCAATGCTGACATCATAAAAATCTGCAAGTCTAATGAGTGTATCAGTTGGGGGAATTCGCTCACCGTTTTCAAATTTAGAGAGTAGTGCTTGGTCGATTCCTGTTTTCATTTGTAATGCAAGTTGTGTTAGCTTTTTTGTTTTTAGTCGTTTTTCGACAATAATTATTTGGAGGGGTTATATGAAACCTATACAGTATATGACATCATTGCTGACATTTTATTTAAAGGGGGAGAGCCGACAAGAACAAAATTTTGTTAACTTGAAAAAGCCAAATACGATTTTAAGTTTAATTCCCTTGGGGGCAAAAAAGGATTCTATACCTGTGTCACAGTTGGCATTGGTAGAATCCAATTTTAAACTTCATTTTGGTTCTTTAATTCTTGGAGCAATTATTTTTATAGTTGGTTTAAGTTTGATTTCGGAAAGCTTTTTTGCCGCTTTGATTTTAATGTTAGTGGGAGCAAATAAAGCTATTACAGCTTTTGAGACCGTTCTTACAGTCAAAACTACTGCTGGAGATATAAAAAATGTTTCTTTTTTAATCTTCGAGAAGTCAAAGTCAAATTTAGCTGAAAGACAGATTAGACAAATCATTTCCGAACGATTGGACGATACAAATAACCGAGTTCAAACCGATAGAATTGTCGAAGCAATAAATAATAAGTAGAAAAAACACGGACATCTGACAATGAGACGCACCATTTGGGAACGTACATTTTTTGGCATCTTTTTAAAGACAGTGGGACTTTTCTATTGCTTTCATCAACACATACAAAAAGGGGCTGTAGCAAAATAACAGCCCGAAAAAGAGAAAAATGAGGACAATTGCAGTAGCAAAAGTCCTCATTTTTTGGTATAATTAAATTGCGAAATAAAACTAATACCAAGGAGATTATACCAAAATGAAAAGAAATATTCAACTATTAATTTCAGAAGAATTTGCAGAAAAAATAATTCCCGAAAATGATAGTGTTCGTTTGCTTGATGAAGTAATTGACGAAATGGATTTGACAGTACTTTACCGAACATATTCTCATTTAGGCAGAAGAAGCGCAACCACTCCTCGAACCTTGCTCAAAATTGTAATATATGCAGCTATGGAAGGTGAATATTCAAGCAGAAATATCCACTCGGCTTGCACAAGGGATATTAACTACATCTGGCTTCTGAACGGAGAAGAAGCTCCAAGTTATCATGAAATATCCAGATTTAGAAGCACTCGGTTGAGTGAATGTTACGAAGAACTGTTTTATCAGCTTGTTCAAAAACTTAAGGAATTAGGTGAAATACAATTTGAGCATCTTTTTGTAGATGGTACAAAAATTGAAGCAAATGCGAATAAATATAGCTTTGTATGGAAAAAGAGTACTACAAAATATGAAACTCGTCTGCTTGAAAAATTGGATAAATTAATCCCTGATTTATGTCTGAAATATATGGTTGACTGCAAAGAAGCTGAAGAGCTTCTTAATGTGTTAAATTCAAAAGTTCTGACACCGTTTGTATATGGCAGAGGAAGAAGAAAAAGCGAAATTCAAAGAGATATTGAACAACTCGCGGAGCTTGTAGAACGCAAGAAAAAATATGAAAAGTATCAGGAAACATTTGCAGGCAGAAACAGTTTTTCGAAAACTGATCCAACTGCAACCTTTATGCATCTTAAAGAAGACCATATGAGAAATGCACAACTTAAGCCTGCATACAATCTGCAATTAGCTGTAGAAGGAGAATATATTACAGGCTTTGATATATCAAGCGAAAGAAGCGACCAGCTGACTTTAATACCGCTAATTGATAAAATGGAACAGTATCTTGACGTTCAATATGATGATGTAACAGCTGATGCAGGTTATGAGAGTGAAGAAAACTATACATACTTTGAAGAAAAGAAGCAGAATTGCTACATAAAACCGCAAAATTACGAACGTTCAAAGACAAAGAAATTCAAGAACAATATGGCACTTCGGGAAAATATGCATTATGATGCCGATAATGACGAATATACTTGCCAAAATGGCAGAAAGCTTAGAGCTGTGTATCAGGGAAAACGAAAAAGCAAATCCGGTTTTGAAAGTGAAATCACATACTATGAATGTGAGAGTTGCGAAGGTTGCCCGCATAAGAAAAGCTGTACACGAAGCAAAGGAAACCGCAAAATGCAAGTATCGAAAAAATTCATAGAACAAAGAAAACAATCTCTTGCAAATATTACATCACCAATGGGAATACTGCTTCGCACAAACAGAAGCATACAATCAGAAGGTGCGTTTGGAGTGATAAAAGAAAATTACAAATTCAGACAATTTTTACTTCGAGGAAAAAAGAAAGTTCAAACAGAAATTGCAATTGTTGCAATGGCATATGACATCAACAAATTACACCATAAAATTCAAGATAATCGAACGGGAACGCAGCTTCATGGTAAACTTTCGGCTTAAAGGAAACACAACTGAATAAATTATTTAACAAGAGGTTACCCCTCTTATTTGGTGTGCAAAAAAACATGGGATTTTGCATATTTTTCTTATTTAAAGACAGAAAAACAGGGCTGTAGTCAACCCGATTAAAAAAATCGTTTTGCTACAGCCCCTTTTCATTTAAAGCAATATTTCTTCACCTTTGCCACGTTTTTTTAGTCCTTCACTGGCAATTTCAAGCATATCGCCCGAAAGCTTGTCAAGCACTTCTTTCGGTGCTATTTCTATTTCTCGCGACTCGCAGACGAGGTTTCGAAGTTCAGAGGGGAGTTTGTTTATTCCGTTAGTTTTAAAGAAGTTTTCAAGGCATTCTCGCGCTTTATCTGCGTTATAAAGTATACCCAGATTAAATGCCGGTGGCATAAGGAATCTACCCTCGGGCTGTGTACAATCACTGCGGATTTCAAGGGTTCCTCTTGAAGTAATTTCCACATTGCGGAAAGAAAGATAGAACTCAATATCTTCTTCCTTTGCACCATACTTTTCTTCGGAAAAGTATTTTTTTATCTCTACAGGCTCAAACACCTCATACTTACCGTCGCGGATACGATTAAACATACCCTTTTTTAGAAAGAAATCAACAATATCATCTGTCGTATTAAAAGCATAGTCCACACTTCCCGTAATTTCGGGACAGTTGCCGAATCCGCTTTTCTCCCACAGATAATCGCGGAAAATTCTCCACCCTTTCCCCTCAAAATCAGGGGAATTCCCAAAGAGCAGACCTCTTACAAAATCCATTCTGCAAAAGAGGGTATAAACTTCCGGAAGGCTCTTCAAATCTGTGTCAAGATGCGTCTGCACCGATGACATAAACGCAGGAAAATCGTTGTATCTGTGACTACCCCGAAACTTATGCAGATATTCCTGTACCATATTATAGGTAGAAAATGGAGTATGATTTACGTCAATTCCGGGATAATTCGGGTTTGTACCGCGGGGGCAGAGTGCGTGATTTCCTTTGTTAAGAAATCCCTGTACTTCACTGTAATACTCAAAAAACCTCTTTTTTATATCAAGGAGGTTGTCACCGTACATCATCGAAAACTCAAAATTGTTGTAGGAGTTATCAAAGCTTAAGGTATCTCCTGCGGAATTTTCCATAAAAAGCTTTTCTCCACCTACACCCCATAGGACACATCTGAATCCTTTTTTCTCGAAATAATCCATTATTGAACTGACAAAAACGGTGTCAACATTGCCACCGTTTTTGTTTATAAGAGGGAACTCAAGCTCTACCCCGATATTTCCTCTCACCCGCCCCGCAAAAGGGGTTATAAATCTTTCGTATATGATTTCTTTCGGACTTCTCATTACCATTCAAGCATCTGTTCCATATAGGAATCAATTTCTTCAATCTTAATTCTCTTCTGCTCCATAGTGTCACGGTCACGAAGAGTTACACAGCCGTCCTCAAGAGTATCAAAGTCAACTGTGATACATACAGGAGTACCAATTTCGTCCTGTCTGCGGTAACGTTTACCGATTGAGCCTGCATCGTCATACTCACAGTTATATTTCTTGATAAGCTTCTGATAAACCTCGTCAGCCTTGTCGCCAAGTTTCTTTGAGAGGGGAAGAACTGCAGCTTTAACAGGTGCAAGTGCAGGATGAAGACGAAGTACAACTCTTGTATCTCCCTCGCCCACTTCTTCCTCATCATATGCTTCGCAAAGGAAAGCAAGTGCAACACGGTCAGCACCAAGAGACGGCTCTACAACGTAAGGTACATAGCGCTCATTTGTAATCTGGTCAATATATTCCATGCTTTCGCCACTGTGGTTCTGATGCTGTGTAAGGTCGAAGTCTGTTCTGTCAGCAATACCCCAAAGCTCGCCCCAACCAAAGGGGAACATGAATTCAATATCTGTAGTTGCGTTTGAATAGTGGCTGAGTTCTTCAGGACTATGGTCACGCATACGGATGTTTTCCTCTTTCATTCCGAGAGTAAGAAGGAAATCTCTGCAGTAATCCTTCCAGTACTTAAACCATTCAAGGTCTGTTCCGGGTTTGCAGAAGAATTCAAGCTCCATCTGCTCAAACTCTCTTGTTCTGAAAATAAAGTTACCGGGTGTAATCTCGTTACGGAAAGACTTACCAACCTGCGCAATACCAAAAGGAACCTTCTTACGGCTTGTACGTGCAACATTCTTAAAGTTTACAAAGATCCCCTGTGCAGTTTCGGGACGAAGATAAATCTCCGCCTTCGCATCTTCAGTAACACCCTGGAAAGTCTTGAACATAAGATTGAACTTACGAATATCTGTAAAGTTATGCTTGCCACAGTCGGGGCAGTTGATACCGTTCTCATCAATATACTTGAGCATTTCTTCATTGCTCCAGCCGTCAACAACAATATCCTCGCCTTTTTCGTGGCAGAAATCTTCAATAAGCTTGTCCGCACGGTGTCTTGCCTTACATTCCTTGCAGTCCATAAGCGGATCGGAGAAACCGCCAACGTGACCGCTTGCAACCCAAACCTGGGGATTCATAAGAATAGCACAGTCAAGACCTACGTTGTAGGGACTTTCTGTAACGAACTTCTTCCACCAAGCTTTTTTAACGTTATTCTTGTATTCTACACCGAGAGGGCCGTAGTCCCAAGTATTGGAAAGACCGCCGTAAATCTCACTACCTGCATACACATAACCGCGACCTTTACAAAGGGCAACGATTTTTTCCATTGTTTTATCCTGATTTCTCATAAAAAGATACCTCCAAAAACACATTTTCTTTCTCAATATCCCTATTTTAACCCATATGTCAGTGTTTGTCAATCAAATAACCGAGCTTTCGTGGAATATTTTAAAAAAAACTTGGATTTTTTTCAAATTACCTATTGACAAATCTCCAAAAAACCATTATAATAGGTCAAGTCAGCGGATAACAAATGTCTCGGCATTTGACGTGATGATACATACGGCCCGGTAGTTCAGTTGGTTAGAACGCCAGCCTGTCACGCTGGAGGTCGAGGGTTCGAGCCCCTTCCGGGTCGCCAAATATGCTGCCCTAGCTCAGCAGGCAGAGCACTTCCTTGGTAAGGAAGAGGTCGGCAGTTCGAATCTGCTGGGCAGCTCCATAATATGTGCCATTAGCTCAGTTGGTAGAGCACCTGACTCTTAATCAGGGTGTCCAGGGTTCGAGTCCCTGATGGCGCACCAAAACAAAAAAGCACTTCGTCAAAGAAGTGCTTTTTTGTTTTGGTGCGCCATCAGGGACTTAATTCGTGCCTCTTATTAAGTTTTGTGCTTTACCAACTGATCGTGCGAAGTTGGTAGTCTACATCACCCTCGCTGCCGATGGCAGATGAAGAGGGTGATGTAGAAACGCAGTAGCCACAGTTTGCAGTGGTGGTTTATCCGCCACGCACAAGCTGTGCTGCTACAAGGTGTCGTTTCCACCATAGCGACCTATTAAGCTGAAGCGGCAGAGTTTGCACTATTCAAAAGCAAATCTAACTTTCATACACCCTGATTAAGAGTCAGGTGCTCTCCTCTGCATTTATCTCTCAATTTAACACGGAGCTACCAAAATGATAGCTCCGTGTTAAATTTTATACACTAATATCTAATCCTTCGAAAAAGTCATCGTATGAACAATTGTAGATTTTCTTCAATTCAATAATTATACTTGCTCGGATGTTCAACTCACCTGCTTCATACTTTGCATAAGTGCTACGACCAATATCACAACCACGTCGTTGAAGTTCAGCACAAAGCTTCTCTTGTGATAAATTATGTTCAAGTCGAAGTTTTCTTAAATTATCACCCATATTACGGTCGCGTCTTATTTTTTGTTCCATAAATTACACCACACAATTCATAATTGACCAATATTGGTTGCAACTATTTGTATTGTATGATAGAATTAAGAAAAATATTGTCCGTTATATTGGTCAATAATTGTTTGAGGTGATAATTGTGGAATTGAAAGAACGCACCTGTTGTTTCTTTGGACACAGGAAGGTAAATGTTACAGATGAATTGGTTAATCGTCTGAATGAAGTTGTTGAAGATTTAATTACAGAGAAAAAGGTTGATACATTTTTATTTGGCAGCAAAAGTGAGTTTGACGAGCTTTGTCTGAAGGTTGTTACAGAACTGAAAAAGAAATATCCACACATCAGGCGTGTTTATGTGAGGGCAGAGTTTCCTTATATCGATGAAAGTTACACTGCATATCTTTTGCAAAGTTATGATCGTACATATTATCCTGAACGGATTATTAATGCAGGGAAGGCGGCATATGTTGAGCGCAATTATGAAATGATTGACAACAGCAGTTACTGTGTTATTTTCTATGATGAACATTACATACCACCCAGGCGGAAAAACAGCAAAAGAGATGTGTCTGATTATCAGCCCAACAGCGGTACAAAGCGAGCTTATGATTATGCAATGAAGAAAAACACAATTGTTATCAATTTACTTTGAATTGATAACAAAAGCAAGGCATAACGATTTGTTATGCCTTGCTTCTTTAATTTTCTTTATTCTACACTGATAATTTTAGCAAAGTTGACTGGAGTAAGTGTTCCCTTATGCACAAGGAATACTTTAATATCTGTTACACCGCTGTCATCGAAATCTTCGATATCAAGTCTTGTGAAATCATCTGCTGTAAGAGTAACATTTTTCTTTACAGAAATACTCTTGCACTTATCACCGTTAAAGCCTGCTATAACGATGTCACCTGTTACCTGTGTTTCCGCTCTGTTATTGAGCCATACAGCAAGTTTATGAGTAGCATTGTCATAAGCAACAGTTGCAATTTCTGCACTGCGCTTACCCTTAACGCAGATATAGCCCGATTGTTTACCGCTTACAATGAGTTTGTTTCCGTCTATGCTGTATGTAACATCGTCAGTCTTGTAAACAAGCTCATAATCGCTTGCAACAGTCTTCTTTGAAAGGTCAAGTGTAAAGTTTTCTGCGTCTTCCATAAAGTCAACGTAGTAGTAAACATCATCCTTGTACTCAACGTCATAAGCAGTAACCGCATCTGTACTCTGGTCAAGATTATCATAATGGCGGAATACGACACCCTGAATTTTAGCACCTTCCTGGGCGAACTTACTTGCATTATTTACAAGCATGGGATAAACCTTCATACCTGTTCTGTTATACATTGTAAGAGCTGATGAGATGTTTTCCGTTCTCACATCGGGTGCCGCATCGAGAATCGGCACAAAGCCTGCAACGAATGCCATACGGTTCTTGCCGTCTGTATCGCGGTAATACTCGATTGTTCTGTCAGGTGCAAGGTTCTCGTTTGCCCACAAATCCTTTGATGCTATATATGTTCCGGGAAGTGCATCGTTTGTCATATCAAAGGGCTTTGAGAAGTCGTAGAATCTGTCCCCTGATGTAATACCCTTAACACCGGGCATATATCTGAATACACCACCGCCAAAAACGTCAGCCTTTTCATAGTACTGGTATCCGTAGTAGCTGAATGATTTGAAGGTTTCAAGCATTTCGTGGTCGTGTTCTATTGTAACGTCACCGTCTTCGTGGATAGTGATTGTCTGATGATAACGCATAATAGGTGTACCACCCTCTGCTATATCTGCAGGAGCTGTATAACCTCCGTCGGGACGATACTCGCGAAGGTGATAACCTATCTTTGAGGGGTCCATAATATCATAGGTTTCATCAAGAATAACCTTACTGCAGTTAACCGTGAAGCCCTCCCTGATAGAGTCAACCTCTACATATTCAGAAGATTCACCATCACGGTAGATATACATTTTCTGCACACGGTTGCCGATTGCAGGCTGAAGTTGCATACTTGTTTCTGCAATTGCATCTATTGTGATTGCAGTTTCATTAAGTGCGAAGTTGTTGTCTGCAGATTCATCATAAGTAAGTGTTGTCCCTGTTATATTCTTTACAAATGCCCATGTACCGTTTTTCTTTTCAGTTTCTGAAAGGAATACAAGCTCGCTTTCACTGTTTACTCTCACAAGTGTCCACTGTACACCTGCATCATCAAGCCATACAGAACCGATGTCGTTGTATGTCTTTCCATGGTTTGCACTTGTCACACGGACGCCGAAGGATACCCCGTGGTTACCGCCAAGATATGTCTGGGGAAACAGCGGAGGCGCTGTTTCGTCTGCAGTGGGAAGACCGATAAGCTGTGTTTTTGCACCGCTTTCTTTATTTACAAGGTATGCGTCTCTGTAGTCAAAGATAACATTTTTTACAAGTTCACCGCCTGCGTTATTAACTGTGAAAAGCTGACGAAGATTATATTCCTCGTCATAATCGCTTGTTACATACATATGAACTGCATCGTTGTAGTTTGTATCTTTAAATGAAACTTCCACTGTAAGGGGCTGACCTGCCTCTGATACATAGTCCTGTGTAAACTCTACATCTCTTGCCTGGATTACAAAGTCGTCAATGAGAATCTTTGAGCCAACTGCCTCACGGTATGCTGCAAAGTTGAACTTTTTGAAGCTGTTGTAGTTCATCCCAGATGCAAAGGGAATAAGGTCAGTGTTCTTTCTCTCACCGTTAAGGTAAAAATCGTAACCTTGATTTACAAAGTCGAAGTCAAAACGGTATCTGTCAGAATTGCCGCGTGTCGCTCTCGTTGCAGTGCAGGCCTTTGCACCGTGATACGCAGTGCTTTCCTCGGTATGACCGTATATAGCCATAGATGTACCTGTAGACTGAATTCTTGCAATTGTTTTACTCGTGTCAAGATCACTGCCTGTTGTTCCGCCGTAGAATTCAAACTCGTAAATTGCATTTACGCCACTGTCTTCCATATATGTAGCTGTATATTCCACACTGATTTTCTTCACATCACGGTCATTCTGAAACGTGAATGAAGGTCTGCGTGTACCGGTGTCCGTCTGGGGAAGATAACCTTCAATGTAGTAATCGCCGTCTATCTGCTCAATGGTGGTTGTGAAACGTGTGGGGTCTGTTTCACAAACCCAGCCAATTTCCGAAATCTTCTCTCCCTCATATTCCGGATAGCCGAAATCCTCTGACTTGAACACATAAGTGCTTGTTGCCGGAACAACGATATTATGCTCACGTGTAAATGTTACACCGTCAACTACTGCCGTTGCTGTAAGAGTAGCAGTCTTTTCTGCATCACCGCGGTTAATAATGCCTGTACCGTTAACGACTTGTATAACAGAATCATCAGATGATTCAAAAGTGATTTCTGCACCATATTTCGCCTTTACATCTGCGATTGCAGTGTATGAAAGATTAAGGTCATTTGTCACAGCAAAGTTTGACTGATTTGACATATTGGAGAATGCAAGTGCATTCTTTATTTCTGTAGCCGCTTCACTTGCGGGAACTGTGAAAATGAATTTCTTTGTAGAATCAGAATAGCTCCCCTTTGAAACTGTCGCAGTAAGTGTAACCTCCTGTGCCTCATAG
This sequence comes from uncultured Oscillospiraceae bacterium, assembly GCA_964385605.1. Lineage (GTDB taxonomy): Bacteria > Bacillota > Clostridia > UMGS1883 > UMGS1883 > UMGS1883. Next base: position 53,946 of record CAYLPQ010000002.1, on the reverse strand, counting down.
CCACGTTTTACAATACCCTTTCCGTCTGCGATTTCGATAACGTCAGGGTTGGAGCTTTCGAAAGTAACTGTTGTGCCGTTAGCTGTGTTTGCCGCCTGAAGCTCTGCGTAGTTAAGGTCAAGGTCCCGTGTGATATTATTAATATCCTCACTTGTCATTTTTGATAAATCAAGTACAGCAATTGTCTTGTCAACATCAAGGCTGTCTGCGTAAGATGCTCTGTCTCTTTCTTCGTAAACAATCATATTGTCTACTTCAAGAACAGCTGCCGGAGAACTACCCGAACCTCTTCTGAAAAGCAATGATTTAATCTCGCCTGTCCATTCGGTGTTAGCACTGGGCATATTCATTGAGTTCGACCATTCGCCATCCTGCCCCTTTTTCGCTCTCATAGTAAGGTTTTCCATATCAAGTTCAATATAAAGCTCTGTTCTGCTGGGAAGAGTATCAAACTTAAGATTATTAATTCCGCTTATAGAAGTTACATTGTTTGCGTCAGTAATCATACGGGGTTTGGAATACTCTATGCTTGTACCCTTAACCATTCCGAGCCAGAGGTCAATGAGTTTTGTTGTTCCGTTTGTTGCATCTACCGATATATCCATACGGATTGTAATTTTGCTGCCCTTAGCGCTGAAGGTCGGACCAATCTGGGGGTAGCCGGCTGTTGAAGCATGGTCCATATAAAGATAATGGTTACCATCGTCATCAGTCTTGATAGACTTTTCAACGGTTGTCTGACCGCTACCGTTGTCTGTCCAGCCGATATCCGAAGTTACAACTGTAGACGTTCCCACAAGTTGGGGATAATGGAAGTTATTCTGATAAAATACGTTTGTTGCATTTGCTACAACATTAAGATTAATTTCTTTCGTAAGTGTCTGACTTCCGTCAGAAATTGTAGCAGTAAGTGTTACAGTCTTATCCACTACATCGGCACGGGTTACCTTACCGTCTTTAGTAATTGCTGATTCGTCGCTTGACTCCCATGAAATTGTAATTCCTTCGGGAGCAGCGGGAAGCACAAGGTCCTTTGTAACGAAATCTTCAAGCTCGTTCTGCGTAACAGATTCTGCAGTGATGGAGTCATATAAAGACTGAATATCTGCAGTTTCCGCACCTGTAAGAACAGGGCATACGGCAAGAGCCATAACAATTGCTACAAAAGCAGCAAAAAATCTTTTTATCAATTTTCTTCACTCCTTATTATATGAGACTGTAGCAAAATGAATATTTATGTAGCCCATTTCTTTGGGACGGTCCCGTTTTTGCACAAAAAACAAAGTCTGTCGGGAGCAGTCCTGAAATAGTCCCGCATAAATATTTATTCATTTTGCTACAGCCTCTTTTAATTAATATTTAATTATAATAATATCGGTTGCAGCTCTACGATTGTAGGTCATGAAAATCATTTCGTCTTTGTTTATGATGTTATACATATCTCCCTGTCTTACCGCATTAATGGGAAGGTCTAGAAGCTTGCTCTTCCTGAATGTCTTGTCTTTAACATCGTATACAAAGATATTTGCACTTGCTGAAACACTCTTTACAAAGAAGTTTTCGGCAGATTTCAGTGCATAGTTATCAAGAGTTGCCACCATGTAGCTTGAATTCTTTTCACACGCATAACCATACATAAACGCAAGGTCAGGTGTTGTACCGCTTCCTACAAGCGCCTCCATTTTGGGTTCCTGCTTTTCAGAAAGCGAGATAAGCTTATCGATGGTTCTTATATTTTTCGCATCATCAACCTGTATCATAACGATGTCACCAATCTTTATGCCTTCGGGAATAAAGTGGTCGATAACACCCTCTTCCGCCTCTGCATACTTCCACTGATTACCCTGTTGATACCCTTCTATCATTCTAACGGGATTTTTGTGTTCATCAAAGCCCGTATACACCTTTGTTACCATAAGAACCTGACGCATATAGTTTGAGAAGCTGTCGCTGTCTTTCACAACAACTGCGCCTGCATTCCAGAATGCATCGAGGTCATACATTTTCGCATTAGTACCTGCTGCAGGGATAGATTTTACGATAGAAACCTCCGGATCTGAATATGCATCGTCTCTTCTGAGTCTGAAGAAGATTGTATTACTGTCTGTTCCATACCAACCACCGTAGGCATTACCGGATGAGCTTACAGAACTTGCAGAGTAGTCTAGTGTGAACTGGTCTTTATCGGTAAATCCGAGGTTTGATTCAACAGTCTTTGCCGTCGTAATCATCTTGAGTTCACCCTTGGAATTAACCTTCATTCTTATAAGTTGGGGAACAAATTCGCCTTCCTTATCATAGAAATCAGCTATGTTGAGAACATCAGCAGGCTCCTTTGTCGCGCCGTTGATTTCAACCTTCTTTGCTACATCAAGAATGACCTCGTCACCCTTTTCTGTTACAACTTTAAGCTGAACCGAGTTCTTAAGCGCACCGGTCATAGGCTCCATACCAAGACAGTATGCATACATAAAATCTCTTACATTTGTATCTATTACGGAGATTTTGCCTTCATAGTTAAGCGCCATCTTAAGGTTCATACCCATTTCGGGAACGAAAGCACCTTCATATCCGTTGGCAATATTGTCAAGCAATGAATGTGAATATCTGCGATAAACACCGTCAACGGAAATTCTTTCAACCTCACCGTCGTTTTCATATCCGTCAACTATACCTGTTATAATATCACTGGAAACGACAAATTTTCTGTATTCGCCGTCCTTACTTTCAAACAGAGAAATTACGTTTCCGTTGATAATTGAAGAAACAAGTATGGGCGCAAAGTTCTTGTCATAGAAATATGAGCGAACCTTACCACCGTAGGAGTAAGAAACACCCTTTGTATCAGTGATAATCTCCTCTGTCTGATCGATTGCCGCTACAACAATGTCTTTGTACTCATCGGCGATAATAAGGTCGTAAACATTATCGTCATCATTATCAATAAGCTTAAGAGTACCTGCAACTATCTTCATATCATCTACAAGGAATGTTGCAAAGTTCTTTCCGTTGTAAATCATTTCTGCATACTGATGAACCCTTGCTTCCTGCTTCTTGCCATTCTCTTTATATACGACATTTGTCTTTGTAAAGCTTTCGCTGTCAGTTATAAGGTCATCTGCATTAATCACAAGAACATCATCGGAAAATGATTCAGGAAGAAAATAAAGTATTCTTGTTCCGTCATCAGCTACCTGATAGTAAAATTCAACGTTCTGCCCGATATACTCACGCATGGAGTCATCTTCGACAAAACCTGCAATATTGTTTACTATCATAAATTCTTTTGCACGGATAGGATCACCCGTAACGGTTGTAATACCGTTATCTGTCACTTTTCCCTCTGACTTGAATATACCGTGATATACACCAAGAATAGTCTGACTGTCTGACGGACGGTACAGAGTTGATTCTGTGCCAATGCCGTGAATAACCATAACAGCAATATCAAAAGAATTTACAACAAGCTGAACAGCCTTTTCCCATGTGAAATTGTCACTGTTTGTTCCGAGACCGTTAAGCAAACGTATGCTTATGGCAATATTCATATATCCGTCGGGGAAAGCTCCTGCAATGGGTGCGTATCCGAGAACAGATACTACACATTTTATAGCCTGCTCATAAGTGATACATTCATCGGGAGCGAATCTTACTGAACTCACCCCGTTCATAATTCCGTATGTATACACAACAGATATGGCATTGTAGTATTCACTGTTTTTGTCAACATCTGCAAAAGGTATCGCACCTGCAATTTCATCCGCATCAAGAAGTGCTGCTATAATTCCTGCAAATTCTCCGCGGGTTATCTTTTCGGTATGGAGTTTTTCTGTATAATCACCAATACCGAGTGCTTTAAGCATTGTTACGTTGTTCAGATGTTTTTCCGGAACGACAATCTCTACTACCTCGTCAGCCGCCTGTACGGTGAATACTGACAGAAAAATTCCGAGAATCAATATAAGTGATAATATTTTTTTCATACTGTATCCACCTCTCATTTCGTCAAATTATATTTAAGGGCTGTATAGATAATTTTTGCCGCCTGCGCACGTGTGAGCTTTGCCTTGGGAGCAAAGGTTCCGTCGCCCATTCCGTTGATAACTCCTGCATTTGAAAGTCCATAAACAGCATCTCTTGCATAGGATGAAATACTTGCATCATCACCAAACTGTACGGGTTCTTCTGCCTGCGTGGTCTGCACGATTCTGTGAATCATTACAGCCGCATCTTCTCTTGTAATATTTGCACCCACACCAAATTCCTTGCCGTAGCCCTTTGTCACATCGTTTGCAGTTGCAATTTTTACAGCTTCATAATACCACGCATTTTTGGGAACATCGCTGTAGCTTATGTCTGCATCGCCTTTCATTTCGAATGCCAGCACAAGCATCTTAACAAACTGCTCACGGGTCACATTATTTTCAGGCTTGAAAGAGCCATCCTCAAAACCACTGATTACGTTTGCATCATAAAGAGCTTTTACGGGTTCATATGCCCAGTGCTCTGAATCAACATCTGTGAGATATTTTACATTTTCGTCAATGGGAGCACTTACTTCTCCCTCTACTCCGATTGATTCATACGGTGTTTTCGGTTTTTCGTTGTCGGCAGCAACACCGCCGCCACCGCCACCGCCGCCTCCTCCGCCACCACCGGAGGGCTTCTGTGCTTTTTCGGGAGGATTAGCTTTCCTTGCGTTGTAAGCTGCTACAACCTGTGTTGCAGTGGTGTAGTTCATTCCTACAAATGCATAGTTAAAGCGGATTTCATCATATTTTCTTATATATTCCTTGTATTCATCAACGTCAATACCAAGTACTTCACCGTATGTCACTATAACATCGGTAGCTTCTTCGGCATCAACACGGTTAAGCTTTGCTATAGCTATACTTCTCTGAATGTAATCCTTGATTTCGGCAATTGTTTCGGGAGCTTTTTCATTAAAAAGTGAAAGAAGAACTGTGTAAATCTTCTCCTCATAGCCTTTATAATCATCGTGCTCTTTGTCTATACCGAGAAGTGTCGCACTCTTCTCACAAAGAGCCTGTGTAGCTTCGGGAGAGGATGCGAAAGTGATTTCTCTGATTGCGGAAATCGCTGTCATAGCATCCTGTATCTCGGAGAAATTCTCGAAAGCACCCTCGTAGTCCTCTGTTCTGATAGCAATGAACATTTCATGGATTACATCGCTGTTCTCCGCATAGTCACTGCCTTCTTCGAAGTCATAGTCAAACATAGCCTTCTTTTCAAGAAGGAGTGCGCCGACTGTACTTTCTGTCGCACTGTTAAAGCGGTCAAGCGTTCCGTTGGAATCGTATATGTTTTCGTATGTTTCAAAGTAAACCTCATCGCTGTCATTGGACACATTTTCAAGATAACCTGCACCTGATGTCTTAAGCACATATGTACCCGCAGCATCGTCAGATGTCATCTGAAATGAGCCTGATGCCTTACCCTGAATGTCTGCGTGCACCTCATCTGTACGCACTACACCAGAGGGTTCATCCCCCATTGAGAGGGTTACCGTAATAATCTGACGGTAACGTGCAGGGGTTGTTATTTCATAGTAAATGATTGAATTGTCGTAATCCACACTGTATGTACATTCAAACTCATCTGCGGCACTGACACTTATACCGGCAAACATAGTGCAAACCACGCATAATGCAATCATAATTGCACTGAATTTTTTTATCACCATTATCTCCTCCTTACTTCTCAATCTTCTTAACTTCCACACCTCTTATCTTCATATCAGAAGCTATGGGAGTAAGAATAAAGTCCATACCCAAATCTCCCTGATTGTCAACACCTATATTTTCAAGAGTGATGTCAATTGTCTTCCACTTGCCTGTGTTTTCACGGGGGATTTCATAGTCAAATTCCATAGAGCGGTTTCTTCCGCCTACATTCTTGAATGTGTAATAGGTAAGCTTTATAGGATTGATTGACTCATCCTTATATGTGATGCTTACTGTTACGTCTATTCCTGATTCGTCAATATAATCAGGCTTAACAAGTATGGGCATCTGGAAGTTGTTGGGTACATGGTAGTATGTACCGTTCTCATCCTCTTCCTCGTACATAAAGTTTACAGTATCCTTGTAGGAGAAGGTCTCTATCTCGTGACCGATGGTGAACTTACCGCCGGGAGTGGGATTTTCTATAATATCAGATACATCCATCCAGCCTATACAGGACTGACCTGTTTTTCCGTTCGGCTTTGTAAGACCAAAGAGGAGTGTTTTGTCATCCCATGAGAATGCGGGATGCGTATGGTCGGGGTTCTGACCGCTTTCAGGGATTGTTGCAAGCTCGTAGTTTATACCCGAGTAGGTGTCTGCCATTTTAAGTATAATTTCATTGTCACTTGCGTAACCGCCGTCGCCGCCAAACCATCTGTTAGAGGTCCAGCCTACGCAAGGATGGTTACAGCCGTCCCAGATTGTATTGGGAACGAAGATTCTGTCCTTGTTGTCCCATCTCTGCAGGAAATATCCTGACTTGTACTCACCTGTGGGATAACCTACTGTCAGATAGGTGTTAATCCATCTTGAGGATGCCTGACCCATAATATACAGACCGTCGGGACACCAGCTTTCGTGACCGAGGGTATAGTAGCTTGGTGACATATTGTCGTTTGGATAAAGCCTCTTCTGATAGATGTTATTCCATCTTTCGCCCGTTTCGAGGTCAAGGAGCCATATTCTCTCTCTTGCCGCCGCATCCGTATCGTGTACGAAAATCATATAACGTGGATTTATGGGGTTAATCATAAGATGGTCGGGGTAATACATAGGTGTATCGAAAGCATGGTAGTAACGAAGGTCCCACTCACCCGTTTCAAGATTAACCACTGCAAAACGTGTTTCCTTTTTTACATCAAGAGTACCATCTCTACCCTCTACTGACATATACTTGCCGTCATGTGTTATGTGTAAAAGACTTGCATTGTTGAACTGGGGCGGAATTTCCGCAACAACTTCTTTCTCATAAGTGTCGCAATCCATCCTGACAATCTGCTTTTTGGAGTTAAGATATATAAGATGGTTTGTTTTTGTAGTTACAATCGTGTAGTTCCACGGGTCATAACCCTTATCGATAAAGGTACAGTACTCGGTTTCTATATTATACTCATAAACTCTCTTGAAGCCGTCAAGGAAGTAGAAGCGCTTACCATCCTGTGCGAACTGATTCTGCGCCATATACCCCTTCTCAACTCTGTTGCCGAAAATGTCAATCCAGTACCACTTTCTGCCTGTTATGGGGTCAATCTCCTCATTTGCAGGAAGCTTGAAAGGCTTACGTTCAATAAGCTCTCTGATGTAGCTGTCCTGGAATGCAACCTCAATATCAATGACACCGTTTTCTATCATTTCAAGAATAGGTGTTTTACCGTCAATTTCCGTTGTCAGAGCCGCAACTGACAATGATACGAAGTTATCCATATTGGCATTTTTCTTCATCTGGAAAATCATTGAGTCGCCAAGAACCAGGTTTATGCTCTTTGCATAGGTGTAAATGTCAGGAGTTTTCGCATCCTTGCCTACAAAAGCAATGAACATCCTTATCATTTCATCCTGGGTTATCTTCTCATCTGCACCGAGAAGAGTGGGCGAAACCGTTGTCTGTATAAGACCCAGTTTCTGCGCCGCTGCAATGTAGACCTGATTTTCAGGTTTAACATCTGTATATGCGGTAGTAACCTTCTTCATAACCTTGTCAGGTGCGAGAACCTTTACTATATCCACAAGTGCCTGCTCTCTCGTATACTCACGAAGGAGCATTTCCTGTGTGCCGTCCCATTCATAGAAGCCGTTATCATTAAGAAGCTTCGCTTTGTTGTCGTTAACAACACCGTAGTTTTCTACAGAATCCTTTGCATAACGGCTGAGGTTTATAATCTCAACATGGGCAAAGGTATTGAATGCGCCTGAATAAATACGCAGGTCGCCGCCGTTTTCGTATCTGTTTGCAAACTGACCGTCAGCGATGTATGTTACCATACGGTGCCAGCTCTGGTCATTGGGGTCTTTCTCATCACCCTGCTTGAGGACACTGATTCGCTTTGTCTCACTGCCGTCCTGGGGGGTATACTCCAGGTGGAAATAACCTGATCCGCCGTAGTCCCAGTAGTCGATGATAATTGCAAATGCACAGTCTGTGGGGTCCGCAAATGCAGGGTCCACCTTCATATAAAAAACATTCTGTTTGTATACCTGTCTACCCTCAATTCCGAGGAAAGTTGCGGGCTCACTGTAAAGCTCGTCATTAATGCTCAGTTCTTCACTGCCGAGCATTTCAATCATATTACTCTTCGGTTCTGCGGTAAAAGTTATATATGCACTGTTTTCACCGGGAGCCTCAACCTCGGTAATGGGATGCTGTTCGATATATGCCGCATTTGCACAAATCGATGCAAACATTCCCATGAGGACAAGCATCAGCGCAATGCCGAAGCTCTTTATATATTTCATCGTATTACCTCCTTCTTTATAAATTCGAAATGAACTTCGAACTATTAATAAACTCTCACTGACTTAATGTGAAGGTCGCCATCGCCGAAGAGCTTAAGGTCAACTGTTCTTCCGAAATTACTTGAAAGGCTTCCGTCAAGCATTGCATCGTTAAGATTAATGAGTGCTGTCTTCCACTCGCCACTGCCCTCTCTTGAAATAATCTCCATACCGGAGCCTGACTCACCTGCATATTCAAGGAATATGTTTTCATTTCCTTCATCGTAGTAGCAGATTTCAACACTAACCTCTCTCTGCGATGCTGCAATTGTTTCTACATCCATTTCAAGGTAGTTTCCGCTTTCAAGCTTAAGGCAGTTCACATCATTAACTACGTCATAAGCTATCTGACCGTCTTCTCTGTAAATGAGAATATCACGGAGTGTAAGTGCGTCTGTCATCCTAACTGATGCCGCAGGTCTTACATATTCGTCTGCATTTACAACAGTTGTCTGATAAATTTTAAGTCCGGGGGTTGTAGAGTTAAATCTGATATTGTACTTTTCAGTATAGTTTGTAAGTGCAGCTTCTGTAAACTTTGCGTTGTTTATTTCAAACACCGCCGTTTTCCAGTAGCCTGTATCTTTAAACTGAGTGCTCACACTACCACCCTGGTAAGCAACAGAAATTGTTTCTGTACCTGTGTTTTCCGCAGGTTTTTCGTCAAAGTAGGTAATTTCTATTACAATATCTCTTGTGTCACCATCAATATAAGTAAAAGGTGACTTTGTGTGGAAGAATGAGTGAATATCCTGGGTACTTCCGTCTGCATTTTTTCTCACGTAAAGTGTAGTTTCGTGGCACATACGTCCGTCAGCTTCCGTAGGTGCTGTCCAGAGATATGTATTATTTCCTGCCCATGAGCAAGCTATGTTCTCGGAGTTGACCTGTGTTGCATTGGGTGCTCCCTCCGGGTCGCCTGAAACATATGTGATAGTGGGAACCGTTGCCGCTGTTGCAGCAACTGATGCCTTATACTCTGATTCAAGGCCTGAATCGTCAACTGTTGTCACTTCGTATGTATATGTTGCCCCGAAGTCAAGCTGACCACCAGTATAGCTTGTATCTGTTGTCGAACCAACAAGGTTTCCGTCTCTGTATATATTATAGGAAGAAACTGCTTTTCTGTCATCATCAGCTCTTGTCCATTCAAGGTCTGCTGTGCCTGTTGTTGTACCCGTTACCACAAGGTCGGTAGGCTCTGCAGGGGGCTGATTGATAAGAGATGTCTGACTTTCAAAGCTATCCCATACATATACTTTATAATCGTATGCGTCACCACCATCAGGAAGTGATGCTGTAAGAGTATCGCTTGCACCAATTGTAAGTGTGCATGAGTCAACGGCAACTGCATCAATTTTACCGCTTGCCTTATCTTTTCTAACCGCAAAGAGATAAACGGGAGCAGATGTCTCGCCCTCGATAAGATTTTCACAGCATACATCTACTGAAATATCCTTGTTTTCTCCGTTGTCTGTAATAACGGGAACCTCCGCCTCAATCATATTTACAGCGGCAAGATTGTGTACCTTAACGTCAAAGGTCTTTGTAACAGACTTATCTGCTGAAGCCACTTCAACAGTGAGAGTTACCTCCTGCTTCTCCTCATCCTTTGTAACTGTTGCGCTGTACCCGTCAATTGCGATAGCTGATGTCTTACTGCTTGTAAGAGTTACATCAAAATCATAGAGCTCACAGAGTGTTTCCACATTTGCAGGAAGAACAAGCTCGAAGTCCTCTGTAATTTTACTGCTGTTTGTATATGTGAAACAGCTTTCATCAATCATATCAAGTGCCACCTGCGGGTCAGAAAGGTCAAACGCACCTGTAACAATTGTGTCCTTGATAGTAAAGGTCGCACCTGCTGCTGTTCTAAAGAAATAGTAGTTTGCCTTCTGAATGGCAGGTTCGAATGCATCAAGGATACCGAACTCAATACCTTCAAAGTAGTTTTCACCGTTAACAAAGAACTCAAACTTGTTATTTTCAAAGTCAACCACGAAATCAAGCTTGTAGTCTGTGTTAAGGCTTAATCTTTTTGACACGTATATTCGTTCAAAGCTGGAGCCCGAAGTGGGAACTACTGTAATAGATCCGGTAGCCTCGTTTATTTCAACCTTTCCCATACTAACCACTTTGGTTGTTGTTCCGAAAAGCTCAATATCAAGTCTTTTTACCTGACTGCCCCAGTCGGAAATGTTGATAGTTGCGCTGTGTATGAGCTTTGTCTGTTCAGAAGCTGATACATTTGTGAAACTATCAAGGTAACAAACACCCGTACCCTCAAGACGTTTGACATTTACACCGTATCCATCTGCGTAAGAATAAAGATGTGAGCTGACATGACCTGTATTATCTGTTGTGCTGCTATAGTTAAACTCCGGAATTGCGGTGATAATCTTATTGGAGCCACTGTCATATCCAACAAACTCTGTATTCACAAGGTCAGGATAGTAGTAGTTGTTTGAATAGAGAACTGCTGTTTCCATATTGAGAACAGTAAATACAAGCTCCTTGGTAACATCGTCACTGCCATCCTTTGAAACTGTTACGGTTACTGTAACAGTCTTATCCTCACCGATAGCGCGGACTACTGTACCGTCATTTCCGATAACAGATGTGTCACTGCTTGAAAATTCTACTGTAACACCGTCAGGAAGTGTGATATCACCTTCAAGTGACATATCAAGATTCTTTGTAACTGCGTGCGCAGGCTCTCTGCCGGATGTAAGCATTTCTGCTGTGATAGCATCCGCAACTGCCTGCACATCAGAAGTAACTGCCTGAAGTGTCATCTCTTCCTCTTTTTCTTTATCAAGAATAACTTCATCTTCTGTTTTTTCCTCTGTAGCATCTTCAATTACGGGAATTTCTTCCTCTGCAGGCTCCTGTTCAGGAATATCTTCCTCTGTAGATTCCTCTATGGTTTCTTCTGTAGGAGTTTCTTCTGCGGGTTCTTCCGCAGGTATTTCTTCTTCTGTAATAGCTTCTTCTACCACAGTTTCCTCGGCAAAAGCCACGGGTACTGTGCATATAAAAGCAAATACCAATGCCATTAAAAGTGCAATTCTTCTTTTCATAGTCAATACCTCCATTTTGTTGTTTGTATATGTAAATTTTAATAATTATCTTGTTTTGTATACGAGGCTTCCCCTTGGGCAAACAATAATTAAATAGAGATTCCGTATGCTGTTTGCCTTTATCTCGCCATATATTTTTCATAAGACGACTGCTTTATCTGAAGCAGATCATCAAGCCCGAGATTATAAAGCTCTTTAATATATAAATCGAAATTCTCAATAGGCTCTGTGCCTAAAATAAATTTAACGAGCATTTCCTGCGCATACTGGTCTATCGCTCTGTTAAGCCGTCCGTATTCACCAAGGCTCTCACCTTCGGTAAAACTTCCGGGCAATTCATATTTTTCTGCGTCAGTATCCATCCATTTCTGCCACGCATCCCGCTGAACTTCGCTGTCTGCATACTGTTCAAGATAACGTATATCCTGCACGAAAGGTCCTGAAAAGCCTGCGTTGGTATATTTACCAAGGATAGTTGCCATAGTAATCCCGTCAGGATTGTCGGTAATCAATTTTGTATATTTCGGATATCCGTTTTCCATATTGTAGGACACACCCTCCGTACCGAACTGATACAGCAGGCTTCCCACCGTACTATAACCGTAATCAAGAAATCTTGCAGCTACCTCCACGTTTTCACAGCTTTTACTGATTGCTGCACCTGATACGGTAAAGCTGGAATACTGACCGAACTTGGGCTTATCACCTTTATTCAGCACGGGGTACTTTGTTCCTACAAAATATCCGTCAGAGCCGATAGTTTTGAGTTTGGCATTATATGCACCGAGACTTCCGCCAAGGCCACCATACATTGCTCCGGTCTTACCACTTAATATATTTGCTTCTCTTTTTGCAGAATTTGTCACTGCAAATTCCCTATCTATGAGCCCTTCGTTATACCATTTATTCATCGTAATGAGGAAATCCTTATATCCCGGTTGCGCCGGTCCGTAGCAAACCTTGCCGTTTTCCTGATAGTATGTCCACTGCACTCCGTAAGCTCCTGTAAAAGCTCCCACACCAAAGCCGCCTACTTCTATAAACAGCGGGGCAGACGCGCCTTTTTTATTTTTGAATGCACGAAGTACCGTTTCCCATTCGTCGATGGTTTCAGGAGCGGAATATCCCAACTCCTCCAGCCAGTCACCGCGCAGCATAAGACCCCCTGTAGTTCTTAATGCCCTGTCCTGCTGTATAAGTGGGTAATAGCAAAATTCACCGTTATCTGTAAGAAGCGCCCTTTCAAGCCGAGGGTCATTTTCAATTATATTTTTGAAATTAGGTGACCATTTGTCAATAATATCGTTAAGGGGGAATATGTAACCGTCATCAATCGCCTTTGCCGCACCACCGGGGAACAAATTCCAGTTATAGAAAATTATATCCGGCAGATTGTCAGTTGCTATAAGTGTATATAAGTCACTTCCCCGCTCCGGATGAATCCATTCAATATTGACACCGGTCGCTTTTTCAAGTTCTGCGGACAAAGGAAGGTCACCGTTGTTATTTGCAAAATGTTGTTGTGAGGAAGATTGGCTCACCCAATAAGTAAGAGTAACTTCAGTTTCAAGCGGATATTTTTCATCGGTTATTTTGTTTTCTTTTTTTGTACAAGCTGCAACAGTTGTCAGAGTCAGAACAACCGACAAAATAAATGCTATCCGTTTTCTCAACACGTTTTCTCCTTTCTGATTACACTAAACCATTTTAATACGTTTATATTGTACCTATTTGGGCTAATATTTTCAAGAGACAATTTTTCTCCTTTAGGACAAAATCTAACATTTTGCTAATTTTTTCACATTTTTCTTAACATCTGTGATTTTTATTACTTATCAGGTGTAAGCTACTCCATTTATAAGCATATTGAGACATAAAAAAACTTATTTCAATATCGAATATCACTTTTTGACCTTGAACTGCGTTTCAAAGTGTGGTATACTTATCCTGAATTTTAAAGGAGGTGAATGTGTGCCGACAAAAATTAAAAAAACATTTAAATCCACCATTCTTTATGCGTGGGCATTCTCATACGTTGTGGCAGTATGTCTGCCGTTTCTTTTCAGCGCATTCACTCTGCTCCATTCGCAGAACATACATGAAAAAAGTGTAATCACTTCAACAGAGACAGTTCTTTCCAGTATGGGAGAAAATGTTTACAGTCAGATTTCTTATGTAGAAAACTTTGCAACCAAGCTTTCTACCAATAGTTACGTAAGCGACCTTTCAAGCCTATCTGAAGAGGCAGAGCTGTCACCGTCAGATTACGAAAAAATCTATCAGCTGTCGGGCCTTCTTTCCAAAGATATATTTTTCAATACAGGCGACTATCTTTTCCGTCCGTATGTGTATTTCCACAACCTTGACACAATAATAGGTCCGTCAAGCAGCTATTCACCGGATGAATTTTATACAATACTGCTTGATGACGGTTCAGGCACAAAAGGCTTCACACAGCAAGACCTTGAAAAATTCCTGTCCCGCTGGCATAAGGAGACGTTTCTGCGTATTCCCGGTGAGAATCCGCGTGTATTTTACGCACTTACCGTACCTGCAATTTACAGCTCCCAGTCATCACCTGTAACCATTCTTGTAGGTATCAACCTGCCTGCAATGCTTAATAACGCATCTAATCTGTATGCTTTCGGCGAGGGTAATCTTCTTATATATGACGCTAACAACAATCTTATTTTATCCGAAGGCAACTTTGATTTAAGTGATGAAATCAAGAATGCAGATATTAAAAACAACCGGTTTGAAGACTATTCGGTTATTGAGTCCACTGCCATTTCCAACGGGTGGAAATTTGTATATGTACTCCCTCGAAGTGAAATATACTCTGAAATTAATACAATGCAGAACATCTATACCGCAATATTCATTCTGACTCTGATTATCACAGTTCTTGTAATAATCACTCTTGTCAAGAGAAATTACAAACCTATTGCCAAGGTAATGGATGCCTTTAACATCAAGAAGAAAAAAGTAGGCAGCAATGAGTTTGATTTGCTTCGCGATCATTTCAAGGACATTTCTTCCGCAAACAGAGAGCTTCACCGCCGCGACGCAGAAAAAACCACCAGAATAAAACAGCATCAGCTCAGCAGGCTTTTGCTGGGTTATGGCGATGCAGACATTGCCGAAGATTCACTAAATCTTCCTGACAAAGAATATGTTGTCGCACTTTTCTCTCTATGTACAAAGGAGGAGGAAGTTTCATCCTTGGATGCAGCACAGTCACTGCTCCGGCAGGTTATTTCAACAATTCTTCCAACATATTCTTTTGAAAATATTTCCGCAACAATTAACGGAGATTGCTGTTATGTGTTCTATTTCGAGGATGCAACATATGTTCCCAGGCTTTACGAAATGCTCAAATGTGTGGTTTACGGTGTACATAAAAACTTTAATCACTTCGGTTTTGATATTATCTGCTGTACAAGCGGTATTCACACGGGTACAGATGCCCTCACCAATGCGTATCACGAGGCTCTTGACATTACAGCGCTGAAAAAAGTTAACCCTCACAACGGTATATACCACTTCACCGATATAGAAACCGGGACTTCTGCAGGATATTACTTCCCACTTTCAAAGGAGCAGACTATTATTTCTTTGTTGAAGGAAGGTAATTTTGATGCACTTCTCGGAGAGCTTACACAGCTGTTTGACATTAATTTCAAGAGCGACGCGTTCTCCCTTGATTTTGCCAGATGTCTGCTTCTTGACCTTCTTAACAGTGTTCTTAAATCCTGCAAGAATGAAAGTGAACAAAGCATCACCTTAAACATCGACATTAAGGCTACAATCCGCTTTATACTTAACTGTACTGATATTTCTGTGGCAACAAACACGGTTATGAACGTATTTAAAGCATATTGCGATGAAATCAAAATACAGAAAATCGAAAGTAGTGACGACCTTAGTTTCAGAATAATAAGTCACATAAAAGAAAACTTCACTGACCCTGAAATGTCAGTCACATCTATCGCAGAAAAGTTCCATATGAACCGTAATTATCTGTCAAAGCTGTTTAAAGAACAGCAGAACATCAACCTCCACGATTTCATTAACGAAATCAGAGTGCAGAAAGCAAAATCGTTACTTGCAAACACCGATATGTCTCTGGGTGAGATATGCGACAATACGGGCTTCGGCAGTTACAGAACCTTTATCCGCGTATTTAAGCAGATAGAAGGAGTTACGGCTATTGAGTATAAGAAGCTGACATCGGAAAAAAGAACAGAAGATTAAGTTTATTATATAATATTTCCGCTTCTGTAAAAACTCACATTCCAACACAAAAAGTGGATAAAACGAGCCTACACGATATATTACAAGCATCGTTTTCCTGCCACCTATATACTTTTAATGTAATACTGTTCTCATAATAAAATGTACCATAAAACAGCTTAAGTGACAAGGTCATTTCTTGCTGTCTTATGGTACATTTTTTGCTATCTTTTAATTTTATTCAATAGTTTTTTCTGCATTTACTGCCTTGGGGGAGAAAGTTTCCATATCTATGCAGAATACCTTTACATATTTTGCTGTTGCATCTGCTGCAAATTCAGGATTTATAGCAGATGCTACGTCGTACTGCTTAACTTCAAGAAGCTTCATATTTTCGTCATATACTGCCGCGAATATCTTGTTTCCTGAAGCATCGCCGTCAACTGTAACATCAAATGCGATTTTTCCGTCTGTTGTAATATTGCCGATTTCAAGAGTTATAGGAGTAGGCTCTACAACTGCAAGATCAAATGCAAACTGATTTTCCTTACCGTAATAAGCCTCTTTTGTTGTTGAGTAGTATTCTGTCTGTACAGTTGCCCCGTCCTCGGAGAAGTAAAGCATTGCCACAAGACCTACACTTTCATCCTTATTATCGTTACTCTGGGGGTCAATGAGAAGCTCTGTAACAACATTGCCGTTTACACCGACACGCTTGTTCATAACGATAGTATCTGTTGATACATGTCCACAAAGCAGCATAACGATATTTTCGTGAAGACTTACAAAGTCATTCCAGATTGTGGTACCGCTGTTCTGACCATAGTCATCCATACCGTACCATGAACTGATTGTCCTTCCGTCACGGTACATATAAAGGTGAGTGTTTACGATTACGTTATAATCGGGATGTGCAGCCACAACCTCGTTCGCCCACTGGAGTGCATCATTCTTTGCACCACAGTCAAGGTTGAGGAACATATACTTCCTGCCGCCTGCGGTAAATTTCTGATAAGTGTTACGTGTTGACTCCCCAAAGCTTCCGTCAAAGGTATCCTTCCAGTTTTCATAGGTGAAGTATTGTTCAAAGTTTGCAACATCGTGATTACCGCGGATTACAGTGTGGGGAACTACACCGTCAAGAACACTTATTGCGTCAAGCACATACCCATACTCCTCTGCAGTATCATCCTCGGTTACGTCACCGAGGGTTACTACTCTTTCTATTTTTTTGCTCTCGACATTATTTGCAATCCAGTCGTAAATGACAGAAATCTTTTCGGGATGATAGTAGGTTGTTGTCTGAATATCACCGACAACAGCTATTGAGAAGTCGTAGTCACTTACAGGCTCTTTTTCTGTATAGAATCCGTACTGTGCCACGTCTGAATAGTATGCTTCGTCATTTATCGTGTAAAGTGCAAGGTTATCCATGTACATACCTGTATTTGCAGTGTTACAGTTGAAGAATATTCCGGAAATACCGGGAACACCCGAAATGCTTGTTCCGTAATAATCGTGCGAATAAGCAGAAGAAAGTGACATTTCGTGGCCTACAACACTTACACCGTCAATGAATACCTCAATTTTTTCACGTTTGGTATCAATCACAATTTCAAGGTCGAACCACTCGCCTCTCTCGGGGAGCTTTCCTGCATAGGAATATGAGCAGACAGTTACTTTGCCGGTAGCATAGTTAAATACCACCTTATTGCTCATATCACCAGCATTACCTCTTTCGTAAAATCTTACACTGTATGTGGGTGTTTCACCCTCTTCAAAGTCAAAGCAAAGGCTCGACTTTACAGTGATAAGACCGTTACTGTACATGCTTCTGCTGTTTATTGAACCAACCTTGTACACGGGGGAAAGACCGTAACAGGTTCCTGACTGATCTTCATTTGCTCTGTGCATATAAAGTGCTTTGGAAGCACCGCTCTCACCTTTATTTACAACAACCTGATTGAAGGTAAGGTTTGCGTCCTTTACCCCGTCAATAGTTGTGCCGTTACCACCACCGTTACCTGTACCCCAGATGGTCTTATAAGCATCTGTATTTTCAAAGTTTTCGGAGCTTAAGTGGAATTTTGTGCTTACTCTGTTTGAAAGAACAGTGAAGTTGAATACCTTGTCATCTTCACCCTCTATCTTTGCAGTAAGGGTTACGTCCTGTTCTTCACTGCTTCTTGTAACGGTACCATCTATAGCGATAACAGAGGGGTTACTGCTTATCCACGTAACGGTTTTTCCGTTAAAGTCTGCGGGAAGCGAAAGGCTCTTTGTAATCGCATTGGGTGATTCTGTTGTAAGCTCCTCATATCTGATTGCAGAAACTGCAGTTGTTGTTACGGACATATCCTTTATAAGAAGCTCAACCGGAGAAGTGTTCTGTCTTATAATGTCCATTGTGAAATAGTCAAGCTTTTCTGTGTATTCAAAATCGGGAATATTTGCAGTTATCCCTGCCTGTGAGCCGTTTATAAAAATAGCATAGTTCTTTTTAGCATAGTCAATCTTGATTTCAACATTGCGGTCACTGCCTGCAGTAAGTTTGTGAGTAGTTACATAAGTTGAATTGAATGTGGCTGTTTCGGCATCATAATTATATATAGATGTGGAGCCGTCTGCAAATCTTATTTCACCGAATTTCTTTACGCCAGCTGAAGTGTTTGCATAAAGAATAATATCAATTCTCTTTGTGCCGCCGCCCCAGTCAACCATATGACCTGTCATATTAAGAGATATGACATCAGTGTCTTTTGCAACGACATCCATAGTTTTCTTAACATTAACAGTTTTGCCTGTTTCTGTATTAAGACGCTTGTAGTCAATAGCATATCCGTCACTGTATGACTTGATTTTTGTTTCCACATTTGCAGGGATATTTGATGCGGTGCAATTCGCATAAGTCCATCCTGTAAGATTTGACACAATTTTACTTGTTTCCGTGTCGTACTTTGCAAGATAATCATCCTTAAGAGAGGGATAGTAGAAGTTGTCCGACATAAGGACTGTTGTTTCTGTTTTAAGAACTTTGAACTGGAGTTCCTTAGTAACAGGGTCGCTTCCGTCCTTTGTTACGGTAGCTGTAACTGTAGCATTACCGTCGTATGTAGATGTTCTTGTTACTGTACCGTCATTTGCGATAACCGCTGTATCGCTTGATGAAAATGCTACCGACACACCATCGGGAAGTGCGATGTCACCCTCAAGTGACATATCAAGGTTCTTTGTCACCAGGTGAGCGGGCTCGTTGTCCTGCGTGAGCATTTCTGCGGTAATGGCATCTGCCACCGCCTGTACATCGGCATCAACGGTTGCTTCAGCATCTTCTGCAAATGCAGAAAATGCTCCTATGCCAAGCACCATTATAAGTGCAAGACACAAGCTTAAAAATCTTTTCATTTCTTTTACCTCTTTCTTTTTTATATTTTAATTAAATTATTTACAGTTTTTGCTGTAGGGAACGAGCTTGCTCGTTCCGACTTTTCCGGCAGGAGCAAGCCCCTGCCCTACAACGTAGGAATTTTATATGTATTCTTCACTCCGCATTAATTGTAATACTTTCTCTTTGCTTTGCCGATTAATTCTATCTGCTCGATAATTGCGTCTTCCTTATCAGAGTCCATAAATTTCCATGGGCAGGCAACAAAACCGTCAAGGTTATCAATTTCCTCTTGCGTATATGTCGCCTTGATATGCTCTACTTCGTCCATTTCGTTATCCTTGATAAAGATATTTGTTGTAACGATTGCAACGGGGAAGCCTTTTTCAAAAAGCTTCTTTCTGCCCTTCATTTTAATTTCAACTACAGGGTCTTCCTCTATATACTCAATTGAATATCCGTATCTCTGCACAAAACGAGTTGCGTAATATTCCTTTTCCCTATCGGACTGGTCAGAAATCTTATGCCACTTTTCCTTATTGTGTGCATAGTAATGGGACGAACCGACAACTACATCATTGGGAATCGCATCGTAAGCCTTTTCATTATGTACAAAGGTACTCTGCCACATATGACACTTGGCACCGGTTGCCTTTACGCAGTCAATAAGATAGTTACAGTCCTTTATCCACAAATCACCGAGACGGAGTGCCACATAGCTGTAAGCCTCGTCATCAGCGTGACGGGGAGTTTCCTCATCCATACCGATATGTATAAATTCAGGCTTATCAAACATCTCATATGCTTCTTCAATCAGGTCCTTACACACCTGATAGTAAACAGGGGTCGACACCATTCTTTCGTAAATGCCAAGCCACGCATCATGTACTGTTGAGAAGTTCAGTTTAGGGACAAGTGCGATACCCATTTTGCGGAGTCTTTTTACCTCCGCTGTAATTTCTTCAGGCTCCCAGGAACCGGGAATACCGATTTCGGGATGTGATTTATATCTTACACCCTCGCCCACGTCAAGGATGATTGTATCCACTCCACACTCTGCGCATTTGTCAACAGCCTTATTCCAAAGATCACGGTCAAAGTGCATTTCCTTTTGTGCCTTTAAATCACCCCACATATTTCTTCCCAGGTGAAGTAAAACTGCCCATCTCATAAGTCATGTCTCCTTTTTGTTACTATCACAGCATTTTGATTAATCTCATTATTGCATTGCAAAGATAAAATATCAAGAGACAAAATCTCACTTTTAGGTCAAAATCAAACAAATCGCAAAAAAAGCAGGCAGTGCCTGCATCCATGTTGCGTTCCAACCAAATTCAAAACAACAAATGTTGCTCGCGATAAAAACGCATAACTTCCTATACGGCAAAAAAATCTGTTTGTGTTAATCTTGCGATAACACAAACAGATTTTTTTCATTTTTCAAGACTTTTTACGTATTCATCAAAATCAATAACACTACTACTATTTCTTGATTCCTCCGCCGCAAATACAATCAGATGATTATTACAGGAATCCGCAATTGTTGAAATTGATTTACCTGTATATTCTCCTGTAAAATATGCGTGCAATGCTGATATAATTCCTATATCACCGCCACCGTGACCGCCTGCAATTCCATCTGCACCGGTCATGGGTATCTGAGTAGTTTCTTTTGTTTCAAAGTCATATATCTCAATCGGAGCATCATCCTCCGTAGAGGCATGTATTTCACCCTTTGTTCCCATAATATGAATGAATCTTCCACCCTTGTTAAACGCATTCATAGTAAAGGTTACCGTCACATCATCCTCAAAGAGCAAATTAACCGTCTGATGATCTACGACATCATTATCACACTTATATACGCATTTGCCGTATTGAGTTGTACGGATAGCCTTCTCCACCATTTCGTCTGTGGGATCGGCTTCTCTTGTGGACGTAGTACGGAACCAGTCATTCTCTTTGTCTTCAAGATACAGCTTTACCGCATTATACGGACATTTTTCACTCTCCGGGCAACCTTCGATACAGTAGTCCGGAGCCCCCGCGGGAGCATTTTCCTCCCTGAAATGCGAAAGTGTCCCAAACGAGTGTACCTTTTTGCACTGCTTGCCTAAAAGCCACTGCAATATATCCATATCATGGCAGGATTTCTGTAAAAGCATACAGGAGCTGCGTCCACTGTTGCCCCAGTTGCCTCTGACAAAGCTATGACTCTGATGAACATTTCCTACACATTCCTCGTGATTAACTGATATTACATTTCCTATTCTTCCGCTGTCTATTATATCCTTAAGCATCATAAAAAGAGGTGTGTAACGAAGCACATGGCACACTACTATTTTTACGCCTTTTTCTTCTGCCTTTTGCGAAATTATATGACACTCCTGCGGGTCGGGGGAAACAGGCTTTTCAAGAAGAATATCATAGCCAAGCTCAATAGCCGCAATTGCAGGCTCAAAATGCTGTTGGTCCATCGTAGCTATGACCGCCATATCCGCAATTTTTCCTTTTTCAAACAGAGGATGCCAGTCATCAAAGCACAAATCTTCTTTAATATTATGCTTTTTTTGTATTTCCTCACGTCTGCTCACAATGGGCTCTGCAACGGCAACAACCTCGTATTTATCCGGGTTTTCTGCCATAATATCCGTATATGTTGTTCCACGGTTTCCCGCACCTATAAGCACTACCTTCAGTTTACTCATCAATTGTTCCTCCCTTTAATGTCAAAATCACACAAGTGCCTTTATTTTCTTCAGACACAAATTTCAGCGAATAATTCTCTCCGTAATAAAAATCCAGACGGAAAAATACATTTCTCAATCCGTATCCGAGTTCTTCCTTCTTGTTCATTTTTTCAACCTTATTTTTTGGAATACCCGTTCCGTTGTCACATATTTCAATAACAAGAACCTCATTGTCATATTTTACAGAAAATGATATTGATGGACTTTCCACATCTTTTCCCAGACCGTGAAATACTGAATTTTCCACAATTGGCTGTAAAATAAGGTGCGGAATCATAACATCATATGCTTCACTTGAAATATCCACTTCCACATCGTAGTTAATCTTTTTTGATATTTCATGGATTTTGATGTATTTTTCCAGATATTCAAGTTCCTGTCCTAATCTGATTTTTTCTTCGTCTTTGTTAAGCATTAATCTGTAGTAATCAACCAGAAGGTCTACAACCTTTTCTGTTTCACGGTCGCTTTTCTTAAAAGCTCCCATTTTTATTACAGAAAGAGAATTGTACAGAAGATGGGGATTAATCTTCAGATTGAGGTTTTCTATTTCAAGCTTTTTTTGAAGCAACTGACTTTCATACTTATCCCGATTCATTTCATAAATTTGTCTGTTTAAAGAAAAGATACTGTTTTGAATTTTCTTTAGCTCGGCCCATTTGATTTCTCGTGCGTCTTCAAGCAAAAATTCTTCGCTGTCAATCTGCTCAACCAGAATCATAATATCCGATATTGCGTGCTTTATGGATGTTAATGCAAGGAAGTATGCCACCGTCAGAAACAGTAATGCAAAAAGAAGCAATTGCATAAAATACAGCAAATATCTCAAATAGAGTCTTCGCATAGGGATTTGAGCCTGCAGATAAAAAGTCTCAAAAACAGGTTCTGTCACCACGTGTTTTCTTTTCGCAGCATCAAAATCCCCGCTAAAAAGCTCACAGCTGTCAATATATTCGCTGTCATCTATATTACCGTCAAAATAAAGCTTTATTTCTATAACACATTCATTTTTCAAAGGAAGGTATCTGTAAATTACTATGTACTGTCTTCCACGAAAATCTTCATATATTTTTCCGTCACGATAAAAAATTTCCTTCTCATCACTGAAATACTTAAGTATCTGTGCACTTTTTTCAAGTCTGTCAATGTTTCTTAAATAAGCACTTTCCACAAGGGTTGAGTTCTTCGTATATATAAGAACAGGCTCGTGCTCGATCTCATCTTCATATTCCAGTGCATCAACAAACGTATTAAGTTCATTTATAAAACTTAATAACTCATATCCGTCTGTATACTCTACATCAAGTTTTTCAATAATCTCAAGGTTGCTGATTATATGTTCAGTCTTATTTATCTGTTTTTCCAGTTCAAACTGCAGTTCCTCCGCTTTATTGGATACCGATGACTGAATTAAAGTTTCAATCCTGTCCGAGTAGCTGTTACACATAATGCACCAGACTACAACCAAAACAACAGCTACAATTACAATTGTAACCATAAATACATTCATCAGTATATGCCTGATAAGACTTTTTTCCTTAAACATTTTTAATCACTCTTACTTTTTCTGAACTCACTGGGAGTCATTCCCCAGTATTTTTGAAATGTGCTGGAAAAATATGCCTTGTTGCTGTAGCCGAGCTTTTCTGCAATCTCATAAACCTTCATATAGGGATCCTCCAGAAGACGTTTCGCTTCCTGCATTCTTTTTTCAAACAAATAATCGAAAATCGTAATGCCGTATGCCTTCTTGAACATTCTTCCCGCATAGCTTGAGCTTATCTGAAGTTTTTCTGAAATATGTGAAATATTACTTATTTCATAAAGGTCGGTATCAATGACATTTTTAATATCGTGGGCTACTTTTTTATAGGATGTTTTTTCGTTCTGATTAATATGCAAAAATACCATCTGCATAAAATTAGCAAGCCAGTTTACAATGTCGTCCTTATCTGTAAACATAGCCAGTTTATCCCATATCACTCCTTGCCCGAACAAATCGTCAAGGTCAATATTCTTAACCTTTGCAACAAGCTGTATAGCATTTATCATAGTATAACACATATACTTCGTGTATGCAAATGACTGTTCCTCAAGATATCTGAAATGATGTTCTTTCAGATATGTTACAACATCTACGTTTTCTTCATTTAAAAGCTCTATAAACGCATCATATATTTTCAAGACGTCAAGTCTGTTGTATTCATCAAAAAACTCATAGAAATCCTTTTCTATTTCTCTCTGTTTTCTTGAAAACAGGATTTCGTGTTCTTCTTTTTCTTTTTCTTCTTCTATTTTAAAAATAATGTCTCTCGCCACTTCACCTATTTCGTCGTAAGATATAGGTTTAAGAATATATGCGGCTACACCAAGCGCTATTGCCTGTTGTGCATATTTGAAATTTTCGTGACAAGTTATAAATATAAGATTAATATTTTTGTCAAACTCTTTAAGTTTGGCTGCCAGTTCCATACCGTCCATACGCGGCATCTCTATATCGGCAATAACAATGTGCGGCAAAAATTCTTTTGCTATTTCATAGCATTGCTCTCCATCAGAAGCTGTTTTTATTTGCGTAACTCCAAGGGCTTTCCAGTCTACGTACAACAGTATACTGTCGATCTGTATTGCGTTATCGTCTGCAATTAATAACCGGATATCCATTTTTCGCTCTCCTTTATGCTGCCGCCTATAAAGGCGGCAGCTATGGGATTTTTATTCTTGATAAAATATTACATAAACTAAACTGTTATCTGCGGCATATACTATATCTTTTCCCTCAAGGTTATCCATATAGCTTCCGCCTGTCAAAATTCCGTCATCTGACACACTGAAAAACAAAGGCTCGGAACGGTTTATAAAATGAGCTGTACCGTCAGTAAAATAAACTCTTTTTTCATCTATTTTCTCTACTGTACCAATCTTCATTTCTATATCCTGATTTTTTAGACCGACCCAGTCATAGAGTTTTCCGTCAAGCTGAAGTGAGCTTAAAATACAAACTTCGTTACTACCGAAAGCTGCACCGTTTCCGTAGCTTATAATGGTATTTTCCTCTATTCCCCAGGCTGCCTCATCAGTTAAAACATAGCTGTTTCCATTATTAACAACTATCTTTTTACCAAACTCTCCGTTATCCATTTTCTGTGCGATGACTCTCGTCACAACTCCGAAGCTGCTTTCCTGCTGACAGATTGATTCAAGGTTTCCTGTCATAAATATCATATCTACATCAGAAGACTTGTATTCACCAAAAAACCTGGCAATGACACTGTCGTCACAGATTTTTCCGGAAAGAGTATTCCAGCTGCATCTGCCAAAACTGAGTTCACCGTCTTTTTTATACATTCCGACAATATTTACATCATTGTCAAAATACAGTTTCTTTCCTCCTACCCACATATAGGGAAATGCTGACTGCGGAAAGCTTCCAATATACTGAACCTTTGCCTCTCCGTCTGCATCTGCAAAGCCGTAGAATGCTTCAGCTTTTTTCATTGAAGAAATTTCTCCCTTATCATTAAGCTCAAACTCATATATGGGTGTTCCGTCTTCAAGCCCTGCAGATTCATAGGCTTCATCGATGTTGCCTTCGTATTTGAATCTTTTGGAAACCGTGTAAATTTCCTCACTGAATTCCTCATCCTCAAGATTTATTATCTTGAAAAGTTTGGGCTTTGAATTGAGTTTTTCTTGTTCATAGCCCAGAAAGTATCCGATAAAGTCATTGTCGCTGACTGTTTTATCTGCACTGCAAACATATCTTACTCTTTCCAATATATCAACATATGCCGTAACATTTTTTCCTATCAGTTCTTTCAAGGTATCCGTGTTGTACTCTGTTCCGTCAGTGCTTGCATATACTTCATTTACACGGAGCAAGCTGATGTTGCCGATTTCTATCTCTTCTTCTCCTATGCATTCATACACATCGCTTATTTTCTTTTCCGAAGCAAAAATTACCAGCTCGCCTGAATCTTTATCTGCATAGTAGTCAAAGACCGTGCCTGTTTTCAGTTCAGATAATTCTCTGATTTCACCATTGACTATCAGCATTCTGCTTTCAAAGGAATCCAGGTCGGCCAATCTTTGTGTTGACTCCCCTTTAAAATAGATGATACGGTCGTAATTTACGTCTGTAATCAAACCGCCTTCAGCCATATCCCACACAGTAAGAGAGCATACTTTATTGTCCTCTGTCACCACGCGTGCATATTTTCCTGTAAGCGAAAGACTTCCGTGAAATTCCTTGCCGTTGTAATACACCTTCAGTCCTTTTTCAGAGATACTGTATTCGTGTCTGTCGTCAAGGAGCATAACACTGTAAACAGCCGACGGTAAGTATTTTACATTTGTACGGTTATCGCCGTTTATGCTACTGATTACCGCATATTTTGACATAGTATTTTTTGCGGGAACGATGTGCAGTAACCGGTCATTGTCATCCACAAGAATTTCTACTTTCATTTTGTCATATGCTGCTATATTGACTGTCTGTGCTACTGTAAGAGCAAGCTTTTCACCAATGCCACGAGGAACACTACCTTCGTAATTAGTAACCTTTACTACACAGAAATGCTTCGCTATATCAACACTTTCAACAAAACCTTCATAGCGGTAAATTCCAAGACCTTCATTCATGTATAACGGTGTGTCTTCAGGAATATAAAATTCTTCATGTATCACGTCGCCTGAAATAAAGTTTGAACTTCCCATAGGAACATCCATCACAAGGTCGCAAAGCTTCCATAAATCGCTGTATTTAAGGGGCTGTGTAACCGGAGACGAAAATGCCTCAAGAAGGCCTAAATTCTGTGCAACGCGAATATATCCTGCAGGCCAACCGCCATAATAATCCGCCGCAATAGTATAATTCGTTATTCTGATAAATGCGGCAATAGCCTGCTGTCCGGTAATCGGAGATTCCGGTTCAAACAGATTATTCCCTGTTCCCGTCATAAATCCTGCATCATACATTGCCTGAATTGCACCGGAATAAGCATTTTCCTCTGTAACATCGGAAAAAGCAGTGTTAACCGGCTCTGTTTTTTCCATTCCTGCCATTGCCGCTGCAACTGCTGCAAAAGCGGCACGGTTTACAGTATCATCTGAATGATTGACTAACTCCACGGGAATTAAGCCGACAGCACTTAACACGTCAGACGAAAAAGTCTGCGCATTGGCAGTTATGCTGAAAAGCATTATTGTTACAACAATCACAGCTAACACTTTTTTCATGCTGCCTCTACCCCCTTCAGGAATTGAACTAGCATTTTCGCACTCATAGCACGTGTTGCAGAATTCAAGGGATCAAAGATGTTATTTCCCACACCGTTTATTACTTTGAATTCATAAAGTCTGTAAACTGCATTTTTTGCATATTCGGAAATAGCTTCGTCATCTGCAAAATGAGGTTCATATGCCTTGTTTTCGTATCCGAGCTTATCCATAACACGGTTGAGGATAACACATATATCCTGCCTTGTTATTTCAGCATCAGGATTAAATAGATTTTTTTCGTTTCCGAGAATCATTCCGTTTTTCTGTGCACTTGCTACATAAATACTGTACCAGCTGTCCTTTGATACATCAGAAAATGTACATATAGACATCTCGTCATAAATTCCGAGAGTCATAACAAGCATCTTGATAAATTCCGCACGTGTAACTGCGTCATCAGGGCGGAACTTTCCGTCGGCACTTTCTGCTATAATTCCTTTTTCATAAAGGTAGTCAATGCTTTCCTGTGCCCACGGAACAGATTCAAGGTCTGTAAATTCTTTCTTTGTGTTCTCGATTTCTTCAGTCTTTTCCTCGTCTGCGGGTTTTGATGAATTGTCAGCGGATGTTCCTCCACCGGATGAACCACCACCGCCTCCGCCGCCTCCAGATGAACCGCCACCGCCGGATATTCCGGGCGTGGAGCTGCTTGACGGACCTGACGAAGATGTATTTTTGCTGACATTTACTTTTACAGCTGTGCTTTCAATATCAGCATACAACTCATAAGGAAATCCTTCAATCTGATAGTACACCTTACCACCGACAGTAAATTCGTACTCCCCATCATCGGCTGTCTCAAAAGTAACTGTTCCAAGACTCTGATACTCATTCTTTTTGAGATTTTCTATCAGGAACTTCACGGATGATTCTCCGGAAGTTTTCACTGCATTTTCTGCACTGTCTGCTTCCAGATTGATTTTTTCCGCTGCATCTCCTGTAAAGCCGACCTCAAGAATGTACCCACACAAATCAGCTACGTTTCCGCAATCCAGCTTGATTTCAGCCTGCTGACCTGTATACACTGAAACATCTTTTGCATCGAGAACAACATTTCCTTTTGTATTCTGAACAAGAAAATACTTGTTAGTAAGGTCGTTATACACAGAAATAAGCTTTTCTGTTGTATCGACACTGTTACGATCCACAAGAGATATATCATTTTTGAATAAAGCCTTGTTTTCATCATTAAGATAGTCAAAACGGGCTGTGTCAATGCCGAGAATCTGCGAATAATTTTCATCTGTCAGTATTGCTTCCCTTGCGTCGGCACTGCCGTTCTGAATAAAAAGCTCTAATGCAAGATTTATTTTATACTCACTGTTAAAATCTTCAAGTTTTTCAAAGTTCTTTCCTGCAAATCTTCCATAGAAAAAGCTCTTATCGCTTAAACCGTACTGTATAACTATGCCGCTTTCCTCTTCTGTTTTCTCATTAAGCTCTGACAAATCAATTCCCAATTCCTGACTGTAAAGTCCAAGAATTGTCTCTACTTCTGATGCAGACCCGCTATCCTTTATTTCTTCCAGAATCTGAAGCTTAAGCTCTTCTGAAATATATCTTACCTCGGCTTCATCTGAAGCTTCGCTGTACTCACTTTTGAGTATGACTTTATATTTTCCTGCTTCTGCACTTTCGGGAAGTTCATACGAAAAGTCTACCTTTCCGTCTGCAAGAGAAACAGTTTCAAGTGTTATAACATCTGCATTGTCAGGCGCTTTTATTTCAAGACTTGCGCTTCTTCCCTGTATGCCATCACCAAGGCTGTTTTTTACCTGACCTTCTACTTTAATTACAGTAGTGTTCTGCAAATCGGGAGCACTTGTTATAACAGCAGTATCAATGCCGCTGTCACCATCTTCCCCAAATGTAGAAAAGCTTATCTGTATATCATCCAATGTATAGCCGTATGCGTCTTTAAGCCCCGTTATATTCAAAGTATACTCCTTTTCATAAGAAAGAGTTTTGAGAAAGCTTAAAACAAGTTCATTTTCATCAGCTATAATTTTCACGGGAATTTCGTCAGACTCTGAATCTGCAATCAAAATTTCAGCATCCTTTGCAGATTCGATGTTAAAAGGATTTGTACATACTATACTGATGCTGTCGGTTCCTCTTTTTATGCTGTCGCCATTACTAAAGCTTTCACCACCCGCTTTAATTTTCGTAATAGACGGGGACGGAACAGGCTTCAATGAAAAATACTGCATTGCAAAAGGACCGCCGCTTGTTATGGTAAAGTTGATTTTTATGTCATTATCTCCTGCCTGCAAGGGAATGTAGCCAAGAGATACTTTTACGTTGGGCTCCCAGTCACACGTGTCTATAACTGCGGTTGCCACCGGTGTTCCGTCAACCTCGGTTACAACTGTTGCAGGATAGTTTTCATAGGTTCCTGCCGTTACAAAAAGCTCATACACACCTTCATTTTCCACAGGAACACTATAGCTGAGCCATCCTGAACTGTCTATATGCAAGGCATGACCCCACCAGTCAACTGTTTCAACACTGATACCGCCCCAACCGGTAAAATAATCCTCATATTCTTCGGGAAGCTCCGGATACTGAAGCTCTCCCGAAGAATTGAGTCTGGTGGATTTTTTACATACCCACTTTATTTCATCCGTCTGTGCCGAGGCAGGAAATGCCGCCAGCACGAGCACAAAGCATAATAACAATGCCATAATTTTATTGAATTTCATTATGCTCACTCTCCTTTCGTGCTTCTCGGCATAATGCCATCATCAAATTCAGGCTCTGTCCGGATCATCTGACTGTGTATGAGACGGAATCTTTCAAAGCTCCATGCGTTATTTACAAGCTCTACCTTTACGATATGCTTACCCTCTGTAAGATTTACCTGCCCCAACACCTTTGGAAGATGCGCTGTCCACGAACCTGTTGAATCAAGAGGAATACTGTCAATAACCTTGACATCGTCCAGATACACACTTGCTCCGGGTCTTTCACCTGTATTGTTCTCGCTGACATCTTCTTCAGAGAATGCAAGCGCATAGCAAAGCTCAAAATCATAAGTTCCGGGGGTTTTGACATCCATATCAAATGCGAGCCATTCGGTAGGATATGTACCACCTACAACAAAAATCTGACCCTGCTGATATTCTACAGGCTTATCTCCGCCTGCAACCTTATGGAAGCCTACACCCTCACCGCCATCCATATAATCAACTGCATATCTTTCAAGGATAGATGCAGATTCGTATATAGCTGTCGGCGCATCGTCCAGCTCCAGAGTTCTCCATGACGGATATTCTGTGCCATTCAGAAGACGTTTATATCCTTTTTCAAGCCCTGCGTTATCTACAATTTCCTTTGCTTTTCCCGTCCAGTTACCGTCAGGAACAATTGTAGCTTCTTCCACACTGCGACCGTATTCATTGGTTGTAAGAGGCCACAGGGGGTCATTTTTTGCTGTAGAATAATTGTTACGTCCTACTATACCGTAATTCAGGGCTTCATATCCACCGAAGAACCAGTTTCGGCAATCCTTGAATACATTGCCGTCTACTGTAATCATCGCACTACCTGTATCGAAATATACACCACCGAAGTCCTCGCTCTTTTCACAGTAGTTCCCGCTTACAACGGTGTTAATCATTTCACCAAGCATATAGATATGACCGCCGTCACGTACCGTTTTTGAAATATCTACAAGTCGGTTGTTCTTTATAATATGACCTGAACAGTCAAGAGTTGACGAAAGCTTTGAGCCCCATCCCCAACCGAGAGAAATAGATGTATACGGAACATCTTCAACATCGTTATGGCTTACCTCTGTGTTATGTGTGTAGTACACACCGATTGCGGGACAGCCATAAAATTCCATACCTATACGTCTGATTACATTATTCTTTACAAGATTGTTCTGGCATAAGTCTTCAGGGGTACTTCCGTCTCCCGACTCATATCGCCAGCTGCCGACAACCACTGCCGAGCCTGACAAATCCTTAAACACGTTTCCTTCAACCGAGGAGTCGTCTACATAATCCGCCATTACAACTGCAGATGAGCCCAAATTCTGGAATCTGCAATTTTTAACGGAAACATTCTTTGCATTCTTGAATGTAACCTGACCGGGAAGAGTACGACCGTCAGAGGCAGGGTAAGAATTTGTCTTTTCATCTATGATACAGTCCGCCTGGAAGAATATAACACCAGTTCTGTTTACATCAAGCCATGTGCCGTAACGAAAATCAATGTTTTCAAAGCTCAAGCCTTCAATCCTGTTATATTTGGACTCTCCCTCTGCACTTATCATAAATTCGGTTTTTCCGATTACAGTGTCTGCCGTAAGCATATTTTCTTCAGGATACGGATAATAGAAAATTTCCTTTGTAACCTTATCAAAATAGAACTCACCGGGTTCATCTGTAAGCTCATAAGCATTTTCTATGTAGAACTTTGTACCTATGATTGGAGTTGTAAATGCCGCATCTTTAGTTCTTGTGTACTCATAGTACGGTTGGTCATAAACAATTATAAATTCTTTTTCAGTCTCAATAATATTACTAACCGGAACACGCTGATTTGTCCAGAGAAGGTTATATGCTATCTCAATGTCTCCGGCATTTGTCATCACGGGGAAATTAATCTTGTTAACATACTGGCCGTCTATGGGGTAAGGAGTAGATGGGTCATCGTAATCCTTTATACCTGCATACAAATATTTACTTCTTGCACGCTGTGCAGGATACCCGTTTATGTAAAGCTGTCTTATATCCTCTACATCTGAAACTGTAGTTTTCCACAGATTGTTTTCGGTCTTTTCCCATCCTGAAATATGGCTTCCGCCACTGATAATGGGAGGCGAAAGGATATTCGACCCTCTGTAGATAACCTTATATCCGTTTTTGCCACCGTCGCTGTTTGTAAATTCGATTTTTTCATTAATCTCATATTCTCCGGGAGCTATATTTACTATAATATCTCCGGTCATTGAATCATGGAGAGCTTTTACAGCTTCCTTTGCCTCCTGTATCGTTCCGAAAGGCTTATTTTCGCTTCCATCGCCGTTTTTGCAACCTGTTTTTACGAAAATCTGTTTGTAAATATTTGTTTCTTCGATTGCAGTTTCCTGATCATTTAAAGTCGCAAGCTCCTGCAGGCGAATGCCGCTTTTATCGGAACTGACAAAGCAGATTGCATCAACAACTGTCCGTACCTTTGTGGAAATTATTTTTGCAGTATATTCACCCTTGTCAAAATAAACTGTTCCCGCAAAGCTCTTTTCTCCGGCTTTGACGGTTGTTTTAAGGCATCCATCATACCCATCAAAAGAAATTTCAAGGTATCCGTCATCTTCTGCTTCAATGTAAATATCGTAAGATGCACCTCTTAAAGCATTGAAAGTGTATTTTGTCCACTCATTACCGCGAAGTGCAATTTGATACCCACTTTCTGTTGCCTCAATAGGTATCACAGTGTTGCCCCTGTACTTACTTGTGAAGGTTGAGAGAAGCGGTGTGCCGCTTCCCCCCTCGCCAATATCAAAATCCTCTGCCTCTATTCTGGTAGGAAGATAGTGATTTCTGTAGGCGCCTTCTTTACGCGAAAAATCAGTTTCTGCACGATTGGTAGCGGACTTAAGAGAAATGCTTCGAAGACCGTATACATCACCGTTTTCCAGTGTAAGCTTGAGAATGTTTTTTCCTGCTTCAAGTTCAAACTTACCAAGATAAATCTCGTCAGCAATTTCATAATTGCCTGTTGAAAAACCTGTTTTTGTCATCTGACTGCCTATTTCAGCACGGACAGTAGCTTCTTTTCCTGCGCCTGCTTTTATAATAAGATGGTAACTGCCTTTTTTGGGTGCATTAATTTCATACCCTGCAGTTTCATTCATTCCGTATATAACTATATAAGAATAGTTACTCCAGTTGCCACCAGTAGGCTCAATTGCAATGTCTGCCGCTGAAATGACTATTTCACCCTCCGCAAAAGAGGAAAATCCTCCGCATCCGAGTAGTATAATAAAAACAAGAATACTCGCTATGCTCCGTTGGATTTTTTTCATAAAAGCACCCTTTCTCATTTAGGAAGATGCTGCTTTGCAATATCTGTCATCTTCTGTTCCATTGTTTCAATGTTTGCAATTTCGTTAACTGAATCTATTGCAGCATCCCACTTTGAATCAAATTCGCTCTTCTTTGCTGCCAGAGCAAGCTTGAATTTGCCTTCCCACTGCTCGCGCTCTGCCCAAAAATCAACAACTTCGGGGATTTCTGCATAAATACTTGACCAAATCTGACAAGGAGGATATACCTTCACGTTCTTAACGTGTTCACTGTCATACTTGAACTTGAATCCGCTGATTGTAGAAGGTGAAAGAGGATTCTTTCTTGCAAGAATACTGGGTGTCCAACGGCTGTAATCAGATACTCTGAATGAGAATATGCCGTTTGTTCTGTGTGCGCTTACACCGCCGAGACCCTTTGTATCCTTAAGTTCAAGTGCTTCAGCATCACCATCAATAAAGTACTTGTTGAAGCGGTCATCTACAAATCTGCGCACACCGTTTTCTTCAGTATAAAGACCAAGCTCCTTGGGCCCCCAGTTAAGAACCTCTTCATATTCGTCACTGAACTGTACGTCTACCCATTTAAGAACCTGATGGAATTCTTCTTCTGTCAGAGTGTTAAGGAAACATACAGATTCAACCCATGTTGTTTCCTCTTTATACGCACCGTAGCCTTCAAGTGCGGGAACCTTTGTTATAAATGGACGGTATGCGAAATTCTTACCGCGCTCCTTAAGCTGACGGTTAATATCATCAGCAAATCCAACCAGGTTAATCGGTACGATTGCATACTGACCGTTAAGAACCTTTTCACTGTAAATTGCAGATGTGTGCGCAAGGCTCTCCATATCGATAACCTTGTCGTTAATCATTTCATTCTGTGTCTTTGCAGCCTGACGAATCATATCTCCGACAAGAGGAATTTCCATCTGCTGCTTTGCATCATTCCATGTGCCTGTGTAGTAATGTCCCTTATATCCGTACATATCTGCGCCAAGCCATGAAAGCGCTTCCCAGTTATCGCCGCCGCTGTAACCGAAAGCATATACAGTTTTTCCGTTTTCCTTAAGACCCAGATCACGGATTGCATACATAAGGTCTATAAATTCCTCTGTAGAATCAAGCTCCACATCAAGAAGCTCGTCACCGATAGGCTCCTGTTTTTCTTCAAGGATAGCTACGAGTTCATCGTAAGTCTTTGCTTCAGGATAGAATTTTTTTAATATATCATCACGAATCCACAAACACTGCTCGTTATTGAAAGTCATATCATTATAAGGGATTACCTTTGTATCATTAATGAAAGCAACATCTTCTGCAGTTGCTGCAGGCTGGCTTTCTTCTGTTGCGTCAATAAAGTAAGGAATACCAAGAATTTTTCCGTTAACGGTCATTTTGTCCCAAAGGCGCTGGGGTATTCTTTCCCATACGTTTGGTGCATATTCCTGAAGAAGTTCAGGAGTAAGCTCCCAAACAAAACCAAGCTCATCAAGCTTTGCAAAATGGCTGGGTCCCTGACCTGCACCGCAGTGAACAATATCAGGAAGATTTCCGCCTGCTACAAGCTTTGTAAGCTTTGTATCCCACTGTCCGCCACCATTTCCGTACATATTGGTAACTTCAACGTTTGTCTTTTCAACAAGCCAGTCACCAACAACATTTTCATCGGGCTGTTCTCTGAGTGCATAGTCTGTACCCTGTGTTTCCCATACAGTAAGCTCAAGAACACCGTTTTTACTGCTGGTCTTACTCTTGCATCCTGCTACTGCAAGCACCATTATAAGTGCCAGCACAATCGCTAAAATTCTTTTTGTCATCATTGATTCCTCCTAAAAATTGTATCACAAATAAATTTAATTAACAATATTTTATCTATGTTACCCCTTTACTGCACCGACCGTAATACCTTTTATGAAAAATCTTTGCAAGAAGGGATATACCATTATAATCGGTATTGTTGTAACAATAAGTGTCGCCGCCTTTATTGAATCAGGAGTCGGCTGCATTGAAGCATTATGATTGCCCATAGCAGACTGAACCGCCATCTGCCGCACAAGTTCGCTTTCTTTAATTATCTGCATCATCAGATACTGAAGCGAAAACAGATTTTTGTCTGTAACGTACATAAGAGTTGTATTGTAGTCATTCCATGACCATACTGCTACCCAAAGTGCTACTGTTGCCAGTACCGGAAGTGAAAGCGGTACTGTAATTCTTGTCATAATCTGAAACTCGTTTGCACCGTCAATCAGTGCAGACTCGTCAATACTCTCCGGTATTTCCTGTATAAATGACCTTATAACAACCATATTATAAAACGAAAATGCCGTAGGGAAAATATAAACCCAATAGCTGTCAATAAGACCGAGGTATCTGTATAATATGTAGGTAGGAATTACACCTGCCGAAATATACGATGAAATCATCAGGAACAGTGTGCATCCGCGCTTTGCAGGAAGTCCTTTTCTTGTAAGAGCAAATGCTGCACAAAATGTAACTGCCAGACTAAGCAAAAGATTCAGAAGCACCTTGCTCACAGATATCCATGCTGCGACAAGGAAATTGTCATTTGTTATAACTGCTTCAAAGTTTGCAAGGGTAAATTTTCTCGGAAAAATTGTTATTCCCCCTGCCATAGTATCCATACCCTCGTTCAGTGCAACCGCAAGCTGATTAAGATAAGGATACAGTGTAATAACGCAAAGCAAAATCATTATAAGTATATTGAAGACATTGAATATCTTCTCTCCGATAGTTTGTTTCACGGCTTTCTCCTTTCTTATCTTTTACCAGATGCTTACTTTCATAAACTTTTTGCAGATAAAGTTAGCTGAAAGCACCAGGATTAATGTTACCAGACCCTGCGATAAACCGAAAGCAGTAGCCAGAGAGTACTTACCATTCTGGATACCTTCTCTGTAAATCAACGTATTGATGGTTTCCGTATCCTCCTGAATAAATACATTCTGGAAGCCGTAAACCTGCTCGAAGTTTGTTGCCACGATACCACCGAGTGACATAACCAGGAGTATCACGGCAGTGTTGCGAATCATTGGAAGAGTAATGTAAAATGCCTGCTTCAGTTTGCTGCATCCGTCAATTGATGCCGCCTCATAAAGGCTTGAATCAATGCCGGTAATCGCCGCAAGATACACAACAGATTCCCAACCGACACTCTTCCACAAATGCGAGCTGAATATTATACCAAGGAAATACTTTGAATCCATAAGTATATTGACAGGCTCATAGCCTTC
The DNA here is from genome assembly GCA_964385605.1 of uncultured Oscillospiraceae bacterium. Taxonomy (GTDB): domain Bacteria; phylum Bacillota; class Clostridia; order UMGS1883; family UMGS1883; genus UMGS1883. Next base: position 17,408 of record CAYLPQ010000002.1, on the reverse strand, counting down.
TCCGACTATTTTTGCCATAAGCATATTGAACGAGCCTTCTGATGCAAAAAACGCATAAAACAGACTTACTACCGATGCCCACGACAAGAAGTGAGGCATATAGCTTATTGTCTGAACTACCTTTTTGAAGCGGGCATTGCGCAGTTCGTTAAACAGAAGTGCAAGTATAATCGGAAAAGGAAATCCCACGAATGTAATTGTGACACCGTAAATAAGACTGTTATACACTGCCTTGAGCATTTCAGGCTTATCGAAAATTATCCTGAAATTTTCAAATCCTACCCATGGGCTGTCTATAATGCCTTTGAAAACATCGTAATCCTTAAACGCAATTACAAGTCCTGCCAGTGGGATATAATTAAATATGAATACCGCCAAAAGCGCCGGAACGAGCATAAGAAGTGCTATCTTATGCTGTTTCCACGGATTTGACCGACCTGATGTCTTTTTATTTATTGAGCATTGTTCTTTCATAGCATCTGTTCCTTCATTTACTGTTTAATAAGCTTAAAGCTGTCGTACGCAAAGCCTGTATGCAGATTCTTTATGCTTATCGTATTTTTACCTTCTTTTAGATGAATAGTTCCTATTCTGTACGGTATGAATGCCGCCCATTTCGTGTTAGTCTCCGGAAGAGTTATATTTTCAAGTGCAACACCATCATCAACCAGCACCCTTATTCCGAATTTACCCGTAAATTCAGGATTGTAGGGACCTGTCGTATAGCGAAGCTCAAAAATATAGTTGCCCTCTTCTGCCTCTACCTCATAATCCATTTTGTCATTCTGACCTATATCACCCATTACAGTTCTGAATCCTTGAGTATAAAGTGTAGGCTCTTGCTTTGTTGTCAAGGTATAATAGCCCACGTAATCTTCTGCTTCTTTAAGAATTTCTCCCTCAAGAAGCTCTTCATATCTGGGAACTTTGAAAAGTGTATTGCTTCTCCATGTTGGGAAAACAGCCTTCTGCCATTCTCTTTTCGTGGTTGCTCCGCTGTTTTCGTATATTTCAAGTGCATTGCCCGACCACGAAGAATTTTCATATACTTCGGGATTTTCTGCAGTAACATTGTTATCATCATTTATGCTGAAGGTAGCTGCGCTTCCGTCTGTGTAATTTTTCTTCACCGACACATTACTGCTGCTCTCTCCACCGAAAAGCCAGTTCTTACACTTTTCGGCTACATTGCCCGATACTGTCACACCTTTACTTCCGCTGTCAAAATAAATTCCGCCGAAATCATCACTTACTGAAATAAAGTTTTCAGAAACAACGGTATTATTAAGCCCGCCAAGAAGATAGATGTGACCGCCGTCACGAACTGCATTGGATATATTTTCTATTTTATTTCCTTTAATTATATGATCCTGGCACTCTACAATCTCCGATATGGAGCTTCCCCATCCCCACCCAAGGGATATACCGCTGTAAGGAGTATCGGAAATAGTATTGTAAAGAATCCGGATTCCTTTTGCGTAATACACCGATACCGCAGGACAGAACATAAAGTCCTCACCCGGTCTTAATATTACGTTATTTTCTATCAGTATATTTTTCGCTACATTATCGGGTGAAGAGTCGCTTGTGTAATTAAACTGTCCAACCGATATTGCACTTCCTCCATTGTCGCCAAAAAAGCATCCCGTAACGGATGAATTTTCCACTCCGTCACCAAAAACAAGAGCACTGCTACCCATACAAGAAATATCACAATTGCTGAAGTTTACGTCTTCAGCATTTTCAAGCTCTATCTGTCCCGGCAGTCTGTTTGCAGTTGCCGTATCAACCGGATTTACCGAAAGGGCGCTTGCTGCAAGACATTCTGCCTGAAAGCTCACAGTTCCCGTAGTATTGGCACCGGTATATGCACCGTAGCGAAAATCTATATTTTCAAAATTTATATTTCTGATTTTTTTATCAGATGCTGTTCCTTTCAGGGTCATAAGCTTTTCTGTCACAGATATAACACATTCGGCTTCTTCCAGTATTTCCTCCGCAAAAGGATAGTAGTATATCATTTTGCTGTCCTTGTCGAAATAAAACTCGCCCTCCTCATCAAGAAGACTTAAATCATTTTCCACAAAGAACTGCATACCGATAACCGGCTGAACTCCACCCTCACAAAGCATTGTTACTGCTTCCGAATAGTATGGCTGATCCATTTTGACAATGTTTTTACCGCCATCCGCTGTAACATCGCTTACGGGAAGTCTTTGAACAGTCCACAGTATGTTATAGCAGATTTCCGCATCAGACGGTTTTTCAAGTTTAGGGAAAGAACTGCTTTCCACGAAAAATCCGTCCTCTGTATAATCCGTCATTTCATCATTCCAGTGAGCATTGGCATAGAAAACTCCTCTGCTTCTTGCCCTTACAGCAGGAAAGCCGTTTATATAGAGCTGACGTACATCGTAATCACCGTCTGTCTTCGCCATATATATTCCGTTTTGGTAGGGCTGCCACCCTGTTATTTTTTTACCACCGGAAATTACGGCAGGATTATTCTCGTCAAAGCTTCTGTATGTAACGGTGTTTTCACCGATTCCGCCATCTGTTTCATCAAGAGAAACTGTTTCTGAAACAAAGTACTCGCCCGGAAGAAAATTCACTGTAACATCGCCGCTGTCATTGTAAGCATTCACTCGCATAACTGCTTCTTCAACGGTCTTTATTGGTTTTTCCAACGTACCCGCCGCATCATCATTCCCCATGGGGGAAACGTAAACGTAGCTGTCATTAACCGGAAGCTTACCGGGGGTTAAGCTGTTTTCCTTCTCCCAGAAGAAAATCCTCAAATCTTCGTCGCCTTCTGCTGAAAAATTTTCAAGCACATTTTCTTCACCTGGGGTTATGGTTATGAATTTTACACTTTCGAGCTGGTTTCTTTCCTCATTATATAATGTAACTGCAACCGAAAAGCTCCTATCCAGCTTCTCCGAAAACACAATATCAAAATTTCCCGACGGAAGCTGTGAAACCTTTTCCCCTTCAGAAAGAATATATACCAGCGGAGTTTGCGTTTCTTCGCTTATGTAATACATTGCATTTTTGTCAAATTCCGCAAAGTCAGCCGTTTCTATACCAAGAATTCTCATATAACAAAAATCCTTGTATATAATATCCTCCATCAGTGTCTTGTAGGAATTTATGAGACGTGCATCGTACTTTTCAAAAACCAAGCCAAGGCTTTTCACATCTGCCTCGCTTACCTCTTCAAGAAATGCCGCTGCCGTATTTTTTTCAATTCCTTTTATCACAACACTGAAAAGACGTATTGCTTCTGACGTAATCTCCAGTCTGAAAGTATGTGTTCCCGCCTCAAGATAAAGTGCTCGATAACACATCCTGACAGGTGTGTACCACCCTTTACCGCAAAGAGTTACACTTTCCGTTATACCATCTACCGATAAAGAAACCGCTGCGTTAACTTCTGAAAGAGTTGCCCCTTCAAAATCAAGGGCATAATATCCATCTTCAGTAATTGTTACGTCGTATTCAGCAAAGCGCCCTTTGTTCATCCCTTCAGAAGGCTTGTTATCAGTAATGCCCTCCTCCGACTGACGGTCTGCTGAATCTCCGTTTCTTACAAAAGTGGTTAAAGAAGCCACTTTTTCAAGTTTGTAACGAGTGAAATAAACCGATTCCGTATCCGTAACCTTAAAAGTCAGCTTGTTGTTACCTGCGTTCAGCGGAATTTCTCCCACCTCTACGGAAAGATAGCTTTGTGTAAGCGGAAGACGGGCATCAAGAACCTCTATACCGTCATAAAAAACAACTATAGTGCTGTTTTCTCCATACACCCCCACAAGCTCAATTGTTAAATTGTATTGTCCCGCTTCCTCCACGTAAACATTGTCATATGTAAGGGATGTGTTGTTTCCCATACCCAGCGACGGAAGCGGCTTTCCGCTTTCATCTATATTCATATATCCACTGTACACACTGTAATCTGCCGTATCAAACTCATAAACAGATTGAGCTGATACAGAAAAAGACAGATTCATTACAAGCATACTTATAAGGATACAAAATCCCGTTATCCGTTTTATTTGCATAGTTCACCTCGTTTTATATCAGCGGCGGCATAGCCGCCGCTGATATAAGCCCATTAGAATAATGGCTTAAAATTCTCATCGCTTTCAATATAGAAAAGTCTGTATCTGTAGTTCAATGCGCTGTTCTTTACTATTCCGTCAATTGTGAGGGTTGCCTCTCCGACTTCGTTTGCAACAAATCTGTCAATTGCCACATCTACAAGCTTTGTCGCGCCGTCTGCAGTTTCTTCATAAATTGCAAAAGCTACGAACAAGCTTGCTCCTCTAATGCTTCTGGGCAGACGCGCATATGCAGTCATTGTTCCGTTCTGAACTTCGCTGATAGCCGCATCCTCGTCTACATATCTGCCCGCATAGATGCTTGCTACAGGAGTTGCTATAGCATTAAGAATTACCTTACCAACTGAATAGTATGCTGCACCTGCTGTACCTGTATGACCAAGTGTTACAGTGTTTTCTCCCTCTTTCAGCTTGATTACACCAAGGTCAAGAGTACATTCTGCCTTGCTCTCATCAGGCCAATATGAATTATTGTCAGGAGCAATTATTGTTCCAAGGCTCTTTCCGTTTACTGTAAGGGTCAGAGGCGCATCCGCATCAAGACTTGAACCTGCACCATAAGTAATGCTCAAGTTAAAGAAGCCTTCTCCGGGAGCTACGGTATAAGTAGCATAGTGATTTGACTGCGCAATAATTACGCCATAATTTTCTGTTGTGCTTGCAACGTATTTTGCATCCGGCTCCCAACCGTTAACAGTAACAGAATCCTGCCAGAATTCGCTTGCATCCGCAGCGCGCTTGTATGCAATTGTTGCACTCTTGAAATATACAGCATATCCGCTTCCGCCGTTCTTAAGACGGAGCTTATAGGTCTTTCCTTCTTCAAGAAGAGCTTCGCCTACAGTCAATTCATTATAAGCTTGTGTTCCCTCAAATATTGTAGGTTCTGCAACACCTATCTGGTTGCCGTCAACTGAAGCTATAAGAGTAGGAGTTACGGTGTAATCATAAGTTGTATAACCGGTTTTTGCACTGATTTCATACACACCTGTAACACCGGGAGTCACATCCCACTCAATATAGCAACCGCTGCCGTCACCGTTCCACCAGTTAATATATTTGTTAGAAGCATTCAATGTTCCATCGCCTGCATATTCATCATCCGATGTGAAAGTAATAGCTATGAGTTCTTTAAGCTGTTCTTCTGTTGCTGCGCTTGAGTAATTTGCAGAAGCACCCCAGATACTGGAAACAGCACCAGAATTCAATGAGGCATAAAGTGTAGTTCTTATTGTATACTCTACACCTTTTTCAAGACAAACTTCTCCAAAAGCTACGTCTACAGGGGTGTTTGCACCTTTTCTTTCTACAGTTTTGCTTTCTCCTACCTGTTCTCCGTTAACACTCATGGAAACAGTAGGCTCAACAGTAAGTGCACCGTCTCCGAAGCTTACTGTTGAAGCAAGTGCATAATTAGCCGTATAAGCCGGAGTAAATGTCCATTCTACATAGTTTGAAGACTGCTCAATCCATTTTACCCAGCGCATTACTCCTGCTGTAGCGGTATTAACAGCACTTGTGCCGCTTGAAAGTGTTACACCCTCTACATCTGTTCCTGCCAGAATTTCTTTACCGTCTTCGATTGTGACGGGATTGCTTTCTTCATTATTTGTAGTAAATTCACCGCTTACAGTTACTTCCTTGCCATAGGGAGAAATTGCAGTGACATATGCAACATATTCTGTGTTTGCGTCAAGATTATCTACATTCATACTGAATGTATCAGCCTGATTGAGCTTGTAGTAATCTGATACCATTGATTTACTGAACTCAACAACATTTGTAGCCTTTTTAACTACCTTTACATCATAGATGTTTGCATAGCTTGTTTCTGTAGCTGCAGAAAACTTTGTAGCCGCAGGGAATGTTACTGTTGCTGTTGAGCCTGTGATATTGCTTGCAGTTACACTGCCGCTTGAGAATACAGGTACTTCCCCATTCTCATAACGTGCATCTGTATAGTTATATCCGTTACCTGCAATAAGCGCTGCTACGTCAACAGTCCAGTCGTTACCGATAAATTCGCCTGTTGCAATGTTAAGGCGCTTAATTGTAACAACGTTTGTTGTCTTATTGATTTCAAGCATAAGTGCCTGACCGTAGCTGTCTTCCTGGGCAGCTGTACGAACATCCGCACTTCTGTCAAGTGTGAATGTGCCGTTTCCTGCAAAGGGAATCTGAACAGCAGTAAATCCGCCGATCTCCGGCTGACGAATCATACGGGGATCCTGAATAGGATAGTGTGTATGAGCAGAGAACTCAATAATTCTCGGCTGACTCTTTACATAGTTAATAAATTCCTCTGTGTAACTGCCGGCTATAAAATTAGACCCATTGACACCGTTTGTTGTGTCGTGATAAGACTCGGGAATCGGGTGATGAAGTGCAAGAAATACAGGCTTGCCTGCATAGCTTTCATCTGCAAGAACTGCCTTAAGCTCGTTTAGCATCCAGTTCTGGTCTTCTTCAGTATACTTGCCGATATAACCCTGTGCAGCAGAGTAAATGAAATGATATCCGCCCATTTTTACGTTACCGCGAATACCAAAGCCTGTCTTTTCCTGGAAAAGCTTCCATGCTTCAGGCTGTGCAACATCGTTGTTATTTGTATTGAACTCGTGGTTACCCATAAGCCATACAAGACCTGCCTCGCCGCTGTTTGTACCAACTGAATACTCTGTTTCGTTGATAGTTCTTGTTGCGGTTTCAACAGCGGGCTTCTTGTCAAGCCATGCAGAAAGCTTTGTATCAGCTACTGCAACATCATACAAATTTGACAAAAGCTCTGTGGGTGCATTTGCTACAATGTCACCGCCCATTACGATACCGTCAAGATTTACGTCCAATGTTTCAAAGGCGGATATAACATCATTTATCGCCGTTGAATCATCAAGAACGTGTGAATCAGCGAACACACCGATTCTTACGATATTCTCATCAGCCGTAAGTGCTGTAAATGCCGCATTTGCAATACCGCATGATAACAGCATACAAACTGTGAGAATAACTGCCATGATTTTCCTCATATCTTTCTACTCCTTTTTTAGGGCAGATGCCCTTTATTTTTTATCACAAGCCCCGTCAATCAACAACTTTGATTTCCATATTGTCTGAAACGCAGGCATTGTCAATCATAATATATTCACATCCCGAAATGCCATCGGTAAGTGTTTTCTGTAAAACTCCGTTTACAAAATACTGTCTTTTTTCAGCGCAGGTATTTTCATACACCAGGCTTACATTTTTATTTTTAACAGTAAAATTCACTCTTACATTATCTGCAGGAACATACGATGGTGTCATAATTTTTATGCCGTCGGCAGTCGCTCTTACTCCTACAGCATATTCAAAAATACACCTCGTCAGCACTGCACCGCTTCCCGTATACCAGTCGCCCAGAGATTCACCGTCAATATTATATGTTTCATTGTGACAGTATGAATTCGGCATTACGAACGGGGTTTTACTTACACTGTCGTGAGTAATGGGGATGATTTTATAAATCTGCTCCCAAGCTCTTTCGGGCTCTCCCAATATAAACAGCGCCATTATAGCAAAGGTTGTAGCATGAATATATGCACAGGCATTTTCTGCAGTACCTGGCATCAACGTCGTAATTCTGCCGACCCCCTCCATATTCCTCGGGAAATACGGTTCAAAGGTTTTTATTCCGTATTTTGAGTCAAGAACGTCATATGCTTTAAGAATTGATTCCTTAAGCTGTGGCATCCTCTCAATCATTTCAGATATGCACCAGAAAGAGTATGGGTTCGCACTGTAACGCATCTTTCCGTCTGTATCGCACAGGCTTCCCACATTGTAACTGCCCTTGTCACCCCATCCGTGCAGGATATGTATTCTGTCACCGTCTCTCTGGAAGGAATGCTTTTCAAGTGCTTCTGCAAGCTTCTGCCTGACCTCTGTATACTCACGGCATTTTTCAGTATTACTACCTCTTGCCTCAAGAATTTCGGTAATTTCTTTAAGAGTTTTATAAAGCTGAAGTGTTGCCATTATGCTGACACCTGTGCCGAAAGGAGCATCGTCCTCTGTTTTACCGAGACCGCACACTGCATCATTCCAGTCACCGTAAAGGATTTTCAGACAGCCTGTTCTTTCATCAATATTGGACACAAGAAAATCTGTAATCTTTACAAGATGCTCAAGTGCCGAGTCAACAATTCCGCTTTTTTTATAAAGAGCTTTACTCTCGTCAATGATTTCATAGTATGAGCACTTTTCATCAAGTATCGAAAAATCTCCGGTAAAGCACAGATACTTATAAAAGGTTTCTACCACCCAAAAGCCCTGGTCTATATAAAGCCTTGTATCAAACTTCGGAATAACACCCTCCACATCCGGTATAGAAATCTGCCTTGGCACTCTTCCGTTATCCATAATGAAGTTAAGGGCAAGGAGCATCTTTTTCCTTGCATCTCCACTGTTCCACACCAGAGCTGCATTAAGCTGCTGGTACACATCACGCATTCCAAGCATATTTGCCGCGTAATTTTTACCGAATGCGCACAAGCTCACCTGTCTGCGCACACTCTTTAAAAATCTGTTGAAAAGTCCGCTGTCAATTCTGTCATTCTCAAGTTTTCCGAAAGTTATGTCAAAGCCTGAAAGTTTATTTTGCTGATTTACTTCCTGATTTCTTATATCTTCCTTTATTTTTTCGTAATCAATATTTTCAGAAAGAAGCACTTTCGCATCTTCATCACTGTGTACAGTCCTGAGTGAATAAATTACTTTGAAATCTTCCATAGTCTTCAGGCTGAATTTGACTATATTTGAAAATACTGCCATATCGGTAGTATTTACCGAATATTTTTCTTTGCTGTATTTGCCGTTTTTCAGCGCCTGCGCCCCGCAAATGCTATGTCCGTTTCCCATAAACAAGGTTTTGGAAACGGTTTTTTCCATTTCATAAGGCATATCCGCAAGAACCTTTGTTTTAATTACAGCTACATTGGTAATATCATTATCTTCAGGATTTGAAAACCTGGTAATTTTGCAAGAGGCATCTTCGTCAATTTCGCCGATTCGCATATACGGAGCCCATTCGTTATCATCGTTTGTAAATCTCAACGTAGGAGAGATATAGGAGGCTATATACAACTCCGCTTCTTCATCAGACATATTAAATGCCGCCGCTGTGAAATATATTTTCTTATCAGTTGCCACGTGCGCCCTTACAGAAAAAATATATTTATCAGTTTCTGCAATGTAATATGCATCACGGGGACAGTAGACGGTGTATCTATCTACTTTTTCAGGTTCCGTCACAGGCTTTGTTGCCCCTGTTACGGAAATTGGTATCCATCCGTCTTTTTCTTTAATTCCGCCCCAAAAATCCAGCGACGGAGCATCCCCCGCATAGGGAGAACGAAAAATTATCAGATCACTTTCGTTCGCCGTTACATGTCCGCTTGAATGAATCCACAGGTTAAGTCCATCAACATCGTAAGGATGCCTTGACTCACCGCTTTCCCGTTCCCTACACAATATATCTGTGTCATTCAGATAATAAACATTGTTCGGCAGTTTTACACCATCAATATTCGTGTTATCAAGATTTTTAATATCTTTCAGGAGTTTTAAAACTTTTTCCATTATGTCACCCTTATCCTTTTATGGCTCAAATATATCGGGACTCGTATAATGCCCGCTGTTTTCAACGTGCATCAGCTTCACAAGCTTCTTGAAATAGCCGAGGATTTTATCATTACGGTAAAAATTATTTCGGACAATTTCAGCGTCAATAACAGCTCTCAAATAAAGCATCTGCCATTTTACACTTTCGCTTATTTCTTTTGGAAGAACTGCATTGGCTTCATTAAACACTTTTTCAATGCTTTCTGCCTTTTTTGGATGTGCTATGGGATAATAATGTGTTGCAAGCTCTACGCAGTACTCCTCCACACCCTCACTATTTTTAACAAACGGGAAATGATAATCACGGTCAAGGGTTTCTTCCATATCAAGCACCGCAAGGGTAACCTTTTCAAGCATTTCACCCTCAAGCCCAAACTCATATGACAGATATTCTCTGATTGTATCTGTAGGGGACTGGTTATCACGGTATTGACGGAGCATTATAACCTTGTTCAAATCCTCGTATATTCCTTCCGAATACGGAAATCCACCATCAAGCTTACTGCCGCATTCCCGCCACCATCTGCCCATTCTTCCGGGCATAGGATTCGCTCCGTAGCCACCCCAGGGCCATGCGCCATACATACTGATTTCAGGAAAGCCGATAAGGGGCACTCCCGGATCATTTTTAAACGCATATTCTGCATAGGCAGGCTCTGCGCTGATATATTTTATTTCATTGAGTTTACCGTTTCCAAGTGCTTTATAAAAAAGCTCATATTCAGAATTGTCACCTGTAAATGCACCGAATTTCCAGAATTCCGCTACAATTTTCACATCCGGGAAATATTCCTTGTAAAGCGGGATAAGCGCCTCAATTGTTCTGACATATCCGTTACCGCCCCACGGAGCACAATCAGGACAGGTACATCCCCCCTCATCGTATGGACCTATTGTGACAAAATCGGGATTTCCTTCTTTAAATACTTCAAGCATCCTTCTGCGGTCATCAAGAATCTGCTCCATACCGCCTTTTTTAGATGGACAAATTTCCAGATGGTAATGGTCATCAAGCTCTGTCACGTAACCATCATGACCTGCAGTCCAGTCTGCACGAAGGGATTTCGGACTATCCTTGAAAGCCTCATTGGCAAGAGTTGTCATCGCCACCCTTATACCCATAGACTTTGCGTGCTTCATTATTTCGAGAGTTCTTGTTGCGGCCTCTTTTCCGTCATCCATATCCGTATAGTGATGCATATCAAACCAAAGCCTTAAAGTATTCATTCCCCAGAAAGCAAGGTCATCTATGTATTCAAACAATTCCTCCAGCGGTGCCGCATCAAGATAATTTTTAAAGTGTGTAGCAAAGTATATACCACATATACTTTTTTCACTTACAAAAATGCCTTCTGAAAGGGCAGGGTTCCTGATGATTCTTCCAAGCACATCAATAAGCTGTGAATATGAGCCTGCCGTTACATTATCACCTTCAATTTTTCCCTCATACTCGCCCATTGCAGCATCTACGGACACATTAAGCATTCTTTCGCTATTATTTCTTTTTTCAAAAGCGACAACAATATTTTCAAGAATTTTATCTGTCTTGTCGTAATTTACCATGTCAAGTCCTCCGTTTTAGAAAAATTCCTTGATAAATCTCTTAAACAGTTTTGTGTCAAGCATTACCTCGGGATGCCACTGAAATGCAACGATATTACCCTTTTCAATCGCCTCAATAGTTCCGTCCTCTGCCACTGCTGTTATCCTGAACCCGGGCGCAAGATCGTCAATAGCCTGACAGTGGTATGAATTTATTTCCGCATCTTCTCTGCCGTAAGCTCTGTATAAAAAAGAGTCCTTTTCTATCTTTATGGAATGGTCAACGCAATCGTGCCCGCCTATTTTCTGTTTCAAAGTTCCGCCAAAATAAACATTGAGAGTCTGCAATCCGCCACAAATTCCGAATATCGGTTTATTCTTTTTTACAAACTGTTCTACGACAATTTTATCGTCTTTATACTCATCTACTATGTAACTTTTCCCCTCAAGGCGCTCTCTGCCGTAGTATTCGGGAAAAATATCCTTACTGCTGCCGGGAAGTATAAGTCCTGCGCAAGCATCACAGAATTCTTCTACCCCCTTTGTGTTTGTAAGTGATGCAAGAGGTATTCCCAACTCGTCAAAAACCGTGCGATATTGCTCAAACATAAAGTAGCGTTGTTCAAAGGGGTTCGGTTTATCCATCAAAAATGTATCTATCCTTGGAATTGCAGCTAAAATCACAGTAATTCTCCTTTTTTTATATTAGTCCAAAAGGCATTATATATGGTAGTCTAAACTACCAATAATATTTTATCACTTATGAACTAATTGTAAATAACAGTATTTGGTTTAATATACCGTTTTTGCGTTTTATGGGTTTTTACACCAAATACAAAAAGCGCAGCAGTTATAAAAACTGCTGCGCTCAACTTTTTATTATTCTGAATTTTTACATTTTCTCGAAACGTTCTACATCTGCAACAAAAACTGTTGCACCGCCAACCACAACCTGTGTGGGAACAACCGTTGAAGTCATTGCCTCACCAATCATACCGGTAACAGTCTCTGTTCTGCGCGATGAGTGAGTACGCACAATTTCAAGAACCTCGTCAACTTTTTCATCCTCAACACCAATTATAAGTGTAGTATTTCCTATAGTGAGGAAACCACCGGATGTTGCTGTCTTTGTGAAATAAAATCCTCCGTCAATAAGTGCAGAGCATACCTTACCTGCGTCTTTCTTATTAATGATAGCTGTAATCATTTTCATAATCCATTTCCTCCTTTTATATTTATGGCATTTTTTGCCTTTTTCTTTATTATAGCATAAAAATGTTTTTTTGTCTAGTAGCTGGAGTGAAATTTTACTCACACAAAGAGTTGTAAAAGATGTGTTGTGAGTCACAATTTACAGGCCGTGCATCTTTTTCGAAATTTTTTCGTTGCGATTTCTATTGATAATATTTTTTGTTTTAACTATAATGATGATAGCATTTTTTGAAGGAGCATTATTATGAGTCTGAAGTATAAAATCCGTGTTGATAATTTAAGGAAAGCTCATTCAGTACGTCCACTTAATGATACTGTTACTTATTATTCCATATTGGTTGTTCTGTCAGGGAGGCTTCATTACGTACTTAACGGAAAGGAGTACATCGCGCAAGAGGGCGACGCGTTGTTTGCTTCTCCGGGTACAACCAGGGTTAGGTTTCGCGATGAAAAGCCTGCAGTATTTTTCTTTGTTAATTTTTTTGCTGATAGCAGTTTGAAAATCGACCTTCCGAACTATATTTCCGGGGCTCTTACAAGCAGGCTTCGCGACACAATTCTTCTTTATGACAAAATTGGCAGAGACCATTCCTCGTATACCGATGAGAAAAAATCTCTTCTCATTGATATGATGCTGTTATTTTTAAAGGAAAGTGCACAAAAAAAAGCGCAGAATCCTCACGTGGACAAGATTCTCGCCTTTATACAGACGCATTTTCGCGAAAATATCACACTGAAAAATATTGCAAATCAAGTAGGACTGACAGTCCCCTATTGCTGTGCTATTGTAAAAAAAGAGCTGGGGTGTACTATTTACGAGCTTATTCTAAGAGAACGCATACTTCTTGCGGAAGAGCTTATCAAAAGCGGTGACCATGCTATAAAAAAGATACCCTCTATGTGCGGTTTTAACGATTATAGCAACTTTTCAAAAAGCTTTAAAAAGATAATTGGAAATTCTCCTATACAGTACCGAAAAAAACTGATATGAAACAGGGTGTAAAAAAGTTCAACTTTTTTACACCCCAATTTATATTATCCCATTTTTCTTTTTGAAAATACAGATATAAGCACCACACCTACAACAACTCCGACCAGACCTTGTATTGCGTTAAAAGGAATGCTTACAATTGCTGTTTTAAAGCCGTATAATGCACCCTCAAACAAAAGATAACCGACAATCATTACAATTTCTGCAAGCATACCGCCTGCTACACCTACCGCAAATCTGTTTTTCTGTTTCAATGTCTTAAAAACAAAGTGAACTATAACCGCCATCAGACCTTTTATTGCAAAGGTTACGGGAGCATATATAACAAACGGGGAAAGGACATCCGCAAGTGCCGCGCCTATACCCGCCGCCAAAAAGCCATATCCCGGTGAAAGCATCCATCCTGCCAAAATCACAAGACCGTCACCCATATTCACATATCCCACTGCGGGCAAAGGCAACTGTATAAACCTTGTAGCAATGAATATAAGTGCCGCCAACAATGCTGCCGAAGCAATTCTTTGAGTTCTTGTACGCATTTTTACCAAATCCTTATTCTTATTTGCTGACAATTGCCTTTTTCTTCCAAGAGCCTTTTGCATAGAAAATCGCAGTAATTACCGCACCCATTATCCATGACATAAGAAGTGAAATCTGTATACACTGACTTATACCGTTAGGAAGCTCGGGAGTTCTGGTCAGGTAAGATATACCGTATGCAAGTGGAACACGGATTGCCACTGTAGTAATAAGTGATACCCACATAGGAGTCATTGTATCGCCTGCACCGCGCATAATTCCCGACAAGCTTTGTGTTACCGAAACAGCAATGTAACCTGCCGCCAAAATATTCATCAGGCTACGGCTGTACTCAACGAGCGATTCTGTTTCTGTAAACAATCCCATAAGACTTTTTCCGAAAAGAAGTAATATTCCCGTAACAGTTGCCGAGCAGATTACTGCCATCAGAGTTCCCTGCTTTGCCCCTTTTGTTACTCTGTCGTAAAGACCTGCACCCACATTCTGTCCGGCATAGGTTGTAAGTGCCATACCGAAAGAGAAGTTGGGCATCATTGCAAAGCCGTCCACACGCATTACAACAACGTTTGCCGCGATAAACTGTGCACCGAACTGATTTGTCAGTGACTGCACAACTATCATTGCAGATGAGAATATCGCCTGTGTAAGTCCAGAGGGAATACCAAGCTTCACAATTGTTTTCACATACGAGCCAACGGGCTTAAGGAGCTTAATATGAAAGTCAAAATGCTCCTTCATTCTTGCAAGCTTCACAAGACAGAGTATTGATGAAGCCGCCTGGGCAATAATTGTCGCCCACGCAACACCGGCAATACCCATATTAAGCTCTGCCACAAAGTATACGTCAAGGACGATGTTAATAACTGTCGCTACAAGAAGGTATATAAGTGTAGAAACAGAGTCACCCATGCCGCGGATTATACCACTTAATATATTGTAATATGCCATACCTGCAATACCGATAAGAGATATGGTCAGATAATCAACACACCCCTCAAGAATTTCTGCCGGAGTGTTAAGTACTACAAGCACCGGACGTATAAATGGAAGAGCTACAATAATCAGAAATATGCAGGCAATTGCCGTCACCGTAATACAGGTTCCGATTGTGTAGGAAAGCTTCTCCCTGTCTTTCGCGCCGAAATACTGCGACACCATAATGCTTGCACCTGCCGATATACCCATAAAAAGAACAAGAAGCATATTAAGTATGGGAAGCGTGCTTCCTACTGACGCAATAGCATCGTCACCGATATATTTACCTACAACTATAGTATCAACTGTACTGTAAAGCTGCTGTGCTATATTTCCGAGAAGCATCGGGAGAGTAAACATAAGTATGCTTTTCCACGGAGTGCCCAATGTCATATCTGTTGGGGCAAAAAGTTTTTTAATGTTCATATTTTTTTCCTCTGTTTCACAAATCTCGCTATTATACATTATAATGGTATAAACCGCTTTTGTCAATGCAGATAAAAATATTATGTTATCTTCATCTTTATCTCTGCTTTTTTGATACTCATTGTATGTAGACCTATAGTATTCAGCAGTGTATAATAATTTGTAGAAAAAGGAGTGGATTTATGGATATTATAAAAGTTTTTGGAAAAAATTTAAAAAAGCATCGTACTTCTATGAGATTATCTCAAGAAGCTTTTGCAGAAAAATGCGGTATGCACCGCACATATATTAGCGCTATTGAATGTTACCGCAGGAGCATCTCTCTTGAAAATATCCAAAGAATTGCTGATGCTCTCGAAATCGAAACATATAAATTGTTTATGGAGGAATGATTATGTTGTATATTCACGAAAGTAATTTATTAAATAAAATTTCTTCTAATTACAAAGCATACGGAAATAAAATCAAAGAGTTTTATGACAAAAAATATTTACCAACAAGAAAGGCTTTAGAAACAATATCTTTTTCAGAAAGAAATAAGACTGCATTTGATAAGGCAGCGAAGCTTATAAACGACTATTACAAAGAAATTGACATTTTTTCACACAAATATTCTATTACCTCTCAATCCAAATTTGCATCAACCTTTTTAGAGGAAATAAGTACATATTTATTTAAGGACATACCCGAAATAATATCTGGTGAATTTGGAGTATTCAATAAGAAAGTTTATGCTGGTCTTAAAATTGATAAAAACAAAAAAATTGGACTCATAACCAAAGATGTCGATTTTTGCATAGGAAAAAAAGTTAATATTTCTATTGATGGACAGCCTTCAACTGAACTTATATTACCTATTGTCGCTGTAGAAGTAAAAACATATCTTGACGCAACAATGTTTGGAGAAATCAAATCTTCCAGCAAGGCAATTCGTAGTGCTTCCCCGAACTCAAAAACTTATGTTTTGATGGGGTACAAATGTCTTGCCGACGAGCATATTATTGCGGCTCGCCAGGATGCTACTCTATCCGAAATGTTTGTATTAAGGAAAAATGAAAGTTCTCCAATTGACTCAAATGCGCTTTATTTATATTGGCATGAAATTGTTGAAGCTATTAAAGATATATCCAATGAAAATGAGATTCTAGTACCAGGAAAGTTGTTGAGGGGGTAAATTATGACAGAAGAAATCAAAAAAAGAATTGAAAGTGATTTAAAGGGTATTATTGATGATTATAATGCCGAAATGGAAAAGTTGTTTTCTGTAACTAAAGGTGGATCCATTCGTGGTAAAAAAGGAAAGCTAGTAGAAATCCTTGCTGAAAAGATAGTAATATTAACTTGGACCAAGGTTTTGGAACAACCCATAGGAAGATTAACTCCTGCCCCAAACAAAAAGAAAAAGGCAATTAAGCTAAAAAATGTAGAACAATATATTCAAAGATATGATGGCTTGCCGATTGCTGAAATAATTGAAGCAAAAAAATCAACAATTAAATATGATTTTGGTGCAGACCTTCATGTCTTCATTGATAAACAACTTGTGCTAGTAATTGAGTGCAAAGCCTATACTGAAAGCGCAATGCTAAAAAGGCTCATTTATGATAGGAGAATATTACATGAGTTTGCTCCAAATGCCCAGTATGTACTATTGCAACTTGAAAGTGCCTTTAGCGGCGATTTTCATAAATGTTCGGAATCTTCTTTTGGTAGCAATCAGTACCATGTATTTATGTCTCGCGAAGAATCCAATATAGAAATAATTACACTTCTAGAGGGAAAAAGAGATTCTAATAATCCTATTCACAGAAGAGAAAACAAAAAGGAACTGAAAAAAGAGCATCTTATTTATGCAGTAGAAGTTTTAGCTAAAATTTTAGAAAAACACATATAAAAGCATCGTGGATTATGAAAAATAATCCACGATGCTTCAGACTGTCGAAAAA
>CAYLPQ010000001.1:36499-194030 GCA_964385605.1 uncultured Oscillospiraceae bacterium | reverse complement strand
GTAAGAAAAAGCTTCTTGAAAAACAGAAGGAAGGTAAGAAGAGAATGCGTCAGGTGGGTAGTGTAGAGCTTCCCCAGGAGGCATTTATGTCGGTTCTTAAGCTTGATTGATATGATTTATATACACATTCCTTTTTGTATAAGAAAATGCCTTTACTGTGACTTTTACTCCGTTACGGATAAATCTCTTGCAAAGGCTTATACGGATGCACTTATCGACGAAATAAAGTCCCACAAGGGTGAAAAAACAGACACTGTCTATATCGGTGGAGGTACACCTACGTCAATAGGTGACGAGCTTTTGAGGGTTGTCGATGCAGTGAATGAGAATTTTATTCTTTCAGAAGCTTGCGAATTTACAGTTGAGGCAAATCCCGGTACGGTAAATGGGGAAACTTTTAAAGAATTACACATCCGCGGTGTAAACAGAATAAGCCTGGGGGTTCAATCATTTAATGATAATGAACTAAAATCTCTCGGTAGAATTCACACTGCGGAAGATGCTTTCAGAAGCATTGAAATGATAAAGGCGGCAGGCTTTGCAAATTTCAGCATTGACCTGATGTTCGGTATTCCGGGGCAGACTATGGAAAGCCTTAAACATAGTCTTGAATGTGCAAAAAAGATAAATCCGCCCCATGTATCGGTTTACTCCCTCATTCTTGAAGAGAACACACCCTTTTATGATATGGAGCTTGATCTTCCTGATGAGGATACGGAAAGGGAAATGTATTACCTTATTACTGATGAACTTAAAAAGACAGGTTTTGACCGTTACGAGATTTCAAACTATGCTCTTCCCGGATTTGAAAGCAGACATAACACCGGCTACTGGAAGGACTGCGAATATATAGGTCTCGGGGCAGGTGCGCATTCATATAAAAACGGTCAGCGATACGAAAATGCTTCTGATGTATGTCTTTATATAAGTGGCGGTGGACGAAAGACAGAAGTAATCGATATTGATGAAAATGAGCGCAGGCTTGAGCTTTTTATGCTTGGATTAAGAATGACCGAGGGAGTTAGATATAAAGGGGAATACACTGACAGAGTGAATCCTTTGGTAGAAAAAGGTCTGCTTGAAATAAAGAGTGGCAGATTAAGACTTACAAAGCGAGGTACAGACCTTGCAAATCTTGTGTTTATGGAGTTTCTGGATGATTAACCCGAGAGATTATGCACTTAAGCTTATCACAATAAAAGACAGAACAGAAAAAGAGCTTCGCGATAAGCTTAGGGAGAAAAACTTTAATGAAAATACAATTGAAGAGGAGATAGAGTTTCTGTCTCATTACGGCTATATTAATGATAAGAGGTATGCGGAGCATTTTACTCACGACGGTATAAATATTAAAAAATGGGGTAAATCCCGTATCCGTACTGAACTTCTGCGCCGTGGAGTTGACAGAGACGTTATTGATAATGTCATCGAAGATGCATTTATGGATGTTGAAGATGACAGACTTCAGGTGGAAATGGAAAAGCGCTTCGTGGGTGCTGATTTAAGTAATATGAAAGAAAGAACAAGAATCTTTAACTTTTATATGCGAAGAGGATTTTCAGCGGAGGAAATAAAGGGCGCGATGAACTCTTTATCCGCTTTCCGAGATATTGAGGATTAGAGGTG
The DNA here is from genome assembly GCA_964385605.1 of uncultured Oscillospiraceae bacterium. GTDB lineage: Bacteria > Bacillota > Clostridia > UMGS1883 > UMGS1883 > UMGS1883. The sequence goes on along the minus strand of CAYLPQ010000001.1, from coordinate 192,404 downwards.
AAGAACGTGAAAATTGGCTTTATATCCCTTGGCTGTAACAAGAATCTGTGCGATACGGAAAATATGATGGGACTTCTTGCCGAGAATGGGTATGAGATTACCCCGTATCCCGAAGATGCAGAGGTTATAGTTGTAAACACCTGCGGATTTATAGAGAGTGCCAAGCAGGAATCAATAGATACAATTCTTGAAATGGCAGAGTATAAAGAAAATAACTGCAAGCTTCTTGTAGCATGCGGGTGTCTTGCCCAAAGGTATCCTGATGAAATCAGAGCAGAACTGCCCGAGGTTGACGTTATTATCGGTACAACAGCATTTCCGGAAATTGTTGAGGCTGTAAAGAGCGGCCTTGCAGGGAAAAAGGAAGCATATATTTACGATATAGATAAGCCGGAGTGTGAGGGACTTCCCAGGGTGCGTACTACTCCCACATATACTGCATATCTTAAAATTGCCGAGGGTTGCGACAATAGATGTACTTACTGTGCAATTCCTTACATACGCGGTAAATACCGTAGCCGCAGTATGGAGAATATCCTTGCGGAGGCAAAGGCCCTCTGCGATGACGGAGTTAAGGAATTAATCGTTGTGGCACAGGATACCACCCGTTACGGAATAGACCTATACGGAGAGAAAAAGCTTTCAGAGCTACTTACGGAGCTTTGCAAAATAGAAAACCTACATTGGGTAAGAGTTCACTACTGTTATCCGGAGGAGCTTGACGATAATCTTATCGAAACTATAAAAACACAGTCAAAGATTGTGAAATATCTTGATATTCCCGTACAGCACGGCTGTGACAGTGTCCTCAAACGTATGGGAAGAAAGACCGACAGGAAGAGTATTGAAGAACTTGTTTCAAAGCTTCGCCGTGAAATTCCCGACATTACACTGCGTACAAGTATAATTGCAGGATTCCCCGGTGAGACGGAAGAGGAATTTTCAGAGCTTTGTGACTTTCTTGAAAAGGTCAGGTTTGACCGAACAGGTGTATTTGCGTATTCATGCGAGGAAAATACTCCTGCGGCAAAGTTTAAGGGTCAGCTTGACGAGGAAATCAAGGAAGCTCGCAGAGATGCGACAATGGAGCTTTGTCAGCGCGTCAGCATCGAACGTAACGAAGCTATGATTGGAAAAGTCATAACTGTTATGGCGGAAGGCTTTGTGGATAATCTCTACTACGGAAGAAGCGGCGGAGAAAGTATTGAAATCGACCCGAAAATTTATTTCGGTGCACACAGAGACCTTGCACCGGGAGATTTTGTTCAGGTAGAAATAAAGTCAGCAGACGTATACGACCTCTACGGAGAAGAAAGGACGGAAGAATAATGAATTTACCAAATCAGCTTACAATGGCGAGAATTGTTATGGTGCCGGTGGTTATGGCACTTATGCTTACAGGACATAATATTCTGGCGCTTATTGTGTTTGCAATTGCGTCAATTACAGACTTTCTTGACGGGTATCTTGCAAGAAAAAATAACCTTGTATCTTCATTCGGCAAGATTATGGACCCCCTTGCGGATAAGCTTCTTTCATTCGGTGCACTCATTTGTTTTATTCAGATTGATATTGTTGATGTATGGGCGCCGATGATTATTATTGCAAGAGAGTTTTTTGTTACAAGTATGCGTGTTGTTGCTGTATCAAAGGGTAAGGTTATTGCCGCATCCTGGTGGGGAAAAATCAAGACAAATGTGCAGATGTTTGCAATTATGATTGCACTTTTACTTTGCGGCCTCGGAAATCCCGGATTCATGGGCTTTTCAATCGCAGGTATTCTTATCTGGATTGCGGCTATCTTTACTGTAGCAAGCTGGATTGCATATATCTTTGAAAATATTTCTGTTTTCAAAGACGAAAAATAATTTGTTTAAGAGGTCTTTTTAATGCAGAAAAAAAGAGTTTGCGCTTACATTCACACAGGTGCAATCAAACATAATTTCAATGAAATAAAAAAACAGATTCCTTGCGGGACAAATGTAATGCCTGTTATAAAGGCAGATGCCTACGGCCACGGTGCATTGACATTTGCCAATATTCTTAAGGAAGAAACAGATTATTTTGCCGTTGCAACTGTGGATGAGGCTATTGAGCTTCGGAATAGCGGTATTGTCAAGCCGCTTTTGGTGTTAGGGCATACGTTTCCCGAGGAACAGGAAGATGCTATAAGAAATGGTGTAATTCTCACTGTCTCTTCCTACGAGGATGCAGTGAATATTTCCGGGATGGCACAGGAGCTTAAGAGAGAAGCTGTAGTGCATATTGCAGTTGATACGGGTATGTCGAGGATAGGTTTTAAGCCTGATGAAGAAAGTAAAGCGATAATAAATAAAATTGCTTCTCTCGAAAAAATCAGGATAGACGGTGTATTTACACATTTTTCAACTGCGGACGAAGCAGATAAAAGCTTTACCAATCTTCAGACAGAACGGTTTTTGGAATTTACAAAGGATTTAAGTGCCGAATATATACTTCATTGCGGAAACAGTGCCGCAATTATGCAGCATAAATCTGCTTCCTTTGATATGATGCGACCGGGGATTATCCTTTACGGACTATACCCCTCGGATGAGGTGGATAAGTTGGTGCTTGACTTGCGGCCTGTAATGGAGCTTATTTCACACGTTGCTTTTGTAAAAACCATAAACAAAGGTGACAGTGTAAGCTACGGCAGAACCTTTGTGGCAGAAAAGGAAATGCGTATCGCCACAATTCCTGTGGGATATGCCGATGGCTATCCAAGGCTCCTTTCAAACAAAGGCAGAGTAATTATAAACGGAAAATATGCCCCCATCGTTGGCAGAATCTGTATGGATCAGTTTATGGTAGATGTAACAGCTATAGATGATGTGCAGACAGGAACAAAGGTCATTCTTATGGGAAACAGCGGAGAATGCAGTGTCACAGCAGATGATATAGCATCCCTTACGGGAACGATAAATTATGAAGTGGTATGCAATATCAGTAAACGCGTACCGAGGGAAGTGGTAGAATGAAAACTAAAACCGTATTTGTGTGCAGTGAATGCGGAAATGAATATTCGAAATGGATGGGACGATGTACCGCCTGCGGTGCGTGGAACAGTGTTGTGGAAGAGGTTAGAGAGAAAACCTCTTCTTCTGTAAGTGTGAAAAAAACTTCAAAGCCTGTCCTTATTAAAGACGTAACCACGGAAGAGGGAGAGAGGACCTCTGCCGGTAGTAGCGAGCTTGACCGTGTTCTTGGTGGCGGTATAGTGAAAGGCTCGTTGGTGCTTTGTGGAGGTGAGCCCGGTATAGGTAAATCAACCCTACTCCTGCAGCTTGCAAACTATGCGTCAAAATCAGACAAGGTGCTTTATGTATCCGGGGAGGAATCCGATAAGCAGATTAAGCTCCGTGCAGAACGCCTCCAGACAATGAGCGAAAATCTCTATATACTTAACGAAACAGACCTTGGTGCTGTACTTTCTGCAATCGAGCTTTTAAAACCGAGTACCGTTATTGCAGACTCAATTCAGACACTTTATTCAGATGCCCTTACATCAGCACCCGGCAGTGTGGGGCAGGTAAGGGAATGTACACTTAAATTTATGGAAATTGCTAAAAGTATGGGCATAACCGTGTTTATTGTAGGTCACGTTACAAAAGAGGGGTCAATTGCAGGCCCCCGTGTCCTTGAGCACATGGTTGACTGCGTGCTTTATTTTGAGGGTGAAAGGCATCAGAGCTACAGAATAGTCCGTGCCGTAAAGAACCGCTTTGGTTCTACTAACGAAATAGGTGTCTTTGAGATGACTGACAAAGGACTTGTAGATGTACCTAATCCGTCGCTGATGCTCCTTTCGGGACGTCCTGTAGATGCCCCCGGTTCGGCAATTGTTTGCTCTGTTGAAGGGACACGTCCGATACTTGCGGAAATACAGGCGCTCGTGTCAAACAGCAGTTATCCAAACCCAAAACGAATGGCATCAGGTGTTGACTATAACAGAGTATCGCTTATTATGACAGTTCTTGAAAAACGTATGGGACTTAATTTAGGCAATCAGGATGCCTATGTAAATGTAACCGGCGGAATAAAGCTTGACGAGGCGGCAACAGATCTTGCAATAGCTTGTGCTATCGCATCAAGCTTCAGAAATCAGCCGCTTCCCGCGGATATGGCATTCTTCGGCGAGGTAGGTCTTACCGGGGAAATCCGTACAGTTACACAGGCGGCACGCAGAATTGCAGAAATTGAGAAAATGGGCTTCAAGCGGTGTATGTTACCCTTTGACTGCCTTGGTTCTATTGACAAGTGTGATAATATCAAGCTTGTAGCGGTGCGTACTCTTGGCGATGCTCTTGATATATTGAAGAATGAGGGTTGAAAATGAGCAAAACTGTTTTTATAACCGGCGGTGCAAGAGGAATAGGAAAAGCTATCGCAGAACTTTTCTATGGAAACGGCTATAACGTAGCCTTAAACTATAACACAAGTGAAAGAGCGGCTCTATCTATGAAAGAGAGTATGCCGGGGATTCTCACTCTTAAAGGCGATGTTTCATCAGAAGACGACGTTAAACATATGATTGATGAAACAGTGGCTCATTTCGGTAGAATTGACGTGCTTGTAAATAATGCAGGTGTCTGTATAACATCTCTTGTGACGGATATAACCGTCGCTAATTGGGAAAAAACCTTTGGTGTAAATGTAACGGGAACATTCCTTGCCTCCAAATATGCCGCAAAAAATATGATACAGAACCACAGCGGTGCTATAATTAATGTCAGCTCCATCTGGGGTGTAAGCGGAGCTTCCTGCGAAAGCTGTTACAGTGCGTCAAAGGGCGCTGTCATAGCCTTTACAAAGGCTCTTTCAAAAGAACTCGGACTTTCGGGAATACGTGTAAACTGTGTTGCACCCGGCTATATTGATACCGATATGAATAAAGATATTACAGAGGAAGACAGGCAGGCATTTGCCGACGAAACTCCTCTCGGCAGAATTGGAACACCCGTAGAGGTTGCAAAAGCAGTTCTTTTTCTTGCATCAGATGAATCCTCCTTTATTACAGGACAAATCCTCGGCTGTGACGGCGGAGTGATTGTGTGAAATTGTTTGTGATTATAAAGTTTGATATACAAGAGGTAAAAGAGGCCTTCACCTTGAGGGGAACCTTTGATAAATGATAATTTTTTGTCCCGGTCTTGACACGAGTCTGACATAGAATTTATTAAAAAGAATAAAACCCTGGAAATTTCCAGAGTTTTATTTGGCAAGTTATTAAAAGTTGTTTAGCAAATATTTTTCTGCATCTGTGCACCACAATCCATTGTTTGCTTTTACGAGTTTGTCAAGAACTTTGAACCTCTTATCAGTTTCCCCAAGTTTTTCAAACTCAGAAAGTGCGGTAAGAGGAAGCTTTATGTGTGTGTAAATTAATTTCTTCCCGCCGGGGATGTTTGGGAGATTTATCGTTGTGTCAATTGCAGCATCAATACCACCGATATGAGTTATCATAACGGAAGGATCAAGGCGGGTTTCTCCAATGAGTTTTACGATATCTCTCATATCCTCAGGTGTACTTCCGCTTGTACCGCTTACATGATGCTGAGCATAGTGAACATTATAAAAATTGAAATTGGCACTGAATTTTTTGTCAAGCGGACCAGCAAAGAAATTAAGACATCCATCAAAGCCTAAAATGGCATCGCCAAGCTCAACTACAGCCGGAACGGGAGCATATACAAAAACATCATCAAAACCTTTACCACCGGAACTTTTCATAAGCTCATTTTTGTCAGATGTAGCAGCAAATATAAGTTTAATTCCATCTTTTTCTGCTTTTTCCGTAGAAAATATAGATGCGGCACGGTCGAGTCTTTCTTTGTCAAGGTCGGTTACCACCACCATAGAGGGCTTGACATTTCCGTGAAGGGCAATATCAATAGCAACAAGGCCCATAGGACCGCAACCGGCAAGAATGGCAACCTGTCCGCCGGGCTTGATACCAGTGACAGGTTCAGAGTTTTCGTCAAGATGTAGACTTGCTTTATATCCCCTGATTACACAGGATGCTGGTTCGATAAGAGAGCCGTTGAAATAAGAGTCGCTGTTTAACTTAATCAGAAAATTGTTATCAAGGATGTGTTCGTAAACAATAGAGTATGTAGAAACACCACCAATATCCTCAAAGGAATATCCAACTGTTTCAGGACCGCCGAGATATGCAAGAACGGGCGGCATAACTACTTTATCGCCAACCGAAAATTTGTTTTTCCATTTGTCTCCGACTTCAACAACCTCTGCACAAAATTCGTGTCCGAGAATAATGGGATGCTCTGCCACATCATCAGGAACTCTTAAATGATTTTTTCCCTGCATAATTGTCTTATGCGTAGACATACATACACTGTCGGAAATAATTCTAATCAGAAGTTCTCCTGATGTTATGGGGCGAAGTTCAAATTCTTCAAGTCTTGCATCATTTGCCCCGTAAAGACGAGCTGCTCTTGTTTTCATATTATCCCTCCTATATCCTTCCTGCACTACCAAATGTTCTGAGTTTTTCGCGCACAACTTCCTTCATCATTTTTATGGCATCCTCATACACAAGGAAGGGCCATGTGGAAGGATTTGTCATATTATTTAAATAGCTTTTAAGTCCCTGATTAAGGGCAAAAAGCACATCAGAATAAATATTTATCTTTGTAATGCCGTGATGAATGGCATTCTGCATCTGGTCGTCAGGAGTTCCACTTCCTCCGTGAAGAACAAGTGGTCTGTCGCATACAGTGGTTATTTCATTAAGCCTGTCTATTCTGAGTTCGGGTGTCTTTTGATACACTCCATGAGATGTGCCTATAGCAACAGCAAGTGCATCAACATCTGTGATTTCTATAAATCTTGCAACCTCTTCAGACACAGTGAGACTCTCGCCAGGATCGGTGTCAGTTCCGGTCTCGCTGACACTTCCAACGCTAGCATTACCCACATGACCGAGTTCGGCTTCGACAGTGATACCTTTTTTGTGGGCATATTCAGTGACAATAGCGGTGTTCTTTGCATTCTCGTCAAAGGAAAGCACCGAACCATCGTACATAACAGAACTGTATCCGTTGTCGCAACCGTATTTTATGAAGTCGATATCGGTTGCATGGTCCATATGAAGACAAATTGGAATGTTAAAATATTTGGAAGCGCCATTAATCATAGAGGAAATCAGTTGAAGATTTCTCCCTTGCGTATCTACACCAAGCGTCATAAGAAGTGCGGGGGATTTTTCTTCTTCGCAAGTTTCCAAAACGGCTTTCATCATTTCATAGTTGCTTATATCAAATGCAGGAATAGCATAATGGTTTTTCTTTGCATCTGTAAGCATTTCTTTCATTGTAACTAGCATGTTATCATCTCCTTTATCAAAATTAGTTTCAGTATAACATATCGTTTAACAATTGTCAATTACAAATGTTAAACGATTGACTTAGGAGATGAATGTTGATATAATAAACTAATAAAAAACAGAAGGTGTTAAATATGGATATACAGAAAAAACAAATGCGAGAAGCAGCAGTCTTATATTATGAAAAAAAATACACGCAGAATGAAATTGCAAAAATGATGGGACTAACTCGTCAGACAGTCTCTAAATTATTGAATGATTCTATAAAAGAGAATATTGTTGAAATCAAGATTCACAATCCGGATATTGATTGCAAAGAACTCGAGCAAGTTTTCTGTGATAAATTTAATATTAGAAATGCTGTTATATGTGGAGTTAGCAGTGCGGATGAATCACTTTGTAGATTAATGACCGTAAAAAAGGCTGCTGATTATATTAATTCTATCATTGAAAGCGGTAATAAAAAAATTGCTATTTCATGGGGACGTACTATTCAGACATTTATTTCTGAATTTCCAAACATTGCGACTTTCAATAATATCGTATTTCCGCTCTTTGGTGCAACAGATCAGGAACAATCATGTTTTTTATCAAACGAATTAGCAAGAAGTTTTGCTGATAAAATTTCTGCAAAGGTGAAATACGCATGGTTTCCTTATCTACCCGATAACGCTAATGATTGTGAACTGTTTAAAAAAACATCTTATTATAAAAATCTTAATGACCTGTGGAATAATATTGATGTTGCTGTTGTTGGGATAGGAAGCAGAGATATTATCCAAACTTTTGGCAAGGTTTTTGGATATAATGAGAAATGTGCATATGCAGTAGGGGATATTTCCACACATTTTTTTGATAAGGATGGTAACATTTTAGAGTTATACGAAAATACATTGTGTGCAGGAATGGATAATATCAAAAAAGCGAAGCAAACCATTGCTATTGCTTGTGGAAAAGATAAAAAAGAAGCGATTATAGGTGCATTGCGCACGCAAATGATTGATACATTGATTACCGATGAATACACTGCGAGAGATATATTATCTGTTTTAGATGTAAAGGGGAGATAAAAGTTAAGTTTTAGGATGAGCCTTCTTTATGCTTTTACTTGTTCAAGTCTTACAATTTAATAAATTAGTTTGCCGATAAATAATATTTACATATCGGGCAGGAAAATCAAGTATTCCTGCGGGTTCTGATGGAACGTGTTTGGCGAAAATCAGTTGAAAATCAGGAAAAAGTAGTAGGCCCTATTACGGCTAACGTAACAAGGTTCTCCGAAATATAGAAATCTTTGATTTCGTTATATTTCGTGATGGTTCTTATTATTCACTGTTCACCTGACTTGACACGAGCGCAACGAAAAACATCCATATTAAAATATAACATTCACACAAACAAAAACTCCTTCATACAATGTAGTAGGCAATAGCCGAAACATGAATGAAGGAGGCTTTTTTATGGAAGAAAAACTTACCGGTTCCTTTGGTTGTAAGGAAAAGGTTTGTATACAGACAGATAAAATCTACGATTCCTGCAGAAGCAAGGAATGTATTGAATGTATGCGTGTGTACTTAACGGAGACAGGTCAGGAAATTCTTGACCGCGCAGTAGATGTAAAATGCCGTAAATCAGAAGTAATATGGGTGTTCAGCGATGTTGAAAAAATGCCCTTTAACAGAGGTTATTATACTGTTGACCTTAATTTCTTCTTCAGGATTTCTCTTGATGTATACACGGGAGTATCACGTCCTGTTACTGTTGAAGGTGTTGCAACTTATAACAAAAAGGTTGTTCTTTTCGGCAGTGAGGGAAGCGCGAAGATATTTACTTCAAAATATAAAGAAGACAGCTTTGACCCCCAGCTCTGGCAGAAGACTAATATGCCAAAGGCAGTGGTGGAAATTCTTGATCCCATATGCCTTGGTGCGAAAATGACAGAACCCGGGGAGAAGTGCTGTAAGTATGCAGACGACGATATTGACGTATGCAATATACCTGATTGCGTATGCAGAGTGTTTGAGGACAGATTTGTAAATTGTCGTGAAAATCAGCGCAGAGTATATGTTTCAATCGGTCTTTTCACAATCATCAAGCTAGAAAGAAACGTACAGCTTCTTATTCCTGCATACGATTTCTGTATTCCTGAAAAGGAATGTGTAGCAAGCTCGCCCGATGATCCCTGCGAAATTTTTGCAAACATTAATTTCCCCGTAGACGAATTTTTCCCGCCCGTAGAAGACTCTCTCGGAAACGATAACTGTGACAGTCACTGTTGTCCTGAAGACGACGAATAGAAGACAGCGCAATTGCTTATACGAAAAAAGAGCTGATGCCAATGCATCAGCTCTTTCTATGTAATTTTAGTCACAGTTGATTTTAAGAAGGTTTTCAAGGAAAGCTTTCTTATCATGCTCGTTAAGCGCCTCATAGCTGTACTCAAGAGCCTTAAGCTGGATTTCCTTTGCACTCTTAACACCAAGGTTTCTTACGTCACGGAGATTGCCCGAATTGAGAAGATCAACAAGCTTGCCGAGATCCTTAACACCGTGAGCCATAAGACCGTTATAAGATCTTACAGTAAGGTCCATATCTTTAATCGACATAGAACATGTCTGGGATGTAAGCGCTATATTAACCTTTACGGTCGAAAATAACTGTGCAAGAACGGGGAGAAGTCCATAATTCTCCACGCATTTGTAAAAGAGTTCGATATCTACTGTTTCCATCATCATACCACCATTTTTAAATTTCTTAAATAAATATACCACAAAAATTAATATTAATCAATGTACATAATAACAAAGATATGGACACCAAAATTGTTCAAAATATAGAAAATACACAAATTTTAACTGAATTTCGAAAAAATTACCGAAAAAGCTGTAATAAAGAGCATAGCTCAATTTTTTATGAGTTACACTCTTTAATCACAAAAATTTACGGAAGAAAACGTCTTCTTCTGTTTATTTATTATCCTTTTGAGAACCGGTAGGATTAACAATACTGTAGCCGACATTTACAAGATGGTCAGCAACTCTTTCAAGACCTGTTATTACAGATGAATAATAAGGACTTACATCTACACTGCAATTGCCTTCAGCAAGTCTTGCAAAGTGGCTTGCAATAAGCTCCTTTTTCATACGGTCAACACTTTCTTCAAGCTGCGTCAGTTCAGAAAGCTTGTCTCTGTGCAAAGTCTCAAATGAATTCTTTGAGATTTCAAACATCTGCATAACTGCGTTACGCATTGAGTTGATTCCCTCGAGTGCCTGCTCGGAGAAGGAGATTTTCTTGTTTATCATTTCAATACCAATCTCATTAAAGTTTTCCGCATGGTCACCAATACGTTCAAGGTCATTGAGAACATGGAAATATGAGCCGATAACCCTTTCGTCGCTGCCTTCAACCTCTGCTGACAGCTTGATTAAAAATCCTGTCAATGCACTGTTAGTAAAGTTGATAGTTTTTTCATTTTCGCATATTTGCTTGTTGTATTTGTCAGAACCTGTATCCATAGCTGTAAAGCAATGTCGTATGTTTTCTTCAACCAAAGAAATCATATAATCCATTTCTTTTTTAACCTGCATAAGGGCAACAGGGGGAGTAGCAAGCAATCTCTCGTCCACATATTTGAGGGACATATCGTCTGCTTCTTCTTTCTTATCCTTGATAACGGAGCAGGAATAATTGACAAGCTGCTTTGTAAACGGAAGCAACAAGCAAGTTGTGGTCACATTAAATATAACGTGGAATAAAGAAACTCGCATCTGAAGTGACATTGCGTCATCTTTGGGGAACGCAGATACCAGGAGATTAACAACAAAATCTCTGAATATCCATATAATTGCGGTGAACAGAATTGTTCCTATTACGTTGAAAGTGAAATGGATAAGAGCAACTCGCTTTGAATTGGCATTTGCACCAAAAGATGCAAGAAGTGCCGTTACACATGTACCGATGTTTGCACCGAGAATGATGAATAACGCAAGATCAAGATCAATAACCCCGGTACCAACCATTGTAATAACGACACCGGTAGAAGCCGAGGAGCTCTGTATAAGAGCAGTAAAAATTACACCTACAAGTATAAGAAGAAGCGGAAAATCAATCGTCTGAAAAATATTGGTAAACATTTTCTTAACCAGATCATTTCCGAATGCTGCATCGCTGCTCATAATCTCAAGACCAACAAATATCAGACCAAGACCTGCAAGAAGACTTGATGCAATTTTGAGTTTCTCTTTTTTAGAAAATCCCAGCATTACACCTGCAAAAGCAAATAAGTACATCAACATATTGAAATAATCGTTTTTAAGAGCAACGAGAACACCGGTAATTGTTGTACCGATATTAGCACCCATAATAATAGGTGTTGCCTGCATAAGTGTCATAACACCTGCATTTACAAGACCAATAACCATTACGGAAGTAGCAGATGATGACTGAATAATTGCTGTTACACCGGCGCCGATACCAACGCCGGAAAATCTGTTGTTGCTGATTCTTTCAAGCAGTCGCTTCATTCCGCTGCCGGCACTTCTCTCAAGGGCATCACCCATAAAGTTCATTCCTACAATGAAAACGCCTACACCTGCAAGGAGCCAGATAAGACTCTGTACCAGCTGCATAATTTCTTGTGATGTTAACATAAAAAACTCCTTTCTATAGTTGGCTTTTCCTAAAATGGTGAAAAATTTCACCCAAATATAGCATACTACCTTAAAATTGAAAAGTCAACAGAAAATTAGAAAATTCTGTTGACTTCTTGTGCTATTTATCATTTTTTAGTTTTCTGTAGTAATCTGTAAGCATTCCGAGACTTTGTTCGAACTTCAAGCCGTACCAATACTTGTCGTGCTCGTCGAGAGTATTTACGATGCAGTCATTTACAAATTCAGATGCGTTTTTCACAGCTTCTCCAAATTGAGCACCGTTTATGTACATCCCGATAAAAGCACTGGAGAAAAGGTCGCCCGAACCGTAAAATACACCTTCGCGAATAGGTTTATCAGCAATATAAAGTTCCTTTGTTTTGCTGTCATATCCGATTGTTTGTATAGAGTCTTTGTTGTGTACACCGGTGATAATTATATTATCGGAAAGCTCGGAAAGACTTTCCGAAATTTCACGAACATCAGATATTTTTTTATAATCCTCGGGGTTTTTGCCGGAAAGAATCATAGCTTCTGTCATATTGGGTGAGATGATGTCAGCGCGCTTGCAGAGCTCACGAAGCTTTTTTGCATAGTTTTCGTCAAGACCGGAGTAGTACTTTCCGTTGTCCGCCATTGCAGGGTCAAGAAAAATAACGGCATTGCCCGAAAACTTGTCAAGGAAACGGTTAACCGCACCAATAAGCTCCTCGGAGCCTATATAACCGATATATATCGCATCAAACTCAATCTTAAGCTCGTCCCAATGTGCAGCAATTTTGTCAAATTCGCTGTAAAGGGGATGAAAAGTATAATTCTCAAATTCTCCCGTATGAGTTGAAAGAACTGCGGTAGGGAGCACCACAGCTTCCGTTCCTAGGGCAGAGATAACGGGAAGCGCCGCAGTTATAGAGCACTTCCCAAAGCATGATAAATCCTGTATTGTAACAAGTCTTTTCTGATTCATAGAGTTATCCTCACAAAGTTAGTTGCGTACCTCTGTTAAAGAGAATAGCGCTGTTTATACATATCGTAATATTCAAAGAATTCGTTTGCACCGGTCTCCTTAACATTGTTAAGGTATTCATGGGTTTCAAATGAGTTATTATCAATTTCAATAAGACAAACTGCAATGTTTGAACAGTGGTCTGCAACTCTTTCAAAGTTATTGAGAAGGTCTGAAAGCACAAAACCGAGCTCTATCGTACAATTGCCCTGGCGAAGCCTTTTAACGTGATTGTTTTTAATTTTGTATTTAAGCTTGTCAATAATCTGCTCAAGAGGTTCAACCTTTTTAGCAAGGTTAATATCTTCTCTTACAAGTGCCTCAATTGAAAGGGAGAGAATCTCTCTTACTGCATTAGAAATAATACTTAACTCATGCTCTGCTTCTTCGGAAAATGATATGTTTTTATCTTTGATTTCTTTTGCTGCTTCAAGAATGTTTACTGAGTGGTCAGAAATTCGTTCTATATCTCCTATAACATGAAGAAGCTGTGAAACCTCACGGCTATCCTTTTGTGAAAGAGTTCGCTCTGATACCTTGAGAAGGTAAGAGCTTGTCTTGTCCTCATAATGGTCAATTTCAGTTTCGCTTTCCATAATCTGCTTTGCCAGCTCATCGTCATATTTATCTAATAGCTGCATAGAGTCAATAAGTGATTTTTTTGAACGTGTAGCCATATCACTTACAAGCTGACGGCAGGTTTCAACAGCAAAAGAGGGTACAGAAAGGAATCTTTCATCAAGTGAACTGAAAGCATCCTGCTTTTCATTTTTCTTTTCCTTAACTGAAAGCACAGTAAGCTTTTCGATAAGCTTACAGAACGGCATCAGAATTATTGTGGAAAGAATATTAAATGTTGTGTGTATAATAGCTATATTAAGTGCCGATGCTGTTTCGTGCATAAATGAGAAGTCTACAACAGAGTGGATAATGTAGAATATTACGGAGATTATTATAACACCAATCATTTTGATATAGAGACAGGCAAGAGCAACGCGCTTTGAATCGGTATTGCCGTTAATTGAAGAAAGTATGGGTGTTATAGTTGTTCCGATGTTCTGTCCGAGAATTATGGGAAGCGCCGTTGAAACAGGTATGATACCCGTTACGGAAAGTGCCTGCAAAATACCTACAGAAGCAGAAGATGACTGGATAATAGCTGTGAGTATTGTGCCTGAAAGAATACCCATAACAGGATTGTCAAACATTACCATTGCTTCTTTGAATTTCGCGGATTCCCCAAGCCCGTCCATGGCGGTGCTCATCGCGTCCATGCCGAACATAAGTATTGAAAAACCGATGAGGATAGTGCCCAGGTCCTTATTCTTATCCTTTTTGCTCACCATGGTCATAAGAACACCTAGTGCTGCAAGAATAGGAGTAAAGGAAGTAGGTTTAAACAGCTTTAAAACAAAAGAAGCCTCATCGCTGATTCCTGTAAGACTTAAAAACCATGCCGTAACAGTAGTACCGATATTAGCACCCATAATTATACCGATGGTCTGTCCGAGCTTCATAATGCCTGCATTAACAAAACCTACAAGCATAACCGTGGTTGCAGAAGAAGACTGAATAACTGCAGTTACTGCAAAGCCAAGGAAAAACGCACGGAATCTTGTAGACGTAAGGCTGGCAAGAATGCTTTCCAGCTTTCCGCCCGAAAGCTTTTTAAGTCCGTCTCCCATCAAATCCATACCGTAAAGAAACAGAGCAAGTCCACCTATTAAAGCAAGTACTTCAAAAACTCCCATATTATTTTCCTCCTTAAGAAAGTTTATCGATAATGTTTATCAGTTCTGATGGGTGAGACATAATCACGTCAGCACCGTTTTCTTCAAGCTCATCGCGCTTGCGGAATCCCCACAGCACACCTACCGTGTAGAGTCCGGCACTTTTACCTGTTTTCATATCAGTAGAAGTGTCACCGATATAAATACACTCCTCTTTTTTTAACCCCAGCTCGTTCAATATTTCTAACACTCCTGACGGGTCGGGTTTTAACGCAATTCCGTCGCGGGCACCATAGCATACATCAATAAGTCCGTTGCTAAAAAGGGCATTGCTTACCTTAAGTGCGGTAACGTGTGGTTTATTGGAAAGAATGGTTGTAACAATGCCTTTTTCCTTAATCGCCTTAAGCATATCCATAATGCCATCATATGGCTCTGTAAGATACAGAAAGTCACCGTCATAGTCTTTAGTGTACTTTGTATATACTTTTTCAAAAAGAGAACTGTCGGCACCGACTTTACTTATCATACGTTCAACAAGAGTTTTTGCGCCGTTGCCGACCATATATTTATATTCCTCAACATCTATGGAGGGGAGACCTGCGGCATTCAATGCACTGTTAGCAAAATACGCAATCGAGTTTATAGTGTTTACTACAGTTCCGTCCATATCAAAAATACATGCTTTTATCATGGGTTTCTCCTAACGTAAAATTTTGATTACTCTGCTTGAAAATCTTGTAGATTTAAAGTGCAGCTTATCAAGTATAAAGAAAATCACAAGTACCGCCACCAGTGACGCAATAGCGGCAATATCCGCTATAACCGTATTACCTGTAAAATGCTCGGCTATAAAATATGCCGCAATGCATATCAGTATCGGCAGAATATATCCAATGAATGCGAGAAGCAGAAAGCTACCCGAGTTCATTTGCAATTTTACAGTATCTCCAACCTTTGCCGATATTCCGTTAACTGCTTCTACCATTGTTGCCGTGGGCTTGCATTCTCCGCTGCAGGACGAACAGTTTTCGCCGCAGGAAGATGCACGGTATATTCTGATAAGGGCGCGTTTCCCTTTAAGTTCAACAACTTCGCCTATTTGTTCCACTAAATTTCCTCCTTTATATCGGGATTGTGCAATGCGAGCATTTGTCTTGCGTTTTCAAGAGAAATGCTACTGATGTTTTCACCGCTTACTATGCGTGCAATTTCATTAATTCTGTCTGCATAAGACAGTGTCTTGATTTCTGTCTTAAAGTCAGTGCCGTCATAATTCTTTTCAAGAAGAAGGTGATGGTCGGCACATGACGCAATCACAGGAAGGTGAGTGACCGATATAAGCTGATATTTTTTTGAAAGGTCCTTCATTTTAAGTCCTATTTTTTCAGCGGCACGGCCTGAAACACCGGTGTCGATTTCGTCAAAAAGCAACGTAGGTATTTTGTCATAATCTGAAAATACCGATTTGATTGCGAGCATAACTCTGCTTATTTCGCCGCCCGAAGCGATTTTTGCAAGGGGCTTTGGTGCTTCTGACGGACTTGTAGATATAAGAAGCTCAACCTGCTCTGCACCGTTTTCGCAAAGAGGGCAGGGGGTAAGTGAAAACCTGATAACACATTTTGACATATCAAGACTGTCAAGCTCTTGAGAAAGCCTTTCCGAAAGATATATAGCGCTTTCTTTACGTGTGTCGCTAAGCGCTGAAGCAAGCTCTTCAGCTTTAGAAGTAAGCATTTCTATGCTTTTTTCAAGATGCTCCTTATTTTCGTCAAAAGATTTAAGAGCACAAAGTCTTTCGCAAGCCGATTCATAAAACTCAAGTATTTCCGGAATATCTTTATTGTGCTTCCGTTTTAAAGTGTTTATAACGTCAAGCCTGTCATTTATTCTTTCTAGCTCTGACGGATTGTATTCTATATTAGACAGATAAGAGGAGACATCTCTTGCAAGCTCTTCAATTTCGTAATAAAGCTCGTCCGCTTTTTCGCTGAAAGTATTAGCCTCACGGTCAATTTCACCGAGCTTTTCCAGAGAGCGCTTTGCTTCATAAAGTAAATCCTTTACTCCGGAATCACCGCCCAGAAGAGAGTAAGAATTACGTGCGTAATCATTAATCGCCCCGGAGTTTTCAAGAACTCTTTTACGTGCAATAAGCTCTTCCGCTTCATCAACAGTCAGCTCTGCTTTTTCTATTTCTTCTGTCTGGTATGTAAGATAGTCTATTTCATTTTGTCGTGATGCTGAATCAATATTCAGCTTTTCAAGCTGTGAGACAGCCTCACGTAGCTCTCTATATGTTTGTTTATACTCGTCAAGCAAACCATCGTTTTTTGCAAAAGCATCGAGAAAATGAATATGGGAGGCTGTATTCATAAGAGCATTACTATCATGCTGACCGTGTATAACTACAAGCTTTTCTCCCACGGCTTTTAGTAGGGAAACGTTAACGGCACTGCCGTTTATATGGCACAGGTTTCTTCCGTCACGGTAAAGCTTACGGGTGATGACAATATTACCGTCATCAGGCGAAATCCCTGATTTTTCAAGAAAATTGTCAATATCTTTGCAGAAGAATACTGCACTCACCTTTGCGGCATCGGCACCCTCTCTTATCATATCGCGTGTGCTTCTGCTTCCAAGCACCATATTCAGCGAATTAATAAGGAGTGATTTTCCGGCGCCTGTTTCACCGGTAATTACATTAAGTCCTGTATTAAATTCTATAGACGCCTGCTTTATAACGGCGATGTTTTCAATATCAAGCTGAATAAGCATAATGTTAGTTCCTTAGCTGATCATATTTTTTAACTTTTTGCAAAGCTTACCGGAAGCTTCTTCGCTGCGTGTAACGACAAAAATAGTGTCATCGCCCGCAATTGTTCCCAGACACTCTGGGAAATGCATTGCGTCAAGAACACTGGCGGCGCCCTGCGCCATTCCGGCGAGAGTTTTAATAACCACGGTGTTAAGGGAATAGTCCGTGCTCACAATGCTTTTGTTAAGGATTATGGACATTTCGTCGGTTATACCGTCAATATTTTCTTTTTCGTTACAGGTGTAAACATAACGGCCTTCCTTGTTGAGCTTTTTATGGAGGCCCAGCTCCTTTATGTCTCTGGAAACCGTTGCCTGTGTAACCTCGAAACCGACCTTGAAAAGAAAATCAGTCAGCTCCTGCTGTGTTTCAACGTTATTTTCTTTAATTATTGAGATAATGGCATCGTGTCGTTTATTTCTCATTACAGTCAGTCCTTTACAGCTTTTTTTGCAGAATATCATAAAAACTCATATCTTCACTGTGTACAAGCCTTGCAGAATACTCTGATTTTTCAACAGTTATATAATCATCTGTATCAAGTGAACAGAAAATCTGTCCGTCAACAGAAAGGGTAGACGGTGATTCTGACTTTATCTTTAAAAGCTTGGGCGGAAGTACTATACATCTTGCTCTCAACATATGAGGGCAGATAGGGGTCAGCAGCATTGCATCTGCATCAGGGGAAACAACGGGCCCTCCGGCAGAAAGAGAATATGCCGTGGAGCCTGTGGGCGTTGCCGCTATGATACCGTCAGCACGGTAATGACACACTGTCTTATTACTACTGTAGGCTGTAATATCCATAAGCTTTGATGCGTCAGTACGACTGAGAACTATTTCGTTGAGTGCGTGATACGTTGCTGTAAGCTTACCGCCGGAATAAATTTTAGCGCATATCATATATCTATCATCGTAATGAATATTTTCGCTTGTAAGAATTTCCGCAGCCTTTTCAAGATTGGAGCTTTCTATAGTAGAAAGGTAACCGAGATTGCCGATATTTATACCAACGAGAATGTTTTTGTAGGCTGCACATTTCTTTGCGGCGGCAATAATTGTGCCGTCACCGCCAAGCACAGCAACAACAGGACAGAGGGTGAAAAGCTCATTTTCGGTTTTAGGTGCGGCGCCCTTAAGAAAAGAAGCATCGCAGGGGAGACAGTAAACCTCGGCTTTGTCAGAAAGAAGCTCTATGAGTTTATTTGCAACTTCTTGTGCATTATCCTTGTCAAAATTAACTACAAGTGCAATTTTTTTCAAGCAAATCAACCTCCTTGCTGAAAAATACATATATATGCATAATTATACATCATACAAGGGAAAAGGTCAACTAAAATAGACTTAAATTTACACAAAAAAACTCCCGCAGCAAACTGCGGGAGTTTCGAAGATGAAAGTTATGCTTTCTTTGTTGTTATCTTCTTGATTACAAAGATTGTTGCCAATGTCAGCACAATGCCGATAGGAAGAAGGACGAATGCATTCTGTACGAATGCTGCAATAAGATAACATACGAAAGAAATAATCGCAACTGTTATAGCATAGGGAAGCTGTGTGTTAACGTGGTTGATGTGGTTGGACTGGCTTCCTGCAGATGCCATAATTGTTGTATCTGAAATGGGTGAGCAGTGGTCACCGCAAACAGCACCTGCCATACAAGCAGAAATTGCAATGATTGTTATTTCGCCTCTGTCAAAGCCGAATGCAGAAATAACAATGGGAATAAGGATGCCGAATGTACCCCATGATGTTCCTGTAGCGAAAGAAAGACCGCAAGCAATAAGGAACACTATAGCGGGAAGGAAATTAACAAGACTTGCAGCTGAACCTTCTACAAGTGCACCAATATATTCAGCGGCACCGAGAGAATCGGTCATAGCCTTAAGTGTCCATGCGAATGTAAGAATCATAATTGCAGGTACCATTGCCTTAAATCCTTCGGGAACGCAATCCATACATTCTTTAAATGTAAGAACTCTGCGTGCAAACATATAAATAATTGTAAATATAAGAGCAATTGAAGAGCCTATTACAAGACCTACAGAAGCATCGCTGTTAGCAAATGAATCAACAAAGCTTGTGCCACTGAAGAAACCGCCTGTGTAAATCATACCGAGTACGCAGGTTATTACAAGAACTATTACGGGAAGAATAAGGTCAATAACCTTACCCTTGGAATCAGTGCTTTCGTTTTCAAGAGCTTTAAAAACTTCAGCATCTGCT
Source organism: uncultured Oscillospiraceae bacterium (assembly GCA_964385605.1). Lineage (GTDB taxonomy): Bacteria > Bacillota > Clostridia > UMGS1883 > UMGS1883 > UMGS1883. The sequence goes on along the minus strand of CAYLPQ010000001.1, from coordinate 172,600 downwards.
GATGAGAAAAGGTCGCCGTTTTCAGCATTTTCCTCAACTTTTTTCATCGGGCCGTAATCGAACTTCATAAAGGTAATGGCAAACATCATTACTATTGTAAGAAGTGCGTAGAAGTTGTAGGGGATAGCCTTGATAAAGAGCTCAATACCGTTCATTCCGGAATCAGATACGAAGCCTGCAACTGCTGCAGCCCAAGAAGAAATTGGAGCAATAATACAAACAGGAGCTGCTGTTGCGTCGATAAGGTAAGCGAGCTTTGCTCTGGAAACCTTGAACTTGTCTGTAACGGGACGCATAACAGAACCAACTGTAAGGCAGTTGAAGTAGTCGTCTACGAATATGAGAATACCGAGAACAATAGTTGCACACTGTGCGCCGATTTTTGATTTGATTCTTGTAGCTGCCCATCTGCCGAATGCAGCACTACCGCCTGCCTTATTCATCAGAGCAACAATTGCACCGAGCATTACAAGGAATACAAGGATGCCGATGTTCCAACTGTCAGAAAGAGAAGCGATGAAACCGTCAACGAGCATATGGTTCATAGCAACTTCAAGGTTGAAGTTTGCGTAAAGAAGTGCACCCGTGAGAATACCTACGAAAAGAGAGGAGTAAACTTCTTTAGTAATAAGAGCAAGAGCAATAGCTACAATCGGGGGAACAAGAGCCCAGAAGCTTGAAGCAAATCTGCTTGCTGTTTCTCCGTCTTCACCCTCTGCAAATGCGATAGCTGATACCGCAAGAACAAAAAGGAAAGTGAAGAAGGAGAGAATGTTTTTCCTGTTTAAAATTTTCATTTTAAACCCTCCTAAAATTTAATTAAAATAAAAAAGGTATAAGCAGAGAACGCACTTATACCATAAAAATACATCGAAGCTGATATATTAAGTATTGGATAGCGCTTCACATTCGTGACAGTCGGCAATATGTTGTATTACAGACCAGCAGAAAGATTGAACATTAATTCTTACTGCTTCGGCGGAAGCTCCTTTCAGCTATGCGAGAATGTTCCTTAATATGCATACCCTACTGATAGATTCCGCACCTCTACCAATTTCTATTTTCCTTATTTTAACATATTTCGACATCTCTGTCAACATAAAGTGACAAATAATATATCGAAAGGTTGTTTTAAAATTACAAAAAAATTATTGATAAAATAAAAAGAATATGATACTATAATTATGCCAAATCAATTTAATACATAAAATTGGGGGGGATGTTTTTCTCTTTTTGGAGATAATAATCTCTGATTTTGATATGCCAAGTTTTGAATTTGGAAAAAAATGCAAATTCCGTTAAACTTGGTGATTTGAATATCCCTTTATGTTTAAATTGGTTTGGCGACTGCCGGAGTTTGCGTTTTTTATGCGTTAACTACGGTTGGCGCATTTTTTTATTTTAATGAATTACCGATTAAAATTGCTTCTTTCATTAAAATTTAAAAGTGCAAGAATTCAAATGAAAGAAGGAAACAAAATGAAAAAGAAGACTTTGGTAGCAGTGGTTATGGTATGTGCAATGCTTTTTACCTTGTGTATTATGAATATATCGGCAGAAAAGTATGAATATTTAACCTATACCGTTTTGGATGGTGAGGTCACGATTACTGATTGTGATTATTGGACAACTTCGGTAGAAATTCCAAATGAGATTGCGGGATACCCTGTAACAAGTATCGGAGAGAATACATTTAGTAGCTGTCGTAGCTTAACAAATATAACCGTTGATAGCAATAATCAGTATTATTCATCCGAAAATGGAATATTTTACGATAAAGAAAAAACAAAGTTAATTTGTTATCCTGCTAAAAAGGAAGATACATCATACACAATTCCCGACAGTGTAACCAATATCGAAACTTATGCGTTTTATTATTGCAATAGTTTGAGTAGTGTAACAATTTCTGACAGTGTAACAAGCATAGGGGAATACGCATTTTATAATTGCAGTAGTTTGACAAACATAACAATCCCCGGCGGTGTAACAAGTATCGGAGAGTATGCGTTTTATTATTGCTACAGCTTAACAAGTATAACTGTTGATAGCAATAATCAATATTATTCTTCGGAAAATGGTGTGCTTTTTGATAAAGCAAAAACAAAAATAATTTGTTATCCCTGTGGAAAAGGAGATGCTTCATACATGATTCCAGAAAATGTGGTGAGCATCGGAGAATATGCGTTTAGCAATTGTATTAGATTAACAAGCATAACAATAGGCAGTAGTGTAACGAGTATCGGAAATCGGGCATTTAGTAGTTGCAGTAATATAACGATTGTAAACTATATAGGTGTTGAAGCGCAATGGAATGAAATTGAGATTCAAACAGGAAATGATAGTCTTATCAATGTTGCAAGGAATTATTTTACTAATCCGATAAACAGTGAAAAACCGGTAAAAACCCAGACAGGTTACAACATTAATACAATTTTAATTCCGAAAAAAATTGCAGAATTTGAAACGGCTACACTTTTTGTGGCACTCTACAATGGTGATAAATTCATCGGGATAGGAAGTGCAACCGTAACAAACGACACCACCACTCAAACAATCGGGGTAGAAACTGACAGTGATGCTACAGAAGTAAGGCTTTTGTTGTGGGATGCAGACTCAAAGCCGCTTTGTGAAAGTTCCGAGACTTCAGTTTGATTAATAAATACAAATCTGAAAAGTTGATTTCATCAAAAAATATTGTTGCTTTAAAAGCTACAGTGAAATGTATGTATGAAGTTCATTTTGCTGTAGCTTTTTAGTTAAAAACAAGATAACGAAAGCAAAAAGAAAGCAATAAAAATAAAAATAAAAAGAATAACGAAACATAAACGAAAGAAAAATGATGGATTTCATCAAAAAAAATCAAATTTTTTATTGACATATCGGCAATTAAGTATATAATATATATGTAAACAATTTCCCGCGCGTTTTGCAGGGGGTCAAATTATAAAAAGAAAGAGGTTTTTGCTATGAGTAAGAATTGGGCAAGCGTTGATCTTACAACAGTTCCCAATATGGTATCGGCTACAGTGCCCGGTCCCAAATCAATTGAGTACCACGAAAGATGTGCTAAATACATGAAGGGTTACTCAAGCCAGGTTAAGCTTTTCCCTGTAACTTTTGAATCAGGTTACGGCTACACACTTAAGGACGTTGACGGAAATACATACCTTGACTTCTCTTCAGGTATTTATGTAACAGGTCTCGGTCACTGTCATCCCAAGATCAGTGAGGCTGTTGCTTTCCACGCAAAGAACCTTATGAACTGCCATGACTTTACAACAAAGGTAAAGATGGAGCTCGTTGAAAAACTTCATGAAATTACAGGCGGTCGTTTCGGCGGTTTCCAGTTCTATGATTCAGGTACGACAGCTGTTGAAGCAGGTCTTCGTTGTGCAAGAGCTGCTACAGGTAAGCAGGAATTTATCTCTTTCTGGAGAGATTTCCACGGTAAGACATACGGTGCTAACTCACTTGCAGTTGTTGGCCCAGATACACATATGAGAGCTCCCGGTTTCATGCTCGTTCCCAGACCCAATCCCTACCGTGACTTCTTCGGCAGAACTCCTGAAGAAGCTTGGAAGGATTCTTCACCCTACATCAAGATGATTGAGGGAACACTTGACAATCAGTGTGCTTCAGGCGGTAAGAATGTTGCAGCAATCGTTCTTGAACCCATCCAGGGTTGGGGCGGTACAATCATTCCTCCTGCAGATTTCCTTCCTGCACTTCGTGCTCTTTGCGACAAGCGCGGTATTCTTCTCTTCGCAGACGAAGTTCTTAACTGTATGGCAAGAACAGGTAAGTACCTTGCTATGGATCACTGGAATGTTACAGCTGACATCACAACTCTTGGTAAGGGCTTTGGTAACGGTTTCCCTGTTACAGCTCTCGCAGTATCAGAAGATCTTGCTCCCGCAATTGAGAAGATTTCTGCATCTTCAAGCTACGGTGGTAACCCCATGGCTTGTGCTGCAGCTCTTGAATCAATCAAGGTTATTGAAGAAGAACAGCTTAACGAACGTTCTGCTCACCTTGGTGAAATCATGCTTAAGAAGATGGAAGAAATGAAGGCAGCTCATCCCATCATCGGTGATGTTCGTGCTATCGGATGTCTTCAGGCTATGGAAATCGTTAAGGATCGCGATACTAAAGAGCCTTTCGCAGAAGCTGGTACAATGATTTATCAGAAGGCTTTCGAAAAGGGTCTTGCTTGGGTGCCTTCAGGTCATATCCTTCGTATGTCACCTCCGATGATTCTCGACGACGAAGCTGCGCTTAAGGGTCTTGCAATCATTGAAGAAGCAGTAGCTGAAACTGAAAAGCATTTCGGTTATTAATAACTAAAAAACAAGAGGGCCGTTGCAGGGGAGACTCTGCAACAGCCCTTATGCACTTTTATTAAGCACACAAATATGAAAGGAAAAACACTATGAAAACAGTAAGATTTGGTCTTATCGGTTGTGGTCTTATGGCAAGAGAATTTGCTTCTGCTGCAGCTCGCTGGTGTCATCTTACAGAGGATGTTCCCAGACCTGAAATTGTTGGTATCTGTTCAGTAGTTCCCAAGGAAATGGAATGGTTCCAGAAGAACTTCCCCGATATTAAATATGCAGTAGCAGATTATAAAGAGCTTCTCGATAAGGAAGATATAGATGCTATTTACTGTGCGGTTCCTCATAACCTGCATGAGCAGTTCTATATCGACATCATTAAGAGCGGCAAGGCTCTTCTTGGTGAAAAGCCTTTCGGCATTGACAAGAAGGCTAATGAAAATATTATGAAAGCTATTGAGGAAAATCCCAATACTTTTGTTCGTTGTTGCAGTGAATTCCCTTACTATCCTGCAATGCAGACAATGATTAACTGGTTCAACGAAGGTAAGTTTGGTAAAATTCTTGAGGTACATTGCGGATTCAATCACTGCAGTGATATGGATACAAATAAGCCCATTAACTGGAAGAGAATGGTTAAGTTTAACGGTGAATACGGTTGCCTTGGTGACCTCGGTATTCACACACAGCATGTTCCTTTCCGCCTTGGCTTCAAGCCCAAGACTGTAAGAGCTCATTTCAGCAATATCATCAAGGAACGTCCCGATGGTAAGGGTGGCACAGCAGTTTGTGACACATTTGATAACTGCACAATCTTCTGTACAACTCTCAACCAGGACGGTGACGAAATTCCGATCACATTCGAAACAAAACGTATGTGCCCCGGTTCAACAAATCGTTGGTTCTTTGAAATCTACGGTATGGACTGCAGTGCCCGTTTCTCTTCAGATGATGCAAATGCATTCTACTACACTTCTTCATGGGGTAAGGAACAGTCATGGAACCGTATTATTATCGGTTATAAGCCTATGATTCCTACAATCACAGGTCCTATATTTGAGTTTGGCTTCACTGATGCTATACAGCAGCAGATTGCGGCATTTATGCTTGAGTATTCGGGCGTAGAAGTTCCCTTCGGTCTCTTCAAGCCAGAAGAAACAGTTCTTTCTCACACTCTTGCAACAGCTGCTCTTAAGTCATTCTATAATAAGACAGTTGAAGTTATCGACTAACTAAACACACAAATATTTATCAAAGGAGGAAAATAAATGTTAGTTAATATGAACGAAGTTCTCAGACCGGCAAAAGCTAATAAATATGCTGTTGGTCTGTTTAACGCAGTAAATCTTGAACTTGCACGCGGTATCATCGCTGCAGCAGAAAGCACACGTTCACCGGTTATTATGGGTACTGCAGAGGTGCTTCTTCCTTACGGTCCTCTGGATGAGGTTTCTTACTACCTTATTCCTATGGCAAAGAAAGCATCTGTTCCCGTTGTTGTACACCTTGACCACGGCCTTACTTATGACACCTGTATCAAGGCGCTTAAGCTTGGATTTACATCTGTTATGTACGACTGTTCAACAGACAGCTACGAGGAAAATGTGAGAAAAGTTAAGGAAATGGCTGATATTGCTCATTCTTACGGTGCAACAATCGAAGGTGAACTTGGTCACGTTGGTGATAATGAGGGTTCAGCAGAGGGTAGCGATCATCTTGCAGATCCTTCAGCATTCTTTACAGATCCCAAGCTCGCAAAGGATTTCGTAGAAAAGACAGGTGTTGACGCACTTGCAATCGCAGTAGGTAATGCTCATGGTGCTTACAAACTGCCTCCCAAGCTTGACTTCGAAAGAATCCGCACAATCGCAAATACTGTAGATGTTCCCCTTGTTCTTCATGGCGGATCAGGTCTTACAGATAACGATTTTAAACAGGCTATCCAGGAGGGTATCAGTAAGGTTAATATCTTTACAGACATTAACGTTGCTGCTGTTGAGGCTGAATTCCGGAAGTTCCACAGTATGGATAAGGGTATTATTGACCTTATTCCCGCAGCTGTTGAAGCTGTTAAGCTTGAAAGTATTAAGAAGATGGAACTTTTCAGCAGTACCGGTAAGGCTGATGCAGGTAAGAGCTTCGCAATGTCACAGGATAACATTGACCTTGTTACAAAGCTTGTTACTGAAGAAATTGCAAAATATCTTAAGAAATAATAAAAAAAGCAGGCTGCGCCTGCACTCATGTCGCGTCGCAACTAAATTAAAATCAACAGATGTTGCTCGCGATAAAAACACAAAAATTCCTATACGGTAAAAAAGCCGCAAGCAGTTGCTTGCGGCTTTTTTACCGTATAGGAATATAAACTATAACAGTCTCTTCTTCAATTTACTTTTTATCAGAATTGTCTTCGTCGTCGAAATACTTGGATTCAAGCTTAATCTGCAATTCATCGGAATCGTTGGTTAGCTTTACATAATTTGGAACGTTAAGCTTTACACTTACAGAGCTTCCTACTTCCAATCCCGAAAGACTAACCGTCATTGTTTCGATTTGTTTAAGGCTGTCAAAACTGTCTCCGGAGCCGGACACCTCAATATCATATTGGGAGGGGAGAGTATGGGACTTTCCATCAGAAGTTTTAAGAACTACGGGAATAGTTTTCACATCCGAAATAATATAGCTGACGGTTATTTCTGCAGGGGAGCATTCAACTCCTTCAAGAATCTTACCGTTCTTTGCATAAGCAACAAGCCGTACAGTTTGTGTACCGCTTTCTTCATCCGTAATTACGGCTTCAGTGCGGACACTGCCGATGTCATCTATAATACTTTTTGGAGCGGAAACTGTTACATTTTCCTTTGAGAGAGCATATGAATCAATCATTTTTGATGTATTAACCGGATCAGTAACAACAGGTTCAATTTTAAAAGTGTCTTTAAGTATAGGCTCAATTACGACAGTAATATCGCTGGTTTTAACATAGTAGCTGGCACTTGAAGATACTGTTGAGGTCACTGTGGCAGGTACCACATGTTTGCCGGCTTTTTTTATTGAGGAGACATTGATGCTTGCAGATACAGTTTTGTTTGTAATTCTCGCAAGACTGAGTCTGTTTGCCGTTGCTTTTACATTTACACTTTTTTCAGATACTGAATAAACTGAAAATCCGTTTTCCTTGAGAGCTTGTTCTCCAACGATTACAATTGGTACATTTTTTACAGTTTTTGACATGGAGGGATTTTCCTGGTAAGAAACGTATATCCATAAAAGTACAGCCAGAGCAACACAAAAAATTTTAATGAATCTCGTATTTTGCATTACTTTTTCCATTTTATACGCTCCTTCCATTTAGATATAGCATTTTCCGTTATGTTTTCAGCATCAGAAGCAAGGACTTTTGTTATCATTTTCTTGAGTGTATCTTCCGTATAATTACGGCTCATATTTCCATTCATAGTGAAGCTGATTTTTCCTGTTTCTTCACTGACCACAATAACTGCTGCATCGGAGCTTTCGGAAAGACCGAGTGCAGCTCTGTGTCTTGTACCGAATTCCTGACTGAGAGTCTCATTCTGTGTAAGGGGAAGAATACAACCTGCTGCAAGAATTCTGTCTTCACGTATGATAACCGCACCGTCGTGAAGAGGTGTGTTTGGAATAAATATATTTACCAATAGCTCACTTGACACTTTGGCATCAATTTCAGTACCTGTTCTTACAATATCACTGATTTTAACATCTTTTTCAAGAACAATCAGTGCGCCGATACGTCTGCTTGACATAGCACTTGCCGCCGCCGCAATTTCAGATGCAATTTCTTCAACATCATCCTTTTCTCCGGAAAAGAGTGTAGCAAAATTTGTTTTACCTACCTTTTCCAGTGTACGTCTGAGCTCCGGCTGAAAAACTACGATAAGGGCCATAATACCAAATTGCATCAGATTGCGTAACAGATAGTTTATGGTATTAAGCTGAAGTAGATTGCTTAACCATGCAAAAATAAGTACCAGGATTATACCTTTAATCAAAGTACCTGCTCTTGTTTCCCGAAGGAGAACAGAAAGCTTGTAAAAAAGGTATGCAACTATTGCGATGTCCAGTAAATCTGCCAGTCTTAAGGCAAAACCGCTGAAGAAAGCTTCCAACACTGAATCCAACCACCTTTGTTGTGAAATAGGTGAGGTAAAAACGGATAAACACCTAATCTACCCTAAATTAATAATACAATAAAAAAAGGGAAAATAAAAGGCTTTTTCAAAATATTTCATCTATTTGTAACATTCAACGTGTTAATTTATCGATTGCCGCCGCCGCGGAGGTGATTTCTTCCTTGGTGTTCATAAATCCTGCAGATACCCGGAGCAGTCCGTCTGAAATTGTGCCTAAAGTGCGATGCGCCATAGGTGCGCAATGAAGTCCTGCTCTTACGGCAATGTCATATTCGCTGTCAAGACGTTCTGCAATACTTACACAATCGTGACCTATTGTGCGCAGTCCGAGAACTCCTGTTGAGGGCTTTCCGATTATACGAACACCCTTTATGACCGAAAACTGTTCAGCCATAAACCTTACAAGCTCAAGTTCTTTTTCACGGATACCCTCGGAAGTGACAAATTCAATACCTTTACACAGCCCCGCAATGCCGCAGGCATTTAGTGTCCCAGCCTCGTACCGGTCGGGGGTTATATCAGGCATAAGGGCGCTTTCTGACATACTGCCTGTACCACCTTCTATCAAGGTATTTAACTTTACATTTTTATTCAGATAAAGAATACCTGTGCCGAACGGCCCGTACAGACCCTTGTGTCCCGCAAATGCAATCATATCGGAAAAGCTTGCATCAACATCCAGAATTCCGGCACTTTGAGCCGCATCGACAAGTGTAAGAATCCCTTTTGAACGTGCAACAGAGCAGATTTCTTTTACAGGATTTACTGTCCCACACACATTAGAAGCATGAATGATGCAGATAAGACGTGTTTTGTCCGATATGAGAGGAATAATATTTTCAGGCTTTACAAGTCCTGAAGAATCAGCACGTGCAATTTTCACAGTGATGCCTGCTTTTTCCGTGTTTACAGCGCTTCGGAGAACACTGTTGTGTTCCATAGAAGATAAAATTATTTCATCGCCGGGTTTTACCGAGCCTTTTATGGCAAGATTTATTGCTTCGGAGGTATTTTTTGTGAAAATAATTTCTTCAGGTGAAGATGCTTTTATGAAGTTTGCCATTGCTTCGCGGCATTCATAAATCTTTTCGGCGCTTTTGCGGGCGAGGGAATGCCCTCCGCGGCCGGGGTTTCCGCCGCAGGATTGCATAAATTCAGTTACAGCATTAACAACACATTCAGGCTTTGGAAATGTAGTCGCAGCATTGTCAAGGTATATCATAGATAAACTCCTTTCACTTTGGAACCGGGCATATTGACAGGGTCAGATCCGGTGATAAATCTTTTTGCCGTCAATTACCTCTTCGTCATAGAAGGCGCGTATTCTTATGCCGAGATTTTCGGCAGAGTTTTCAATTATCCTTTTTGATGTGCCGTCAAAGCGCAGACTGTATCCGCATCCATCCTTTGAAATGGCTTGCGGTGTTTGTATAACACTTGAATATACTCCATATTCATTGCTTCTGCGCTTGATTCTGTTGGCGGCAGTCAAGGATGCAACGGTAGCAAGCATAAATAACGTCCTTTCCGGAAAAGTTTTCAGTATCATTTTATGCGTAACGGCTGTTTTTTGGGAGTGTTCATCTATCATAAAATATTTTGTGTAACAAATTTGTAAAGAAATTTAAAAAAATGTTGAAATAGTAATCATAAAGTGGTATTATATAGTTGTATGTTTGTGTACAATAACTGATTGGAGGAAGATTTGATTGGTTAATAAATATCTTAATAACATTCTTATTCAGATGAGTAAAATTCTCGGATGCTCAATCGGGGTGATTGAAAACAGCGGTGCTGTAATATCTTCCGGAGCGATAAGCCGCGTGGAAGAAAATGTTCAGGAAATTATTTCGCAGTGTCAGACTTCAAGCAACAAACTGTTGCAGATTGATGGCTGTACATTTTTTGTTTCGACATCAAGGGGAAAGCTTGACTATATAACCTATGTTGAAAAAGATGATGACGATGCCGCAAAAAATGCGGAGATACTTGCAACCTGTGTCAGCAGTATGCGTCAGATGCACAATGATAAATACGACAAAACAAATTTTATAAAGAATATTCTTGCAGATGGTATTTTGCCTGGTGATGTTTTTCTTAAAAGTAAGGAGCTTCATCTTACATATGACACTGACAGAGCGGTATTTGCACTTCAATATGATGAAATCCGCGGTGTTGATGTGTATGATATTATCAGCGGAATTTTTCCTGATAACGGAAAGGATTTTGTCATAGACCTTGATAACAATATGGTAGCAATTGTCAAGGAAGTTAAAATGCGGATTACAGCTGAAGAACTTGAAAAAATTGCCCGTCAGATAGTAGATACTGTTACAAGTGAGGCAATGGTTAATATCCGTCTCGGAATAGGAAGTGTTGCTACAAATATCCGCGACATAGCAAAAAGCTACAAGGAAGCCCGCATTGCTCTTGAAGTGGGAAAAGTATTTGACGGAGAAAAATATATTATCAATTACGATAATCTTGGAATTGCCCGTCTTATATATCAGCTTCCGACAACTCTTTGCGAACTGTTTTTGTCGGAGGTCTTCAAAAAAGACTCTCTTGACTCTCTTGACCAGGAAACTTTATATACAATTCAGAAGTTCTTTGAGAACAATCTTAACGTATCGGAGACTTCAAGACAACTTTATGTTCACAGAAATACCCTCGTTTACAGACTTGATAAAGTGCGTAAAATAACAGGACTGGACCTCAGAATCTTTGACCATGCAATTGTTTTTAAAGTTGCATTAATGGTCAAAAAATACCTTGTTTCAAAGCCTGTTCGCATATGAAAGGATGGTTAGATGATTAAGTTCAAAGATGTTTCGGTTGTTTATGACAAAGAAATAGTTGCGCTGGACAACGTTTCCTTTGTTATTAATGACGGTGAGTTTGTTTTTCTTGTGGGAAAAACAGGTGCGGGAAAAAGTTCTGCAATTAAGCTTCTTACAGGAGAAATTAAGCCTACATCGGGAGACGTTGTTGTTGATGGAATAGTTGTTAATTCTCTCAAAAGAAAAAAAATCCCCTATCTCAGAAGAGCACAGGGTGTAGTATTTCAGGATTTCAGACTTCTTCCGAATAAAACCGTTTATGAAAACGTTGCTTTTGCTATGGAAATTATAGGAAAGAAAAAGAAAGAAATAGCACGCAAGGTTCCGAAAATCCTTTCTCTTGTAGGACTTTCTGAAAGAGCGGATAATTTCCCTCATGAAATTTCAGGCGGTGAACAGCAACGTGTAAGTATTGCACGTGCTATCGTAAACAGCCCTTCTCTTATAATAGCAGATGAACCCACAGGTAATCTTGACGTGGAAACTTCCACCGGTGTTATGGAGCTTTTTGATAAAATCAACAAAATGGGAACAACCATAGTTATGGTTACTCATTCCGAAAAAATTGTTAACGATATGTGCAAACGTGTAATACAGCTTGATAACGGCACATTAGTTCGTGACGAAGAAAATGGGGTGTACAATCTTGGTGTTTAGAAATTTTAAGTATTATTTAAAAAGTGCAGCCAGCTCATTTATAAGAAACGGAATTATGACTGCCACATCATTCGTAACGGTAACATGTGCACTGTTCCTTTTCGGTGTGTTCTTGCTTGTTACACTTAATCTTAATTATATCAGCAGGCAGATAGAGTCGCAGTGTGAAATACAGGCATACATATATATGACTGAAGATGATGCTAAAGAGCAGAGTATCTGTGCTGAAATAAGCAAAAACTCGAATGTTGAAAAAATCGAGTTTGAGTCAAAAGAGCAGGCATTTACTAATTTTAAGAAAAAGCTTGGCAATAAATCACATATTCTTGATGGTCTTGAAGGTCAGGAGTTTTTAAGAAGTTCTGTAAAGATTACTCTTAAGAATATAGGTCTTACCCAAAAGACTGTAAAGGAAGTCAGAAAAATTGATGGTGTTGAAGAAGTTAAGCATCATCAGGAGCTTGTGGATAAGGTTATAAAATTCACTGATATTGTAAAACGCGGCAGTGTTATAGCTATGCTGATATTGCTGATTATTGCAGTGTTTATAATCAAGAATACAATAAAGCTCAGTGTGTATGCACGTGAGAAGGAAATACATATTATGAAATTTGTTGGTGCTACGGATCATTTCATAAGAATGCCGTTTGTTTATGAAGGTATTATGATAGGACTTCTTGGATTTGTGGTATCGTTCCTTATTATTGTGTTCGGTTACGGTGCGGTCATTTCATCTGTAAGCGACATGATTGGATTGTTTGAATTTATTCCGCTTCAGAAGTGCATATTGGTGCTTGGTGTCAGCATGGCAGCATTCGGAGTTATTATGGGAGCCGCAGGTAGTGGTCTTTCCATAAAGAAGCATCTTAAGGTCTGATTTGTCGGACATGCACTTATGTGAAAGGGTGTTTTAATTTGAGAAACAAAAAAACTACTGAAAAAATTAAACGAATAGTTGCAATTGTTTGCGCAGTACTGGTACTGATAGCTTTCCTTTCTTCCATAGTAATGCAGGCGGCAATGGCAGCCACTAAACAGGATGTACAGGCGGCAGAAAAGAAAACAGAGGCGGCAAAAAATGACCTTAAAGCTGCCGAAAGTGAGAAAGAAGCTATTGTTGCAGAATACAATGCAATTGATAAGCAGATTGCCGATACAGAATATGAAATAAGTGTTCTTGAGGCTGAAATTGAGCAGACTGAAAGCGAAATAAAAGAACAGGAAGAAGCTTTGAAAATTGCTGAAAAAGAGTATGAGGATTATATGGCTGTTTTCAAAAAACGTGCCAGAACGATGTATGAAAATACAGATATGGACTATCTGGAAATTCTTTTCAGTGCCGAAGATTTCAGTGATTTCCTTGCAAAAATTAATATCGTGACCTCTATTATCGGTTATGACCGTGATGTTCTTGACAAAATGCAGGAAACAAAACAGCGCATCAAAAGAACAAAGGCGACACTTGACGCAAATCTTGAAATACAGAAAGAGAATATGACTACTCTTGAAACATCTAAAGTAACATTGAATGATTCTTTAGTGGAGAAAGAGGCTCTTATTGCTGAAATTAGTGCTGACGTAGAAAAGTATAAGGCTGTGTATGAGGCTGCAGAGGCGGCTGAACAGGCTGTTATCAGGGAATATTCAAATGCTCTTTCATACAGTGCTAATCCTATTAAATATAATGGTGGAAAGTTTGCATGGCCTGTTCCATCGACTCAAAGAATATCCAGCTACTACGGTTACAGAATACATCCCATCTATAAAACACGGAAATTCCATTCAGGTATTGATATAAGTGCGGCATATGGTGTCGATATTGTAGCTGCGGCAGATGGTACAGTAACTATGTCTGCTACCAATGGCGGATATGGTAAATGTATCATTGTTAACCATGGTAGCGGTATATCTACCTTGTACGGACATAACAGTACACTTCTTGTTTCAAAAGGGCAAAAAGTTACCAAGGGGCAGGTTATAGCGAAGGCAGGCTCAACAGGTCTGTCAACAGGGCCTCATCTTCACTATGAGGTACGTATAAACGGCTCAACGGTTGACCCTTTAAGTTATTATAAATAATATTTTCCCGATTGGAGTGGGATTACTTGCTTAAAAAAACTAAAGTCTGGAAAACGGTATTGACTATATTAATCACAGCAACTGTTTCTGTTGTAATTGTACTGTTTTTTATGTATTTGTATTTGAGAAGCTTACCCATACCGGTCAATAACCTGATAAAGGTGGGCAATATTATAGATGAATACTATATGGGCGATTATGATTCCGAAAAAATAGAAGAAAGTATGTTGAGTGCAGTTGTAGACGGCCTCGGAGACAAGTATTCGGTTTATTATAATGAGGAAAATGCAAAAGAGCAAATGCTGGAAATAGACGGATATTATGTAGGTATCGGTGTTGAGGCTTTTGCTAACAGTGAAACCAAAAAAATCGAGGTTATTTCTGCGTATGAGGGGACTCCGGCATACAAGGCAGGAATACAAAGTGGGGATTTTATAGTTAAGGTCGATGGGAAAGAATATGATGCAAACTCTTTCCCAGAGGCTGTTTCGCGGATGAGAGGGATTAGTGAAGAAAATCCCCTGGATAAAGAATTCAATATAACTTTAGAGCGCGGGGGAGAATTTATAGAGGTATCACTCAAACGTGAAAAAATTCAGTTAAATAAGGTCAAGAGTGAGATTATCGACGATGTATGCTATATAAGATACCCCGGATTTGATGTCAATTCTCTGAAAGAAACGCGGGAGGTCATCAATAATCTTGATGACAGTGTTAAAGGTATAGTAATTGATGTCAGAAATAATCCCGGAGGTGAATTTAACAGCTCCATTGATATGTGCGATCTTTTTCTTGATGATGCAACTATAATGTATACAGTTGATAAGTCGGGAAGAAAAACAGTGTACAAAGCAAAAAATGGAAAATGTGACTTGCCGCTTGCGGTGATTGTTAACGGAGCAAGCGCAAGTGCTTCGGAAATATTTGCCGGAGCGCTTCAGTCAAATGGCAGGGCTGTGATAGTTGGGGAGAAAACTTACGGAAAAGGTGTGAGTCAATCTGTAAGGTATGTAAATCCCTACGATTTTTCTGCCGGAGCAATTAAACTTACGATTTGCCGTAACTACACCCCAGACGGCAGATGGATAAACGAATCTGTAATCCCCGATATTCCCGTAGAAGCTGAAATGACAGCTGAAATAAAAGATGATGCCGCATTTAAAGCTGCGGTTAATAGTATAAAAGGAAAATCACAATGATAAAGAAATTTGTGTCTGTTATATTATGTTTAATTACGTTTTTTTCGCTTGCGAACTGCGTAATTGCGGAAAATGAAATAGCTGCCGAAGAGGTGCCGCAAAAGAAAGAAATCTCTGCCGCATCACCGTATGTAGTTCTTGCAGATTTGAGTAATGGTATGATTATATATGAAAAGAATTCTGATAAAAGAGTTTATCCGGCAGACCTTACAAAAATAATGACGGCTGTTCTGGTTCTTGAAAATTGCAAAATGGAAGATATGGTAACCGCCAGTGAAACAGCTATATCAAACGTTAAAACAGGTGACAGTAAGCTTGGGCTTGTCAAGGAAGAGAAGCTCTCTGTAAGACAACTTCTTTATGCTATGCTTCTCGGTTCGGCATCTGATGCCTCAAATGTTCTGGCTGAACAGACTTCCGGAAGTATAGAAGAATTTGTTGTATTGATGAACGAGAAAGCAAAAGTGCTCGGAATGAACAATACTAACTTCACGAACCCCACCGGTGAACACGATGAGCGGCACTATACCACCGCAGTTGATATGACTGCGCTGGTTGTTTATGCAATGCAGTCGGAGGAGTTTCGAGAAATAGTAAAATGTGATTCCTACAGCATACCGGCAACCAATAAAAACACCTCGGCACATAAGGTTGTAAATACAAACCATTTTGTAAGCAGGCTCAGGCGTGGCGACTATTATTATAAGTATTCAACAGGTATTAAGACCGGTTATAATCAAGAGGCAAAGTCCTGTATTGCGGCATCTGCAAGTAAAAACGGAATGGAGCTTCTGGCGCTTGTGTTCGGAGCGGAAACCGTAGACAATGTTGCACAAAGCTTTAAAGATTGTAAAAATATGTTTGATTTCACCTTTGAAAACTATGTCAGGAAAGACGTGGTGGGTGAGGGTGAAATTGTAGCGCAGATAAAGGTTGAAAATACGAGAAGAAACAATAAGCTTATCTTAAAAACAGATAAAGAGCTTTCAGTAATCAATCATAAAGATAAAGAGGAACTTAAAGTAACATACAAAGACAGCTTGCCTGCGGAAAAGAGTGCCCCCATAAAAGAAAAAGAAGTAATAGGTACCAGAGAGTACTTTATCGGCGGGAAATCTATCGGAACTCTAAATCTTGTAGCTGACAAGGATTATGCTCTTGACCCGATTACTTTTGTGATTAATAAAATGATTGCTTTTGTAACGTCTCCGTGGCTTTATGTAGCAATTTTCCTGGCAATTGTTGTTTTGGTGCTATTGGAGAGACGCAGGAGAAGAATTATCAGACGGAAACGACGTGAAGCACGCGCAAGAAGAAACAGGGAAATGACACAGAAAATTAATGAATTATAGTAGCCTAAATGAAGTTCCGAGCTCGATTTTTAGAGGCGGGTTCAGATTATTTTGTTTCAGATAAGTATTGAAAAAAGACTTTTTTATTGATTTAAAAAAGTCTTTTTTTGTATTGACAGAAAATATACCGTATGCTAGTATTTGGGTTAAGAGGTGATTATTGTGGAAAAAAATATAATGTATAATTATACGAGAGAAGACCACCGTATAAGACTTGAAAATATCCGTCTTATAGAAAAGAATCTTAAAGGTATGTTAAGAAAAGACCTTATTACACACTATGAGCCAGCACATTATGTATGGCCCAAGGTAAGATTTGACAATCTCCGGGAGGATGAAGCTAAACTGAAAGAGCTTTCAGAGCAGGGTGTGGATATAATCCAGATATGGGAACATTTTTCAGATTTCTTTAAGCCTGACGGAACTTTAGGGAATATTTATGAAAGCGACCCTCATCAGGGAGAATGGATGTACCGCCCCTATGATAAGGAAAGGGCGGAGAAATTCATTGACCTTGTTCATAAATACGGAATGAAAATATTGCCATATACTTCAACAAACTTTTTTGTGAGGCAATCACCCAGGTTTGAAGAAGGATGGGCATCTGATAAAATGTTTGACCTTGGTGGGCGTCTTGCGCATTGTAGTGCTTTAAGTCCCGGATGGCGAGAACAGATAGTACGTCAGTATGCTACACTTCTTGATGAATACGATTTTGACGGTGTTTACATAGACACCGGTTATCAGAGAATTACAGACTACAGCGGTTATATGCACTATTATGATGACGAGGTAAGAACTGCCGCTGATGAAATTCTTGCCTTTCCCGAGACTCGTGAGTATGACGGAGGTATGCAGGACCTTCTGGGTCTTATTTACGGTGAGGTTAAAAAGCGCGGTAAAATCCTCAAGCTTCATAAAGAGGGTTACGATACAGTTCATGCAGATTTCAAGGTTTATGACTACCTATGGGTAGGTGAAGCTGTACGCAATATTAACCACATCCGTGAGCATTCAAAGGATTATGATGCGTACGTTATTCCGGACTACAACTACGTTGTTTCAAGCGACAATGAACGTTACCTGAATACAATTCCATTTATGCAGTTCCCCGTAATGCGTGATGCAAAAATGGGCATCGGCTCACCAGATGCAGGTGTTCCTGATTTTGAACTTATGGTTAAATGGCTTAAGCTTTATAAAACAATGACTTCTTACGGTACCTGGGCATATATCGACGTCAAGGTTCCCAAGCTCATAAAGCCGGAAGGGGAGGAAACAGTTGTAACAGCATTTATCAACCGCGATTTGTACGTTGTTGTTGCAAACTATTCTGAAGAAGAGGACACTGTTCAGATTAAGGAAAGCTTTACGGAAGTTACAGTTGACGGTGAGGAAATTCCCGTGGGCGACAAGCTTACCCTTGCTCCCAGACAGATGAAGGTGCTTCGCCTCAACACTCCGGATGAGTGGAAGGATAACGGTGACAATAAAGTCGGATTTTCACAGGAAAATCTTATTGGATAATATAAATGTAACTAAAAAAGTGTGATATTAGTCACACTTTTTTGCTATATAGGAAAATTGCGTTATATTAATACTTAGGAAACTATGTTCGCTCTGACTAGGAGTGCGACAAGAGTGCAGGTTCGGCCTGCTTTTTTTATGCAAAAAAACAATTTATCTATCAAAGGTTATCAATCTTTGCAAAGAAATATATGGTAAAATATGGATATAGCAGAAAGGATGGTAAATATATGGCAAAACTTTTTAATAACTCAAAGAATGCGTTGGTGGTACATTTATCAGGAGAAATTGACCAATGTGCCGCGAACGAAATTAAGGATAGGATAGATATAGAAATCCTTAATTCCTCAAAAAAGAATATTATATTTAATCTTGAAAAGGTCACACTGATGGATTCGTCGGGGATAGGGCTGATTGTAGGCAGGTATAAAACAGCTAAAAACCTAGGTGGTACACTTGTTATGTGCGGAGCAACACCTGGTGTAAGAAAAATGATTGATTTAAGCGGAATAGGAAAGGTTATAACCATGTATGATTCCATTAACGAAGCAGACGGAGCACTTAAATACAGTTGAAAGGAAATATAATTATGAAAAACTATCTGAAAGCAGAATTTGATGCAAAAGGAATTAACGAAAGCATTGCGCGTGTAATTGTTGCGGGATTTATAATGCCTCTGGACCCGACTATTGAGCAAATGGCAGATATAAAAACAGCAGTTTCCGAGGCTGTTACAAATGCTATTATTCACGGCTACGAAGAAACAGAGGGTACAGTTATTATGGAGCTGGAGTCAGGAGATGGAATGCTTACGGTAAAAATACATGACAACGGAACGGGAATTGAAGACATTGCTAAAGCCCGTGAGCCACTTTTCACATCCAAGCCGGAATGCGAACGGAGCGGAATGGGATTTACCGTTATGGAAAGCTTTATGGACTCGCTACATATTGAAAGCACACCCGGTGTCGGTACAAGTATCACTATGACCAAACAGCTATAAAGGAAGTGCGCATATGAAAGAAGAAATTTACCGCCTTATAGGCTGTGCACAGAAAGGCGACAGAAGCGCAATGGAAAAACTGGTGCTGGATAACAGAGGTCTTATCTGGTCTGCTGTCAGAAAATTCAGCGGAAGAGGTGTAGAGGGGGAGGATTTGTACCAGATAGGCTCAATCGGTCTTATAAAAGCTATTAATAAATTTGACCCGGAATTTAATGTTGAATTTTCTACATATGCAGTACCTATGATTCTTGGAGAAATACGTAGGTTTCTGCGTGATGACGGAATTATAAAGGTCAGCAGAAGCCTAAAAGAGGTCGCAGTAAAAGTCAGGAGTGCAGAAGAAAAATTTAGGACAGAAAACGGCAGGGAAGCCTCATTGAGTGAAATAGCAAAGCTCATTAATTGCGATATGAATGACATTACTCTTTCTCTTGAGGCAACACAACCTGTTGAATCAATTTACCGTACAGTGCACGAGGGTGATAATAACAGCATACTTCTTATAGATAAGATTCATTCCCAGGACAACAATGAAGAGAATATAATAACTCTTGTTGCACTCCGGCAGGCAATAAAAAATCTGCCTGAAAAAGACAGGCAGATTCTGATGCTACGATATTTTAAAGAAAAAACGCAAAGTGAAGTAGCAAAAATAATGGGTGTAAGTCAGGTGCAGATTTCACGTATTGAAAAGAAACTCCTCGGAGTTCTCCGAAAGAATATCAGCTGAATGTTTTTTGTAATCCCCGGGGGTTTTCCCTGTCACACGTTTGAAGGCATGATAGAAATTGGAGGTGTTGTTAAAACCGCACCGGAGGGCGATTTCAAGCCGCGTAAGATTTGTGGATTCTATATATGTAATAGCGCGTTCAATACGTTTTATTGTTATATAGTCCCAGGGAGATATACCGTTAAGCTTTTTGAACTGGTAAGAAAAATAAGTTTTACTCATATGAGCAACATCGGATATTGTTTCAAGACGGAGGTCTGTATCAAGATTTTCGTCAATGTAGCGAAGTGCACTTTCCATATACCGCAGTGATTCAGAGGTGTATGAAATATCATTTTCAGACAATTTGCCGGAATAGGATCGTATCATCTCTACAAGAATATTTACAAGATGAATTTTTATCATCGTATAATACTCTTCTTTTTTCTCTTCCAGCTCTTTTTCGGTTTTGTATATAAGTGTACGGATGGAATCAAGTGAACCGTTATGGTCTGTAAGCTTATTATTAGATTTTGTTTTTCTGTTTAAAAATATTTTGATAAGTGCAGTTTCAGATATGCCAAAATTATCAGACCAGATAAAACGCGGTTCAAAGTGTATATTAATAAATTCGGTATTACATTCAAGCATTTTTATCCAGTGAAATTCATCGGTGCTGAAAAAGAATATATCACCGTCTCCGAATTCAAACTCTGTAGAGTTTGTTGCATATATGCCTTTGCCCGAAATAACCATAGTTATTTCAAATGCGGTGTGGTGGTGCTCGTAAAAATCCAATCCTTTAGCAGAAAGAAACGACCTGAATACTGAAAAAGGCGGCTTCTTGACGGTGAGCAACTGATTGTTTATATTTGTGTTTGTATGTTCAGCCATACAATCTCATTCCTTTTATTTAAAATCGAAATATATTTGACATAATTCGAAAAATACTTGACGAATATCAAGTGTTGTAGTGATATTATATATTTAAGCAAAGAAAATGTCAAATATATTATGATTAAAGGAGATGTTTTATTATGGCAAAGGTTGTTACTATGGGCGAAATTATGCTTCGCTTATCTACACCCAACAATGAAAGATTTTTACAGGCAGACGAGTTTGATGTATGCTACGGCGGCGGTGAGGCTAATGTTGCTGTTTCTCTTGCAAACTATGGTCATGATGCGGAATTTGTAACAAAAGTTCCTTCTAACCCCATCGGTGAGTGCGCAGTTGCTGCTCTCCGTAAGATGAACGTTAAGACAGATAACATTGCCCGCGGTGGCGAAAGACTCGGTATCTATTTCCTTGAAACAGGTGCTGCAATGCGTGCTTCAAATGTTGTTTATGACAGAGCACATTCTTCAATTTCAACTGCAGTAGCAGAGGATTTTGATTTTGATAAGATTTTTGACGGATGCGACTGGTTCCACTTCACAGGTATCACTCCTGCTGTATCTGACCAGGCTGCAGAGCTTACAGAAATCGCTCTTAAGGCTGCAAAGGCAAAGGGTGTAAAGGTTTCATGTGACCTTAACTTCAGAAAGAAACTCTGGTCAAGTGAGAAAGCACAGAAAGTTATGTCAAACCTTATGCAGTATGTTGATGTTTGTATCGGTAATGAAGAGGATGCTGAAAAGGTTCTCGGATTCAAACCCGGTGAAACAGACGTTACAAGCGGTGAGCTTGAGCTTGCAGGTTACAAGAGTATTTTCGAACAGATGGTTGAAAAGTTCGATTTTGAATATGTAATTTCTTCACTTCGTGTGTCACACAGTGCTTCAGATAACGGTTGGTCAGCTTGTATCTATTCAAGAGATACAAAGGAATTTTATCATTCAAGAGAGTACAGAATTTGTCCCATCGTTGACCGTGTAGGCGGCGGCGACAGCTTTGCAGGCGGTACAATCTGCGGTTTCCTTGACGGAAAGAACTTCAAGGATGCTCTTGAGTTCGGTGTTGCTGCATCAGCGCTTAAGCACACAATTCCCGGAGATATGAATATTGTTACACGCGCAGAGGTTGATAACCTCGTAGGCGGCGATGGCAGCGGCCGTGTTCAGAGATAAATTGAGAAAGGAAAAATTACAATGGATATGTTAAAACAGATTTATAATATCGGTATTATTCCCGTAATAAAGATTAACGACGCATCTAAAGCTGTTCCGCTGGCAAAAGCACTTATTGATGGCGGTCTTGCTGCTGCAGAGGTTACTTTCAGAACTGATGCTGCAGAGGATGCTATCCGTGCTATTTCACAGGCTTATCCGGATATGATTGTTGGTGCAGGTACTGTTCTTACAATCGAACAGGCGCAGCGCGCTCTTGATGCAGGTGCTAAATTTATCGTTAGCCCCGGATTCAACCCCAAGGTTGTTTCATGGTGCCTTGAAAAGGGTGTAACACCGCTTCCCGGATGTACAACTCCTTCAGAAATTGAACAGGCTCTTGAACTTGGACTTAAGGTTGTTAAATTCTTCCCCGCAGAGCAGAGTGGCGGTCTTGCTAAAATCAAGGCTATGTCAGCTCCTTACGGCGGTGTTAAGTTTATGCCCACAGGCGGTGTAAGCCTTGACAATGTTAACGAATATCTCGGCAATAACAAGATTATTGCTTGTGGTGGTAGTTTCATGGTTAAGGAAAGCTTCATTGACAATGACCAGTGGGATGAAATTACAGCACTTACAAAGAAGTCTGTTGACACAATGCTCGGTCTTGAGATTGGTCACATCGGTATCAATCACGACAACGAGGCAGAGGCAAAGAAGACAGCCCAGATGCTTTCAATGTTCCTCGGCAAACCCGTTGAGAGAGAAAGCGCAAAGGGTATGTTCGTAGGCAGCCAGTTTGAGATTATGAAATCAAACGGCCCCGGAAGATGCGGACATATCGCTATTCTCACAAACAACGTTGAGAGAGCTATATATCACCTCGGTGCAAAGGGTATCAAGTTCAACGAAGAAAGTGCTACATACAATGACGACGGTACAAGAAAGTTTATCTATCTTGCAGAAGAATTCGGTGGATTTGGTATACATCTTATTCAGAAAAAGTAATTTAAAAGGGATATAAAAAGTTTAGACCGCAAATAGACAATAAAAATACGGAATCCTTTATACAGGCATTGTCAGAAAGTTTGTTCGTTCTAAAGCATTTTTCCTGTCCCCGGCAAAGAGGGTGTAAAAAACTCGGCTTTTTACACCCTCTTTTTTAAATATCGCCTGTTATTTATAAAAAGTTGTTACAGATGTTAGAAATTGTCCTAGATATTTGATTTTGTCTCTTGATTATTATCTGTAAAGAATGCTACAATTAAGTTGTTTTACTGACAATGAAAGGTAGGATACAGGTATGGATACTAAATTTTATAATGAATGTAAAGAAGTAACTGAACGTGTTTTAAATCAGATGATGAAATTCCGTCAAAAAGGTGAAATAGAGCTTCTGCCCTATACACCTACTCTGAATAATGGGTTTGACCCTTCCTGGCCGGGGTTTCACTTTGACAGAATCTTTGATAAATGGGAAGAGGGCGATACTGCCTATGTTTCAACAGTTCTCCCCGGTGTTTTTGATAAGGATATGTATATTACCGTAAACGGAAATACCCGTGTTTGGTTTAACGGCATAGAGATTAAAGGTACAGACTATCCTAACGATATGTTTGACGGCATGGTTTCTTTCCCCGTAAAATTTACGGAGGGTATGAATAATCACATCATTTTCTGTCATACTGCAAATGCTGAAAGATTTGGTTTTGACTTTTATCTCGGATACGAATACCGTATGGGATGGCCCGGCGGATTTTCTTATAAGACAAGAGCAACCATTCCTTTTGAAAAGTTCTATAATCAGGAAGGTATGGCCTGGTCGAGAATTTACAAAGATGGCGAAGCGCTCCCCGGATTTGATATGGATAAAATCGAGTGGGCAGGACCTGTAAACGATCAGTATGATGAGGATATAGTTTTTGTTTTCAACGGCAGAACTACTCTTTCTGTTGCATCTGCACTTACATGGGTGAATGGTAGTATTAAACTTACTCACAATTCACCTATAACCGTTTATGCAGATGATGAAAAGGTTTACTGTGAAAAGTCAGGCATATTTGAAAAGAACTTTGATAAAGAAACACGTATTATAGTTGAAGCTGAAAAGACTGCAGACGGGTTTGGATTTGCGGCAGAGGGTGACTGCTATGTGCCTTTCTATAAGACCGAGGATAAGTCACTTTTATGGCTCTGGGTTCCTGTGGCAAACCTTAAAGATAATGTTCAGTTCCATCGTCCCTACGAAACAGAGGAGGGAGAGGTAACATTCTACTTCTATCGTGATAATACATATTTAAGACCCTATCTCAACACTACCTTCTTTGGTCAGTGGTTCTATGCAATGATGGTCGGTCATTACGGACTCCTTGGTGCTGCAGAAAAGTTCAATAGAGCTGAACTTGTAGAGTATTTTAAGGAATCAATTGCTACAATGGGTAAGTACTACGATTTTGCCTGCCTTGATGTAAAGAGATTCCGTACCGCGACATTCCTCGGTATAGGTGCTAAAAAACTTAATCATCTTGATCCTATAGGTACAATCGGTATGTGTATTATTGATTACCTTGAACGTACTGAAAATGGTGATCCGGATGCAGAAAAGCTTCTTGATACACTTGAAAGTTATCTTGATAATGTGCCGAGGACACCTCTTAACAGCTTCTACAGAATTAAGACCCTGTGGGCGGATGATGTGTTTATGAGTCTTCCTTTCCTTGCCCGTCTTGCTAAATACAGAAACGATGACAAATATTTTGACGAAATCATAGTGCAGATAAAAGGCTTCTGGCATTATCTTTTTATGGAGGACGCAAATATCTTCTCGCACGTTTACTTCCCCGAAGCCAATAAAGCAAACTGCGCTCCCTGGAGCAGAGGCAACGGATGGGTTCTTCTCGCGCTTTCGGAAGTTCTCTGCTATATGCCTGAAAGCTATAAGGATTATGACTTTGTTCTTGAAAAGTTCAGAATTCTTGCAAAGGGTATCCTTTCATTCCGCGGTAAAAACGGTATGTGGCATCAGGTTATTGATAACCACGAAACATATGAAGAGGAATCCGGCACAGCAATGTTTATAATTGCTATGGCACGAGGTGTGAAGAACGGTTGGCTTGGTGAAGAATTCAGAGAGCCCGTCAAAGAAGCAACAAGAAGAATGTTCGAAGTTTCGGTTGACGAAGTTGGTAATGTTCATAAAATCTGTTTGGGCTCGGGATGCCATATGGAAAGAAAATACTATAATGAGCTTGGCTGGTGTACAAACGATGACCATGGTGTTGGTATACTTATTAAAGCAGCGGCAGAAGCTTGCGATTTATAATATTGGAGAGATAATATGTTTGAGTTTGGTTTCTATGAAAAAGAGATTACTCCGCCCCTTGGAAGCGGAATCCCCGGATATTTCAATATCCGCAGGGGATGTGATGTTCTTGACAGACTTTATGCAAGGGCTGTTGTCGTAAAATCAGGTGATGAAAAAAATCGCTATTCTTTCGATTGACGGACTTCATCCGAAAACGGATCCGCGATCGTTTTCTGCGTATATGTTTATTTTCGTGTCGGTGGCTTCGAGAATATATCCGTCTTCAATAAATTTGTATTCTGTGCTGAAACAATTTTTTATTTTAGATTTGATTTCATCTGTAACGGCAGAAATATACTCTATTTCAACGATGCTTCCGTTATCTTTAGCGACAAGAGGTAAAACAGATGAAACGTCGGTAATGTTTTTCGAAGCAACACTACTGTTTATATAGTTCTTTTTGCTGTCAAGCATTGAATATCTGTCCGTGAGCGTATAATCAACTCCTCTTTTGTAATTATATATCAGTTATTATTTGTATTCAAGAGACAAAATCTAATCTCAAAGGTCAAAAAGTGATTTTTTAACGATAGCAAAAAATGTACCATAAGATAGCAATTTTTGAACTTGTCAAAACTATTTGTTGTGGTAAAATAAAGCTAGGTATTGATAGGAGGAGATATAATGAACCCGGCAAAAAGAATATCGGCATTTATTGTCTCTTTAACCATGGTATTAACTCTTGTACAGATTGGTGCTTCGGCAGAAACGGATTTGCAGTCAATAGCAGATTCAATTATTGCGGAAATGCTTACAACTGACAACGAACCTGCACGCATGGTTACAAAGAATCTTGACTGGTCTCTTAATGGGGATATTGAACTGCCTGATGGTGTCAGTGTAACTTTTGAAAGCAGTGATACATCAGTAATCGCAAACGACGGCAGTATTACACGTAATTCCGTCTACAGTCTTGACACGACAGTAACGGCTACTGTATCAGACGGAACTGACAGTGTTACAAAGGAACTTCAGTTTACAGTTCTTCGCAGCAGTATTAGCATGCATATGTCAGACGGTTTCTATTATCCTTCTCTTAAAGACAGCGAAATAATAGAATATGATTCTGAAAACAGCAAATACAGAAGTAATCTTACCGATTGGGTATACGCACCTCATGTTACTTCTTCCTGTGAGGAAAATGCTTCTTCAAAGCTTATTTGCGAAGAAGACGGATATGCAATAAGCTATAAACGTCTTAACACAGCTATTGGTTCCCAGTATGATTTATATAAAAAAATGAACGTTTCAGGAGAAAACGAAGATGTTCTTACTTTAAGCACTATGCTGAATGTAAAGGACTGGGGCACAAGCGGTACAAAGAGAATAGATCTTCTGCTTTTCGGTCACGTATCGGGTGGAGGAGATATGAAACTTGTTGAAATCCGCTTTTATAGTGGAAGTACTGCTCTTTATACTTATGAAAACGATACTTTTGCGTCAGCCGGTAGTGTAGGTTCTCCCAATTTAAGTGTCGCAACAGATAAAAAGGTTGATATAGAAATAAACTATGCTTCGAATACATACAGGGTTCTTATTAACGGTAATCAGATAGGTGGCACGTTGAAGATTCCGGATTATGACCTTGATTATAAGATCAGTGGCCTGCAGATTGGTATGGTCAGACAGGTTGTTTCTCCCGGGAAATTTCTTATAAAGGATTTGTGTGTTTATTCTGATTCGGCATCTCTTCTTCGATATGAAGAGCTTTCAAATCAGAGTCCTAACGCAATTACAAATAACTTAAGTCTTCCCGGCTTTATAAACGGAAAAGCGGTTATATGGTCCAGCAGTAACGAAAATGTTGTTTCGATTGACGGTGTTGTTACAAGAGCTGCAGATGACACAGACGTAACTGTTACTGCATCGGTTGACGGCGAAGATGACAGAGAGTTTAACTTTATGGTTCTTGGTACAAGAACAAGTACGAAGTACTGGATAAGCAGTGAAAACTTTGAAGAAAAGGATGCTTATAAGACGGTCTGGGGTACGGGAGCAGGTATCGGTAATGGTGTTGTTATCGGAACAACAGATGACACTGACAGTACGATTTCTTTTGAACAGATACTTGTAAATAAATCAGCAAGTGAAGTTACCCGGGCATTGAAACTTTCAAGAACTGAAGAACAGACTTCACTTAGATACGGTCTTGCAACAAGGTGGAAATCACCGTATTTAAACGGTATTATTACTCTTAATGCACAGCTTTGTTTTGATTTTGAAGCAGGAGAAACTCCTGTTTATGCGATCAGCTTCTGCGAGAGAGGTAACGGCGGTGCAGATCAGAACTATATTTATTTTGACTACTCAAGAAATGTTGTAAATATCAACGGCAGAGGTTATGACGTATTGCCCGGAAAAGGCGAATGGTTTGACATCAAAGTTAAGTTTAATATGCCCCGTGAAACTGTGCGGGTGTACTTAAACGGCGAAGATATTATCGGTAGAGATATGTCGCTTCTTGATGCAGGTACACATAATTATTATGTTGCCGCGTCGGGTCAGACTCCGGGATTCTCCGGAACTTATTTCAATCCACAGACAGCTAATGCAGATATGTACATCGACAATCTTTCAATTTATGCAATAAATGACGATGCAGTTTCAGAAAGTTTGGCAAGCTACGGAATGATTGATTATGAAGGAATAACTCCCGACGAATATGCATACTCGCTTGCAATTGTAGGTGATACACAGAATATAACGGATTCCTATCCGGATTCACTTGATGTTCTTTATAAATGGATTGCAGATAATGCTGAAGAGAGAAAAATGAAGTACGTAATCGGGCTTGGCGATATTGCAAATAGAAATACAGCTGCAGAGTTTGAAATTGCAAAGCCTGCTATTGAAAATAATCTTAAGGGAGTAGTTCCTTATTCTCTTGTCCGTGGTAATCACGATTCCGTACAGCTTTATAACAAGTACTTCAAATACGAGGATATAGCAACTGAAAATACTGGCAGTATGGATGGAACAATGCTTAACACTTATCATAAGTTCCGGGCAGGCGACGTTAAGTATCTTATACTTAATCTTGACTTTGCCCCTACAGACGAAATGCTCGAGTGGGCAAACGGTGTTGCAGAAGAAAATCCTGACAGAAATATTATTGTAGTAACCCACTGTTATCTTGACAGAGACGGTAGGCCTAACGACAATCTTGATGCTGACAATTCGTTTCAGGATGGTAATAACAGAGGTGAAGACATCTGGAACAAGCTTGTAAGAAAACACGAAAACATTGTTATGGTGCTCTCGGGACACGTTGACGAGGATGAAATCATTGTCTCCGAGCGAAAAGGCGATAGTGGAAATACTGTTAAGCAAATACTCATAGACCCCCAGACAACTGATCTTGCATATAAAGAAGCGGGCGCAGGACTTGTAGCAATGTTCTATTTTTCTGAAGACGGAAAAGATGTTAAGGTTGAATATTATTCGACAATCCTTGATAAGTATTACAGAGAAAACAATCAGTTCTCAATGTCACTGGACCTTATTGATGAACCTGTCAAGACTGTTTCAATCACAGATGAAAATTTTGCAGAAACTGTAACATGTAATGCAAAACTTACAGGGAGTGTTGCCTATGAATATATCGTTGCGGCACTTTACAGCGGAAACAGGCTTGTGTCTGTGAAAAAATATAATGCTGCGGTATCTGTCGAAGTAACATTTGACGAAAATATTTCTGGTAACAGAATTGAAATTTTCAGATTTGCAGGTGAAAAACCTTATCCCGTTTGTGAAGCGGCAGAAAAAGCAAGATAGTTATATAAAAGAACAACATCTTTTATTGAAAAATGAAAATGAATATCATATTATAAAATAATATTTGGAGGTATTTTTTATGAAAGTAGGTATTATCGGTTGCGGTACAATCGCAAACAATGCGCACATTCCCGCATATTTAGAGAATGAAAAAACGGAAATCAAGTATTTCTGTGACATTCTTCCTGAAAGAGCGGAAGCAGCTGTTGAAAAGTATGGTTGCGGCATAGCAGTTACAGATTACAACGATGTTATTAATGACCCTGAAATTGAGGCAATTTCTGTTTGTACTCCCAACAAGATGCATTCCACAATCACTATAGCTGCTCTTAAAGCAGGCAAGCACGTTCTCTGTGAAAAGCCTGCAGCACGTATTTATTCCGAAGCACTTGAAATGCAGAAGGCACAGCATGAAACAGGTAAGGTTCTCAATATCGGTGTTTGTAACCGTTTCGATGCAGGTGTCAATAAGCTTAAGGAGCTCATTGACCAGGGTGAGCTTGGTGAGGTTTATCAGGTATATGTAAGTTTCAGAAGTCACAGAAGCATTCCCGGTCTCGGCGGTGCTTTCACAACTAATGAAATTGCAGGCGGCGGTGTTATGATTGACTGGGGTGTACATTTCTTTGACATCGTTATGTATTGCTGTGGAGACCCCACTCCACTTACTGTTACGGGCGAAACATTCTCAAAGCTTGGAACTCCTATTGATGAATATACTTATAAGTATATGTGGGCAGGTCCTCCTGTGAAAGACGGTATTTATGATGTTGAAGAGGGTGTAACCGGTATGGTGCGTACTGACGGACCTATCATTACCTTCAACGGTGCCTGGGCACAGAATATCGGTGAGGATGAAATGTTTATTGACTTTATGGGTACAAAGGGTGGCATCCGTCTTAAGTATGGTAAGGACTTCACCTTCTATTCAACAAAGAACGGAATGCTTTCAAAGACTACATATGATTTTGATATGCCAAATATGTATAAGACTGAAATTAACAGTTTTGTGAAATGTATTGAAAGCGGCGAAAAGCTTTCTGCGCATATTGATACAAATATCATTACTGCAAAGATGATGGATGCAATTTACCGCAGTGCAAAGGAGCATAGGGAGGTAACATTATGAAAACAGTAGGTTTTATAGATTATTATCTTGATGAATGGCATGCGAATAACTACCCGCGTATAATTAATGAACTTACAGAAGGTGAGTTTCAGGTGAAGTATGCTTATGGTAAGATTGACAGTCCTATCGGCGGCATTACTAATGAAGAATGGGCAAAACAACAGGGGGTAGAGCTTCTCGACTCTATTGAAGAAGTTATTGAGAAAAGTGATGTTCTCATCGTTCTTTCTCCCGATAATCCCGAAATGCATGAGGAACTTTGCGACCTTCCTCTTAAGTCAGGTAAGCTTGTTTATGTTGACAAGACCTTTGCTCCCGATAAAGAAACTGCTCTCCGTATTTTTGAGAATGCTGACAAGCATGGCACGACTTGTTTTTCAAGCTCTGCACTCCGCTTTGTAACAGAACTTAAAGAGGTTGATAAGGATAATATCTACAAGATTTATTCAGAAGGCCCCGGAACATACGATATGTATTCAATCCATCAGATTGAGCCAATTGTTATGCTTATGAACTCCCGTGCAACAAGAGTTATGGGTCTTGGCGATCTTGAACATCCCTCTCTTTTAATCGAATTTGAAGACGGCAGAGTTGCACAGATGCATCATTCAAATGATGTTAAGTTTAAAATAAGAACTGTTGATAAGGAAAACAATCCTACAGATTATACTATATTTTCAGAGCATTTCAATCTTTTTATGGAGGCACTTGTTGAATTCTTTAAAACAGGAAAAATCCCGGTTGAACACAGCCAGACAGTTGACGCAATTGCTATACGTGAAGCAGGCTACAGAGCACTTCAGAAGCCTTACGAATGGATTGAGCTTTAATGCTTTTTTCTCTTGACTTTGTTTCTTGTATAAAGTATAATGTAGCACAAATGCAAAAAGAAGAAGGGCAAAAAATGGCACAGAAAACTTATAACGTTGCACTCATAGGATGCGGTTCTATGGGTGCGGCACACCTTGATGATATAATGCTCATGGAAAATGTAAATATCAAGTGTGTTTGCGATTTAAATATTGAAAGCGCACAGCGATTTGCGCGTATTTATCATGCCGACTATGCGGATACAGATTACCGTGTAATTGTAGCAAGAGATGATGTGGATATAGTTATTATTTCAACATATCCGTCAACTCATCTTGAAATACTTCGTGAATGTATCAGAAATAACAAGCACGTTGTTTGCGAAAAGCCTATTGCGGATAATATTGAAAGCGGAGAAGAAGCTGTTAAGCTTATTCGTGACAATCCGCAGTGCAAAGTGCTTATAGGATATATTTTGCGGCACAATGACACTTACTGCAAGGTTGCCGAAATGATCCAGAGCGGTGCTATCGGTAAACCCGTGGTTATGCGTATGACTCAAAATCATCACACTATGAACTGGAGTAAATATCTTAATCTGATTAAAGATACATCACCGATTCTTGACTGTGGTGTTCATTATATTGATGTTATGCGCTGGTTTACCGGCGAAGATGTGGAGGAAGTATCGGGAATAGGCTTGAGAACAGAGGAGGATGTTCCCGAGACAAGTTATAACTACGGCCTTATAACTGCGAGACTTTCGGGCGGTTCTGTCGCTTATTATGAAGCAGGGTGGAGCAATACCATGTCTGCAGAGAATACAAAAGAATTTATAGGACCAAAAGGAAGAATACGGATTATACTACAGATGAACCGGCACGAGCATCAGGAGGAGGGCGACCTCATCGAATACTATACATATCCCGAAAAGCGCTACGAAATGATAAATGTAAATTGCAAACGCAAGCCTACCGGTGCACAGCTTCAGACACTGATTGATATGATTGAGGGAGAAACTGAAGCTAATCCTTCGCTTGACGATATGTGGGAAAGCTTTCGCTGGGCGGCAGAGGCTGACAGAATTATTAAAAGTAAACTTAAAAGAGAGGGTTAACTATGAAATTAACATATCTCGGCACAGCTGCAGCGGAAGGATTTCCGGCGGTGTTCTGCAATTGCAGGCATTGTATTGATGCCCGTAAGATTGGCGGAAAGAATATCCGCACAAGAAGTCAGGCGATTATAAATGATAACCTGCTTTTGGACATTCCTGCAGATACGTACCATCATTTCCTGATGAATAATATCGAAGGTGACAAGATTGAAAATCTTTTAATAACCCATTCTCACAGTGACCATTTTTATAAGATTGAGCTTGAAAGGCGCGGCGGTACTTATGCAAAGGAAATGCGAGTGCCAACTCTTAATGTTTTCTGTGGCCAGGGTGTTTATGATAAAATTTCGACCAAAATCCCGAAAAATGTTGCGCTTAATAAAATAGAAACATTTAAACCCATAACTGTTGGAAATTACCGTGTTACTTCATTTCCTGCAAATCATGCTGAAGGTGATGATGCCCGTTTCTATCTGATTGAAGGAGATAAGGTTATTCTTTATGCTCACGATACGGGATTCTTCTTTGGCGAGGTGTTTGAGTATTTTGAAAAGAACAACGTGAAACTTGATTTAATAAGTATGGACTGCACTAATATTGATATTCCTATTGAGGATATTCATCCTCATATGGGAATTGACAATATTAACAGACTTGTGGCAAAGCTTACTGATATGGGTGTTATATCAGATAATACCGTAAAGGTTATAAATCATTTTTCACATAATGCGCGCCCAATACATCATGAACTTGAGGAGAGGGTAAAGGATTACGGTTATATCGTCTCATATGACGGACTTACTGTAGAAATATAAAGGAGAAAAACTATGTATCAGTTTCCTATTGGTGTAATGCTTGATTCTTTTAAACTTGACTATAAAGAAGCTATCAAAAAGGCTTCGGAGCTTGGAGCAAAAGGCCTTCAGATGTATGCTACAAACGGAGAATTTGCACCCGAAAATCTTGTTGGTGCAAAACGACGAGAGCTTCTTGATATTGTAAAATCACATGGTCTTGTTTTTTCCGCACTTTGCGGTGACCTAGGCATGGGATTCGGTAACAAGGAGCTTAATCCCGGTCTTATTGAAAAATCCAAGAGAATTCTTGACCTTGCAACGGAGCTTGAAACGGACATCGTTACAACACATATAGGTGTTGTTCCTGCTGACCCAAGTCATGACCGTTATAAAATTATGCAGGAGGCTTGTTTTGAACTTGCCCGTTATGCCGACAGCCTCAAAGCGCATTTTGCTATTGAGACAGGTCCGGAAATTGCAACAACACTTAAGGGATTTCTTGATTCCCTTGGTTCAAAAGGTGTTGCAGTAAACTTTGACCCTGCAAACTTTGTAATGGTAACAGGCGATGACCCCGTAAAAGGTGTTCATACACTTAAGGATTATATTGTACATACCCACGCAAAGGATGGTAAAAATCTTCGTCCCTGCAATCCAGAGGTTGTTTACCGCATCATTGACGAGGAAGCAAATCAGGGAGATGCATATATTGAAATGCCTCTCGGCGAAGGTAATGTTGACTTTGACAACTATCTTAAGGCTCTTGAGGAAATAGGCTATAAAGGCTTTTTGACAGTAGAAAGAGAAGTAGGAGAGAATCCTGCGGCAGACATTGCAAAGGCGATTGAATTTCTGAATAATAAAATAGCAACACTTTAATAATGCACAAAAAAAGCAGGCTGTGCCTGCACCCGCGTCGCGCTCATCCCCGGTGCGGACATAGTTTCACGCGTATCAATTTTACGCAATTTCCTATACGGCAAGAAATAAGTAACGTTAAATGACGTTACTTATTTTTTTGTGCAAAATTAAAGAAAAAGACCGATTATTTAAAATAATGAGCATAGACAAAGCAAATAAAATAATGATATTTTATTCGTATAATAATTACCGGAGGTAGCACTAATGCATAAAAGTGATGTTGTAAATGTTAAAATGAATGCGGAGGATACAATCTTAAAAACCGCAGTTTCCTGTAAGGATATAGCAACTACGGTGCTTTCGCATCTGCTTGAAACCAGACCTGTAAAAAGTCCGATGTGGAATCCTTACATATATATGGAGGAAATTTCCTACGGTAAAAAACGTAAGCACGATATTTATTTTGATATGAAAAAAATCTATCCTGAAAGTAAAGCCGGTGACGTAGCCTATGTTTCAGGCAATATATCTATTGAAAAAGATTATACTGTGTGGATAAATGTTACAGGTCTTGTTTCGGTATTTCTTGACGGGAAATGTCTGTTTTCTTCTTTTGAAGACGCAAAAAACTGTGCAGAAAGTAAAAAGTATGTTTCGTTGCCCGTTTTCCTGAAAAAAGGCGGTAAAAACAATCTTGTAATTAAATATGTTTTCAATGATATAAATGACGGCTTCTGGCTTAATATTTCGCCACCGAGCTGTGCAAGCCTTTGGGCTAATTTCTACTTGGTTATGGTGCGTATGAATCTTCCTGTGGAAGGGTTGAATAAGGAAGAAGGACTTGCTGTTTCACCGCTTTATACCGGTTTTGCATCTTTGGAAGATGCGTATCATTCCAAATGTGATTTTGAAGATAAGCCTGTATATAATTTTCCGAAAGTTGTAAAGGAAAAAGACTTGATAGACTTTTCTGCTATGTATCAGGAAGGTGAATATGCAGTAGCATATACTTTTGCTGAAAACGACGGTTATATTATGATTTCCGCGACTTCTGATACAGATGTCTATATGAACAACAATGAGCTTTGCAAGCTGTCATCAGGTGACGAAAAGCTGATAGAAATTAAGAAAAATGACAAAATTCTGTTAAAATCAAGGAAACAGGTTGCCGGTTGGGGCTTCCGGATAAAAGACTGTAAAGGCATTGGACTTCCCATGCTGGAAACTGACAGAAAAGAAGAATTTCTTTTTATGTACTGCGGTCCTTTTTACACAGATGCAATTGTAGAGATTGATGATAAAAGGATTACACCTTTTGTTAATGAAAAGGGAGAAACCGTTTTCTGGAGATTTCAGAATGCAAGATTGAGAGCTTGTATTGATTCAAGCTTTTTTGGTCATTGGTACTATGCGACAATGCTTTGTATGTATGGTATGCAGTATGCAGGAAATGCTCTTGGCGAAAGAGCATACCCGGAGTACTTTATTGAGAACATGTCTTTCCTGGCAGACTGGTATGATTATGCAAGATACGATTTTGCCGAGTATAATTTTTCCAATTTTATGAGCGGAGCATCATCGGAAGGATTGCTTGATTATAACGGAACAATGGGAGTAAATTTCATAGAAGCATATAAAACCACCGGTGACAAGAAGTATCTCGAATTGATTGACAAGCTTTATGATAATGTAAAAACAAAAATTTCCCGTTTTGATGACGACACTTTCTGCAGAAAAGAAAGCAAAACAATGTGGGCAGATGATTTCTTTATGTCATGTCCGTTTTTGATAAGATTGTATAAGGAATTTGGTAAAACCGAGTGTCTTGACGAAATCATTACACAGATTCGCGGATTTAAAAAGAGACTTTATATGGAAGAAAAAAAGATTTTTTCTCATATATTCTTCCTCGATACCGGCCTGAAAAACTGTATCCCCTGGGGTCGCGGCAATGGTTGGATAGCTCTTTCTTTAAGCGAAATATTACTTACTGTAAATGATGAAAAAGGGGATAAGTTTGAAGTGTTGCGCTCCGCTTTTTCTGAATTTTGCGAAGGATTGGAAAGCTTCCAGGATGATGAAGGTATGTGGCATCAGGTGCTTGATAAAGATGAAAGTTATCAGGAAGCTTCCTGTACAGCTATGTTTACTCTGGCTATGTACCGCGGGGTAAAGAACGGCTGGATTGATAAGAAGTATTTAGCAAATGTGAAACGTGGACTAAAAGCATTGCTCGCAAAATGCGTAGATAAAGAAGGCATTTTTTATAATGTTTGTATGGGTTCAAGCTGTTCGATGGATGTTTCTTACTACTTGAGATTGGGAACAGTTAAAGATGATAATCACGGAACCGGTGTCCTTCTGATGCTTCTCGGCGACATTATTTTAAATGGAGACAGTGAGATAGTAAAAGAAATTGGGTAATAGCCGTAAATTTATATGTATAATGCTGTAAGAAAATGTCCTGTCTTCCAAAGATTTGCGTGTATACAAAACCATATTTATATGAGATAATTTCAGCATTGTATACTATGCAGTGTTGAAAGGGAAAAATATGAAAAAGAATAAAAGAAGTTCGGGGAAAAATGAATATATCCATATAGTTGTTTTGCTTGTTTTGGCTTTTTGCAGTATGGCAGGTATCTATTTCGGTTTTGAAAGTGCTGCTGTGAAAATGATTATCTTTTTGATAGCGGCATTAGGTTTTACAGTGTTGTTGTCGATGTTGATACAAAAACATAAACAGATTAAGAGACTTTCAGAAATTTTAAAAATTTCATCGGGCAGAGAGCATATACAGAAAAAAGCAATGACCGACAAACTTGAAAACTGTCTCTCGGACCTTTTGTGTGAAAGAAATGAGCTTGTGCATAAAGTAGAAACCATGGAGCAACAATTCAGAATAAGGGCTGTAACGGAATTGTTGGAAGGAAAACCTATGGATGATGAGGTTAGCAATTTACTGCCGCAATTTAACGGTGCGTACAGCATACTGTTTGTTGCCTACAGCAAAGAAAGCTTTTCAGAAATTAAGAAAACCGGTGTCAAAGAGATTGCAAAAGATTTGTTTTCAGAAATAGCAAATATTCATTTTGCAGAAAATCAGACCGGCGGTGCTTTATGGATGATAGCAGTTTTTAAAGCTTCTTCTGATAGCTTAAAAGATGATATTGAAAAAATATCCAGAAAGTTTATTAATTCATTAAAATCTGATTTGAATATTGATGCTGATGTTATATATGGCCGCATTACAGAAAATAAGGATGAGATTTCTGATGTTTACCGTGAAGTGAAGGATGCAGCATTTTTAAGTCAGAAAGACGGATGTATAATTGATGCGGAAAAAATCGCCAAACGCGACTATGATGTTTATAACTACTCAATAGACACTGAAATCAGTATTATCATCTATATTAAAAAAGGCGATTTTGCCCGTGCCTATGGACTGATAAGAAATGCACTTGATGAAATTCTCTATCAGCGAAGCTATCCCATATACATAATCCGATGCTTTATGTTTGAAATAGCAGGAACAATTCTGAAAGCTATTGGTGAAACTGAAAAAGAAAACGGAATAAGCCTTGGTTGCAGTAAAAAGCTTAATGATATTTTCTTTACAGATTCCGTTATTGAGATGGAACATATTCTGAAAGAATATCTGAAAGAAGTATGTGAGTGTATTGCAGAAAATAATAAAGGTGTAGCTTCGCCGTTCTGCGAAAAGATAAAACAATATGTACGGGAAAATTATGCTGATGCTGATATGAACGTCAATGCGATTGCTGCAAGGTTTTATATAAATCCTGCATATCTTTCAAATATGTTCAAACGAAACACAGATATTAAACTTCTCGATTATATAAACAAAGTCCGAGTTGACGAAGCAAAAAGAATGATAATCGCCAATCCTGAAATAACGATAGAGGAGTTATCTGAAAAATCGGGATTTAAAAATTCAAGAACATTCAGAAGAATTTTCCTGAAGCATGAAAATATATCCCCGTCAAAATTTGCAAGGATGTAACAGCAATTTTCAACATATTATTAGGAGGACACTTATGAAAAAGAAAGGTATATCATTTATACTTGCAGTTGTAATGTTAATGACTGTTATACCGGTTACTATGGCTGAAGAAACTGCAATAACAGAAACTGCACAGATAACACAAATTACATTCAATCAGGATTTTGAGAGTTATACTCCTGAATCATCTCAAAATGCTATCGTTGAAATCAGTGATACAGAAGACAAAGCTTTCTCGTTATATAGAACGGATGGCGCAGTTGATAATACAGAAAAGATAGTTCTTGACACCGCTGTCAGTCAGGACATAGTGGAGCTTGAATTCAAAGTTCTTCCCAGAGAGACAGGCGGGGAAAGGGCAGAAGCATATGTTCAGCTTATGCAGGGGGCAAGCAATGCACGTCTTAATGTAAAAATCAGTTGTGACAACGGAGACCTGAACAGATACAGAGTTAAAGTAGGAAGTGAGGAAGTAATCGGAACAGATGCTCTTTATCATCTTCCAAAAAATGCTGAAGATGACGGTGAAAACTTTACCGAAGAAAGCTTCAATAAAATAAAAATGATTATGCACAGAGTGGATGTTGACGGAACAACCGATAAGGACCTGTCAAACTTCTATGTATATCTTAATAATGAACTTGTAGGTACATATACTTTTACGGAAATAGGTACAGGCGGAATAGGATATACTGCAGGTAAAGCTGTTGAAAGTGTAAGAATGTATCAGTATCGCTTTGATACAGGAAATCCTCTTGATGAAGTAATTTATTTTGACGATATAGTTGTCAGAGGTAAGAGTATTGTTTCATATGATCCTGCTGAACTTACTATGAATTTTGAAGCAGCAATGAATTATGCTGAAGCAACTCCAAGGATTGTTGTTTCTAACGGTACGGATTCGGTGTTTCTTGAGCAGAGTTACAGCCTTTCTCTCATTAACGCAGAGGATGATTCTGATATAACACAGCTTTCACAGACAGTTGCCGTAAAAACAGATGATCCTGCAGCGACATTTGAATTTTCAGAAGAAGTAAATGTAGAACCCGGCTGGTATTATGCAGATATACAACGTTATATCGGTGGAGAAATTAAGGGTAGTGGTAAACAACAAAAAATATATGTTGCTACTACGCAGCAACTTGAAGCGCTTCCCGGTGACTTTTCAGATTTGCCGGAAGCAGATGAAGAAGCACAGAACTTGATTAAGTATTATCTTCCGTGTTTCCTGACTGAAGAAGAAATTGGTTTGCTTCTTCCTGAAGAAAATGATGTACTCACACAAAAAGCTCTTGATAATCTTGCTTTTATAACTGCATATTTCAAAAACAGCAGTGTGGATTACACTTCAATTCCGGAGGTACAGTCAGATTTTCTGAAAGCAAAGAGTTATCTTGAGCTTAAGAATGCGCAAACATCAGAAGAGGTATTTGCAGTTTTGGAAAAGGGCGGTTACATTACTGAATACGCAGAGAATGCCGTGTTTAATGAAAATAAAGAAGAGTTCTTCTCTCATTTCGAAACAAAACGGACTGACAACGAAAATCTTCTTATTTCAGATGAAAAAATTCAGGGTGCACTTCGCTATTCTATGGCTATGACAAGTATTAATGCGGCTGAAAGAAGCGGTATTGAGGAAATTGTAGAAAAGTTTAACGATGATGTATTTGGTCTGGACCTTACATCAGTTACTGCTGAAAATGCAGATTCATTGTATCCGGCACTGTATAATAAATCCTATACGAAAGTTGAAGATATACGTGCAGATTGGAATACTGCTGTTTTAAACCTTCCGGAGAACCCCCAGACTCCTCCTGAACTTGAAGAGGATGACTTTACATCAGGAAGTGGTTCATCAGGCGGTGGCGGCTCATCCGGCGGAGGCGGCGGTGGTGGCTCTGCTTATAAAAAAGAAGATAATCAGGAACTTGCTCCCGAAATTGAACCGGTTGTTCAGACTCCGGAAACACAGATAACAAATAATCTTACAGATATAAGCGGACACTGGGCAGAGGAAGCAATTTCTGCACTTTGTGAAGCTGGTATTATTACAGGATTTGAGGATAATACCTTCCGTCCGGAGGGAACACTTACCCGTGCCGAGTTCGTTGTAATGCTTGGTCGTATGCTTCCTGAACAGGAAAATGAAAATGCCATAGCTTTTGTTGATGTAAAAGATAATGATTGGTTCAACGACGAAGTAAAAAAAGCGGCGTCCTATGGAATCATACAGGGAACAGATGGAAAATTCATGCCATACGATTATATTACCAGAGAACAGCTTGCAGTTATTATTTACCGCGCGCTTGAAACAGAGGGCGCTGTTGAAGTAGCATCATTTGCAGATTACAGCGATGTTTCAGATTATGCAAAGGATGCCATTAACTGCCTCGGTTCCAGGGGAATACTTTCAGGATATGAAGATAATACAATCCGTCCAAAGAATCATACAAGCAGAGCGGAAGCTGCAAAACTGCTTTACGGATTATTTGGTGAATTAGCACAGAAATAAAGGAGGTTTGAATATGCGTAAAGTTTTAGCAATTGTTTTGTGTATATTGCTGCTTATATCTGCGACTCCGGCATCCGCAGAAAGCATTGTACAGCTATCTGTCAATACAGACCATTTGCAGGTTGTAAAAGCTTTGGGAATAATGGATGCATTTTCAAACAACGATTCTGATGCATCTCAAATTACAAGAGGAGAATTTGCTTCAATTATTTGTAAGCTTATGAATATGCACGATATGCAGACTGCACAAAAGCCTGAATTTGCAGATGTTAATGAAGGTCACGTGTATTATCATCAGATTGCAACAGTACATTCTCAAAAAATTATGGTTGGTGACGAAAACGGTAATTTTATGCCCAATACCTATGTGACATATGAGCAGGCAGTGAAATGCTTGTTATATATTCTCGGATATGAAGTTCAGGCAGAGAAAAACGGTGGATACCCCTTGGGCTATGCTATATGCGCAAGTAAGCTCGATATTTTGGAAAATGTAAATTATAATCAGGGTAATTTTGTAAGCAGAGCCGAGCTTGCCCAGATGGTATACAATTGCCTTGATGTAGAGCTTGTTGAACTTACTTCTGTGACTAATAAGGCTGGTTACAACACAAAAACCCGTAGCACTATTCTCGGTAAATATATGGGAATCCGTAAATTTGAAGCTGTTGTAAACAGTGTAGATGGCAGAAGTATGCTTTCACGAAACAAAGATACTGCCGAGGGAAGTGTTAAAATCGGAAGCACTGTTTTGAACTATTCCGATACATATGTTCCTTCGCTTCT
This sequence comes from uncultured Oscillospiraceae bacterium, assembly GCA_964385605.1. Lineage (GTDB taxonomy): Bacteria > Bacillota > Clostridia > UMGS1883 > UMGS1883 > UMGS1883. The sequence continues at coordinate 131,506 of CAYLPQ010000001.1, read as the reverse complement.
TGGTTATATGGTTGAAGCTTATGCTACCGATGGGAATGCAGATGCTGAAAAGCTGTTATACGCATTTCCTACATCAGATAATAATGAACTTATGATAAAAATAGGTGACTTAAATACTGATTCTCCGGAATTTTCATTGAGAAAGTTCTGTTATAAAACTCAGACAGGGAAAACACAAACAGCAGATCTTTCAAAAGAACATCGTTTTATGTATAACGATGTTTACGATCTCGACTTTGATATTGATGACCTTGATTTTCCTACCGGTTATGTAAAGCTTATAGACCATAACGATGATGATGTTTATGACGTTTGTTTTATTTGGAATTATGAAAACTACGTTTGCGAAAGTGTTGCAGAAGATGTCATAAATTGTCACTATAAAAAAACACTTCGCAGGGATAAGAACAACAACGTTACATATAGAGTTCTCGGTAATGACGGCATATGGGGTGGCTGGGAACAGCTTCTTAAGCTCTCTAACTGGGATGTTCTCAGTGTAGCACGTTCAAAGGACGGTTCCCTTGTAACGATTATACCAACCCGTAGCGGTGTTGGCGGTACAGTGGAAGCAATTGTTGAAGATGATAACACCTATGTGCTGATTAACGGCTATGAATATGCCGTTTCAGAGCAATATATGAGCCTTCCTGAAAACACAGGTTTTACACCAATGAAATCAGGGTTAAGATCAGAATTTTATTTTGACGTTATAGGAGAAATTGCTGCAGTATATAAAGTGAGCAGTGAAGAAAACGCATATGCATATGCTATAGATGCTGCAACAAAGGGAACACTTTCCAAACAATATGAGATAAAGCTGTTTGACCATAAAGGAAAAGTTCAGATATTTGACATTGCAGATAAGATTAAATTTTCTTCTGATGTATATGAATTAAAAACTTATAAAACTGCAGATGTAATGAACCTGTTTTATGATGAAGCAGGTTATTTCATTCCGCAGATGATATGCTACAGTGTTAATGATGAAGGTGTTGTTACTGCTATAGATAAATATACAAATGCTACAGCATTAGGATATAATCTTGATAAATTTTCTATGGATTTCGATGCGATAACCACATCAGAAACCTATAATTTCCAGAACTCAACATCAAGCTTTGTTCATGAATCTTCATATAATCATGTGTTCCATCTTTCCGGAACAACAAAGGTTTTCTACCTTCCATGTAATAACGGCGAAGTTGTAGAAGATGATATGCAGATAGTTGATGCTTCTATATTTGAGAATAATGACGATTATGCCAATATGCAGGTGTTTGATTGCGATGATACATATACTGCATCCGTTCTTCTGTATATGCCCGATGCCTCTGCAGACAGTGATGTAGAAGTGCTTGACTCATATTTCCTTGCAATTAACAGTGTTTATATGGGCAAGGACAAGGATGGAGAATTTCAGCCTATGGTAAAAGGTTTTCTTCGCGGTGTTGAAGAAGAATTTGTTTATACTTCGCTTGATGGTTCGGTTCCTGAACCGGGAAGTATTGTTCAGTGCCAGAAGACTCTTAAAGGTGAACTGAAAATCCATTCTGATTATGTAATATATTCACCAAGTAAAGGTTTGACATTAACTGAACGAACAGTAATAAAAGGAAGCGGAAGATTCCCCACAATCTGGAGCCAGACTGGTAGATTGTGGCGAAAGAACGGCTCTGCAGTAAGTGTATATGTAGGGCAAGAACGTCCGTGGGCGGCATATCTGAATGGTAGTATCGTTTATAAATATTCAGACGAAACAAGAAAATTTGAATCGGCAGATGAATCTATTTTGATTCCATCCACCGGAAGCCCGCAAAGCCTGCCCGATGGTACACTTATGGTTCTTAACTATCGCTATCACTATATTCGTGAAATATTTGTTATAGAAGAGTAATTGAAAGGAGGATGCGCAATGAAAAAAATACTGGCAATGATTCTTATGCTCTGTATTGGAATTATTCCTGTACAGGCGGAGGATAAAGAGCCACTTTATATGGAATTGAATTTTGATTCACAATCGGAAAGTCAATTGGAAAAATTCGAAACATTTTACGGAAGCACGGTAAAAATGGCAAACGGAGCTGACAGTAAGGGCATTAGCCTTACTAATGATACAGGAGATATGGCAGTTGCGCGTGTTAATTTTGATAGCTCTACAGACAGTGTGTTGGTTTTAAGACAAAAAATTTGTTTTTACGACGGAAAAGAAGCACAGATACGTGTTATGTCCGACGGAAAAACTTTGTTTACAGTCACATTCAGTAACAGACAGATTAAAGCTATGAGCAACAACGGCTGGGTGAAGCTTTCGGGTTATGTGGAAAGAACCTGGTATAATGTAGAGATAAATGCAAATCTGCAGGCTGCAAGCTACGAAGTTATGCTTAATGGTATTAAAATCGGAGGAACACTGAATTACAGCACGAAAAGCTCTGCAAACAGTGTTCAGTATAGTGTAACGGGAAAAAATGCAAAACTTCTCCTTGACAGTATGCTTATAAATTCAGGGGAGATACTTACCGGGATAAAAATATCAAATACAGGCAGCGGTGCATCAATAAGTACCGGCGGATCTTCTGTGGAAAGTGATCCGCGTGAAGTATATTATAGTTCGCGTGTCCCTTATCTTGATAACTATAAAGCTCCAGATGAGGAATATGTTCCGGGAATTTATACTGGCAGCAAGGTTACATTCTCTACCGAGACAGAGGAGTTTCCGGCGAGTAATTTAGTAGACGGAGAGGATTCTACAAAGTGGCAGGCTGCACCTCCGCTTACTCCTGTAGATAACGGAAAGAGTCTTCGTCTTTTGAAGCCTGAAATAGGAAACACTACTCTTGCTATGCAGTATAATTTTGAACCGTGTAAAGGTATTGTAGTTGTTGAACAGGACGTGCTTGTAACAGATGTTTCAGATGAGAAAGCACTTCCGTATATTTACAGCTCAAACGGCAATACGGCAGTTTCACTTATTCAGTCAGGCGGTGTGTTTAAACTTGCCGGCGGTGGAGGAACCGTTTACAGAGACGTTTCTGCAGATACATGGTACAATATTAAAATTGTAATAAACACAGATTCACAGACTTATGATACATACGTAGATGGTAAGCTTTGTCTGGCGGAGGCATCTTTCAGAGAACGTTGTGATGATGTCAGACAGCTTCGCTATCACATGAGTACGCGTACTACAGGCGGTTTTTACCTAGATAATATCAAGGTTTCGTATTCTTCTCCTCTTCAAAGCTTTGAAGAAGTTGTAACACAGCAGAATTTTGAAGAGTATGAAGCCGGCACAACAAAACCCACCGGATGGTCGATAGGAAAGGCTACCGGCGGTAAAATCGATGTAGACTACTATGATGCTCCTTCGCTTTACACCTTTACGCAGTTCTGTAATATAGACCTTGTGCGTGAAAGCGAGGTTGAGGGTGCATACCTTAAGATTCCTGACGGAGTTTCTCTTAAATATACAGTAGATGTGGACAGAAGCGGTGGTACAGTTTACGAAACTGTACAGGATAGAACCGACAAGTTCTATAGTGGCGAGCAGATTTTGAGCTTTGCTCCTGCACGTTCAACAAATGTCAGAATAACTATTTACGATGCAATCGATGCAATGGGAAATACTACCTATGCACAGCTTTCTGAATTTCGAGTTATTCTCAAGCGCCGTACTCCCGTAGATAATCTCGCTTTCTATGCAGATGTCAATGTATCCGGCGAAAAGTCTGCAGAATATGACAAACAGGGAATTAATGATAATATAATTGCAGAATTCGGTGGTATCGGTGAATGGCACAGCGGTGATGAAGCGGAAAAGTGGGTTGAGCTTTCATGGAATGAACCGCAGACAATAAACCGTATTATTCTTCACGATTCAGCGAAATATGATAACTGGATAAAAGCTGGAGTTCTTACTTTCAGCGACGGTTCAGAAATACAAGTGAAAGATATACGAAATACTGGTTATCCCAGTGATGTTACTTTTGATGCAAAGACTGTAACAAGTGTACGATTTACCGTGACTGAATTGCAGGGAACAGCAGCTCTTTCAGAGTTTCAGGTGTTTGCCCCCGGAGGTGCGCCGGAGAATATTGAATATGTAGAACCGGATTTGCGTGTTGAGCTTGATCCGGATTATCAGAGCCGATGGGTTTGTGTAAACGATGTTGATAACGACGGTGAGCTTGAGTACATTTCTGCACGTATTTACGATGATCCCCTTTTCTCGGGAAATCACGATTGTGCAAGTATAGCTGTACAGGAAGCAGACGGTACCATCCTCTGGAAATGGGGAGACCCTGCTAAAGGTTCAAAAGCTCTTGGTAGTGACTTGCCTTGTCAGGTGCACGACCTGGAAAATGACGGTCAGCTTGAGGTTGTTGCAGCTACAAGCGAATATCTTTACATATTCAATGCTGCTACCGGTGAAGTGAAAAATCGTTATAAAATGCCAATGTCTGAATATACAGCAGGAAGTTGGGCAAGTGATACCATAATCTTTGCTGATATTTCGGGCAACGGCTATCCCAGTGATATTATGGTAAAAACCCGTTATACAGAAGTATGGGCATATACCAAAGACTGGAAGCCTATCTGGTACACCTGTATGCCGGAAGGATTAAAGGTTGGTCATTATCCACAGCCTATAGATATTGATAATGACGGTCACGATGAAGTTATCGTAGGATATGCTTGCATAGATGATGACGGAAGTGTACTCTGGTCAATGAAAGAGGATGACTATCCCGGTTATATAAGCCGCGGACATAAGGATTCACTTGAAGTGGTTAATTTTGTTCTTACAGGTGACACAACGGGTGATTTAATTATTAATGATAAAGACCTTGATTTGCTTAACAAGCATATTAGCGGAGAGGTAACCCTTACAGGAAATCAGTTTACTGCCGGAGATACAACGGGCGACGGCAAAATAGATGCTGAAGATAAGGCACTTCTTACTGAAAAACTAGAGGGAACATTGAAGGCTTTCCCGAATAAGGGTATTCCCAAAGAAGACCAGCGCTTCTGTATGTCTCCCTGTGGCGGCGGAAGTAACATAATTATGATTGACGGTAACGGTGACAGAGTATGGGCACTTGATGATGCAGTGCATTATGAAACTGTGGAAAAAGCAAATCTCGGTATTGACGATAATCCATTCCAGATTATTACCGGTGACAATGCTATGGGACAGCCGGCATCACAGCTTATGTACTTATCACTTGACGGAGAAGTCCTCAATGTCGCAAACAGTTATATCCGTAACAGACAGTTTAATATCATTAACTGGACAGGTGAGGGTAGCACTGATTACATTTTTATGCCTACAGATAATGTTCTGGTTGACGGTGAATTTAAAGTTAGAGTAAAACCCCTTGCACCCGTAAGAGGTTATGACTCAACCAGTATGAAATCATATCAGACGGGTCAGCAGAAATTTACTTGCGATATGGATGGCGACGGAACAACTGACATAGGAACAATTACAAACGAAGGCGGCACAGTTGTTCTCTATTTCTGGTATAACAAAAATGGTGCAAAAGTGGCTGACGGAATAGGCCGCGGATTTAATATTTCACAGTATTAAGTCTGATAATGGAGGAAATTTTATGAATTTTATCAGATTACTTTCAGGAGATGCAGAAATAACAAAATATGTTCATTCAGAAAATGATTTTGTTTTGTCTTCTGATATGTTACATAATGAGGGCTTTCATGCGCAGAGAAGAAGTTACTTTGTACCTCATGTGTTTGATTTTGGTTCAGCAGGAGCAAGCCTTTCGGCAAAAGCTCCTGCTGACGGAAAATATTACCTTGCACTTCAGGTGAGAGATACTTTCGGCACCTATGATGAAGAGTATATTCCTGTGCTCGAAGAAGAGTGCGGTGCCTTTGGCGAATGTCTTGTTGAACTTAGTGTGAACGGTGAAAGAATAGGAAGATTTCGCTACGGAAGAGATGATAAAAAGTATTATTTCTTTGTAACTGAAGATGCTATAGAGCTTAAAAAAGGCGATGAAATAAAATATCTGGTTCTTGATGGTGAACACGTTCTTTTTACAGCAATTGTGCTTATGAAGGATGCTCCCAAGCCTCAACTTAACCGTATTATGAATTTAACAACAGATAACGGCGAGGTTCGCTTCTGGACCAAGGTTGCCTGCCGCGGTAGAATATTGCTGGGAGATACTATTTATACAGAGGAAGAATATCTTAATAATCATCGCTTTACAATTCCCGAGGAATTGTGGGGAATGAGATTTGTTATTGAGCTTCAGGATGAAGAGGGTAATATCCTTTGCGGACGTGGCAGATGTAAAGCAAAAGTTTATGAAAAAGGAAGTAATTCTCCGGTAAAAATCGAACTTAAATGCGATGCTGAAAAAGAAGGTATATATCCTGCTGTGAGTGTACTTCCTTTCGGTATCGGAGAAATGTATTCCTGTGACGGACTTCATATTACCGACGAAAACGGTGAGAACTATCTCACGCAGTGCAAAGTTACTTCCAAATGGAATGACGACAGTATTAAAACAGTTTCTGTCAACGCAATTTTGCCTCTTGACGGAAGAAAGTTTTATGCAGTGGATAGTGATAAGCAGGTCAGTCTCGAAAAATTTTCTGCTGTTTGTAGTGAAGATGGCATAACTGTTACAAACGGAGAAAAAGTGTACTATTTCAACAACAAAAATAATTCCGTACTTCCGGACAAGGAACTGTATGCTGTTCTTTATGGTGCAGATGATATGCGTTATACTGCTTGCGGTGGTGAGTATTTTGTAGAGGAGCAGGGTGCAAATCACATTGTAATAACGCGTTTTAACCGTTTTATGTGTGATGGAAAAAGAAGTATGAAATGCTATACCCACCTGCACTTTTACAGGAATATAGATGCGTACCGTCTTGAGTTTGGATTTGAAAATGATTTGTTGAATAACGAATTTTACACAATTAACGGGCTGTATCTGGAAGGACCTTCACAGAATAGCTGTTCAATAGATGTAATGCAGCTTGATGAAAAAACGGCTGTTGTAGGCGGAAAAGAAGTGGCGCAGAAGATTGACGGACGTTTTGCTGTTGATAATACAGAAATTATTGTTGAAGAATTCTGGCAGAATTACCCTAAATCATTTGTTGCAGCAGAAGATTCAGTAAAAATCGGAATTTGCCCCTTTATTACAAAGCCGGAGCATTATAGAAAGGAGGATGTACTTCTCGAAGCACAGATGTTTTTCTATTTAAAAACAGGAAAATATGAATTCCACGGCGGGCTCCGAAAATATCACACAGTTATTTTTGGAAAAGATGCAGAAAAGCTGACAGATATATCATTTCTCCATCCCGACTGTGAAGCAATTGAAAAAAGCATGGCTTTCGGACGTATTAAATGCGGATGTCCCGATTTTCCCAAATATGATGCTTATATGGATAATTCCCTCCAGTTATATCTTAATCATAGAGAAAGCTACCGTGATTACGGTATGCTTAATTACGGAGACAGCTTTGGTGAGAACAATATTCACTGGATGAATCTTGAATATGATTTCCATTATGGATTGATGATTCACTATTTGAGAACGGGTGACGAACGTTTCTATGACCTTGCCCGTATTGGTATGGCTCATTATTCGGAGGTTGATACCAGCCATACAGGAGTGAGTTTTGAGGAAAAGGGTTATTTCTTTGTCCACACTGTAGGTCATGCAAATAATTACTATCCTCACGAGCTTGTACCGAAAAGCTATCCTAAAATTAAATTTCAGATGGGTCATATCTTTAATGACGGACTTGCATTGTACTATAAGATGACAGGTATCGAAAGGTATAAAACTATAGTTCTCAACTGTGCTGATACTTTGGCAAAATACTATACAAGAAAATTTGATTTCCTTACAGAAAGAGAACCCGGATGGTGTATGCTCGCTCTACAGGCGGCTTATGATATTACTCTTGATGAATACTATCTTAATGCCTGCCGCATAATGGCGGAACGCGTAATTTTTAAGCAGGATGCAAAGACGGGCTGTATAAGTACAATGATGCCTGTTCCACAGCCTAAAGAAGTGACAGAACGTAAGTTCTGCTATGGCGGAAAGCCGTTTATGCACGGTGTGCTCGCTTCTGCAATGAGAAAGCTTTACTGTATGACCGGCGATGAACATATCCGTCAGTGCTGTGTTAATATGGCAAAGTGGCTTGTTGATATGTACGATGAGGAGCTTCAGGAATTCTGGTATTCTACCGCGTTCAAAGAGGTTGAAAGACGTGTCAGTCAGCCTGAAACGAGTATGGAAATACTTGATGCGTTGCTGTTCGGAAGTGTGGATAATGAAAACAGCTATGTTGATATAGTGAAGAAGGCTTTTGACAAAATGCTGGAGTCTCCATACAGATTTGAAAACGATGTTGCAAAAGTATTTGCTATGAGACTCAGATTTTCTCCTGAAATAATGTATGACTATGAGGAATCAAAAAAGTAATATGTCAAAAATTATTTTCCTTGGAACGTGTGCAGGAACGGAGCCTATGCCTGAATGTCATCACTCATCAATGATGATTGAAAGTAACGGATATTATTATCTTTTTGACGCAGGGGAGGGCTGTTCCCGTACAGCGCATCTTATGGGGATAGATTTGTTGAGGATTAAGGCAATATTTATTTCTCATCCACATATTGACCATCTTGGCGGTCTGCTTAACACAATATATACAATATGGAAGCTTGCCACAGTCCGCAATACATATCCACCTGAAAAAAAGGTAGATTTTCATATAGGCGATATGGGACTATGGAATAGCTTTGACGATGTGTTACGAGGTATAGGTTTACAGTATCGTGATTGGTTTGAAATCTGTGAGCATGAAATAACCGACGGACTTTTGTATGAAGATGAAAATATTAAAGTCGAGGCAATTCATAACCATCATATAAAGTTTTTGCCCGGGGAAAAGCCGAAATCCTATTCCTTTAAAATTACAGTTGACGGAAAAACAATTCTTTACTCCGGTGATGTACGTGATATGGATGACCTTGAAAATGTGTTGGGGAATGGGTGCGATTTCCTCATAGCAGAAACAGGTCATCATAAGGTTAAGGATGTTTGTGATTTTGCAGATACCCATAATGTCGGACAATTACTTTTCTCCCATAACGGAAGGGCAATCCTCAATGATGAAAAAGCCGCATTTGAAGATATGAAAGGCTGTACAAAAAATCCCGTTATCTGCTATGACAGAATGGTTCTGGATGTATGATTTAAAGGTGAAAATAAAGAATTTGTCCGCAAAAAACAGAAATTGGTATAGAAAAACAGCGGTTTTCTTGCTAGTATTAAATAGTATTATTGAAAACGATTTGGAGGTTTTTAAAATGAAAAATATGAAAAAGTTTCTTTCAGTAGTGTTATGTATGCTTATGCTTTCTGCTATGGCTATTCCTGCAATGGCAGAGGGCGAGACGGTTAACAAGTACGATTATACTCTAAATGAATCATTTGATGCGTTTACCGTGTCAAAAACGGGTATACAAGTTTTGACGGAAAATGGTAATAGTTTTCTTGAAATTAAAGATGCTACTACAGGTAGTTCAAATGCACTTCTTATTACCGGTGATAAGACCAAGGCGATTTCGAGTGCATATTATGAAGTTGGATTCAAAGTAAAATTAGATAAGTCTGTAAGCAAGGACTTTCTTGTTCAGATAGCAGGTTCAAATGCATCGTATCCTGTTCTCAACTCTAAATTTACATCTGGTTCCGACGGAGATTATTATTATCAAACCAACTCAAAAGATGTTCTGATAAATAGTGAAACCTTGTCGACTGGCGACTGGAATGATATTAGAATGAAGTTTGTCGAAAACCATACTGATAGCACTGTAACACTTGATGTTTATTTAAATGGTAACCATATTACAAATCTTACTTATGCTTTCGCTAATATAACCAACGCAAACCGTGATCCATATCAGATAAAGGTTTATCCTTACGATGCAAACAGTGAAGGTGTGTACTTTGATGATATGTATATTGCGCAGTATACTCCTGTTACAAGCTTTTCACAGGAAGCTGTGAATATTTCTGTTGCAGTTGGACAGGAAGCAAATTTTCCTTCAACGGTAAATGTAACTGCAGATGGCGTTTCAGAAACAGTGAACGTGCTTTGGGAAGATGTTGATACAACTACTACAGGAACAAAGACTGTATATGGTGTAATGGATGGATATTCTGTAGATGTTAAAGCTGTTGCAACAGTAACAGTTGCGGAGCCTGCATTCCCCTACGAGCTTGCTATTGACGGCACTACTCTTACAGTAACAAAGGCAGGTTCTTTAACTCCCGAAGCAAAGATTTACGGTGCAGTATACGAAAACGGTCTTTTGACAGATGTTCAGATTCTTGGTACAGTGTCAGGCTCAACAGCATGGACAGACAGCAAGACAACACTTTCTCTTGATGAAGGAAAAGTTTATCGTGCATTTGTTGTGGATGACCAGCTTGTACCTTACGCAATTTCAACTACATTAAACTAAAAACCAACAAATAATATTATTTGCACCAAAGACTACGGTCTTTGGTGCAAATATTTTACCGTATAGGAATTTGCGCGCTTTATCGTGAGTAACATTTTGGATAAATGATGATTTTTAGAAACAACCCTTCCGTCACACTCTCGTGTGCCACCTTCCCTTGCACAGGGAAGGCTTTGTTGCGCGGCTTCTAAAGCCTCGGTGAGCCTCCCTTGTGTAAAGGGAGGGGGACCACCGTAGGTGGTGGAGGGATTGCAAAATTTGAATTAATCATCATTTAGATGGAATGAATCCTATATATGAAAAAATCACAGACGAAAGGATAGTTTGTTATGAGAATTTTAATGATTGGTGCACATATGGATGACAACGATTTCAGATGCGGCGGAACAGCTCTGAAATTTATTGAAAGAGGTCACACAGTGCGTTTTCTTTCCGTATGTAACGGAACTATGGGTCATCACGAAATGGAGCCTGAAGCTCTTAACGAAAGAAGACTTGCAGAATGTCAGATGGCTTCAAAAATCAGCGGAATTGAGTATGATAATATGGGACTTCCCGAGTGTGAGGTTTCCACAAGTATTGAAAACAGAAAGAAAATGATTCGATATATCCGTGAATTTCAGCCAGATATAATCTTTACCCACAGATCAAATGACTATCATGCTGATCATCGTGACGTTGCTATCCTTGTTCAGGATGCATCATATCTTCTTATTGTACCCAGATTTTGCCCGGAAGTAAAAGCACTTCCCAAAATGCCTGTTATAATGTATTTTTACGATAAATTTACAAATCCTGTTTTTAATCCCGAAATAGTTATAGCAACTGATGACGTGATTGATAAAAAATACGAAATGTTTGATTGCTACGAATCACAGGTCTATGAATGGTTACCTGCTTCAAGAGGTTTCCTGGATAAAGTTCCTACAGACAAAAAGGAAAGACTTGAATGGCTTCGTACACCACGTGTGCCTCGTGACGGCAGACTTCTCACTGTCGAGGAATTAAGTGTTCCTACTATCAGCAACAACAGTGAATACCGCGAAGCAATGCCTGCTGCAAAGTACCGTGATAAGCTTATTGAACGATACGGAGAAAAAGGAAAGAGTGTGCTTTTTGCAGAAGCTTTCCAGGTTTCCGAATATGGTTCACCATTAACTGAAGAATTTAAAAAAGAAGTCTTTTCTTTTTGATAAAAAGGAGTAATTATATGAAAAAAATCAAATGGGGTGTAATAGGCTGCGGCGGTATTGCTGACAGAAGAACAATACCGGGAATGATGCTTGCTGAAAATGCAGAATGTTATGCTGTAATGGATATAAATGCAGAAGTTGCTGAAAATGTAAAAAACAAATATAACGCATCTTTTGCAACTGACAGTGTGGATGCACTTCTTGAACAGGATATCGATGCTGTTTATATTGCAACACCTGTATTTTGTCATAAGGAACAAGTTTTTAAAGCAGCTGATAAGGGCAAGCATATCTTGCTTGAAAAGCCTATGGGGGTTACAAGTGAAGAAGCTTGTCAGATAGAATCCTACTGTAAAGGTAAAAATGTTCTTCTGGGAGTAGGTTTTATGATGCGATTTCACAGCGCCCATCAGCTTATTAAGGAATATGTTGAAAAAGGTGCATTAGGTGAAATTGTGTCAGCTTATGCTAAATTCAATTGCTGGTCGCCTGTTTCTCCCGTAAAATGGAGGCAGACAAAAGCATTCAGCGGCGGTGGAACGATGATGGATATGGGTATTCATTGTATTGACTTGCTTCAGTACCTTACATCGCTTAAAACAAAAGAAGTTACAGGTATGTGCGGTAATCAGATTTTTGAATATCCTGACACCGAGGATGCCGCCAGTGCAGTTCTTCGTATGGAAAACGGAGCCTTATTCACGGTTGAGGCGAATTTCAATATTCCGGATGCAATCGGAGGATGTAAATTTGAAATTTACGGCACTAAAGGTGTAATATCTGCTGATGGAACAATAGGACAGATTGAAAGTGGAAGTGTAAAGCTTAAAACCATTACAGATGAAGGTGCTGTTGTAATGAAACCTCTTGAGTATACAGGTGGAAACATGTACACAAAAGAAATAGAAAAATTTTCTGACGCAATAATTGAAAGATCAGACGTACCCGTAACCGCAGCAGAAGCTATTTTTAATCAGAAAATTGTAGAAGCAGTTTATGAAAGTCAGCAAAGCGGAAGACGTATTAAAGTATAACATTGAGGAAGAGTGCGATGCAGGAACTTATCAGAAATTATATAACAGAGAATTATGACAAACTTTTGGATTTACTACGGACATTTGCTTCTTTGCCTGCACCTTCGGGCAAAGAAGCGAAGCGAGCTGGTTTTTGCCTTAATTGGCTTAAGAATATCGGCGCGGAATCTGCGTATATTGATGAAGTAAATAATGTGATTTTCCCTTTTAACTGCGAAAACAGTGACAGTATTACTGTTGTTTCAGCACATACCGATACTGTTTTTCCTGATACAAAGCCAATGGAATTAAAGGAAGATGAAGAAAGAATATGTTATCCCGGTGCAGGTGATGATACTGCAAGTGTCTGCGTTCTTCTGTATACTATAAAGTTCCTTATTGAAAACAACATCTCTTTTAAAGAAGGTATTTTATTTGTACTGAATTCCTGTGAAGAAGGTCTTGGCAACTTGCGTGGCACAAAAGCTGTTATGAGACAGTTTGGTAATCGTGTAAAGCAGTTTATAGCCCTTGACAGTAAAATCGGCAACGTATACGATAAATGCGTAGGCTCACACAGGTATATGGTTGAAGTAACTACCGAAGGTGGTCATTCATACCATAAATTTGGAAATCCTAACGCAATAACCGTACTTTCAGATATTGTCTCCGATATTTACAAAATAGAGCTTTCAAATGACAAAAACACAAAAACCACCTATAATGTTGGAACCTTTGAGGGCGGAACATCTGTCAATACCATTGCGCAAAGTGCAAAAATGCTTTGTGAATACAGAAGTAATGATTTTGAAAGTCTGGAATATATGAAAAGAAAATTTTCTGATATTTTCGCCTCTGCTCAAAAAGAAAATATAAGTGTTTTTGTTGAATGTGTAGGCGAAAGGCCTTGTGAAAACGGTGTAGATTTGAAAAAGAAAAATTCACTGGCAAAAATATGCTGTGATGTAGCTTCAGAAGTAAGCGGTAAACAGATAGTTGTTAAAGCAGCATCTACTGATTGCAATGTTCCTCTTTCAATGGGTATTCCGGCAGTGTGTATAGGCATTTTCAACGGAGAGGGAGCCCATACCAGAGAAGAATGGGTTGAAAAAGCTTCTCTTAAAACAGGTCTCGAAATTGCAATAAAAACAATACTGACCATAAAAATATAAACCATCCTGTTAAAAATGCGTTACGGTGTTCCGTAACGCATTTTTAACTATATAGGAAATTTGCTTGAAATTATGTTTGCATTTTGTATGTGCGCGACTTGTGTGCAGGCTCCAGCCTGCTTTTTTATTAATAATACTTCTTAATACTCTTGTTACAACAAAATTTTCTTGTTTTAATAAATTGTAAGCAATAAATTAAAGGAAATTAGGAAAAAAATGTTGCAGAATATAATTAGAATTGAAATGCAAACACAGCAGTAACATTTTTCTAAATTTTCAAATAATAGGTTCTCTAGAATAAAAATGAATTAACTGCGAATAATTGTACATTGAATAAAACAGTGATTAACACTATACTTAAGTTAGGTATAGTATAGAAAGAACTTTTTTGAAAATATATAAACTGTAAAGAGGAGGACAATATGATGAAAAAGTTTTTAGTGCTTATGCTTACAATGATGGTTCTTTTTGGATGCGTTAATGTAAGCGCAACAGAGGAAAGAGTTATTATTGGGGAAACTACGGTGCAGACAGAAAACGGGGTAACTACAGTTAATGCGGAGCTTCTTTCAAAGCCTGCAGGGAAGAGTGCGGTGCTTGTTGCGGCATATATGCACCCTGATTCCGGCAGAATACTTTCTGTTAATGCAGAGGTATGTGAGGATGTTTCTCTTCTCGATGGAAATACAATCAGCTTAACTCTTGAAGATAAGACCGAGGATGGCGGAGTTCTTGCCTACAATGTCTGGAATAGTCTTTCCGGAAATATGTCTCTTCTTAACAATGCTCCTACAGCTCCAGAGGGGCTTTCTGCAATTGCAAATGTGTCAGATGCCACAATCAACTGGGAAGGTGCCCTTGACGATTATGACAGCACAGATAACCTTACTTATAATATCTACGATGAAGGGATGCTTGTGGCAGAGGATTGTGCAAATCTCAACTGCACTGTTGAGAATCTTGCAAGTGGAACTGATTACAATTTTGAAGTTCGTGCAGTAGATACAGAGGGTAAGGAATCCGAAGTTGGTGAAGTAAGTGCAACAACACTTTACAAAAATGCGGCTATCACTACTGATGAATACACACAGTCGCCTGACGGAAATTTCATTTTTACAGGTACTCTCACGGAGGAAAACAGAAACTTCTATGTTACAAAGACACAGGCGGGCGGACTTGACTGCTTCTGGTCAACATACCGTATTGCAAACGGTGTTCAGGGACAGGCATTTCTTACTTACAGATTTTCAGACGATTATTTTGCAGAGACTTCGGGAGCAGAGGCTGTTGCTTATGAATTTACATATTTTGATGAAGGATCTTCAAAAATGACTTTTGATGCCTATGTCACGAGAGCTGACGGAAACAGGCAGAACAGATCACTTGCAATTACAAAAACAAATACAAATACATGGAAAACTATAAGAAGAGTTTATCCCCTTCAGGCAGGTGATACTTTCCAGTACAACGACAATCTGGGTAATGGTTACTACAACTTCAGAATAAGCTGCGATGACTGGCGGACAACCGGTATTAAGGTTCGTGATTTCAAAGTGTATCCGATTTTTGATACAGATGGGGAAACAGACGAATTTTATACTCTTAAGAAAAATGCCGGCTCATACCTTACTGCAGACGGAGGGACGGTCGTGTGTGACCTGACAACAAATGCGGCAGGCTTCATTCCTGAAAAAATTGGTAACCGTACAGGAATAAAACTTTCTTCAATTCCCGGAGGTGCAGTTGAGTTCAATGTAACTGACAGTGACCTCTATACGGGAAATGTAAAGGTTATAGTTACGTACAATGCTCCCACAGACGATACAGTAATTACTCTTAACGGAGAGGAAAAGACTGTTTCAGAAAGCGGAAAATGGCAGAAGATGACTTTTGATATCACAGATATAGGAAGTGGTACAAACACAATTACTTCCAATAAAGATATAGCAATTAATGCCATCAGAATAATTGCCGCCGACTGATATGGGAGGTAGACTATGAAAAGGAAAAGAATTGGATTAATATCCTTTGCGTTTATTTTAATAATGTCTGTCCTTTTTGCGGTAAATACTTTTGCAGCATCAGATGATGATTACGCATCAATGCAGACTGCCGTAACAGGTCCTGATACCCCAAATTCCGAAAATGCATCAATCATTTTCAGTAGTCGGCCGAAAATGGATAAGATGACTTATCTTGGCTCCGAGGAAGAGGGCAGATACAGTGAACTTTACAGTGAAAAGGTTGAATGGAACGGGGTAGAGGCACGACAGGTTTATGTTGAGAACTACTTCTATTTCAAGCTTGATGAGAACTTTGCAGGTAAAGACGACAGTGTTTTTGAAATAATACTTGACTATTGGGACTATGGCGGAGGCGGATATTTCTACGTGGAATATCAACCGAGGGGTTCAACGACCACTAAATCTGAAAGAGTATACAAGCTTGGTCTTGACGAAAACGGTGTTAAAACACAGGGAACCTGGTTCCGTGTAAGGATACATATTGATGATGCGGAATTTACAGGAAAATTTGATAACGGTGCAGATATAAGAATACGTTCAGGTGCATATAACTCATTCTCCAAGGTAGAGGTGCGTAACATAAGCCGTACTGCAAAGCCTGGCGAAAAGATAGGCACATTTAACAGGCAAAAAGCAAACTCACTTCATACTCTTGAGGTTTTTGACGGATACGGTGAGGGAGAAGTTTTTGAACCCCGCCTTGACAAAGAGCTTACGAGGGAAGAGGCGCTTACACAGCTTATAAAAACCTACAGAATGGAAGATGAGGCTCTTTCGAAAAATATAAAATCAGGCTTTAGCGATGTGAGTCCCGAGGCGGATCCCTATGTGGCAATGGCAATTGAGCTTGGAATTATAGAAAAAGGCGATACACTCGGTGCAAAAGATTATTTTACGCAGAAAGAGCTTGTAGAGTGGTATCTTAAGCTTATTGGTGAAAATGTAACCGAAGAGACCGACGTTTATCAGCTTGCAAAAGACAAAAAACTCATTACGGTGGGAAGTATGCTTTTCCAACCGGAGAAAAATGCCGACGTTGATGCGTTTGTGCTTCTGGCAATGAACTGTTTTTCTATGACTAATCCCGATACAGGTTACTGTCCGTTTACAGACGGTATGAATTCTGGAGATTACAATATGGAAACCCTTGCCAACGCAAACGATGACAATATCTGGGATTGGCTTATGAGTACGGATTTTAAGATTCCCAAGAAAACGTATGTAGATAAATATACGGGCAGAACCTATTACACAGTTAACTTCTTTGGACAGAATGCAATAAAACCGTATTTTACTATGAACTGTATGTCTATGGATGAAACCAGAATTTATTTCAGAACTGCGGACAATAAAATATGGGAATATAATATTAAGACAGAAATGTGTAAATACATTTCAGATTCTCCCAACGAAAACAACTGTATGGTTACCCCTCTTAACAATTTGTGGTATATAAACAGAAAATACGAAATATGGAAGCTTGATCTTGACACATATGAAGCAACTTTTATAGGCAAGCTTCCGGAGTGGCAAAAGAGTTCTCCATCACTTTTGCAGGTTAACAATGACGAATCAAAGTTAAGTGTTTGGTGGGCAGATAACAGCGGTGAATTTGACAACAAGCTGATGACCAGATTCCCTATATTTGACATTAAAACCGGTGAATGGGATTTAAGTCATTACTACGGTTTTGATTTTCCTGACTATGCACCTAATCATCCGTGCATAAATCCAAACCCAAAGTACAGTAATCTGTATTTCTTTGCTCACGAAACATCAAATGCAACTCTTGCGTATTTTTACGAGGGAAGTCTTAATCCCGAGCGAGTATGGATTGTAAATACTGATACTGACGAATACTATAACATAGTTGAACAAAAATGGTTCAGATCTCCTGACCCCGAAAAGCCCGGCAGCGGTTACGTCGGCGAAAATGCCGGTCACGAGTTCTGGTCTTATGACGGTGAGTGGATTGGCAAGGTAGGCAGTTCCACTTATGTTGACGGAATGCGTGGATTTGTTGGTCCTGATACAAATTTCCTTTTGCAGAGAATTGATGGTACTGACAAGAGATATATAAAGGCGGACTACGGTATCGCCCCCACAATTCTTGGAAGTGCAGGTACAGGTACTAATCACTCAATGATAAGTCATGACGGCAGATGGATTGCTGCAGATAATAAATACGGTTCATCAGCGAAGCTTTCAGGACTTTTTGTGATTGATGCCGAGACCGGTGCTACAGAAACAATCGCATTCCTCCCTCAAAACTCCGCAAATCCCGGACATCTTCATCCCCAGATGAGTCCAAAAAACACTTATGCAATCTTTGGTTGCTGGGATGAAACTTTCAAAATAGCACAGTTCGGTTGGGCAGATGTTTCTGATATCACCGGTAATCCTGCCTCCGGCGGAAGATATGACATTTCCGAATCCTGTGATGCCATCGCATACGAGGGTGATTTTGCATTTGATGTAAATCCTCTCTACGCAGAAGACGGTACATATGTTGGAACTGAAGTTCCTGCAGGAAAAGAGCTTTATGTAAACGTAAAGCGCGAGGTAGTAGATAGCGACAACGTAGCGGCAGAGATTTCCATAACCTACAAAGATGATACAACTCTTCCCATTACGTTCTATTACCACAGATGGATTCAGAATTCGCATAAATATGTGAACAAGGTTACCACTGAAAAAAATTATATTGATAGAAAAAATACCGGCAAGATTGTAACACAGACCTTTAAGTTTGACGATATATGTCTGGGAAATATGGATTTATTAGGAACAGATTTCCGTGTAGGTGCTGCAGGTAGTCCTGCCACGATTATTTCTGTCGACGTAAAAGTCATCTCGGGAAAGGATGGAAAATAAATGAAAAACAAGTTAATCAGTTTAATTCTCGCATTGACAATGCTTTTCACATTGTGTTCTGTACAGGTCGGTGCAGCTGAAGGTTTTGTTCTTAATGCAGAGTTTGACTTTTCTGATGAGGGAGAATTCCTTGTTGTAAGTGGAACAACTCCCGCAAAATATGGTCAGGCTATAAATATAGTAGTATATGACCCTGCATTTATAAACGGTCTTGAGGATATCAGACTTGAAAATGGTGAGCTTTCAGAGAATCCTGCGGAAATGAAGCCTCTTGAGGATATTACAAAGCTCATTCGTTGGAACGAGGTAAAGGCATCTGTAAACGGTGAATATAGCATTCGTTTTGCTCTTGACGGCATTGAAAACGGGCAGTACCTCATAGTAAAAGCCAGTGGTAGTGGCAGAATGCCTGTTGAAGCATCAATTCTCAGACAGTATTACACAGATGATACTATCACTCATGTAACACTTCCGGCATTTGAAAATGCAGAAGCAAGTGAGCTTGAAGAACTTTTGAGACAAAATCAGCTCCTTTTGGGAATTGAGCTTGGCGATGACTATCAGGCTAACAAAGACGAAATACATGAAAAGTTTATTTCAGTAAGAAATAACGACTGTAAAGTTTCTTCTGCTACAGGAAAAAAATTCAATTCAATGCAGGATATTACAAATGTTCTCGAAATTGTAGATGCACTTCGTGAATTTCCCGAAAGCATCAGTAGTGAAGATATTAAAAATTACATCGGCAAGTACGGTAATCTTATCGGGTATGACTTTTCAGAAGAGAATGAACATTATACTCTTATGAAGGATGCAGCTTATCCAATTGCAGCAACAATTCTTAAGGATGATGCGCCTGAATGTATGACGGATGTAAAAACTGCAATAGCGCAGGCGGTAGCACTTGCTCTTCTTAATACGAAGGATGCAACAACTGTTGCACCCGTTATAGAAAAGTATTCTGTACTTCTTGGTCTTGATAAGACAGATTATGCTATCTATTGTGAAAAGTATACAGATTACGAGGTAAACAAGGCATTTGTAGACAAAGATTTTGAAAAACCGTCGCAGGTACTCGAAGCTCTCAAAAAACGTATAAATGTACTTAAAGGTGGGTCATCTTCAGGCGGTGGCGGATCCTCCGGTGGCGGTGGAAGCAGTAGTGGCGGAAGCTCTGACGGTGGCGGATTCTCCGGCACAGGCGGAAGCTCAAATATGAATAACATTTTGGGTGTTAATGATAATCTTATCAGTTCTGATAAAGAAAAAGATGAAGTGCAGGGTGTGTATTATACTGATATTACAGATTCTCACTGGGCATACACTTCAATAAAAAATCTTTCTTCAAAGAAAGTTGTTGAAGGTTATCCCGACGGATCCTTTATGCCTGATAAGGAAGTTACTAGAGAGCAGTTTGTGAAAATGCTGGTAGTAGCATTTGAACTTGAAGAATCAGAGGCAGAGTTAAACTTCAGCGATGTTGAAAATGACAGATGGTCTGCTTCTTACATAAAAATTGCAGTGGATTCAGGCATCATTAATGGAATGGGTGACGGAACATTTATGCCGGCAAAACCCGTTTCAAGGCAGGACGCAGCTGTAATGATTGCGCGCCTGTGCAAAAAGAATGGTATTACTCTTTCCGGTAGTGGTAGTGTAACAGATTTTGATGAAATTTCAGAATATGCTGCAGAAAGTGTAGAAATGCTCGTAGCAGCAGGTATAATTTCAGGCTTCGAAGACGGAAGCTTCCGTCCAATGGAAGAGCTTACAAGAGCACAGGCAGTAAAGTTGATTTGCGAATTGATAGAAAAATAAGTCAGGAGGATTAAGTATGAGATTTAATAAAATAACTGCGCTTGTCCTGCTGATAGCACTGCTTGTGTCCGGAATGCCAACCTTCGCACAGGAGGAAAATAAGACATCGGTAACAGACACTGCAGATTATGAGAAAAATGTCGATTTCATAACATTCCTTGAAATATATAGTTTTCCCGAAGAAAAGCCGGACTCTACAGTTTCCAGGGCTACATTTGCCAAAATGGTTGCAGATCTTTTAGGGATAAACAAAGATTATAACACTAATAACTGTTTCACTGATGTTCCGCAAAGTAATCTTTATGCCTGTGAAATTGATGCTATGGCAGCCTTGGGTATTATGAATGGTGTGGGAGACGGGAGATTTTTACCGGACGAACCTATTACATACAGGCAGGCGATAAAAACGGTTGTTACTGCTCTTGGATATACCCCGGCGGCTACAGTAGCAGGAGGTTATTCGGATGGATACTTGCGTTGTGCATATAATATCGGTATTGTAGATAATCCACCCTACGATTTTGATGCACCTCTTACATTTGATACAGCGGCAAACCTTATAAAGTTATCTGCAGAAGCAGAGGTCTATGAAATTGTTTACCTCACAAATGATAAGGCTTATTTTGCAAGCTATGAGGATAACACAGCGCTTAACGTATATCATAGTATCTATATCGGCGAAGGTGTTATGACAGATAACGGTATTACTGCGATAAACGGAGAAACGGCTCTTGCGATTGATTGTAGTAAAATAGGTAAAAAAGTTCTCACAGGGACAGATGACCGGGAAAGAGAATTTCTTGGTTGTTATGTAGAGTATTACTATAAGCAGGATAATAATGCACTGCTTTATGTCAGTGAAAAAACAGGCAGAAATGACATCGTAACAGTAAAAGCTTATGAACTTCTGACAGAGTCCGGAGATTTTTCCAAGACTTGTGTGACTGCGGAAATTAACGGTAAAAAGAAAAAATATAGGATAGACCCGTATGCCAACCTTATCTATAACGGAGGTCTTGACAAAACCTTTAACGGCGAAACCCTCAAAATTAAGGACGGAACCCTAAAGCTTATCGATGCAGATATGGACGGTGACTATGAAACAGTAATAGCAGAGGAATACCGCGATATTGTTTTTAAAAATTGCAATGCAGAGACAAAAAAGTTTGTGGCAACTTATTCCGAGGATGATTATGCGTTTATAAATTACGGAGAATATAAAACTTGCATTTTCCAGAATGCCGCAGGTGAGCAAATTTTGCCCGACGGCATAAAGGAAAACAGTGTTGTATCGGTATTCAGAAGCAAGAATAATGAAAAAATTCGTTTTATTGTTTCCGAGCTGACTTTGGAAATTGTTGCAGAATCTGTCGAAACAGCTGAAGACGGAAAAATAAGAGTTATATTTGGTGATATGGTTTACGAATTTTCCAATACCTATGAAACCCTTATGAATACAAAGCCGGTAACTTTTAATGCCCCTGTGCCG
This sequence comes from uncultured Oscillospiraceae bacterium, assembly GCA_964385605.1. Lineage (GTDB taxonomy): Bacteria > Bacillota > Clostridia > UMGS1883 > UMGS1883 > UMGS1883. The sequence continues at coordinate 109,386 of CAYLPQ010000001.1, read as the reverse complement.
GGGTCGTCATATAGAGTGCTTCTTAACTATGAGGGAAACATAGCGATGCTTATTGAAACACAAGGCAGACTCCAGTATGCTTATATGCTGGATGCAGGAAAGACAGGACAGGGACTTGACGGCGGTAGAGTAAGTGTAAAGCTTCTTCTTGAAAGCAATGATTATGTAACAGTTCCGGTTGCCGATAAATTGACTTTTGACGGCATAAAAAATAAGACCGGTAATGACATCCTTTCATCAAGTATTTTCTTCGATGCAGCGACAGGCAATATCAAGCCGCAGCTTGTAATGGTGAGAATAAACTCTGACGGAAAACTGAAGGAGCTTGACTCCGCAACTGATAATACAGGCTCAATGTTCGGCTTTGACCTTGAGAACTTCAGCCTTGATTTTGTAAGTGAATCAGGATATTCAACAAAGAGTATAAATGGATTGAGAACCTATAACGGAAATCAGATTATAACTTCAAATACTAAAATTTTTGCCGTTAACACCACTTCTAAAACTGTGGAAGAAACCAACGAAGAACTGGTCAGTGTTATTGATTATACGGCTTATACAAGACGTTACGGTAGCTGTTATCTTAAGCTTTATGATGCGGATGACGGATGGGAAGCCGGAGCGATTGTAGTGTCTGAACCGCTAGATATAAATTCAAGACTCTTTGTAGTTACCGAAGCCTATGTGCAGAAGGACTTTGACGGGGAATTCAAACAGGCTATAAACGGTTGGTGGGCACAGGACTTCAGATCCTTTGTTGAATCATATGATGGCATTCTTTCCGAGGCAGTAAAAAAACGTTACCCTGATAGCAACGGAAAAATCCTTGCAGGTGATGTTTTTGAAATCGGTTTTGATAATGAAGAGGGAATAAGCAGGGCCAGGATTGTATATTCTCCCCAGAGGGATACTGACCCCGATTACACTTATTTTGACATGAACGGACAGACAGAAATTAACGATGACGAAAACTATTATATTCTGGGCTATCCGTGTCATGTAGGCAGTAACAAAATCAGCACTTACAGTAAAGCCAATGCAGACTATATTAATATGTCTGGAAATAAGACCCCTACTGAAGAAACCTTCTGGACGACAATCCTTCAGTCAGAATCAAGCTCAATGTCCATATTTGAATTTGATTGCGAAACAAAAGAAGTCAAGGTTATAACTAGAGATAAAATTCCGTCAGCGGCACAGCTTACAGCAAAAGGTTACGAGAATTTCAATCCGGATACAAAGGTTCTTTTAAAACGTATTGACGGTACGGTATACGACCTTGTTGTTATAACAAATATGAACTCACAATACGATTAAAAACGTAGTTTCAGCATCTCCACTTTACAGGGGGTACAAATATGAGTAAATATATAGAAAAAAAATGGATTTTCAAATGTGAAAATCAATGATGGTCATTGGCATATTGCTTTTCATCGTCCTATTGAAGAAACATTGCTGCTCGTGAAAAAAGAAGTAGAGTATCTTAATCTTGATAAAATCGCAGTGCTTTCATACGAATACGCAGGCGACCTGGGAATTGATAACACCTCGAATCTTAAGGCTCTTTATCTTAAAGATAAGATGGGAGAGAATGTGTTTGCTTTTGCGGCGATTGTTCACCACGGTGACAAAAGGGATAATGCCGATGAATTTCTCCGTCAGGTGAAGCTCTATTATGACCTTGGTTTTGACGGGATAAAAATCCTTGAAGGAAAGACAGACTATCACGAACTTTTTAATTGCAAGTTTGACAGTGAAAAATATGAGCCAATGTTTGCATTTCTGGAAGAGACCCAGTTTCCGGTTGTAATGCATATAGGTCATTTTGTAGCTTTTCCCGACAGTGAAAACACAAAGGCGAGAGATGTGATTCAGAATGAAATGCTGAATGTCTTAAAACGGCATCCCCGTCTTCGTGTTACATTTGCTCATATGTTCAATATGGCGCATGACAGAAAACATCTTGAACAGATTATGGATACTTATCCCGGAGTTTCAGTTGACCTTGCCCTCGGCGGTGATTTTATAATCAGATTTTCAGATGACCTTGAAGGTTGGAACGAATTTTTCACAAAGTTCAGCGACAGGGTTATCTATGGCACAGATACATATAACTGCCGTTTTGAAGAGGATGATGACTTTGAAATTGTAACAAGGCATTCCCCTGTCCGTAAGTTCCTTGAAGAAAGTGAACCCTTCACCGCGGTCTATTATGACCTTAATCCTGAAATTTACGGCGAAAATGTTGTCATTAATCCTGCACGTCTTCCCGGGAATGTTGTTATGGATATTTACATTAACAGCTTTATAAAGGCTTTCGGAGAAACTCCAAGAATAACAGACAAGGAAAAATCACTGCGCTATTGCGAGGATATTCTTGATGGATACAAAAGTGGTGAGTTAAAAAGCTGCCTTGTAAAAGACTTTCCGGTATGGCTTCCGGAGGAAGTAAAAGCTAATGCCGCAAGAGGAATGAGCTTGCCCTTGAAAACGTATCAACTATAAAGGCATTTTATAAAGAAAAGTAAATTAATACAGCAATATTTTCGTGTTTTACCTTGATTTGTGTTAAAAAATCAAGGTTAAGACAAAAACTGTGTTGTAGAATATAATTGAAAAATATAATATAAGGAGGAAATCATTATGAAAAAATTTATGGCACTCTGTCTTGCAATGATGATGGCACTTTCAATGTGTGCATTTACTGTAATGGCAGAAGGCGAAGCTGTTTTGTTTGAGGATATTTCAAACGGTCAGGTTCCCGAATTTATCACAGGTAACCTCACTTTCCCTGAAGGTGCAACGGTTACTTCATCGAACGAGGCTGTAATTGCTCTTGATGGTACAGTTACCCGTTCACTTTTTGATGTAGAGGAGGTTACTCTTACAGTAAACGGCACAAGCTTTACTGTAAAGGTACAGCCCCAGACAATCGTTGGGGTCAGCGAAATCGTTACTTTTGAGGATTATGACCTTGAAAATGGCGATGCAATCGGCACAGATCAGGGTTGGACAGTAGCAACAAGCAGTGCAGGTACATTTGCTGCCGAATATGTTGTGGACGGTACCAACAGCTATGCAAAGCTCGGCTTTAAGAACAACGATGGTGATACATCAGCTCCTGCTACAGGTGATGCTTTCGTTTACACTATGAACAAAGCCCCCGGAATTCAGAATGCACGTTACTATGTTATGAAGGCAAAGGTTTATGCTCCTGTAAAGGCTACAACCCATTCAGGTCTTAACATGAACATTAGTTGGGGCGGCACAAAAGCCGGCGAATTTATGCTTGGTAGCGCCGGTTGGGCAGGAAAAGTTTACGGTGGTGCCCTTTTGACCGCTAATCCATGGCATACAAGAGGTACTGCGGTAAATAACAGCCGTAATACATCAGTTCCCGGAACAGACTTTGTTGACCTTACAATAAGAATTGACAAAGAGCTTGGCAAGGTTGAATACTATCAGGACGGTTTGCTTACAGAATATGTTACATACGATGCATCAAAGACATACGTTCCTGATTTTACATCTGACAAGGCAGTTAAGGTTACATTCCCCTTCAGAGTAACAACTGCTCACATCTTTGTTGATGATATCTATGTTTATGCAGAATCTACTGCAGACGGTGTAATCGGCTCACTCCCCGATCAGGAAAGAGCAGATTATTACAAAAATCTTGTTCTTGCAAATCAGCTCACCTCTGACGGAAAGCTTGTTGGTGTTGACAGCGACCTTAACCTTGTAGCATCTCCTGCAGAATCAGCTAATGTTACAATTGCATATGAATCAAGCGATACATCTGTTATCACAAACGATGGTAAGGTAACTGCTGTAAATTCATTTATTCCGAAAAACGTTACCTTCACTGCTACAATCACAGCAGGCGAAGTTGTTGAAACAATTCCCTACTACCTTCAGGTAGCACAGGAAGGCACAACAAACCTTTCAAGAATTGATTTTGAAGACAAGGCAGGTGAGACAGGTTACGTTACTGACGAAAATCCTGCTCATGCAACTGTTCTTCACAAAAATGCTCCCGCAGGCAGCGGTACACTTAGCGCAGGTTCAGGTGCCTCCGGCGCTGGATTTGCAGACAGAGTTCTTGCAAGTGCAGACGTTAAATATCGCCACGACAAGGAAGCAACCTCAAACTATGGCGGTGTTCAGGTTGCCGGTATTCAGGGCGCAGATTCCTGTTTCCTTGTATTTAACTTTGAATCAAAACAGATTGGTTTTGGTACAACAAAATCAGTAGCAAATGAATCAGGTACCGGATTAAGAAGTAATGATATAGATACACTTTGGCTTCCTATGCCCGAATTTCTTCAGGATAAGGAAGGTGAGTGGATAAATGTTGTATTTGACTTCAACATCATGTCGCAGACATACGAAGTTTACGCAGACGGTATTCTTGTTACACCACATCCCATTGTAAGAAGAAATGCTTATAAGACGAATACAACCAGCGCTACAGTTCGTGGTATTTCAACGGTATCAAGTGCTGCAGGCGATGTATGGCTTGATAACGTAACTCTCCGCAGCTTCAGTGATGCAAATGTAGCAGAAGTAAATGCAGCTCTTAACGCAGCAGCAGTTCTCTATGCTTCAGATGTAATTCATCCTACACTTACCAACAGAGCTCTTGTTGAAAAGACTATCAGTAAGTCATGGATTAATAACAATTCTGACTTCTACACGGATGAGACAGATGTTCATAACAATCCTGCAAGATATACTCTTCAGACAGACGGTCCATCAATCACGTACAAAGTCAATGGTGAGACTGTAACAGCAATCGACGTTGACAGTCCCGAGACAGTTGAATTTACAATCACTGCTACAAGTGCTGACGGTACAGTTACAGAGTCAAAGACTTTTACAAAAAGACTTGCTCCAGCATCTATCCGCGGGCTTGGACTTAACGGAAAAAGTGCTTTCAACGGACTTTGGCTTGAAGGTATCACAGGCACTGAAAAGATTGTAGTTGCACAGTATCTTGAAGGAAAACTTATCCTTGTAAAAACAATCAGTCTTACTGATAATGAGAATTTTGTGGCAGATACAGGTCTTCTTAAGAATATGTCTACACAGCATCCCTACTCAAATACCGGAGTAGACCAGATTAAGATTTTTGTAATAGGTGCAGACGGTATTTCACCTGTTGCATTTATGAATGACGAACTTTGCGATTAATTTACGCAATTAAAGCGATGTGAACTTGCCATGAGCTTATATATTAAGAAAGGACATTTGCAAAAACTGCAATGTCCTTTCTTTTCTTTTTATGCCATATTCATTTTTGAGAATTTTTTCGGTGTAATTCCTTTTGCTTTTTTGAAAACGGATGAAAAGTAATTGCTGTCATTGAAACCGCACTCAAAAGCTACCTCTGTTATAGAAATATCCGGATTTTTCAGAAGCTTTTCCGCCTCTGTAATTCTTACAATGTTTATATATTCGTTAAGGCTGATGCCGGTGCTTTTCTTAAAAATTCTTGACAGATACGACGGTGTCATCGCAAATTCGCGGGAAAGGTGTGCAAGACTTAAATTTTCGTTGTAATGTTCCCTGATATATTTCGAAATGTTTTCAGCAACTCTGTACGAAGAACTGATGTTGTTTTCAACATTATCAATACAATATCTTTCTATCATAACAACAAGCTGTTTAAGGAAAAGCATCTGCATCTGACGGTATCCGTCTTTCTTTTTTTCTTCTTCTTCGGCAATTTCGGCAAGAAGACCACGGATATAGTGCATTTTTTTGTGCTGGATTTTAATAAGCCTTCTGGGCTTAAGTTTTTCAATAAAAGGTGCAAGCTCATCCTCAAAATCAAAGTCGTTAAAATAAAGAATTGAACGGCTGACAGATTCTGATTCAAGGCTTTCTGTACGATGAAGTGTATTTTTCGGTATAAAAATCATATCGCCTGGCTCAAGGATAAATATTTCTGTATCAATGAAATATTTTGTCTGTCCTTCTTCAAGGTAATAAAGCTCGTGCTTATCATGAAAATGTGCTTTGGGCATCTTACGGCGCCCCTCAATGGATTTCTTTTCAAAAAGAGGAACTTCAATCGGTTTTAACAGCATTTTTATCACCTCAAAGATATTATACCATAAAATATAAAAAATACAACAATATTTTCTTGTTTTATTCTATTTGAACAACAAATTTAAGGAAATAAAGAAAAATGTGTTGTATTCTTGTCTATGGTGATATTTATGGGAACATATGTTGAACATTCAATAAATGAAAAACATAAAACTAACAGAGAAATTGTCAATCAGATTTTTGAGAATGCATTGAAATACAGACCGAAATCAAAGGTATCATACAGACCGTATCGAAATGATGAATATGTTGATATGTCAAACAAACCCGGTGTTGATTTTGGAAAAGTTTATCCCGGTTATAATAAGGGTGATTATGCTTATATATCAACTTACCTTGAAGGACTCCACGAAAGGGAAATACTCATAAATATAAGAGGTTGTGCAGAAGCGAAGGTGTATTTTAACGGAAAGGAAAAGATACTTTCTACCGGCCCCAATAACACTCTTGATACATACGTAACTTTCAAAAAAGGCGAGAACCGTCTAGTTGTAAAAGCAGTTGCAGAGAAAGAAAACTTTTCGGTATATGTTTTCCCTCTTGTTCCCAAATTAAGATATGGAACGGGCGGAGACTATGCTTACTGCACCTGGCAGTACGTAAAAAAAAGGGGGTACAGGCTTCAGGAATTGCTTGAGTTTTCCCGCCTTTATAAAAATGGAGAGAAAGAACCGAATATTAAAGAAATTGAATGGGTATATCCGGTTTTACCACCTCAAAGCAATATAAAAACTTTTGATTTTACCAAATTGTGTAAAAACGGTTACACAGCTTATGCCTATACCTGTGTAAAAGGAAAAATCAAAATTGAACATAAAAATCCTCTTAAAGTTTTTTCAGGGGATAAGATTATATATAACTCTGAAAACGGAGCTTTTGAAGAGAACTTTAACTGTGATACACCGCTTTTGATAAAAAGCACACGCCAGGAAGATGTGTGGGGCTTTACGGCTGAAACTTCCGGCGAGCACAGCCTTCCATTTATAGACGGAGCTGACTGTCCTGATTTGCAGTGGATATGGATAGGTCCTTTCGGAAGAAAAGGAGAGAATGTAGATTATCCCTACGGACCGGAAACAGAACTTGGATTTATTAAGCCTTATGCTACGGCCTGGGGAGGAAGTGTGTACTGGAATTTTTACAGGGAAAATACTTACCTTCGGCAATATCTTCACAGTGCATTTTACGGAAAATGGTTTTATGCGATTATGGTGGGACTCTATGGTATGAAGCAAGCCGCGCAGAAGCTTGGCAAAAAGGATTTTGACCAATATTTTTCGGAAAGTATGAAACTTCTTTGCCTGCACCGTGATTATGGTGCGGTTGATAATGAACGTTCGGGATATGCATCATATCTTGCAACCGGAGGAAGAATAAAAAGTCTTGACGCAATAGGAACGATTGGTACAAATGTTGCGGAATATTATATGATGTCCAATGATTCCAATGCAGAGAATCTGTTTAATATCCTTGGTGATGTTCTTACGTACAAAATACCAAGATTCTCCGACGGAACATTTTACCGCATAAAAACTATGTGGACAGATGATATGTATATGTGTCTTCCGTTTATGGCTCGTCTTGGTGCGATAAGCGGTAATGAATGTTATTTTGATGATATTCTTATCCAGATAAGAGGGTTTTACAAGCGGCTTTATATGGAGGATAAGGATTTGTTTTCCCATATATTCTTCGTGGAAGAAGATAAAGCTAACCGTGTACCATGGGGCAGAGGAAATGGATGGGTTTTGCTTGCTCTTTCCGAGGTGCTCCTGCTTTTGCCGGAAGATTATCACGGGCGGGAAGAAATACTTTCAGTTTTTCAGAAGTTTGCCCGGGGTGTTCTTAAATACCGTGACAAAGAAAAAGGCATATGGCACCAGGTGATAGATAACCCCGATAGCTACATTGAAACAAGTGGCAGTGCAATGTTTATTACAGCACTTGCAAGAGGGATTGTAAACGGCTGGATATCTTCTGAATATAAAGAAGAAATAAATGATGCGTGGAAATCATTATGCAGAAACTGCATTGACGAAAAAGGCAATGTATACGGAATATGTATGGGTTCAGGCTGTAATATGGAAGAAAAGTATTATATGCAGCTTGATACCATAGAAAATGACGATCACGGTGTAGGTGTTGTATTAAGTGCCGGAGTTGAAGTAATGAATATGCTTAATGAAAATTAAACTTTATTTCAGGAGAGAATATGCGAAGTGGCATAACAGATTAAGGGGATAATACTATGAGAAAACTCGAAAAAAATTATGAATTCAGAAAGAGAATGATGCAAATTCATAAAAAAGATATAGTTAATGTATCTATAATGCCCGGTGAGGATGAACTTGTAATCACAGACGGGTTTGTAATTGACATCTCGCAAACAGACAGTGATGTCGTTCTTACGGCTGCAAAAGATTTTCAGGAGTATATGCTCATTTCGATGAATGTGTCTGTTATGATAGCGCGCAAAAAAGAAACCGGCAAAAAAGTTATCAGCATAGATTTTGATAAAGAACAGCAATTGACTACAGGTAACGGTTATATGGGATACCGTTTGTCCGTGGAAGAAAGCATAAAAGTTTTAGCCCATGATGAAAGAGGTGTTGCACAGGCATTGTACCGTATGGAGGATATGATGACACTGCGTAAAGCGCCTTTCCTTAAAAAAGAAACTATAGAATGTAAAGCTGCATTTTCTCCAAGAATGGTCCATTCCGGCTATGGAATTGACCAATTCCCAGATTGTCACTTGCGTGATATTGCTCACGCAGGGATGGATGCCATTTTGGTTTTTACAAAAGGCTCTAATATGACAACATACGGGTTTCTTGACTTTAATGAGTTAGTTTGCAGAGCGGCTAAATACGGCATAGACGTTTATGCGTACAGCTATTTAAAAAGTGAAATGCATCCGGATGATGAAGGGGCATATGATTATTATGATGGGAGTTACGGTAAGCTTTTCCGTGAATGTCCCGGCTTGAAGGGTGTTGTTTTAGTAGGTGAATCAGTTGCGTTTCCAAGTCACGACCCGAATACTACAGGAAGCATTTCAAGAAAAAGTCCTGACGGAATTCCAAACTTAAAAACGCATCCCGGCTGGTGGCCTTGCTGTGATTACCCGGATTGGTTGAATCTATTGAAAAAGGTCATCAGAAAATACAATAGTGAGGCGGACATTGTATTCTGGACCTATAACTGGGGAGGCGCACCCGAAATAGATCGCATAAAGCTCATAGAATCTTTGCCAGAGGATATTTCTCTTCTTGCAACCTTTGAAAAGAGTGAGATTTATGAAAAAAACGGAGTTATGGAAAATGTGTCGGATTACACATTGTCGTTAACAGGACCGGGAAAGTGCTTCTTGTCAGAGGCAAAAGCAGCAAAGGAGAACGGCATTCGACTTTATGCTATGGCAAATACGGCAGGTCTTACATGGGATTTTGGTGTAATCCCCTACGAGCCGTTCCCATATCAATGGCAAAAAAGATATGATGCACTGCTTGAATGCAGAGAAGAATACGGCTTATGCGGATTAATGGAGTCACATCATTACGGATTTTACCCATCATTTATCAGTGAGTTTGCAAAATGGAGTTTTACAATTTCAGATAAGCCGAGAAAGAATATTTTAAAGGAACTTCTTGGCAATTTATACGGAGAAGAAAATGTTGAAAAAGTTAATGAAGCAATGCTTGAATGGAGTGAGGCAATTACTCATTATATAGCAGTGTGTGATGATCAATACGGAGCATTCAGAATAGGTCCGGCATATCCGTTCTGTATGCATCGTGAAATAAAACCGCCGCAGGCTGATTACGCACATTTTGGTACAGGCATTTTAACTTCAGCATATTATCCTTTCTTTGACAGCAATACCCAAATCAGTGTTTCTCCTATAAGAATACACCGTGAAATAAAATCCTTTGAGGTGTTAGAGCATCATTTGCTGAAAGGAATTAATATTCTTGAAAGCATAGAGTTATGTAATGATGAACTAGAGGAGCTTATTGAATTGGGAAAATTCATTGCGTGTACTGTCCGTAGTGTAATAAATGTAAAGACCTATACAGTTGCGCGAACAAGGCTCTATTCTTCGGATGATCCGAATGTAATTAATAAGTACATTAAAGAACTTGAGAAAATTGCCTTGCTTGAAATTGATAATGCAAAATCTGCCATTCCTCTTGTTCAGAAAAACTCACGGTTAGGATGGGAGCCATCGATGGAATATCTGGGAGACGAGGAGCATATTAAATGGAAAATACGTCAGATGGAGTATCTGCTGAACTTCGAGATAAATGCACTGAAAGAAGGAATAAAGCATAATCTTACAAAAGAGGTTTATGATGAAACTTGAAAAAATAAATATAAGAGATCCTTTTATTTTGTTGTGGGAAAATAAATATTATATGTACGGTTCAAGAGTAGGCATGCCGACAAAAGAAAAACCATGGGGTGAACAAACCGGGTTTGATGTTTATGTAAGCAAGGACCTGAAAAACTGGAACGAACCAAAATCCGTTTTTGAGAAACAAGATGGTTTCTGGGGAACCATGGATTTCTGGGCGCCGGAAGTGTATTTTTACAACGGAAAATTTTATATGTTCGCCACGTTTAAGTCAGAAAAAGAGTGCCGTGGTACGCATATTCTTGTTTCTGATACACCTGACGGCAATTTTGTGCCGGTATCAGACTGCCCGGTAACTCCTCGCGATTGGGAATGTCTTGATGGGACTCTGTATATTGACAAAAAGGGTGCCCCTCACATTGTTTTTTGTCATGAATGGTTGCAGACAGGTGACGGAGAAATCTGTGAAGTGCAGCTTTCGGCAGATTTGACTGAAGTCGTTTCTGTCCCCAAAACACTGTGGAAAGCATCTGATTTTAAAGGTGTAAAAACCGTAAGAGAAAACGAGATTGCTTTTGTTACTGACGGACCGTTTTTAAAACGAAATACAGATGGTGAGTTATATTGCCTGTGGTCCAGCTTTACCCGGAGCGGATATGCAGAGCTTATCGCAAAAAGCGACAATGGGGATATAGACGGAAACTGGCAAGTTCTTCAAAATCCTGTTTCGGATAAAAATGGCGGACACGGAATGATATTTGAGGATATTTGCGGTAATGAGTATTTTATTATGCACAAGCCCAACGAGCCTGTGCAGGATGAACGTCCTGTTATAATGCGTCTTTTAAATAGTGAAAATGGCTGGGAAATTAAATAGGAGAGTGGATTATCATGAAATTTGAAAAAGATTGTGTGCGAGATATAAAAATCGCTTATGTCGGCGGCGGAAGCCGTGGCTGGGCTTGGGGGCTTATGAGTGACCTTGCTAGCTGCAGTGATATCAGCGGCGATGTGTTTCTTTATGATATCGATTATGATGCAGCAATTGCAAATGAAATTATAGGAAATAAATTTAACAATGCCGAAGGTGCAAATACTGTATGGAATTACCATGCTGTAAAAACCGCAAAAGAGGCTATGACTGATGCAGATTTTGTTATAATTTCAATTTTGCCCGGAACATTTGATGAAATGTATTCTGATGTACATACTCCTGAAAAATACGGAATTTATCAATCTGTCGGAGATACATCAGGCCCGGGAGGCATAGTGCGTGCGATGCGTACAGTTCCTATGTATGAAGAAATAGCAAATTATATAAAAGAATATTGTCCGAATGCATGGGTTATAAGTTACACAAACCCAATGACACTGTGTGTAAAAACTCTTTATAAAACCTTCCCTGAAATCAAAGCTTTCGGATGCTGTCACGAGGTTTTCGGCACACAGAAAGTTCTTATGACCGCGCTTGAAGAAATCTGCGGAATCAAGGATGTAAAAAGAGAAGATATAAAGGTTACACCCGTTGCGGTGAATCACTTTACCTGGATTACTTCCGCAAAATACAAGAATATGGATTTATTTCCGGTGTACAGTAAGTTTGCCGAAAAATATTCTGACTGTGGCTATGCTGAAACTCTTCACGATAATTGGGCAAATAAAAACCTTAAATGTATGGAAAAGGTAAAGATAGACCTTTTTAAACGCTACGGTTACATTGCCGCCGCAGGCGACAGACATCTTGCGGAATTCTGTGAAGGGAAATGGTACCTTAAAGACCCGGAAACTGTAGAAAAATGGGGGTTTGCTCTTACAACTGTTGACAGCAGAAAAGAAGAGCTTAAGGAACGTATTGCACGAAGCGAGAGATTAAGAAGCGGTGAAGAAACTGTAAAAATTGACAAAACGGGTGAGGAAGGTATAAATCAAATAAGGGCTCTTGTGGGACTGTGCGACCTTGTTACAAATGTAAACATTCCAAACACAGGGCAGATTCCCAATCTTCCCATGGGAGCAGTTGTTGAAACAAATGCCGTTTTCCGTTCAGACAGTGTTATGCCTGTAATGTCAGGCGGGATTCCTGAAAGTATATATCCTCTTGTTTCCAGAATATGTGCAGAGCAGGAAGCAGTTCATGCCGCAATTACTAACAGGGATATTGAGGGTGTATTCAATGCATTTGTAAACGATCCCCTTGTAACTCTTGATGTGGAAAGTGCACGGAAGTTATTTGACGAAATGATACAGAACACAAAGAAATATTTGTCAATGTATAGTATATAGTAACCTTATTAATTCGATATAAACTTATGCCATGAGTTTATATAAATAGTGGGGCGCTGCGGATTTTCTGCAGCGCCCTTCCTCTGTTATTCAGTAGAATATATCGTTAATAATACTTCTTATCATACATATTCTGAACACTGCGTAATGCTTTGTTTGAATTGGTGATTTAAGGAAATTTATATAAATGCTAATATATAGGGGAATGGAGAGTGCAAAAAAAGTATATGTTATGCAAATTGTGTTACTTGACAGGCAAAGACTAAAAAGATATAATCTTTTTAACATTATTATGTGTGAATTTGGTTTTAAGTCTGGTATCTATATTTGTTTGGAGAAAAACTCAAAAAATATGCGATTATAAAATGAGGTGTTTTTTATGAAAGAATTAAGTATGGCTGTAGAAAAATATACACAGCTGATTTTGGATACTGAAAGATTTATTTGGAACCATCCAGAAACAGGATACAAAGAGTATGAAACATCTGCATATCTGGAAGGTGTTTTCAAAAAGCTTGGATATGATCTTGTTTTGGCAGATGGTATCACGGGCTTTTATACAATTTTAGATACAGGTAAGCCGGGTCCGGAGATTTTGATTTTAGCTGAATTGGATTCTATAATATGTCCTGAACATAAGGATGCAAATCCAGAAACTGGAGCGGTACATTCGTGCGGACACAACGCACAGTGTGCGGCGCTTGTGGGTATAGCCGCAGCTCTTAAAGAGCCCGGGATTTCAGATAAATTTTGTGGTAAAATAAGGCTTTGTGCAGTTCCGGCAGAAGAACTTCTGGAAATTGAATACAGAAGTAAACTGGTTAAAGAAGGTAAAATCAAATACTTTGGTGGCAAAAGTGAATTTCTGTCAAGAGGATATTTTGACGGAGTTGATATTGCTTTTATGGTACACACTTCAGGTGCATTTTCGGTCAGAAAAGGGTCAGTAGGTTGCATGGCAAAGCAGATTATTTATAAAGGGAAAGCCTCTCATGCGGGAAGTTCTCCGTGGGAAGGAAAAAATGCGCTTTATGCAGCGAATTGCGGGCTGAATGCTATTAATGCCATCCGTGAAACATTTAAGGAAAGCGATATAATAAGAGTTCATCCGATTATTACAAGTGGAGGCTCAATGGTTAATGCTATACCTGAAAAAACTATACTGGAAAGCTATGTGCGTGGTGCAAGCTTTGAGGCTATTTGCAGTGCGAATAAAAGGGTAAATCAGGCTCTGTGCGGTGCCGCACTTTCTCTTGGAACAAACGTGGAAATAATAGATATTCCAGGATATGCTCCGTTGATAAATGACGAAAATATGATGCAGGTAGCCAAAGATGCAGCTGAACTTGCTATTTCCGAATATGAATTCATTACTAATAGTTTTATTGGTTCAGGAAGTACAGATATGGGCGATTTATGTGGCATTATGCCGGTAGTCCATCCATATGCAGCGGGAGCAACAGGTACGGCACATGGTAGTGATTATGAAATCAAAGACCCTGTAGCCGCTTGTGTCGCAAGTGCGAAAATGCAGTTGGGAATGCTTTTGTTGCTTCTTTCTGATTCAGCAAAGAGAGCAAGAAAGATTATTGATGAGTTTGAACCCAAATTTTCATCAAAAGAGGAATATCTTGCATTTATAGACAGTCTTAATAAATCCGGAGACAGGATAGATTATTTGGCGGACAGCAGCGTTATAGTGACTTTAGATTAAAGATGTATACAGAAAGGATGATTAACAATGAAAGAATCTATATGGAATGGATTTAAACGAATTGACTTTGAGTTTGAAGGAAGAGAGGCAATACTTGTATTCCCCGATAATCCAAATGAAAATAAAAACTGGCTTTTGAAAACCGAGTATTTTGATGCCTTTCAGAATTTTGAATTCGAAATGGTAAAAAGAGGCTGGCATCTTGCTTTTATAAAAAATATTACACGATGGTGTCTTGAAGAAGACCTGGACCTTAAGAAAAGATTTGCACAATATCTTAACCGGGAGTATGGATTGTATGCAAAGTGTATTCCTGTAGGTATGAGTTGTGGTGGTTTGATTGCAAGCAAGTTTGCGGCAAAGTACCCTGAATGTGTTTCGGCGCTATATCTGGATGCCCCGGTGATGAATTTGCTTTCCTGTCCCGCGGGACTGGGAGTTGCGGATGATAGTTTGATGCAGGAGTTTGTGGACGCAACAGGTATAACTTTGCCGGAACTGATTTGTTACAGAGAACACCCAATCGACAAAATGAAACTGCTGCTTGAAAATAACATTTCTGTTATACTGGTATACGGAAAGTCAGATGTTGTTGTTCCTTATGCTGAAAATGGTGCAATCCTGGAAAAATACTACAAGGAAAATTCAGGAACGATAGTTGTCATTGGAAAAGAAAACTGCGGTCATCATCCTCACGGGCTTGATGATAATACACCCATAATTGATTTTGTTGAAAAGTATAGTATGTAAAATATAATAAATCGATTTAAAAAAAGGAGACGATTTTTTATGATTAATTATGCTCATAGAGGGGCAAGTGAATATGCTCCCGAAAATACTCTGTCATCGTTCTGTCTTGGATTATTGCAAGGAGCGAATGGCATAGAAACAGATGTGCAAAGAACCAAAGATGGATTTCTGGTATTGTTTCATGATGATACTGTCGACAGAGTTTCAGATGGTACGGGAAAAGTCTGTGATTACACTTTAAAGGAACTAAAGGAACTTAAAATATACGGAAATTCTACTACAGGATTTTACGACAGAATTATGACTTTACGTGAGTTTCTTGAACACTTTTCATCCTATGATATAAAATTTGCCATTGAACTGAAAGGCGAAGGTGTTGAAAAAGATACTCTTGATATGACAGAAGAGTTTGGAATTTTAGATAAAACAACATTTACAAGCTTTAAATATGATTATATTAAAAAGATTAAAGAGTTAAATCCAGAAGCACGTGTTGGCTGGCTTGTGGAAGAAATAACAGATGAAAACATAAATCTGCTTTGTGACATCAATGGCGAAGAAATTGCGCCAAGTGCAGATTGTATTACAGATGAAATTATGAAAAATTTACGTGCTTTAAATCTTGGAGTAAGAGCATGGGGCATTTCCGGCATTCATCTTATGAAGAAAATGTGTCTTTTGAAAGTTGACGGTATGACAGTGAACTTCCCGGACAGGCTGTTTCAGTTTTTGCATTGAAATTAATATATATGTTAATAAATAAGGAGTAAAATTATGGCAATTACATCAGATTGGCATATACATACTAAATACAGTTGCGACAGTGCATGTATGGAATTTGAAACTCTTGTTTCAGAGACGAAAAAACTTGGAATAACAGATTATGGTGTGACAGACCACTATCATACCAGACTTCAGGAGGCGGACATTGCTGCTTCACGAAAAGAGTATGAAGCTACACTAAAAAGGCATCCTGAACTTGAAGGTCATTTTCATTTTGGGATTGAGGCAACCATTATCTCAAAATGGGAGGTAGATATAATTGCCCGCGGAGAATATAAGGATCCTCCGATATTTGGAATTCGTTCAGGCGGTCCTGCCAATGCTCCTGTTATGTTTGATTTTGATGAAGAATTTATGGAAAAATACAAAATAGAATATGTTGTAAGCGGTATGCATTGGCCCATGTACTGTGCTACAGATTTAAAGTCTGTGTTAAAAGAGTATCACAGACAGTATATGTTTGCGGCAACACACCCTTACACCAGGATAATGGCACACTATTTATGGTGGGATGAGAATCTTTTCAGAAATGTGTGGAATCTTCCGGATTACGAAAATCCCTTTCTTGATTTTTCCGTAATTTCACAATCTATGAGAAGTGAGCTCAAAGCCGCAATGTTAGAAAATAATGTTGCGTTTGAACTCAATAACTGTTTTTTCAAATATGAATATCCTGAACGTTTTATTAACTCATATTTTGATTGGGTATCAGAGCTTCAAAGCAGTGGCATTGCAATATCTATGGGAAGTGACTGCCATTCAAAGGTGTTGAGTGGGGTATGTGATTATTCGAAGATAAATGAGATTTGCATGAAGCATGGTATTGACACTTCTGCTTTTCTTTGTCTGTAAGAAAGTTAAGGTCAGAATTCTACATTTCAATAAGTAAGGGCTATTCGGAGAAAGAGCATTAAAACAAAAAATAGAGCTGTACCAACTCGATTCAAAACGGGATGGTACAGTTTTTTTATGACAATAAATGCACTGCATAAACATTGTTTGAACAAATGATGTAACAGTTGAAAAATTTGGAAAGAAAGTGCAAATAATGTATGCTGAGTGCAAAAAAAGCCAATTTACTTTTTAATATATAAGGTGTAAAATTATAATTATATAATTCTTGTAGAAAGAATAACTACGGTTATTAACTAAAAATTCGAGGTTGTGTATATGCTTAAGAATGAACAAAAATATGAGTTTAGGAAAAGGCTACTAAATATCCACAGGAAGAATGTCAGAAATTTTGACATTCTTCCTGACGAGAACGAGCTTGAACTGAAGAACGGACTAAATATCATTGTGCCTGAAAATTGTACAGAGGTTATAATTACAGGGGCAAAAGATTTTACAGGCTATCTTTTTACCTCAATGAAAATATCTGCAATGATTTCGGATGAGAAAATTTCAGATAATGCCATTTTATGCTCTGTTGACGAAAATCAGTCTGAAGACTACATAATAAAGATTGGTGACAGTATTTCCATTTCCGGAAAAAATGACAGAGGAGTGGCACAGGCTTTTTACTGTCTTGAGGACAGAATGAATGTGAAAAAAGCACCAATTCTTAAAAAAGAGGAAATAAGACACACGTACCTGTTCTCTCCCAGAATGGTGCATTCAGGCTATGGAATAGACAATTTCCCCAATGAACATCTTGCATCTATTGCACACGCAGGAATGGATGCAATACTGATTTTTGTCAAAGGTGTTAATATGACGAGCACGGGGTTCGTTGATTTTAACGAGCTCATTTATCGTGCGTCGCGTTACGGAATAGATGTATATGCCTACAGCTATTTAAAAAGCGAAAAGCATCCCGAGGAAGAAGATGCACAGGAATTTTATGATAACCTTTACGGGACACTGTTTAAAAATTGTCCTTCCCTTAAAGGTGTTATACTTGT
This sequence comes from uncultured Oscillospiraceae bacterium, assembly GCA_964385605.1. Classification (GTDB taxonomy): domain Bacteria; phylum Bacillota; class Clostridia; order UMGS1883; family UMGS1883; genus UMGS1883. The sequence continues at coordinate 91,481 of CAYLPQ010000001.1, read as the reverse complement.
CGGGGAGTCGGTGGGATTTCCAAGCAAAGATCCTAATGTTACTCCAACAAGGGAAAAGGTTGACAAGGATGGATTCCCCACAGGAAAACCGTCTGCCGGTTGGTGGCCGTGTTATGATTATCCCCAGTGGCTCGAATGTGTGAAAAAGGCGGTAAGAAATCAGAAAAAGGATGCAGATATTGTTTTCTGGACCTATAACTGGGGATATGTTGATAAGGAAAACCGTCTGAAGCTTATAAACTCCCTTCCGACAGATATTACCCTTATGGCAACCTTTGAAATGTTTGAGAGCTATAAAATAGACGATATTACTGAATTTACAGCAGATTATACCTTGTCGTTGCATGGCCCTGGCGAATACTTTAAGTCGGAGGCTGAAGCAGCAAAAAAACGTGGTATCCGTATGTATACAATGGCAAATACCGGTGGTACTACATGGGATATGGGTGTTGTGCCCTATGAGCCGATGCCTTATCAGTGGATGAAAAGATACAAGGGTCTTCGTGAGGCTAACGAAAAATGGGGTTTGTGCGGTGTTATGGAATCTCATCATTTTGGTTTTTGGCCTTCATTTATCGGGGACCTTGCTAAACAGTGCTTCATTAAAGAAAACACCGATAGTGAAAAATGCTTGAATGATGTTATTTCTGCCCGATACGGAGAGGAAAATGCTGAAAGAATCTGTCAGGCACTTAAATTATGGAGTGATGCAATCACTCATTATATACCCAGCGATGCAGACCAGTACGGAGCATTCAGAATCGGCCCGGCATATCCTTTCTGCTTAATTCGCGAAATGAAGCCAAAAGGTGAGAGTTATGCACATTTCGGAAATCGTATTATGTTTACAATGTATCCGGCTGACTATCATCCTACAAACGGACTTCCAACAGGAAGAGGAATGCTTCCCTTTATGCGGGTTGATACAGAGATAAAATCTCTGGAAAAAATGTACGAGTTAATGCGGCAAGGAACGGATATCCTTCAGGGTATTTCGGAGAAAAACGAAGAACTGTGTTATCTTGTGAATATGGGAGAATACATTTGCTGTTATGTTACTACAGGAATAAATGCAAAATACTGGTATAAGTTCTCCGCAAAGATTAAATCCGAGAATAATGCTGAAAGTATTTTAATGCTTGCTGACCAAATGGAGAAACTCCTTTTGCGCGAAAAGGAAAACGCAGAAAAAGCAATTGAGTTTGTAAGAAAAGACTCCCGCCTGGGTTGGGAGCCGTCTATGGAATATATGGGGGATGAGGAGCGCATACGTTGGAAAATTAAGCACATTGACTATGTAATTGAATATGAGCTCAGCTGTTACAGAAAGAACGTTATGTGATTTATTCTTTAAAAACAAATTCCAAATAACACAATCAATGCTTATTTTTTCCTCTTGAAACAACGTTAGAAAAGCAGTTACAATAAAGATGAAACTCGATAGTTGGTTTAGTAAGTTTTACTATTGAAGCGAGGGATGATTTTGCACAATAAAAATAAATATTTTAGAAATGTTCGGCTTTTAATATTTACTGTAATGATTTGCTTTAGCTTGATAATTGTATCCTTGTTTGAATATCAACAAATAAAGCTTCACCGGCAGAAACAGACAGAAAATGAATATATAACATTAAACAATCATGCAAATATATTAGATCAGGAACTGCGTAGTGCGTTTGAATATGTTGATGTGCTACCTTTGGAATCATCTGTAAGAAAGTTTGCCGGAAAAGAAAGTGTGAACCAATATGATAAGATTCAATTATATAAATATATAAGCGATACAATGCCTCATAAAGGCATTTCGGGCATAGAGGTGATTATGTACAAGCCGGAATATGATTGTTTTATTTCGGAAAGTGGAATTGAACATCTCGATGATATTAATGATAAACTTGGGAATATCCCCTACGAACATGACTCATTAGCAGGATTTGATGAAAATACCTTTATCAGGCTTTCTGATAAATATACAGGTATGGATGAAAGCTCTTACATAATATTTTTTGTTAAAAAGTCTGTTTACGTAGAAAATAATCTCTGTTTTCTGGTCGTGTTAAATAAAACTGTAATGACGGAAAATATGGAAAATGAATCGCTCAATGGATTTTATATAAACGAAAAAGAGAGTAATCTGTTTAAATATGATTCACTTTCAGCAAGCGACAAAAAGCAAGCTATATGGAAAAGCTCAATTGTTATTCCTGAATGGAAGTACGGTATTGCAACTGACGAGTTTAAAGTTCCTTTTTATTTTTCTGTGCAGTTTGCAATAATTCTTTTATGCTTTTTTGTGCTGACTTTGTGGTTGTCAAAATATATAGCAATAAAGATATATAAGCCATTTGGAACTTTTTTGAAAAAATACTTTGAGCAGAGTGACGAATATGATGAATTTGGAGTAATGGAATCCACATTTGAGAGCTTGATAGAGAAGAATAACGAATTAAAAAAACACCAGGAAGAACATGAAAAAATGCTTAAGGGTAACTTTTTAAAGGATATTTTCATGGGGAAAATTGGCAAAAGTGAGATTGAAAATAAAAAAGAATTATTTTCCTTAAGGATAACTGATGATTTTTATTGTGCCGTATGTGGTGTGTTAATGTTTGACTCTTCTGATATAGCGGTGATTAATAATAAACCCTACGAAGACTTGTTAGAAAAAATTGCAGATGAGCTTGCAGCAGAAAGCTTTGAACTCAGCTTGGGTAAGACTGTGTTTTTGTATCCGAAAAGTAAAAATAATGAAGCAGAAACGATTATCCTTAAAAATTTGACTTCTGCTGAACAAAAATTAAATATAAGGATTAAAGCGATAATGCTTGACCATAGAATTGCTGAACTCTCTGACATGTACGGATTATATACTGAAATAATCGAGATCAGCGATATTCATATGGCCTCAATAGAGAATACAGTATATCATTATGGCGGCGAGAAAAAGAAATATGACAGATATTATTATCCTATAGAAGTTGAAGACAGTCTTGTTTCATTTGTTCGAGAAGGTAATCAGGAAGGTTTTTATAATCTTCTTTCTCATGTATTGGATGTCAATGCGGACAAAAGAGAAATATCTTCTGAAGAAATCGTTGAGTTTAAATTTGCTCTTATGATGACGGCAAAACGTATTGTAGAGACTTTTGGCTTAACAGAGGCGGAACTTGCAAATGGAGAAAATATACGAGAAAAAATTGCTTTCAGCCGCGATCAGGAAAAGCTTAAGGTTTTTTTATATGCATTTTACAACAATGTGTTTAATGCTATAGTTGCAAAGAACACTGACAATCAAAATGTCCTTTTCAATGAAATAAACGACTATGTTATGGATAATTTTTCAAATACGGAAGAAATGTCTGTTGTAAATATAGCAGCACGTTTTAATATTTCGGTGGGGTATGTAAGCAAACTCTATAAAAAAATGACAGGACAAACTTTTATCGATTATGTGCTGGAGCTCAGGATTAAAAAAGCAAAAAGTCTTTTAAAAGATAAAAGTATGATTAAAATCAAGGAAATTGGCGAGAGTGTAGGATATTTAAACACTACAAGTTTTGTGCGTGTATTCAAGAAAAAAACAGGTATTTCGCCAAATGAGTACCGGTCTAAATGCATAGTCGATGATAAAAAAGAAAATGATAAGGAGAACTAGGCTTATGAAAAAAGTAGTTGCCTTATGGACGTTGTGCTTGTTTTTGCTGTCTGTATGTCCAGTAGTTTCTTTTGCTGAAAAGGTGACCAAAGAGAGTGGCGAGCTGTACTTTGTAAAAAATTTTGATGATAGCTATTATGGCAAATATTCTCCATTTGACAATATTACAGTGCGTGAAAACGGAAACAATATAGGAACAGAAGTTGATACAAGTGGTAACCGCTATATATTTTTCGAAAAGTATTCTCCTGACTATGAGTATGGGACAGGTGAGGGAAACTCAAATATAGAAAAAATATTGTCAGAGGCCATAAATGAAAAAAAAATGGTTGTTCAGTTTGATGTGATGCCTAAAGAAACTGCAACAAAGATTGGACTTATGCTGACTGACAGCACCGGAACCAATACGCATAGTGTGTGGCTTGTTAACGACAAGGTTTGCGGTATAGAAAACATACTGAATGCAAACGAGTGGACAACAATAAGAGTAGTTTGCGATTTTAGTGTTGATAAACCGTATATTACGGTTTATGCAAACGATATACAAATTGAAACACGTGAAACGGTAATAATAGATTTATGGCGTATAAGATTTCATTCAGAAAAATCATATACTGCTGGCACGTATTGCTTTGATAATTTTGTGTTTTATAGCGGAGAGCCTGTTTTTGATAACACTGTCTATGATCTTGAGTATAAGTCAATAGTTAATGCAGACAATAATAAGTCTGAAGGTGTGTCTGCAATATCAATTTACGGAGATTATATTATCAACGGAAAAAAGGGAAACGATGCTGAAATTGTAAAGTATTCAAATGGCAGAATTTTGATTTCATGTAAAAAACTGGAGGAACTTTTTAATACTGAAATCAATATAGGTGGGTATTTATTGTATGATGCTGCATTGGCAGAGTTTGGCAAAAAGGCCTTATACGACGACCGCGGATTTATTTATTGGAGTGACGATGGGGGAGTTGCCGAGCTTTCGGACAGCTTGAAATGGACTTTACACAATGAATTGATGTATGAAAGGCCATCGTCAGAATATTTGATTGATAATATAAAAAAGGACCATCCCAGATTGTCAATTCCGGAAGGTCGTATTGACGAAATAAAACAAGAGATAAATGCTTATGAATATGCTAAATGGTATTTTGAAATAGGTAAGACGCGTATAGATGATGAATATTCCGGTAAGTTGCTGAACGATGCATCAAATAAACAAAATGTTATGATGAAAGCAAGAACATTGCTTTCAAGAGTGAAAAACCTTGCGCTATGGTATCATTTAATGGAAGATAGTAGTGCTTCGGATGCAAATGAATACGAAATTAAAGAAAATGTCAAGGATAGAATATGGGAAAATGTTGAAGCAGTTATAAACGATGATGATTTTCCTCATTGGCAGCCTAACAGTGGCTTGGATAATGCAGAGATGGCAACAGCTGTGGCATATGCATACGACTGGCTTTATGAAGAGTGGAATGATACCCAGAAAAAGGCTATGGAGGAGGCTCTTTATAAAAAAGCCCTTGTTTATGCTGTGAAAAATTACGGAGGACAAATCGGCGGTAACAGTTCGTGGTGGATAAATTCGAAAAACAGTAATCAGAATGCAGTTATCAACGGGGGATATATTTTATGTGCCCTTGCAATCATGGATAAATATCCTGAGGAAGCGGGCTTTGTTTTGGAAAAAGCAATTCGTTCAGTTGAAAAATTTCAGAATAGCTTCTATCCCGATGGCGCATGGCTTGAAGGTACGACGTATTGGACATATTCGATGCAATATTGGGTACCGGCTGTTTCGAGCATTAAAATTTCCTATGGAAAAGATTTCGGTATGATTCACTCGCCCGGACTTGAAAAATCTCCCGAATACATAATGTATGCGGCAAGCATACAACAAAATAATAATTATCATGATTCTGAACAGAATCTTTCGGTATATAGTATGGGTAGCTTTTATGGCTTGGCAGCTTTGTATAATGAGCCCTTATGGGCAGACTGGAAACTTACATATGATTGGCATCATAAGGTTTATTATGGAATAACAACACTCATTAATTTTCCGGCCTCTTACGCAAAGGTTCTGGATGATATAAAGTTGCCAAAAGATGCTGCAATACAAAGAGATGCAGTCGGCTCTTTCCGAGAAGAATGGCTTGACTCAAACGGAATGTTCTTATCTTATCACGGAGGTTATGCCTATCCCGGACACGGACATTGCGATACGGGGACCTTTGTATATGAATATGATGGTGTTCGTTTTGCGGTAGATCTTCCATCGGAGAGCTATTCGTTTGCAGGTAGCCTGCTCGATACATATAGAACAAGACCGGAGGGGCATAATTGTTTGGTTATAAACCCTGACGAGTCGCCGGGACATAATACATCGGCATTTTCACCGATTGAAAAATTTGAAACAAATGAATATGGGGGCTACAGTATCCTTAATATGACTGACGCATACGTCAATTATGCATCGAGTGTGCGTCGCGGCTTTAAAACTGATGATAATCGCAACAGTATGATTATACGTGATGAAATAGAAGGTATTAAAAGTGCCGGTAAGGTCTATTGGTTTATGCATACAATGGCAGATACGGTGATTGAAATTCAGGAAGATGCTAAAACTGCTATTTTAACAAAAAGCGGAAAGAGTATTAAATTTGAATTGCTTACTGATGCCCCAAACTTTGAACTAACAGTAATGTCAGCTGAACCGCTTGCTACATCTCCGCAAACAGCAGGTCAATCTGACAATAGCAAATATAAAAAGCTTGCTGTTGTAGCTGATTGTTCTGAAAACGGAAATATGTATATCCAGGCAAAGCTTTCCCCTATGGGAGATGATATTATGCCTTCTGAAAATGTACAATTGGATGAATGGAAGTGCGATGACTTTACAGAGATAATTTATAAAACCGATAAAAATATTCGCGCGGAAGTCAGGACAAAAAATCTGTTTCCTTTTATTGTTGTATATAAAGGGAAAGAACTTTACAGCATTCATCCCGCGAAAGATAACACTTATGATGGAATGAGTGCGTTTTGTGAGATACCTGAAGGAAATGAATTTTCTGCGAAGTTATATGTATGGGATTCTGAAGAAAAACTTGCTCCTCTCACAGAAGCATTGCCGATAAATACAAAAGAATAGCTTTAATGCAAAAAAAGCGAATATAGTGCAATTTATGTAAATTGACATTTATATACTGGCAAGCATATAATTTTGTTACAAAGTGGAGTGCAATTATAATTTACAATTTTAATTTAAGGTTGGTGTTTGAACTTGATTAGCAAAATTAAAAGAAAAGTACACCCTTCATCAGGGTTTAAAAGGGGACGTTTTGTGGCAGATGTGAAGAAAGACTTATCCTTGTACATAATGTTTATTCCATTCTTACTACACTTGCTGATTTTTACCTATAAACCAATGTATGGTATTATCATTGCCTTTAAAGATTTCAATGCATATCAGGGTATATGGGGCAGTGAATGGGTTGGTCTTGAGCATTTCAAGACATTTGTTTCAGGAGCATATTTCGGACGCACATTGAAAAATACTTTTTTACTGGGTATTTATAATTTGATATTTTCTTTCCCTGCTCCTATTCTTCTGGCAATATTGCTCAATGAGGTCAGAACGAAAAAGTTAAAGAGCTTTTTCCAGACTGCAACCTTCTTGCCTCACTTTATATCTATGGTTGTTATCTGTGGTATTACAGTAAATTTACTTGCACCCAGCGGAGTAATCAATAATTTAATTGAAGCCTTGGGCGGAGAACGCATATATTTCATGACAAAGCCTGAATGGTTCAGAAGTATATATATTACCACCGGAATATGGACAACTTGCGGATACAGCTCGATTATATATCTTTCAGCTCTGTCGGGAATTGACCCGTCGCTTTACGAAGCCTGTGTAATTGATGGCGGTAATAAGTTCAGGCAGATAATTCACATAACTCTTCCGGGTATATTGCCCACAATAGTAATAAAACTTATTTTGAGTGTCGGCGGTATGTTTTCTGTCGGTTACGAAAAAATTATTTTGTTATATCAGCCTGTTACGTACGAGACTGCAGACGTTATATCTACATATATGTACCGTTTAGGTATGTCTGAAGGTAAGTATGACTTTGCAACAGCCGTAGGCTTGTTTAATTCACTTGTAGCACTTGTTTTTGTTCTTGCAACGAATATTATCAGTAAGCGAGTAACAGAAACTTCTCTTTGGTAGGGGGTGAGAATATGAAAGCAACAAAAGGTGAAAAAATATTTTATTTTATAAACGGAACCATACTGTTATTGTTCTCTTTAGCCTGTCTGTATCCTCTCGTCTATGTATTGTCAGCATCGTTGAGTGATGTGGATGCAGTTATGCGCGGTGAGGTTATATTGCTGCCCAAGGGATTAAATCTTGGCGCTTACAGAGAAGTTTTGAAGGAAAAGATGATCTGGACCGGTTACGGTAACTCAATTTTCATTGCTTTTTTTGGAACATTGTTTACAGTTAGCTTTGTAATCCTGGGTTCATATCCTCTCTCAAAGCCACGTTTCAGAGGAAGAAAACTGTTTAATATTTTGGTTTCAATACCTCTTTGGTTTGGTGGTGGATTGATTCCTGCATATTTGAACTATGTAGATTTGGGACTTTTAGATACAAGACTGGCTCTTATAATATCTTCTGTTCCGGCTTACTTTGTTCTCCTGACGAGAACTTACTTTCAGTCAATCCCTGATTCTATGGAAGAGTCAGCATTTTTAGATGGTGCAAACAGTTGGCAGGTATTAACCCGTATATACATTCCGCTTTCAAAGCCATGTATTGCTACTATTGCACTTATGTCTTTGATTGGTTGCTGGAACAGCTACATATGGCCGATGATACTGTTAAGGCAGGATGACTTACAGCCCTTGCAGGTTGTGTTGAAGAAAATAATTATTGACACAACATTTGGTGCCAATACAGTTGCAGGTCCACAGGGACAATCAGATACAATTATTGAGTATTCTTCAGATATGCTGGTGTATTCGACAATTGTGGTATCAATTGTACCGATGCTTTTGATTTATCCTTTCATTCAGAAGTATTTTAAGGACGGTATAATGCTCGGTGCAGTAAAAGGTTAATTGTAAAGTTAAATATATAAAACCAATAATTATAAGGAGGAGTTTTTTATGAGAAAAAATTTGAAAAGAGGAATTGTGTTAATTCTGGCACTTATGCTGCTGCTTACCGGATGCTCCGGCGACAAAAAAACAGCAAATTTGCCAGATAACGCAGAAAGAAGCTTAACACATAAGATAACAGATGAGCCGATAGAGCTTTCTATCCTGTACAGAGGACCCAAGCAGGAGGAAAACATCTTTACAGAAGCTTTTGACAGAACAAATGTAAATCTTAAATTTGAACTGGGCGAAAATAATACAGATTTTGACCAGGCACTTGCGCTTGCTGTAGTTTCAAAAAAGCTTACAGATATTATATATACATATAAGCGCGATGCATTTATTGAGTATGGTATGTCAGGTGCTCTTATTCCGCTTAATGATTTGATTGAAGAGCATGCTCCTAATATTAAGAAGTATTTTGATGAGAATCCTGATGTAGAAAGTTATGTAACAGCTCCCGATGGTAATATTTACTGGATTCCCTTCGTTAATGAGCTTCAGACTGCAAACGGCTGGTTTATAAGAGCAGACTGGCTTGATAAGTTAGGATTGGAAGCTCCTAATAATCTTGAAGAATTCTACAATACAATGGTAGCAATCAAAACACAGGACCCCAATGGAAACGGTATTCAGGATGAAGTTCCCTATTTCACAGCGAAGTCAAATGTTATAAGTGTAATGAATGACTTCGGCGGTCTTTTTGATGCTTATACTTCATTCCGTTATGATGGCGACAAGGTTTCATACGGTCCTTTTGAGCCTCAGTTTAAAGAAATGATAAAGACTGTAGCTAAATGGTATAAAGAAGGCTTGATTGATCCGGAAATATTTACCAGAAAGTCACAGAGAGAGTATTTCCTCGGCAATAACCTGGGTGGTATTACACATGAATGGTTCACAAGTACCGCTGCATTTAATGATACTTTAGGTGCTAACATTGAAGGTTTCCGCTTTGCTCCGTTTGCACCGCCTGAAAATGTAAACGGCGAAAGAGCTGAATACACTTACAGAAATAAGATAAGCAGCGAAGGTTGGGCTATTACGGCAAACTGTAAGCACACAGTTGAAGCAATTAAGTACTTTGACTACTGGTGGTCAAGAGAAGGTAAGATTGCAGCTAACTACGGCGTTGAAGGTATTACATACAATATGGTTGACGGCGAGCCTAAATTCACAGAGGAATTCCTGGCATCAACCGACCCCGCACCAATGAACTTGCGTAACCAGTATCGTACAGCGATGAACTGGGGTGTTATGAATCTTGCACAGTTTGAGATGGACCTTGCACACCCCCTTGCAAAAGAAGGTATGCAGATGTACCTTGACAATGATTACCTTCCTGAAGATAAGGTACAGTTAGTCTACACAATAGAAGAGCAGGAACTTGTAAGCAAGTATAAAGGACAGGTAGAAACTCATCTTAGCGAAATGATGCAGAAATGGGTACTCGGAAACACAGATATTGATTTGAGCTATGAGCTTTTCATAAGTGAAATGAATTCACTCGGAGCTGATGAATATATTAAGATTGAGCAGCAGGCATATGACAGATATCTGGGTAAATAAGAATGGGGGAATGAGGCAGATGAAGAAAGTAACTTCTTTGCTTTTAGTATGCCTTATGCTGTTTAGTATTTGCCCGATGCTTACTTTAGCCGAAAATGTTGATGTGTTTCTTGCGGAAACATATGAGGATGCAGTAACAAATTCCCTGCCTACCGTGGGTGAATTTACTTCACAGGTAGCATACGTCGAAGAAACAGAAGGAAAAAACAAGCTTCTTCGAATGAGTGCAAATGAGGATGGATTTATAAAGGTAAAATATGCGGGAATGACGTTGCCTGAAAAATTTGTGTTTTCGGTGGAAATTTCGGTTTCGGGCGGAAGTGTAACAGGGGATCTTTCCTTTATAAATGGCTCAAACAGTTCAGTTAAAATTTTGAATATTCAGGGTGATAAAGGGTTTTCAAATCCTGAAGGGTATACAATAGGCGGATTTACAGGCTTCAAACAGAAAATAGATATTATCTATAACTCTAAAGCTGGTGTCTATTCCTTTTACAAGAATGGTGTATGCGTGTGCGATAAGTATTATCTGAAATCACCTGTCAAAGATATAACAACAGTTCAGCTTGCGCTATATCCTGAGGAAGGTACTTCAATCGATGTGACACTTGATAATGTATATGTTTATGGTGGAGATAAATTGAAGGATACTTCAACACTTCCCAAAAAGCAGTACAATGAAAGCGCAATTCAGCTTGATGTAGGTGATGGTTCAGTCAGTGAATCAGTGTATTACATTCGTGACTTTGACGAAATGACGACTGATCCCTTCTTTAATCTTCTGCCAAGAATTCAGACGGGAAGTCAGGCAACTACTCTTGTGAAGCAGGAAGAAAACGGTAATAAATATCTTGAATGGATAGATGATAACAAAAATAACCGTTTGGACTTAGTATCTCCTATGTCTGATAACTATACGCGTGAAACAGCAGCTGATAAGCGCTTCATAATTGTTCAGTTTAATATTAAGGCTGTAGATTTATCACAGGGCGGTGTATCTATTAATATTGAAGATACCGGCAGAGCACATTCTATGAGTCTTAAAACAAGCATTTCAAACTATAATATAGTTTCAGACAGTACAAATGTTGGTCGTGTTCATAAGGACAGATGGACTAATCTTGCCTTTGTGCTGGATGCTGCGAGCAAGACCTTTGATGTTTTTGTTGACTATAAGCTTGTAAAGGAAAATCTTGCCTATGCAAATAAAGATTTTGGTAATCCTGCAATGGTGCAGATTCCAAATAGTGGCGCAGATATTTGCTTTGACCAGTTTGCAATATATTCGGGAAGAGAGCCGAAGCCAATGAGTCATGACTCCTTTGAGAAAAAGAGTATGATAAGGGCAAACTGGGCAAATGTGTCACTCTTAAATGCAACAGAGGTTTTGAACACTGTAAGTAAACGTCTTTATTTTGGAGGCGAAATAGTAGCCTCCGGTGATAGTTTATTTATCGAAAAAGACGGTATTTGCTATATCGATGTTGAAGCTGTTGGAAAGATGTATTCAAAACCGGTTGAAATTAAAGATGACAGTGTTACGGCAAATGGAACAAAGCTTACAAAAACCATTGCAGAAAATGGCAAAACGTATGCTACATATGATGAGCTATTTGCGGCTTTCGGCAAAAAGACATACTATGATACAAGAGGTATGGTCATTGCATATACGGGCGAGCTTAACACAATGGACTGGGGTGTGTCAGGTGACTATGGTTTGTGGGATATTTACAACTATACAGCCTTTGACAGACCGTCTGCAGAAAAACTGCTTCAGATATTTAATGAAAAATCTAAAGGGGAACACCCCAGGTTGATTCATAGCGCCCAGCAGGTTGAAGCAGTTAAGAACCGAGCTTTTCAGTACGAAGAAATCGGAAAAATGCTGGCAACAAACATTAAAAAAGCAGACGCGGCACTCGGTTCAGCTCCTATAGAAATGGATTATAGCAATGATGTAACTTCTGCAAGAGCACTTTTAAGCAGAATTACAACTTGCGGTGAGGCATATCTCTTCACAGGCGACGGTAAGTATGCAGAACAGATATGGGCTGATATAAAATATGCTATTGATAACTGGGGCGACTGGAGACCGCTTGCAAACCTCAGCCATTCTGAAACAATAGCAGCAGTATCAATAGGCTATGACTGGTGTTATGACTATTTTACACCTGAAAGAAGAAAAATTATTGAAGAATCGTTAAAAGAACGTTGTCTTCATAACGGTCTGGAGGTTTACGGCGGAATCGGTTCAACCGGAGCAAAGCATTATGTAAATGCTTCGATGAACCAGAACCCTGTAGGACACGGTGCATATGCTCTCGGTGCAGTAGCAATGATGGACGTATATCCCGAGGATAGTGCAAAGCTTTTATCCGAAGCTATAAAAGGTGTTGAACGTTATACTATAACGTGCTATCCCAGCGGTGCATATACAGAAAGTCTTACCTACTGGACATATGGTATGCAGTATTTCCAGAGAATGATAACAACTTTAGATGTTGCATTTGAAAACGACTTTGGTCTGATGCGTGGTCCCGATTTTAATAAAGCACCGTATTATATAGTTCAGTCATCAAGTCTGACTACTGTTAATAATTTCCATGATGGTGAAAACGGAGCACCCACAAATAATATGGGTAATTTCGGATGGCTTTCTGAAAAGCTTAACGACCCGGGACTTATGGAAATCAAGCTTGCGTACTATGATGCGATGAATTTAACGAATACTGACCTTTGGTACACAAAGCCGGAGCATTTGACTTCTAAAGGAAATATATCACTTTCTTTGGACGGATATTTCCCGAAGGCAGAGCTTGTAAGCTTGAGATCTGCCTGGGGAACAGAGAATGCTACATGGCTTTCATTCCACGGTGGTGACCCGCTTCCCGGACACGGTCACGTTGATACGGGGACATATGTATTCAATATGCTTGGTGAACGTTGGGTTACGGAAACACCTGTTGAAAACTATAATTACAGAACGCAATTTGTGGATTTGTATAATTCAAAAATTCAGGAAAACGGCAGAGGATGGACAGCAGTGCCGTATCTTTACCTCACACGACCGGAAGGTCATAACTGTATCGTTATAAATCCCGATTTTGAACCGGGACAGGATTTACATAACTGGTCATATGTGACAAAAATGGAATCAAAGACACGTGGTTCGTATGCAGTTATGAACTTGTCAGATACCTATCACGAGGATGCAAAGAGCTACATAAGAGGCTATATGCTCGGTGATGATCGTCGCAGTGTACAGATTCGTGACGAGATAAAGGTCAAAAAGGCTGACAGTGATGTTTATTCGTTTATGTATGTTCAGGATGCAGAGGTTGAGATAATTGACGAACGCACAGCAATCCTTACTAAAAACGGAAAACAGATTAAGCTTGAGTTTGTGACAAACGGCGGCAGGGATGTGAAATTCACTGCGGGCGAGGCAAAACCCCTGGAAACATCACCACAGCATCAAATGTCAAGTACGGATAGCTATACGAAGCTTACAATTAATATGAAGGTTGACGACAGTGCATATATCCATGTAAGATTCTTGCCTGTGACAGACCCGAAAGCAAGCGAACCAATTTCAGATAAGCCCATTTCAGAATGGGTAATCCCTGACGGTGAAATTGTTCCGCTTCCCGCACCTGATACACTTTACAGAAACGGGGATAAGATTGAAACCTTTGCTAAAGATGCTTACTCGCTTACTCTTAAGATTCCTGAAGGTGAATCAGTTCCGAGAATTACGGCTGATATTCCTGAAATATATGGCTATGAGCTTAAGCAGGCAAGTAGTGTAGGTGACGTGGCAAAACTCCGACTCTGGCTGAAATCAGACCCGTCAATTTACTCGATTTATAATATATCCTTTGAAGTGCTCCCAAAAATGGAGGATTTAGAAGGCTATGCGAGACCTGCGGTTTATGAGATTTATTCAAATAACGTGCCGCAGCCTGAAAATGGTCCGTATAATATGATTGACGGCAATACTGCAACGCGTCACGCAATGGAAAGCCCCAATGATTCGTGGGCTCGCTACGATATGGGAAGCGAGATTAAGGTTGATGCTGTTGCAATGGCTGTGTATAATGGCAGCACCCGTACAAACTACTTCAGTGTTGAAGTATCAAAGGACGGCAAGGAATGGACAGAGGTTTATAAAGGACAGAGCTCGGGTACAACTGCAGAGCTTGAAATATATACCTTCCCGCAAGTTAAGGCACGGTATGTGCGCCTTGTTCCTGAAAAGACCAGTGCAGGCAACTGGTATTCAACGACGGAGTTCTATGTGCTTCAGTCCAAGTAAATTAATGGCAATTGCTTCGGGATTTTTCCCGAAGCAGCTGCCTGAAGGATTTACAAAAAGGGGAATAATAATGAAAAGAATTTTAGTTTTAATGCTGGCAATCAGTATGCTTTTTTGCAATATGGTAATAGCTGCATCAGCAGAGGAAGAGTTGATTACATTTGACAACATCAGCTCTGACGGAATTGCTGATATAGCAGGACTTTCTGACTTCATTGTTTCAGTTGATGAAAGCATAGAGGTCAGCAGTGTCGAGCTTATTGCTGACGGTGTATCCCTTGGTGAGGATACCGAGGCGCCGTTTTCCTTTGCACTTGATGAAAGTACACTTGGACAGCGGAACGTGGAAGCAATAGTTTGTGACACTAGCGGAGTCTATTATTATGCTGAAAAGAATTTTTCACTGGTGCAATATTCAGAGGGTACACTTTGTTCAGCGGATTTTGCAAGCTATGGCGGTGGAGCAGGAAATGTAAGTACAAGTCATTGGGTAAATGAACAAGGTCCACCTACCTCTTTTGACAGAGGCGATGAAAACGGAATCTGCCTTATGATTTCATATCCCGATGGAGACCATTCGGCACATAACTGTAATAGTGTGTGTGATAAGTGGCCGCAGTTCAGACACCACGGAAATTCAACCGATAAGAACAAATCTTCCGTTATTCATTTTGAAACAGATTTCTGTTTTGACCAGCCTGAAAGGGGAACTGGTCGTGGATGGAGCTCATATGGCTGGAGCGCCTACGGTCCTACCGCGAACGGTAATAAGAGTAATTCAATTCTTTCAATTGCTGCCAGTGCTGATGGAACGTATCTGAAATGTGCCGGACAGGAGTTTGAGATTAATCAGCAGCAATGGTACAGAATAGTCTTTGAATATGACTGGAAGACAGGAAATACAAGTCTGTGGGTTGACGAGGAACAACTGATTAAGAATGAGGTTATTTCACGGACAAATGATATAACATCTCTTACCTGGATTCAGGGCGGCGGTAACTCCTATGGCGGCGCAGTATATTTTGACAACTGGGATATGTGGTCAGTTTTCACTTCTCCGTACGGAACAGGTTTAGCTGATGAGGCGGAAAAGCTTACATATACAGAAGAAAGTGTTACTCTCGGTCTTACACAGGGAATTTCGCTTATGGAGCCAACCTTGCTTACTTTAACAAATGAAATAGGTGAGGTGGAAATCCAGTCAGCAGACGTTTCCCTTGAGGATAAAACTATTACAGTTACACCCGTTGGCGGATTTTTACCGTCAAATACCTATGAGCTTACTATTCCGACAAAAACCTTGTTTTCCGGCGGCGAGATAGCAAAGCCGTTAAAGCTTCGTTTCAATACCACACCGGAGGAAACAGATGTTGTGTCGGGTAAAATCGTAAAAGGTGCAGACGTAGCTTTCCGTGCAGATGTTATAAATACATCAGGTACTCCTAAAACACTTACGGCATATCTTTGTGCTTTCAAAAACGGAGTCTTTTATAAGATTGAAAGAGCAGGGGAGAGTGTCAGTGGTGATACACCTTTAACACTAACCACTCCGGCGATTGAAAAAGCTCCCGGTATGACTTACAAAGCTTTTGTAACGGATGAAAACGGAAAGCCCGTTACAGATAAGTTTTATGTGTTAGAATTAAATTAATTTAAATAAATTCTTTTAAAGGAGAGAAAGAAATGTTAAAAAAGATTTTATCTATTGTACTTGCAACAATGTTGCTTTGTTCAATAGCAGTGGTTTCAAATGCTGAAGCTGCTGAAAAAACAGAATGGGTAGAAAATTTTGACAGCTATGATGCTGCAGATTTTGGTGTAACAACTACATCAAGTTTGTGGGTAGCAAATGCCGATTGTAAGGATGGGCACGAACCTTATCATACCAAAGAACCCGGTCACTATCATTTGAATGACAGTTGGGTAATGCAGACAAGAGCTTTTAACACGAGTTATGCTGATTCAGCTAGTTCATATAAAGCATGGGGCCTCAAAAGCGGTGAACACGGTAAGAAGAATAGTGACAAGAGCCTTTATGCAAATTCCCTAAGAGGTAAAGCAATCAACCTTAAAAATAATTTTGGCGGAACACCTGTAGACTTGTCAACAGGAAAGGCTGTAGGTTTTTCATTTGATTTTTATGATGCTTCTTCGCAGACACATGCCAGCCATAAAAATGTTGACAGATATATTTATGCGTCGGTTACATTGGCTAAAGACGGTGCCGAGGATGTAGATGCTGAACTTAATCTTGGTACAATAACTTATACAACTCTTACTACTGCAGTTAGTACTAAATCAGCAGGTTTCTTTGAATCATGGAATGATTTTGAAATGTTTATTTCAAAGGATAAGGTGATGATGCAGGCTGCAAGCAGTGGTACTGTGCAGAGCTTTGATGTTGCAGATTACGACCCTGCTGCGGGAACATGGGCTACGACGAATGATAGCGGATACTATATTAAATCGATTAAGTCAATTGAAGTGAATTTTGTAGGCACAACATCTAACTTAACCAGAGAGAATGGTATAGATAACCTGAAAGCATGGGTTGAAAATGAGATGCCGACAGAAATTGCTGATAAAAAGATGCCTATGTTTGTGAATTTTGCAGCGATAAAATCTGCCTCCATTTCTTCTAGTTGGACTTTATTTAAAGATGCAGGAGGTAACAATGTAAGTACTATAGTGAAGAATGTTGCTTATGGTGGAGCCTGGAGTGATGTTTTCCAATATGGTATATATGATAATGAAACCAGTACGATTAAAACTAATGGCGCAGATGGTCTGATGAAAATATCAACAAAAACTCCTGAAACGATGCCAACAGAGCATGATGGTGTGCTTCAGGTTGGTACTGATGTAGGAAATACACTGGCAGCTGCTGTAGGAGATACAGTACAGTTTAGTGTTGATTTTAATATTATAGGTGATGCTGATGCAACTTCAACAGATGCTTGGTTTGGTGTAAATTCAAACTTTGTAACCGGTGCAGGCACGGTTTTAAATGTTGCAGCTGACGGTACAGTGATTGGAACGGATGTTAAACTCGCGCAGAATACATGGTATTCATTAGATGTTTTATATGAACTGGAAGAAGCAGCTACTGTGGCTACCGTATATATAGATGGTGTAGAGATTTTAAAGGAAACGGTTAGCGGTACACCATCGACAATTCGTAGTGGTATACCGACTACATATTTCACTTATAAAATGGGAACAACAAGCGATGCGAGCCGTATGCTTGAAAACACATGCTATTTAGACAATATCTGCTATCATATTTTCAAAGGCGGCGAGGGTGTATACAACTTTGACAAGTCACTCGAAACTGCAAACAATAAGGTTGTTGCAGCAGCTACAGAGGATTTCGTAAACGGTGTTATTGCACCTATTTCAGCTGACTGGACAGTTGGCGAATTTAACGCACTCGGAGTAGCAAATGCAGCTGTTGTTGACAGCGAAGACGCAGTAGTAGCAGATGATGCAGCTCTTATTAAGGACTACAGAATCAGATTTACAGGCGACTATGGTAAAACAATGTATTACACTGTTTCTGAAAATGGTGCAACACTTGTTGATAAGAAGCATCTTGTAATTGTAAATCAGAATGCTACTGTTCTTTCTGACAACTGTTCCGCAGGCATTGCAATAACTGCAGAAGCATACGATACAGATGGTGCTGCTAATATCATCACTGCAGAATATGAGGCAGAAACACTTAAACTTGTAGACGTTAAAATCGGCGGAGCTTATGCTCCAAGCGAAGCAGGCAATACAGTAAAAGTTTTTGCTCTTAAGAGCTTGGATAATCTTGTACCTGCTACACCTGCAACTGCATTAGTAGTTGAATAAAAATTGTTTACGGGTCCTTCAGGGAAGGACTTGAAGGACCCGTAGCTTTCTTTAGATAACGGGCGGAGGAAAAACTATGAAAAAAGCATTTTATAGAGCTTTAAAATATATCACTGCGTTAAATTTGATTGGTATGCTTCTTTTTTCGCAGTCTGCTTTTGCGGAAACTGAAGGAGCAAATGTTTCCTATAACGGCAAAGAAAAAACAGTTACGGTAATTGCAAATGCAGCCACATATGAAGGTGCCGCAGCAATTGTTACCATTTCAAAGGATGCAGAAAACACAATAATGAACGTAGTCAGAACAGGCAGTGGCGGTGTAGTTACGCATAGTGAAATTATGCCGGAAAGCTTTGACGGCGGCAGGTATGATATTACGGTTTCAACAAAAGAAAAAACACTTACCGGTTATTTTATATATCCGCTGGCTGAAAGCATAAACTCTGTCCTGCCAATTATCAACAGCAAGGAAACTGCGGATGATTTATGTCAGGCACTTAAGGATAACGCAGACCCACTGGCAATAGATATGCTCATTTTTGAAGAAATTGCTGAAGAAGTAAGTGCTGTTATGTTCTCACAAAAGCCGGAGAGCGGCTGGAGTGAGTCTGCAGAATTTTTAAAGAGCTATAATAATGCTTTGGCGGCAGTCTATTTAAATAACGGTGCCGCTCCGGTTGACGTTTTTTCAAAATACGGTGCTGCATTTGATTTTGATGCAAAAAATTATACAGACCTGACCGATGATGAAAAAGCACGGCTTGATATTTATTTAAAGAATACTGATTATACACGTATATCGGTTACTGATGCTTTCTACAACGGAAAAGCTGTTTCGCAGCTTGCCGTAGCTGATAGCTGGAGCACTATGCTTGAAAAAATTAATGAAAACGAAGATGTTTTAGATTTAGATAAAACATATTTAGATAAACTTGTAAATACAGATGTGGCTTATCAGAAGCTTTTCGGCGAATTAAAAGGCGGCGAAAGTGTAGAAACCATCAGAAGTCTGTTTTTAGAAGTTACCAAAAGCTGTTTTGAAAAAGAAAATAATTCCGGTCCCGTCTCAAGCTCAAAGGGTTCAGGCGGCGGAGGCGGTGGCGGCGGAGGCGGTGGTGCAAGCGCATCAACAGAGAAACTCCCGGAAGTCACTGCACCGGATGTAACGATTGTGCCGGATGAAAATACACAGACAAGCACAGATTTTTCAGATATGACAAACCACTGGGCTAAAGACGCAGTCATAAGTCTTGCAGACAGTGGTATTATCGGAGGCTTCCCCGATGGAACCTTCAGACCCGATGAAGCTGTGACTCGTGCGCAGTTTACTGTTATGGTTACAAGAGCTCTTGGGCTCAATAGTGATGAAAAATGTGCTTTAACCGATGTTTTAGAGGGTAGTTGGTACGAAAAAAGTGTTAGTGCCGCAGTTAAGTCCGGTATAGTAACCGGTATGGGTGACGGAAAATTCTACCCTGATGAATATATTAAAAGACAGGATGCTCTCCTGATTTTACACAGAGCATTTGGAGAAAAACTGCAGAAAATTGAAGAAAACAGTTTTTCAGACAGCGAAAAAATATCAGATTATGCAAAAGATGCCGTTGAAGCCTTGAGTGCAGCAGGAATCGTAAAAGGTACAGATACAGGTGAGATTAAGCCGCTGGATAATACCTCAAGAGCAGAGGTTGCAACTATGCTGGAAAGAATACTGGAAATGGGAAAGGAGTAAAATGATGAAAAAGCTTTTATGTATACTTATCAGCACATTCTTACTCTTTAGCAGTTTTCCTTTAACATATACATATGCTGCTGACACTGCATCAGCTTCAGACACAGAAGAAATAATCAGCGAACCTGAACAGGTCTTTATAAAAGATTTGATTGGTGCAGTAGAGGGGGCAGAAGATAATAAAACAGGTCGTTTAACTGAACAAATAAATGTTTTAAAAGCTATTTATCCCGAAATGAAGCTGTATAGCGATCTGGAACTTGAAATAACAAGGGCTGAATTTTTAGTAATGCTTGTTCAGCTTACTGCAGGTACAGGCTACCCATTATATACAAATTTCAGTGATGTAGATAGCAATGATACTGCATTGTTGGATAGCTTGGGCTATGCAACTGATATGGGGCTGGTATCAAAAGCTGATTCATTCAGACCCGATGATCCGATTACCTATCATGAAATGTTAAAAATGGCTGTTGTGGCCTGCGGATATGAGATAGCGGCACAGCGCAAAGGCGGTTGGCCCTCCGGATATTTTGCCATCGCAACCGAAATTGGTCTTATGGACTATCTTGAAAAAGCAATAGGGACAGTTTCTGTAAAGGATGCTTACAGAGTGCTGTACAATGTTGTTACTGTTAGTTTGCTTGAACATGTTCCCATTGCTTCTCATGATGAGTTTCAGGTAAATGATGGTTACAGTATTTTGAATAACAGACTTAATGTTCGTGTTATTGAAGGTATTGTTTATGCTAACCAAATGACCTCTTTAACAAGAGAGCTCAGCGGCAGAGGAGAACCGACAATAACTATCGGAACACATACCTTTAAAAATATAACTAACCAGAATCTTCTCGGTTATAACGTACGTGCGTTTTTGCTGGAGGTTGATGGAGTAGATACAATAATTTCCATCAGAAAGTATAAGAATGATGAGGTTTTTATTTCAGAATTTCTCGACATGGAAGATTTTAAAATAAAGGGAATTATATCCGATGGAACAAAAAAAGAATATGACCTTTACAAAGGCTACTCGTTAATCTTAAACGACATTGCAGATCCGGATGTAAAGCTTGCGGATTATCTGAAGCGGGACGATGTAACTCTTCGACTGATTGATAATGACAGCGATGGTAAATATGACGTGGTTAAGCTTTACACCTGGCAGTATATGCAGGTGGGAAAAGTAGATCTTGTAAATAATATCCTCACCAGCAAAGATGTTTCAGCGAATATGCTCGACATTAGTGATGAGGATGCTGTGTATAGAGTTTTTGATTGCACGGGCGGAGATATAACAGAAATTTCATTTGACGACATTGCCAAGGATGATATTTTAACGTACTTTACAAGTACCAATTTAAAAACAACTATGATTTTCAGAAGCAATGCTATTGCTTCCGGTGTATATACAGCTAAAGATGATGAAACAAATACAATTACTGTAGACGATAAGGATTATAAGCTGTCAGTCTATGCCGTTTATAATTATCCCTATATTGCGTTTGGCAGTGAAACCACACTCAATCTTGATGCAACGGGATTAGTTGTTTCAGTATCACAGCTTGATAGCGGATACCGCTACGGATGGATTGTTGCCAGCGGTAAGGAAGGCGTATTAAATTCTGATGTTACTGTTAAAATCTTTGATCAGGGCGGCAGTATGAAACTCCTACCGGTAGCAAAAAAAGTAATTGTTGATGATGAACCTGTAAAAGAAAATGATTTTTATACTCTTGAGCAAGGGCTTGTTGACAATCGTTTTGTGAAGTACGGCGTTAATGCTGATGGTGAGCTTAATATGGTTGATTTTCCGTCAGAATTTACAGGAAGTCTTCCATTTGCTGAAAAACTGCCCGAGCGCGACAGCTTTACACAGTATTATTCAGGCGGTTACAGCAAGAAAGGTAATGGTGCCTTTGGGTCTGCGTTTATGGCAGATAGCGGTACTATATTCTTCTCTGTACCCACAACAGACAGACTTAACGATGAGCTTTATCTGATTAAATCCTACAGTAATTTCAGAAACACTACAGTTAACCTTACGGCTTATGATATTGAACCGGGGCAAGGACCCAAGGTTGTACTTACATTCTCAGATTCACCGGCAATCGCAGCAGATGAATATTCAGCAGCCGAGGTTGTTGTTGACATCAAGTATGTTCGTAACGAAGACGATGTATTTGCACAGCAGGTTCAAACCTATGATGGCTCACAGTATAAGAAATATTTCTTGCGCAACGGTGTTGATATAAGCTCCGTTAAACCGGGAGATATTATTCGTCTTTCTGCTTATAAGGATGAAATTTATGCATTTAATATTGATTATTCATTCAGTACAAATACATTAGATTCCAGCTTGTTGCCGGGTAGTGGTCAGATTAAAAATCTGTATTACAGAGGCTACGTTTACGGATACGGTACCAGAATGATTCAGATTTGGGATACGATGAATATAAATGCAGAGGTTGAACTTGACAAAATTTATGGACTCGATTTTAGAGAACAAAGCATAGTTTTTGTTGATGTTTATAAGAAACCGGACGGAACTGTTGATGAAGTAATGGCTCGTTATAAACCCATTACCGAAATCAGAGATTACCTTCACGCAGGCACAGATGCAGACTTTATTATTGCCCGCATACAAGAAGGCAGTTATGTGAAAAAATGGATTTACCGTGTTATTGAGTAAAAATAACATAATAAGTTAAAAATTTTTTCTATAAAAAAACAGGCGAAGCCTGCACCCATCGTATTAATATGACGTAAATTCCTATACGGTAAAAAAGGACTGTGATAAATTAATATTTATGCAACGATTTTGATATTTTAGAAAAGGGAATACTTTCATTCCTTTAAGAAAATTTGCATAATTATTTTATCACAGTCCTTTTATTTTTTGAAAGGTGATGTGTATTATGAATTTAAATGAGGCTTTTGAAATTTGTGTCGAAAAGGTAAGAGTACATATGGCAAAATTGGACGGAAAACTTTTTGAGCCTGGGGAGACGGATTCGGGTGATTATTACGAAAAATATCCGAATCATGATTTTGTATCTAACCGCTGGCTGTGGCTTTCTTCTATGGTAACGGGGATGGCACCCATCATTTATCAGACAACGGGAGATAAAGATGCTCTTAAATGGACATACAGGTTTACGCAGGAATATCACGATAAGGTATTTGCTCCGTATACCCAGACAATGCACGATATAGGCTTTTTGTATTTGCCATACAGTGTACATCTTTATATGTTGACAGGTGACACCAATCATCGCGATACAGCCCTGCGCGCAGCAGATGAGCTTGCAAAACGTTATAATCTTCGTGGTCGCTTTATTGAGGCTTGGGACGATATGAATCGAGAGAAACGGGAATGTCGTATGATTGTGGATAGCTCTATGAATGCGGCTTTGCTCTATTGGGCATGGAAAGAAACAGGACACTATTTCTACCGTGACGTCGCAGATACACATCTTGAAACTATAATAAAAACTCTTGTCAGGGAAGATTATTCGATTGCCCATGCTTGGTTTTTTGACCCTGAAACGGGAGAGCCTGTCAAGGAAGCTAACTCATGCGGATATGCTAACGGTTCTTATTGGGCGAGAGGTACAGCTTGGGTTGTATACGGTCTTGCTATGGCTTATTCTTACACAAAAAGACAGGATTTCCTGGATGTGGCTGTTAAGGTTGGAGAAAAATATATATCTTCTCTTGGAGAAAGCCCCATCCCTGTATGGGATTTCAGGCTTCCAAAGGATAAGCCTGCAGCTACTTCAAACAATACAAGACAGAAAATGGATTTCATCTGGGATGAAACAGATCCCAAAAATATGATATATAATGTTGATACGTCTGCTGCAGCGATTATTTCATGCGGATTTATGTTGCTTGATTCTCTTGGAGATTATCCCAACTTCAGAAGCTATGCTGAAAGTGCCCTTGAAGTTCTTTCTGATAAATATCTCAATTGTGATAAGAGCATTCCGGGAATGATTAAAGGCTCTAACGGAAGAAATCGTTATACATCCTACGGAGATTATTATTATCTTCTTGCATTGGCTATGAAGCTCTATGGAATAGACACTTGTTGGGGGACTTTAAAAAACGACTAATTTAACGGAGGAACATATTATGAGTATTTTGTTAGTTAAGAATAGAACTGCTGATTTTAAAATAGCAATACCTGATAATGCATCAGTGGTAGAGAAAAAAGTATCAGATGAGCTTCGTGAGTATATCAAAAAGATAACCGGAGCAGAGAGTGAAATTATAAAGGAAAGCGAAGTATCCGGCACAACGATTTATGTCGGACACACCGAATATGCCAGAAAAAACGGACTTTCAGGAAGTTCCAAAGAAAACTGGATAATAAAAACTATAGATAGAAATATTGTGCTAACCGGTGGTCTCACTCCTACAGACCGTGGTGTGGCTTACAGTGTTTATCACTTTTTAGAGGATTATCTTGATGTCCATTGGTGGAACACCTTTGAAGAATATGTTCCTGATATGCCTGATGTATGCATAAGTGACAATATTTATGAAAATAAAACTCCGGCAGTTCCGTATCGTAAGATTATAGAATTGTTTTCTCACACGGATTTTGTTTGTCAGGCAAGAAACCGTATGAATATCATCGGTGATGACGGTATACCTGAAGGCGCATTTAGCGAAGATGTTAAATCGCGCGGTGGCGCAATCTATATGGCACCGCCTCACCATGTGCACTCTATGAATCATTACATTAAAGCCTCCGAAGATTTTGAAAAGCATCCGGACTGGTGGGCATATAACGAGGTTCTGAATAAAAGAATAGACTTCGGTCAGCTTTGTCTTTCTAGCGAAGGTCTCTATAAGACAATGTTGGATAAGCTTTGTAAAAATATCGATGAGCAGAACAAAAAATGTGAAGAAACCGGAACTGAAAAACCGTGCTTCTATTCAGTTTCGCTTGCTGATTTGGATTATCAGTGCGAATGTCCTGAATGTAAAGAGACAATAAAGAAAAGCGGTCAGTCTGGCTACCTTTTAAAATTTGTAAACAGGCTTGCTAAAGACATAGCAAAAATCTACCCTGATGTATTTCTTGAAACACTTGCATATGCAAAATATATTGATCCTCCGCTTGATGACACAGCACCCGAGGCTAACGTTATAATAAGATACGCAGATATGTATCAGGACTTCCTTCACGATCTTGATTATGTAACCAACCATGACCCGTTCAGTCGAATTGACAGAATTAAAGCATGGGGCAAGGTATGCAAGACCAACAATAGTCCGCTGTATATATGGGATTATTTACTTAACTTCTTTCCGCACAGCCCGATGCCTCAGGTTTTCAGGGTAATAAATAATGTGAAAAAAACGTATGAGGCAGGAATAACGGGTTATCTTGTTGAAAACGAAATGGATAGAGCAAGAGATTTCTGGGCACTTGAGCAGTGGATTTTAAACCGGATTATAGAGAACCCGACTCAAGACGGAGAGAAGCTGATAGACACTTTTGTATCCAAATACTATGGCAAGGCATCAGGCTATGTAAAAGAATATTTGATGCTTATGCACGAAGCATCGGAAAAATCAGGATTTATTTTGATTTGCGACGAACCTACAGGTAACTGGAATTTCGTTACATTAGAACTTGCAGAAATAAGTCTTGAATTATTTAAAAAGTCACAGGCAGCCGTTTGTGGAGACAGTACTCTTGAAATGCGTGTACGAACCGCTTTTGTAGGTATGCTTAAAACTGTTGCTGTGCGTTATTTTGAATTTAAGAGAAGGAAAGAAGAACAAGGCGGAGTATTTGACTTTGATCGAAAATTTATAATTGATGAAATTGTGCTTTTCTCAAATGAGTTTAAAAATGCATTTGCTTATGCGCCTGACGGCAGTGTACTCCATAAAGGCATAATAACAAGTGCAGAAAGAGAAATTAAAGTATTTACAGAGCTTTTAGAAAAAACGGACGATAAATTTCCTCTTCCGAAAGAACTTTCCGGTATACCTGAAAAAGACATTACTGATGTATATATAAAGGATGTTATCAGGTTTATATTCGGAGGAAAATCTGTAACAATTGTAGATGATGAAGATGCTTTGGTAGATAAGGTTTTAAAGTTTTCAAAAGACGAGATGAGCCCGGCTATACAATTCTTTTATATTGCAACAGAAAAAAATGAGGCCGCTCCTCATCCGCTTTCTTTCTTTGTGAAAAAGAAAAACATTGAAGAAGACATAAATGTATACAGCCTGGATTTATATAAAGAAGACATTGTAGCCGACAAGTATCATCTTTATAAAATTGAAGCCCTGAAAGGTGTTACACCCGAAGCAAATCTTGGACTTTATATAGCACGTCAAAGAGGTCTTGCGATTAACTTAAGCGAAATATGCAGAAATATGCCTTTTGAAGAATGTGACATCTATATTTCCATGAAGGCAACAGGCGAGTATTACGGTGGCAAAAAAGAAGATGAAAACGCACTCTATTTAGAGAGAGTTATAGTGGTTAAAACCAAGTAATAAAGGAGTTTTCATAATGCTATTTTATTTCTGTTCTGCCGTTAAAAATTTCAAAAGACTCGGACTATCAGCTTATTAAAATTCCTGTTGGTAAAATTGAAGAGAATTTCAAAGTAAGGCTTTTTCTTGGAGTTAAATTGGATAGTCACCTAAATGCTTCAGATTTTCACGTTTATGTCAACTGTGCAAAATGTAAGTTTTTAGAGATAACGACAATTGATAGGCATATTTATGAAAACGAATGTTTTGTTTTTGATGTAGAAGAAAACAGATTTGATGTAATGTATGCAGAAATAAAAATTTGTAATGAATGTATTCTTGAATATGTAGAAATTGAAGTTGTTCCTGTTTAGCAGTGAATTTGGATTTTAGGAAGGATAAGTTTGATATGAGTAATTTGATTGCACCTACAAAAGGAAAGAATTTGAAGATTTCTCATTTTCCGACTGCGTATCAGACTCTTATTTTCCGATTATGGGAAATGGTAAGTGCTGAAAAAATAGCAGAGGTTATAGAAACCAGTGTGGAAAATGTAAATAAGGCAGCAGAAAAATTAGGGCTTACAAAGCAGAAAAATCTTGATATGTGGATGACACGAGGTTATATCTCTATCATAAAACAGGTATGGAATCTTCTGCCTTATGAACAGATTTTAAAACTGCTTGACTGGGACGAAGACAGGCTTTCTTATATACTAAAAGAAGATGATTATTTAGGAGAAAAGCTTGGCGAAAAATGTGATTGTGAGTGTGTCTTATACAGAGAGCTTACCCCACAAGAGGAGAAGAGAACAAGCAGAATAAGAAAAACAATGCAAAACATTGTAAATCCGCTTTCATGTGCGAATGATAGTATTCCTTTTGATTTTTTCAGTGATAAATATGAACCGCTTTATACCTCTACAGACCGTAGGGTTGTAGTTGATTCAACATGGGGTGTAAAAAGCCATACAGATTCATCTGAAGTTGACGGTTATATAGAAAGATTTAAACATTTCGCTGAAAAGTACGGTGTTATTTTCTCTGAAAATGCAACTAAATTAATAGAATTCGACATATGCATGAATTCGGATGATGAGGAATATCACGAAATATATGTCAGTGAAGAAAGTATTATAATAAAAGCGGCTCATAAAATTGGTATACTCAGAGGCATTTGCTATCTTGAAAGCCTTGTAGAAGGTGCGCACGGATTTCAGTTTGATGCAAAAATATATAAGAGAAAAACGAAAATCAAAACCAGATTTATCTATTCTTTTTGCGGACTTTACGGAGATGTTCTTGATAAAGATACAAGCATTTCGTTCCCTGATGAATTGCTTGAAAAATATTCGCGGTACGGAATAAACGGTGTTTGGATTCAGGGGGTATTGTATGCATTAGCGCCTTATCCTTTTGATGAAAAATTGTCAGATGGTTGGGAAAAGCGGATAGAAAATCTCAGGAAACTTACAGAACGTACAGAAAAATACGGAATAAAAGTTTATATGTATATAAACGAGCCGAGGAGCTTACCGCTTTCATTTTTTGATAATAATCCGCATCTTAAAGGCTCAACTTTAAATCCAGGAGTAGCATGCCTTTGTTCATCTAACGAACAAGTACATAGTTATCTTAAAAATGCTATATCCTCTGTTTGCAAAAATGTACCATTGCTTGGCGGATTTATAAACATTACACAAACTGAAAACAGGGTACTATGCTATTCAAACGGTCGTCAGACAAAGCCCGAGGAAATGTGTCCTGTATGTGGAAAGAAAAAAGCTTCAGAAGTTATTTCAAAGATTGTTAAAACAATGGCAGATGCTGTCAGCAGTGTAAATCCTAAAATAAAGTTCTTTTACTATGCGTGGTCACTTGCAAATACCATAGGGGCAGAGGAAGAAGTGGAGACAATTTCAAATCTTCCGAAAAACACTATTATTTTACAGGTTAGCGAAACTGGCATACCGTTTAATATAGGCGGATTTGACGATGATGTTCTGGATTATTCCGTGTCAATCGTCGGACCGGGCAAGAGTGCTAAAACGTTATGGAAAGCAGCGAAAGAGCAAGGCCTTGAAACGGCAGCTAAAATTCAGATGAATAACTCCTGGGAATGCTCAACAGCTCCGTTTATACCTGTCTATGATAATGTCGTTAAACATATGGAAAATCTGCTGTCGGAAGATATTGATCATATTATGCTTTCATGGACACTCGGCGGTTATCTTTCTGACAACATAAAAATAGCATCAGGATACTTTTTTGAGGATGAAATGGAAAAAGAAGATATATATGATACGGTGTTGAAAGAAAACTATGGAAAGTTTTGGGAGGTTGTTAAGGAAGCTGTTAGCTGCTTTTGCAAAGGCTTTTCAGAATACCCGTTTAACTGGAAACATATATACTTCGGACCTTCTAATGCCGGCTCTGCAAATCTGCTTTATCCGGAACAGTCCGGTATGAAGGCAACTATGACCTGTTATCCATATGACGATATTGAAACCTGGAGAGGGGTACCTGCCCGGTTCCATGTAAGTGAAGAGGAGAAGTTGTATTCGGTTGAAGTTTTGAGAACACAGTATTTGAAGCTTTATACAGAATGGGAAAAAGGACTTAATATAATTAAAACTCTGCCACTCTGTGAGTTTAAGGACATGGCTCAATATTGTTACACACTTTTCAAAGCATCTTACAATCAGATATGCTTTTATATTGAGCGAAACGGTTCAAACGATACAGAAAAACTACGAGAAATTGTAAAGGACGAAAAGGATTTAGCCATCAGTGCATATAAAATAATGCTGAAAAACAGTGCGGTAGGCTATGAAGCAGCAAATCATTATTATGTTACCAGAGGTATGCTGGCTGAAAAAATTGTTGAGTGCGAGTATCTTTTGAACGAATTTAAAAAAACATTTTAGGATTAGAAAAAGAAAAGATTTATAGTTTCTTTTTAGGTGCAGTTTTGTGTGATGAAATCAGAGAAATTATAAAGAGTGATTGTGAAACGGTAGTTATTGGAGGAAAATCACAGATAAAAAATGCTATGTCAGAAATTTTAAAAAGAAGAACTGATAAGATTATCAGAGTGATTGATGATTCTGAAGTAGATTGTTCTGTGGCTTTGGGAGTAATACGAATTTATGAAGAAGTGATTTAAAGGGAGTGTTAAAACTACGAAATTTATATTTCCCTGGATCAGACAAATTCTCAATTAATTCGATATAAACTTATGCCATGAGTTTATATAAATAGTGGGGCGCTGCGGATTTTCCGCAGCGCCCTTCCTCTATTATTGATAAAATTATTAATAATACTTTTTATCACTCATATCCTGAACACTGCGAAGCGCTTCACCGAAATTAGTAATTTAAGGAAATCTTTACAAATGCTATAATACAGTCTTTTGCAGAACTTGTTGTTTTATTAAAAAACAACAAGTTCTGTGCCAACAACGATGTTTTTTTCATGAGATGATAACATAAATACGGACTATGTTTTAGGCTCGTTTTATTTCTGACTCGGGGAAGATGAATTCCTTATTCTCCTTTTGTTCTTTAAGCATCTGTCGTTGTATGTTATATATTGAAATTACTGGAAAAATTCAAAAATGTCAAAATTGAAATATTTTTGAGCAATATATGTATTGAAGCAAGAAATTCTCGCTGATATAATTTATAATATAAAAATGTATATTTGGACTCGTAGCTTGAACAAGGAGGAATAAAAATGGAAAAGTGGGCACGAATTAAATATATGCCGTGTATACCGCTTGGTGAAGACGGAAAAATTGTAACAGGTAGCCGTGAACATATTGAGATTTCTAAAAAGGCAGCAAATGAGGGTATGGTACTCTTAAAAAATGACGGAGTGCTACCGCTTAAAAAAGGAGCAAAAATATCAATATTTGGTAAAGCACAGATTGATTATGTAAAAGGCGGCGGTGGAAGCGGAGATGTATGTTCAAAATATATCCGCAACATATATGATGGGTTTAAAATTAAGGAAGAAGAAGGCAAAGTTGAAATTTTCCATAAAGTATCTCAGTTTTATATTGACGATATAAACCGTCAGCAGAATGAGAACCCATCACTTGAACTGAATTCAGGATTCTTTAAAGAGCCTAAAATCCCTGCAGAGCTTGTAAAAGAGGCGGCCTCTTTTGCTGACACTGCTTTTGTAGTAGTGTGTCGTTTTTCTGCAGAGGGCAAGGACAGGACAAATGATAAAGGAGATTATTACCTTAGTGAAGAGGAAGAAAATCTCATAAAGCTTGTATCCGAAGAGTTTAAAAATGTTGTAATACTACTCAACATTGGTGGCATTATAGACACAAGTTGGTTTGCTGATAATGATAAAATTGGTGGTGCACTTGTTGCGTGGAACGCAGGAATGGAAGGCGGTCTTGCAATTGCTGAGACAGTTTGCGGAGATTCAAATCCATCGGGTAAACTTACAGATACGTTTGCAAAATGTTTTGAAGATTATCCTGCAAGCAAGGATTTTTATGAGTCAAGTCTTTATCTTAAAAACTATGAGGATATCTATATCGGATACCGCTATTTTGAAACAATTCCCGGTATGAAAGAAAGAGTTAACTATCCTTTTGGCTTTGGTCTTTCATATACTGAATTTGAAATTTGTGATTTAAAAGCAGAGGAAACAGACGGACAAATTGTCGTATCGTGTAAAGTAACGAATAGCGGCACAGTTGTCGGAAAAGAAGTTGTGCAGGTTTATTATAGTGCACCGCAAGGAAAACTCGGCAAAAGTACACGGGAACTTGCCGGCTTTAAAAAGACAAAACTGTTAAATCCCGGAGAATCAGAACCAGTTACAGTCAGCTTTGATATTTCTTCTATGGCAAGCTATGACGACGAGGGTAAATGCCGGAAATCTGCGTATGTTCTTGAAGGAGGAAACTACGAGTTTTACATAGGTAATTCTGTCAGAAATACACAAAAGGCAGAATTTGTATATGTTGTAGAGGAAGATGTAAGAGTTATACGGCAGCTTGAAGAAAGAATGGCACCGCTTCGACTTAACAGACGTATGCGTGCAGACGGCAGTTTTGATGAATTTGATTATCGGGAAGAGACTGAAATTAAAAAGACTTTACCAAAAGCAATCGAGAGAAATCAGAAAGGTGAAAGAATTACTCTTGATATGGTTGACCGTGGAGAAAAGACTCTTGATGAATTTATAGCACAGCTTGATGTTGAATATTTATCACGTCTTCTCGGCGGAAAACGCAGCATCGGAGTAGGTAATGTCGGAGGTATGGGTGGCGATATTACAACCGGTGATGCAATGGGTATAACGAATATCGGTGTTGATGAGTATGGTGTTCCTTGCGCTATGACTTGTGACGGACCTGCCGGTGTAAGAATAAATAAAAAGTGCGGAGTTTATACTACCGCTTTTCCGTGCGCAACAATGATTGCCTGCACATGGAATCCTGATATTGCAGAGGAAATAGGAAAGTGCGGAGCCCTTGAATCAAAAGAGAACAACTTTTTCATCTGGCTTACACCAGCACTTAATATTCACCGCAGTCCTCTTTGCGGTCGAAATTTTGAATATATGTCAGAGGACCCGCTTGTTTCAGGTAAAATTGCTGCGGCTATGGTGCGTGGTATTCAGTCAGTTGGAGTTGCGGCTACTCCAAAACACTTCGCTTGTAACAATAAAGAAGAAAACCGTAGCGGATGCGACTTTGTGGTGTCAGAAAGAGCTCTGAGAGAAATTTATCTGAAGGGGTTTGAAATCTGTGTAAAAGAATCATCTCCAAAAATAATGATGACAGCATTTAACAAAATTAACGGGCACCATTGCAGTGCGAATTATGAGTTGCTTACAGAAATTCTTCGTAATGAATGGGGTTTTGATGGTCTTGTAGTAACAGACTGGCATCCGGCTACCAGTCAGATGAGTGAGATTTACGCAGGTAACGATGTTCGTATGCCATCGGGGTATCATGAGCCGATTTATTACCCTCTTAAATTCGGTGTGGAAAGTGCTCATGCTGTTGTTCAGCAGAGTGCGAAAAGGCTTTTGAAACTTCTTCTTGAAATTGAATGATAAATCTGATTGATTTGAATAGTACAGTCTGCACTTTCTGAGTTAAAGAGTGCAGGCTGTATGCAGGTGTAGGAATGGAGTGTTTGTATGAAAAAATTGAGAATTGGATTAGTTGGAGCAGGAAATATAGCAAAAACACATCTTGAGTCGTATAAAAAAGTTGAAAATGCAGAAATTGTTGCAATTTGCGATATAAATGAAAAAGTTTTAAAAGAGACCGCGGAAAGCTATGGGATAAGTAATACCTATCTTAATTTAACGGAAATGATAAAAACCGAAAAACTTGATGCTGTGGATGTTTGCGTATGGAACTGCGTTCATGCAGAATGTTCAATAGAAGCACTTGAGGCCGGGTTGCATGTTCTTTGCGAAAAGCCGATGGCTACCAGTGCAGAAGAAGCCGAAAAAATGATTGAAGCAGCAAAAAAAAATAACAAACTTCTTATGATTGGTTTTGTTATGAGATTTGGAGAAGAAGGCATTGTTGCAAAGGATTTTGTGGATAATGATTATATTGGAGACATTTATTATTCCAAAGCTACTTATCTGAGGCGCCACGGTGCTCCGGGAGGATGGTTTACAGATAAATCCAAGTCAGCAGGCGGACCTGTTATTGATTTAGGAGTTCATGTTATTGATCTTACAAGATATCTGATGGGAAAGCCGAAAGCTTTGTCTGTATTTGCTTCAACAAATGACGGAATTAAAAATCGAAAACACCTTAAAACAGATGTTGAATGGAAGCCTGACGGTGCGACAGATACCGATTTGTATGATGTTGAAGACTTTTGTGTAGCAATGATTAAATACGAAGGAAATAAAACGACATTGCTTGAAACAAGCTACAGCATTAATTCCGAAAATGTTACTAAAACTCAGCTTTATGGTACAAAGGGAGGGATAGTTGTTGATGCTCAGAATATGAAAATATATACCGAGGTAAACGACTATCTTGCAGATGTTTCACCGGACATCAGCAATCTTAAAAAATCAAAAGATTTATTTGTTGCAGAGATGGAGCATTTTGTTGACTGTGTTCTTAATGGAGCAGAATGCATTGCTTCTGCAGAAGATGGACTTGAGGTTATGAAAATTATCGATGCAATATATGAATCGGCAAGAACAGGTCACGAAATTTGCATAAAATGAGGTATGAAAATATGAAGATTGGAGTTAGTTCTTATTCATTCCAGCAGTATATAGACAAAAATGAAATGACGGCAGAAGATACTTTGATTAAAGCTGCAGAACTGGGATTTGATGCAATTGAATTTGTTGATTTTAATTTTCCCGAAAATGTAACAAAGGAATATACAGACAATTTAAAGAAGCTGGCAGATATGCACAATATAGAGATTTGTGCATATCTGGCAGGCGGTGATCTTTTGCTTGAAACGGAAAAAGAAAGGGAAGAAGAACTGGAAAAAATTTGTCGTAATATTGATATTGCGAAAATGCTTGATGTAAAGCTATTCCGTTATGATGTAGGATATTCTCTTCCCGGATATATGAGCTTTGATATGGCTCTTAACATGGTTGTTCCGTATATGAAAAGAATTGCCGAATATGGTGAAAAGCTTGGAATTATGACCATAATAGAAAATCATGGGATTACTTTCCAGGACTGGGATAGAGTGGAGAAAACTTACAATGCAGTAAATCACAAAAATTTTTCATTGCTGATAGATGTGGGGAATTTTATGTGTGCTGATTTAGACAATACTATATGTGTTTCAAAACTGGCGAATCTGGCATCTCACGTTCATCTGAAAGATATGATTAAATATGATTTTTATAGTGACTGTCCAAAGGAAAACTGTTTCCGGACAAGAGGTTGCAACTATCTTTTGGGTACTGCTGTAGGATATGGAGATGCAAAAGTAGCTCAATGTGTTGAAATCCTTAAGAATGCAGATTATGACGGGTATATGAATATCGAATATGAGGGCATCGAGGATTGTGTTGAAAGTCTGAAAAAAGGTCTTTCTTTTGTAAGAAATATATTGAAGTGAGATAAATAACTGTAGTTACAAATCATATAGAGGAGAGATTTCAAAAATGCAAATAACAAAAGAACTAAAAAAAGCTATAATTATAGGCTTCGTGTGTATATCCTCATATCTTGCAAGCTACTATATGAGAAACATTTTGAGTGTATGTACTCCTGAAATGCTTAAAACAGGACTTTTCACAAAGGAGCTTGTTGGGTCATTTTCGTCTGTTTATTTTTTTGCCTATGCGATAGGACAGTTGATAAACGGTATAATTGGTGACAGAATCCGGGCGAAAAATATGGTGATGGCAGGACTAAACTTGTGCGGTGTGGCATCTGTGATATTTCCGTTTTGTAATGTTATTGAAGTCAGACTGGTGCTTTTTTTCTTAATGGGATTTGCTCTCTCTATGTTAAGAGGTCCCCTGATTAAAACCATTTCCGAGAACACCAGACCGGATTATGCAAAAGTTTGTTGTGTATTTTTCTCCTTCGCATCATTTGCAGGACCGTTAATTGCAAGTTTGTTCGCAATGGTATTTAACTGGAAATATACCTTTGTCGTTTCGGGAATATCGTGTGTATGTATTGCATTGGTAGCATATGCCGTGCTTTCAAATCTGGAAAAAAGAAAAGTTATTAATCCGATGGACATTAAACAATCTTCCAGAAAACCAAAGAGTGTTCTGTCTGTCTTTAAGTTGGATAATTATATTTTTTATCTGTTTGTCAGTGCCATAGTTGAAATTTCTGCAATATCAATTAATTTCTGGCTTCCTACTTATTTTTGTGAACATCTTGGCTTTCAAAAAGATGTTGCAAACGGTATTTTCTCGCTGATTACATTTATATGCTCTTTTATTCCTTTTATCGCTTTGATAGTTTTAAAAATTTTTAAAGATAATGATATAAAATGGTCAGATTCTTTTTTGCACTTTCAGCAATATTTATGGGGTGTACATTATTGTCTGAAAACGTATACATAAGTCTGGGATTTCTCTTTTTGTCAAGAGTATCAGTATCTTTTTCCGGAACCGTGCTGTGGTCTGTTTATATACCGAAACAGGCGGAAAGCGGTATGGTCTCCACCGTAAATGGAATTCTGGAGGCTGTCGGGTATTCTGCTGCGGCAGGAGCCAATTTGCTGTTTGCTTTTCTTGTTGACGGGATAGGCTGGAGAGGAATAGTTACGGTATGGGCACTACTTATGGCAGCAGGTGCTATGATTGGACATTTTAAGTTTCAAAAGAAAAGTAAAGCCTAATCTGTGCCTTTGTTAACATAATAAAGCACCTTCTATATGGCTATGTTAAACCATAATAGAAGGTGTTTTGATTACTGTATGATATGATTGCCGAAACTTTCAGATTTAAATTTTTTATAAAAATTCGGAGTGCAACCAAAGTGTATCTTGAAATTTTTTATAAAATATGCAGGAGATGAAAATCCTGTTTCTGCAGATATTTCGGTAACAGTTTTATTTGTTGACAGAAGAAGTTTTGAGGCATTGTTTATTCTTACCAAATTCAGATATTGGACAAAAGAAACATTTAATGCTTTTTTGAAAATTCTGCAAAAGTGTGATTTGTCAAAATTTAACAGCTGACTTATGTGAGCGAGTGATATATCGTCTGTATAGTTTTCATTTATATAATTTATAGCAGGAAGAATCTTTTTAATATATTTTTGATTAAGGCAGTTTTGTGGGTTTTTAACTATATTATTTCTGTATAAAATACCGTGGATGTTAAGTACTGTAGATTTTATAAATGTTTCATATGAATTTTCACGGATTGTATTTTCTTTAATGATTTTTTCGAAGCATTCGTTTATTTCTTTGTTTAAGTCGGAGCCTGCAGGAAAAATATGTGCCATATCATTTTGATTAGCAGCTTGAGTCAAAATGTCGTTGAGTACAGATTCTTTTCCGAAAGTTAATTCTGATTGTAGTAAAAAAAGAAAAGTGTTTTTTGCCGTTTTTGTTTTATGCGGACACCGTGAATTTATGAGAATTATATCTCCGGAATTCACATGATATTCATTGTCAGGAGTATATACGATTATATTTCCTTCGATACAGTACAAAAATTCCAGTGCGTTATGAATATGCCAGTCCCAGACTTGCGTATAGAGAGCTAATGCAGGATTATGAATAACAATTTCGGAATTTTCAAATTCTGATTGTAACACTTCTGTTTTCATAAAATAACCCTCCCAAGTAAAAAATATTGTTAACAATAGCATTATATATGTTTAAGATACAAAAATCAATATTTTATTCTGAATTTGTCTAAAAATCAATATTGTTATACTTTTTGCATAAAAAAATAATTACTCCTTTTGTGTAATCTGTTAAAATTTATATATAACTAATATTGGATGATGTTTTTTGTGGTGGAGGTTGATTAATATGGATAAAATGTTGGGAATAATTCTTGACTGTTCCAGAAATGCAGTGATGAAAGTTGAAACCATAAAAGAATATGCCTGTATCATTAAAAAAATGGGTTATAATACAATAATGTTATACACTGAAGATACCTATGAGGTTGATAATCAACCGTATTTTGGACATTTGAGAGGAAGATACTCTAAAGTTGAACTTAAAGATATGGACAGGTATTGCAATGAAATCGGCATTGAGCTTATACCATGTATTCAGACGCTTGCACATCTGGAATCTATGTTCAAATGGTTTGAACAGTATGACACTATAAATGATTGTGATGATATTCTGCTGATTGATGATGAGAATACATACAGACTTATAGAAGATATGGTATCAACTGTAGCGGAGTGTTTCAGCTCACGTAAAATTCACATAGGTATGGATGAGGCATATCGGGTAGGTACCGGAAAATATAAAAGAATGTACGGGGAAAAAGACCGATTTGATATAATAAATGCTCATTTGCATAAGGTCTGTGAAATTTTGAAAAAATATAATTTTGAGCCGATGATATGGAGCGATATGTTTTATGCTCTTGCACTTGATATCGACGATCAGTTCAGAGATGAATACAAAGAAGCAGTAACATCAAAGATTATTGAAAAAGCAAAGCTGCCGGAAGAAGTATCTTTGGTGTATTGGGATTATTACAGCAAGGATTACAATAATTACAAGAAGCGAATAGAAACAAATAGAATGTTTAGCAGAAAGCTTTATTTTGCAGGCGGTGCGTGGACATGGAAGGGCTTTGCACCTGACAATAAGATGAGTATGGAAACAACAGAAGTTGCTCTTAAAGCTTGCCGTGACAGTGGTGTCGACAACATATTTTTCACTATGTGGGGAGATGACGGATCGGAGTGTTCTAAATTTGCAGTTCTTCCATCCCTGATGTACGCAGCTGAATTGTTGAAGGGCAACACAGATATTGAAAGTGTAAAGGAAAAATTTAAAGATTTAATCGGTTATGAATTTGACGACTTTATGCTGCTTGACAATTTTGATATGTCGATGAAATATTCAGCGGAAAGTTCAAGCAAGTGTATTTTGTATAATGATTTGTTTTTAGGTATACGAAACAACCTTGAAAAAGATGAATATGCACAGTATTACAAAAATCTTTCCCTTGAAATTTCTCGGATAAATGGAAATGGTAATTTTGCATATTTGTTTAAAAACTATGCAAAATTTGCTGAACTTCTTTCGATAAAATGCGCTTTGGGTTCAAAAATAAAGGATGCGTATGATAAAAGAGATACGCAAGAGCTTTTGAAGCTCTCGGAAAAATGCGATGAACTTCTCAAGAAAATTGAAGAATTTCATAAAAGCTATCAGGAAAGATGGTTTAAAGAAAATAAACCGCATGGCTTTGATATTCAGGATATACGCATTGGTGGACTTATGCAAAGAGTAAAAAGCTGTAGTGAAAGGCTCAAACAATTTGCAGACGGCAAAACAGATGTAATAGAAGAGCTTGAAGAACCCTCTTTGAATGAATATAACGGGTTTTCTTACTGGAGTAGGCTTGTAACCCCTAATATTATATCACACACATATTAAAAAGAGCCTTTTTTGTACTTTTTCCATCTTTTTTTGGATATTCATAAGAGTTGAGGTGTGCTATGATTGATATATATTATATACTGTCCTTGAGGCGGAGAGGGTTATTCAAAAATGAAAAAGAACAGTGAAAATTACAGCCCCCAAAACTATAAATATGTACAGAATATAATTAAGACTATATTTCTCAATTCAGCATTCGAGGCAACTTATGATGAAAGCTGGTATTTTGATGGGGAGTTGCATCCATTTTGGGAATTTGTTTATGTTGTTTCAGGCTGCGTAGTTGCCGTAGGTGATAACAGAATATATGAGTTGATGCCCGGTGACATAATTTTTCATAAACCGATGGAGTTTCACAGAATGTGGGCAATTGACGATATAAAACCGCACGTGTTTGTTATGGCATTTCAGATAGAGGGATCATATGTAGGAGCTTTTGAAAACGGAGTATATTCTCTCAATGAGAACCAACAGAAAAAAATAAATGACCTTCTTACGTATCTTCGTGAAAACACATTGAGTGGCAATACGAGAGAATCAAGTAATATTGATAATTTTCTTGAAAATTGGAAGGTGCCATATGTTCCTCAAAATGTTGTAAATAGACTTGAGGCATTCTTGCTTTCAGTTTTGAATGAAGAAAATCTTGTTGTAAAGAATGAAAATGTCAGGGAAGAAGAAAAAATTCATAAAGAGATTATTTCAATTCTTGCAGAGAATATTTACGGACAGATTACTCTTGATGAAATTGCAAAGCGGTGTAATATAAGTAAATCTCACCTTAAAAGGAAATTTGCGGAGGTTTCTGACATCGGTATACACAAATATTTTATGAAACTTAAAATGGCAGAGGCAATGAAGCTTCTCTCGGAAGGTCATGCAATAAATGAAATCAGCAAAAGACTGGATTTTTCTACACCTAACTATTTCAGTATGGTGTTTAAGCGGGAAACAGGAGTATCACCTCTTGCATACAAGAAGAATGTAATGAAATGATAGAAAAATGGAGGAATTTTTAATGTTTATTGATATTCACGCACATGTTTATAAGGAGCCTAATCCTTTTGTAACAAAATTTTATAACCCTAAGCAGCTTGAGGAGTCAAGTGAGGAATGGGGAATTGAAAAAACAGTGCTTTTGCCTGTGGTAAGTCCTGAAATATATTTCCCGCAGTCAAATGAGGAGATTCTTGAAATTGCAAGAGCTAACCCGGATAAATATATTCCGTTTTGTAATATTGACCCGAGAACACT
This sequence comes from uncultured Oscillospiraceae bacterium, assembly GCA_964385605.1. Classification (GTDB taxonomy): domain Bacteria; phylum Bacillota; class Clostridia; order UMGS1883; family UMGS1883; genus UMGS1883. The sequence continues at coordinate 51,325 of CAYLPQ010000001.1, read as the reverse complement.
TACCAATTCTCCGTACGCAGATTTTGGTCCCGTCCTTGAATATTATAAAAAACAGGGTTGCAAGGGTGTCGGTGAAATTATGCCCAATATGCCCCTTGACCATCCCAAGGTGCAGAATCTTTTAAGATACATAGAAATTGCGGAGCTTCCCGTTATATACGACGGCTCAATTCAGCATGACGGTGACTTTGGACTTTATGATGACCCCGGTCTTCCTATGCTTGAGCATACGCTTATGACATTTCCAAATCTTGTGATTCTCGGTCATGGACCTGCGTTCTGGTCAGAACTTGGAAAGCTTGAAACACCGGGTGAAAGAGGAATAATATTTAATATTCTCGGTCAGCAGGCAGGCCATATGCCTGACACACCTTTGCTTGAAGAAGGTGTTGTGCCAAAACTGATGAGAAGGTATAAAAATCTTCACGGGGACCTTTCGGATGGTTCTCCGTTCGCAGCACTAATGCGTACTCCTGAATATGGTGCAAAATTCCTTACGGAATTCCAGGACAGATTGTATTTTGGTACAGACAGGTGTTATGTTGGAAATTATCCTGAAATTATTACACTGCTTACAGATTGGTGTGATAAAGGAATGATAAGCGAAACTGTGTTTAATAAAATAGCAAAAGAAAACGCAATTAAATTGCTTGGGTTATAATAACTGGAAAGAGGACAGAGTATGGAGAAAAATTATGATTTCAGAAAACGGCTTTTAGAAGTTCATGAAAAAAATATCCGCAATATATCAAGACAAGCTTCGGAAAATGAATTTATGCTTTCGGATAAGGTTGTTATCAGTGTTAACGGGGTTTATACCGATGTTACTGAAACAGCGGTAAATGATTTTATGGACTTTCTGCAAAAATCAATGAATGTTTCTTCAGTATTCTCCTATAATGAAAAAAACGCAGACATCATTGTTTCTCTGGCGGCAGAGGCAGGCGCTGATTTAGATGATGCTGCAACTTATAAGGGCTTTATGATAGAAACCGATGCAAGCGGAATCAATGTTTATGGTTATGACGAGCGCGGTATAGGTCAGGCACTGTATTACATAGAAAATCTTATGACTTTTGAAAAAGCTCCTTTGCTTGCCTTTGGAAATATTAAGAAAAAACCTATGTTTGCACCTAGAATGGTTCATTCGGCATACGGCCTTGATGAATATCCTGACGAATACCTTGCACGTATTGCACATGAGGGCAGGGATGTTATCCTTGTTTTCACAAAAGGAGTGAATGAGGTTCCTCACGGCTATCTTGATTTTAATGATTTGATAGACAGGGCAAGGCGGTATGGTTTAGATGTATATGCATACAGCTATATAAAAAGTGATATGAGCCCCGAAGCTCCCGAGGCAGAGGAATTTTATGATAATACTTACGGAAAGCTGTTTTGTGAGTGCCCGGGACTTGCGGGAGTAACACTTGTGGGTGAATCGGTGGAATTTCCGAGTAAAGACCCTAATGTAGCACCCGGAAAATACTATGAAACTGTAGTAGACGGTATCCCTGTTGGTAAACCAAGCTCAGGCTGGTATCCGTGTTATGATTATCCAATATGGCTTGATCTTCTTAAAAAAACCATACGCAAATATAATGATAAGGCTGATATTGTTTTCTGGACTTATAACTGGGGCTGTCAAAGTGAAGAGGCGAGGGTAAAGCTGATAGAAACTTTGCCGACGGACATAAGCCTGCAGGCAACCTTTGAAATGTTTGAACCAAGATTTTACGGGGAGTCAGAGGGAAGATGCTCAGACTATACCTTATCATTTGAAGGTCCCGGAGCTTATTTTGAGAGCGAGGCGAAGGCTGCCAAAAAAAGAGGCATACGTCTTTATTCTATGACAAATACAGGCGGCCTTACTTGGGATATAGGTGTTATTCCTTACGAACCGATGCCTTATCAGTGGATGCGTCGCTATGCAGCCATAATTAAAGCAAACAGGAAATGGGGCTTGTGTGGCTTGATGGAAAGTCATCATTACGGATTTTATCCGTCCTTTATCAGCAAACTGTCAAATCTGGCTTTTCTGGAACCCCTTGAGCCAATGGAAGAGTTGCTTGAAAAAATACTAATTTCTGAATTTGGCAAAGAAAATTATCAGAATGTTGACGAAGCGCTGAAGCTTTGGAGTGATGCTATAAGAGCTTATGTGCCGAGTAATGAAAATCAGTACGGTCCTTTCAGAGTTGGACCATCATTTCCGTTTTGCCTCATGTCAGAGGCAAATGTTCCTTCATCGCCGGAGGCGATGTTTGGGAACCGTATTCTGACGACAAACCGTTTCAGTAACTTTGCCGGAATACAGAAGGGTTTTCCGTATTCCGTCAGACTTCAGAATGAGAATGTATCGCTTGAGTTTATGATGAATTATATGAAAAATGGTGTCAGACTTCTTGAAGAAGCACCTGTGAAAAATGAAAAACTGTCTGAACTTCTTAATCTCGGCAGATTTATTACTAATACAGTTAAAACAGGGCTTAATGCAAGAAAATGGCATATGCTTAAGATGAAGCTTTACAGTGCAGAAAATGCAGAAACCGTTAATGATATTCTGGATAATATGGAGCAGATTCTTAACGAAGAATGCGCTAATGCGAAGGATACAATTCCTCTTGTTGAAAATGATTCCAGACTCGGCTGGGAGCCATCGATGCTATATATGACAGACAAATGGCATATAGAGTGGAAATTGCGTCATGCAGAATACACATTCAGCGAAATTAACGAGTACAGAAAATCTCTTATTTCTACAAGATGAAAAGACAACCTTTAAAATTGTGGTGAATGAATAACGAGGTGACTACTATGGTAAAAGTTATTAAATCAGATGTTACAAAGGCAGTAAATGAACTGGGCATTCGAGAAGGTGACATTGTTTTAGTTCACTCATCTTTCAAAAGTCTTGGCGAGGTTGAAGGTGGCGCAGAAACTATCATTTCAGGCTTTTTGGATGCAATAGGAAAAGAGGGAACTTTAGTCTTTCCTACTTTTGTACAGAAGGATTTTGATAAAGCTTATGAAACATGGCATCTTGATAAAGAATCTGATGTTGGATATTTAACAAATTACTTCAGAAAACGTGAGGGTTCTTTGCGCAGTGACCAGGCAACACATTCCGTGGCAGCTTGCGGAAAATATGCTCAGGAGCTTACAAAAACACACGGACATACACACAAACGCTTCGGAAATTTCGGAGATACACCTTTTTCAGCAGATTCTCCGTGGGAAAAGATGTATCAGATGAGTGCAAAGATTGTTCTTCTGGGTGTCGATGCTCTTTCAATAACCTTCCGTCATTATGCGGAGTATGTTTATATGGAAGAATGTCTTGGTAGCATTAAAGACCATCCCGACTATAACGAAATGAAGGAAATTCTGTGGAGCTTTGGAAAACCGGGAGTATGGCCTCACGTATATAATATGGTGATGTATGACCGTATGGTGGAGAAAGGTTTTGCTACCGAAAGTTTTTGCGGCAATGCCAAATTCATTTGTATTCCTGCAAAAGAATTCGTGGATACAACATTGAAAGCTTTACGCAACTTTGATGAAGAAATTCTCTGGCGCACAGAATATTGGGATACAGATGCCTGGATAAGTTGGACAAAGGATTTAAGAAAAATGCAGAAAGAGGAGAAGTAAAATGCAAATAAAGCATATTAATGATAAAATCACACGTATCTATGAAAAAAACAGCAGTATGTTATCTCGATATGGTATTTTGCAGGATGGACTGGCAGAGGCAACCGAATTTGATGATAACGAGTTAAACTTTTCCGCAGGAAAGCGCAGTATAGCAGTTTCGTTTAAGAAATGCGGTGAAGGCTTTGAAATCCGTATACCTCTGTCAGAAAAGGAACGTATTTTCGGTGGCGGTGACTCAACAAGAGAGCACCTTATGCACAGAGGTCGTAAGCTCGTAATGGATGTAACCGACATAATAGGATACGGTCCAATCCCCGTTATGTTCAGTACAGACGGATGGGCAATACTAGTGAACTGTACATATTGCCATATTTTTGATATTGGAAGCACAGACCCTGATGCAATGATAATCAGAGCTGAAAAAGGTGTTCTTGATTTCTATATTTTCTGCGGTGAAAATATGGCGGAGCTTCTTAAGCTTTATACAGATGTCAGCGGAAGACCGATGGTTTTACCTAAATTTGCTTACGGCTTTGTTTTTGTAGAAAATGAAGAGTGTGATGCGCGAGACCTTTTGTGGGATTCCAAGAACTTTCGTGACAGAGATATTTCTTGTGATATGATGGGATTAGAGCCTTCGTGGATGTCAAAACGCTATGATTACAGTACAGAAAAATGCTGGGACAAGGAAAAATTTTATTTACCAAGCTGGTTTGAGGATAATCAGAGCGGGGAACGCACATTCTTCTATCCGCTTCGTGAAATGGGAATGAATCTGAGCCTTTGGCTGTGTTGTAACTACGATTTACTCTATAAGGAAGAAAATACACAGTTAAAGAAGAACGAAGACTACTTCAAAGATATTCGCGGAACAATTTTTGAGGCAGATGTACCTATTTTTGATGCGGGATTAGTGGCAGGCTCAAAAAAGATTGATACAATATCAAAGGATGACGAGCCGTGGTTTGAACATTTGAAGAAGTTTGTAGACAATGGCGCTGCAGCATTTAAGCTTGATGGTGCAGACCAGGTTCTGCATTTTCCTGACAGACTCTGGGGCGGTAAATTTTTAGATGATGAAGTGCATAATATATATCCCGTTCTTCTTGCAAAGCAGATGCAGCAGGGCTTCAGGGAATATACTGACAGACGTGCATTTATATATACTGCGGCGGCATATTCCGGAACACAAAAGTATGCGGCAACCTGGACAGGGGACACGGGCGGAGACATTAAGACGATGATGGGTGTCTTCAACTATTCAATGTCAGCCCATTCCAATGTATCCTGTGATTTGGAGGTAACAACTCCTGAAAAACTTCACTACGGATTTTTCCTGCCGTATACTCAATTTCTTTGCTGGGCGCAGTGGCAGTATCCGTGGTTCTTAAGTGAAGATAAGGAGGAAATGATTCGTTCTTATTCAAAGCTACGTTCATCGTTATTTCCATATATTTATACTATGGCGCATAAGGCGGCACAGACCGGTATGCCGATACTCAGACCTCTTCCGCTTGTTTATGAGAACACAGACCGTTTTGACAATGTAAAGAATATGTATATGTTCGGCGATGACTTGCTTGTTGGTGTTTACGATATGCATTTTGATTTGCCTGACGGTGTTTGGGTGGATTATTTCACCGGAAAAGAATATGAAGGAAGTATTGATTATGAAGTTCCCGAGGGAAAAGGCGGAGCATTATTTGTTCGCAAAGGCTCGGTGATTTTCACTATGAAGCCCCAAAAATATCTGCTTGAAAAAGAGCACGATTATGTATTATGTGTATATCCAGGGGCAGACTGCAGCGGTACGTTAGTCGAGGATGACGGATGGTCCTTTGATTACGAAAGCGGGAAGGTTGCAACAACAACTGCTTACATCAAAAATAGCACCCGGGACAGCTTTGATTTAGTGCTTGAAAATCGTAAGGGTGGCTTTGAAGGCAGAGAAAACAACGGTCATGATAAAATAAATAATTCAATCCCGAAGGTTTCAGGGATGCGTCCCGTTCGTGATATAACTGTTAAGATTTTTGGACAGAATCCTGCAGAGATTACTGTGGAAGGAAAAGAGCAGACGTTCAGCTATGACGGAAAATGTGCAGTTTTTGTTGTTCCGGCAGATGCTCACGAAAAAGGAGAACTTGTTTACACTGTAAAGAGGTGATTGTGTTGTTTGAAAAAGTACAGATAGAAAATCCGGCACGTTTTGATTACGGAAAAGAGCTTAGCCAGTCTGATGTTAAAAATGCACTTGATGTTTCGGTTGAAGTTCTTAAGAGAAGTTTGCCGCGATTTATAGGGAAATTCCCTGAACCGGCAAGAGGTCTGTGGTCATCTAACAGGTATGAAAGTGTTGAGCATCCCGGCTGGATAAGTGGTATGTGGACAGGTCTTTACTGGCTCATTTATGAATTAACCGGAGATGCAGAATTTAGGAAGGCGGCTGAATCACAAGTAGCGATTTTTGAAAAGCATGCCTTTGAAAATATAGATTTGGATGATCACGATACCGGCTTTAAAATATCTCCCTCATGTGTTGCTGCATATCGTCTGACCGGTAGTGAAAGAGCTCGTGAGGCGGCTCTTAAAGCTGCTGAAATTCAGTTTGAGCATTTTTGTCCGGTTAATAAGTTCCTTATCAGAGCAGGAATGCGCAGACCGGGGGAGCCGTATGACTGGTATAGAGCACTAGTGGACAGTATGATGAATATTCCGCTGTTTTTCTGGGCATATGAAGAAACAGGCAATAAAGAGTATTATAATGCGGCAGTGGAGCATTATAACACCACACTGAAATACCTTATCCGCGATGATGGCTCGTCATATCATCATTATCAGTTTGACCCTGAAACTCTAAAACCTGTAGGCGGAGTGACGTGGCAGGGAAACAGAGATGAGTCCTGTTGGGCACGTGGTCACAGTTGGCTTGTGTACGGTTATCCTATGGCATACAGCTATACTAAAGATGAAAAAACCCTTGATATTCACAGAGGTGTTTCCTACTACTTTTTGAATCATCTTCCGGCTGATTTTGTTCCATATTGGGACTTTGATTTTACAACCGGAAGTCTGGAACCTCGTGATAGTTCGGCATCCACGGTGGCGGCGGCAGGACTTTTGGAAGTATGTAAGCACTTGCCGGATACTTCACCCGATAAAGAGCTTTTCAAAAATGCAGCAGGGGCAATGATCAAAGCACTGATTGAACTTTGTTCAAATAAAGGGGACAGAGCCGACGGACTTGTTCTTCACACTGTCAGCTCAAAGCTGCACAATGGCTCCATAGATACAATCGAGCCGTATGCTGATTTCTTCTATGTAGAGTCACTTATCCGGTGGCTCAAGCCTGAATGGAAGTCGCCCTGCTGGTAAAGGACTTCAATCAGAATGGTTTTTTTGACATTATATTCCTGTAGACAAATTATTGAAGGAATGATACTTTAATGTTAAGACAAAAGGTGAAATTGTTATAAGAATTAAATTTAATTTATTAAAGGGAAATATATAAGGAGGCATTATTATGAAAAAGAAAATGAAACAACTTACAGCAATAGTTGCAGTTACCGCACTGGCAGTAGCAGCACTAACCGGATGTGGTAGCAGTAAGGTGAGCAAGAAGGATCGTGACCCAAATGTAATTACATACTGGTCACTTCTGGACGGTAACACATCACAAACAGCAGCTACTTTGGCAGAAACAGAATTTGCAAAGAAACTTATGGAAGAAACAGGTTGTACTATTGAGTATGAACATCCCGCTTCAGGTCAGGGCGTAGAAAAATTCAGCATTTTGACTGCATCCAACAATTTGCCTGATATTATTGAGTTTAACTGGGCTTTGCTTTATCCCGGCGGAACCAACAAGGCATTGGAAGACGGCATTATCCAGGCATTGGATATTAAAAAAGATGCGCCGAATCTCAGCGCATATCTGGAGCAGAATCCAGATATTGACCGTCTGGTAACTACTGATGACGGTAAGTACCCCGGTTTCCCCTTTATCCGCGGAGATAAGTACTTACTTACATATTGTGGTCCTGTATTCCGTCAGGATTGGCTTAACGACCTTAATCTTGAAGCTCCTGAAACTATTGATGAATGGACAAATGTACTGCGTGCCTTTAAAGATAAGAAAGGTGCGGTTGCACCCTTAACAACTTCTCTGACCGAAATGAATTCATACGGAGTATTCTCGGGTGCCTATGGTACATACTATGATTTATACCTTAGAGATGGCAAGGTAACTTACGGTCCGCTTGATGACAGTTACAAGGATTATCTCGCCCTGCTTAATAAATGGTATGAAGAGGGACTTCTTGATGCTGAATTTGCAACAGTGGACGGAAGCATTGTTCAGAGCAATTTGTTGAATAATATCTGCGGTGCTACTGTTGGAAGCTGTGGCGGTGGCATGGGTAAGTGGCTTGCAGCTGCTCCTAATGATAAGTTTGATCTTGTAGGAGCAAAGTATCCTGTTCTTAACAAAGGCGAGGTAAGTATACTTTCTCAGTATGAGCAGCCTGTAAGCGGCATTTTTGCTGCAATTTCCAGAGATTGTGATAATTATGAGGCTTGTACAAAGCTTCTTGACTATGCTTATTCTGAAGAAGGACATATGCTTTTCAATTTTGGTATTGAAGGCGAAAGCTACAATATGATTGACGGTTATCCCACATATACAGAAGAAATAATAAACAGCTCTGAGGGACTTTCCATGGCGGCAAGTATGGCTCGCTACTGCCGTTCGCATAACAGCGGTGCATTTGTTCAGGACAGACGTTATATGGAACAGTATTCAACACGTCCTCAACAGAAAGCTGCACTTGACAACTGGCTTCAGACGGATGTACAGTCTTACTTCATGCCTCCTTTGAATCTGACAACAAGTCAGGAAACAGAAATGGCTTCCGTTGAAGAAGGACTTAATACCTACAGGGATCAGATGATGATGAAATTTATTACAGGCGGCGAGTCGCTTGATAAATTTGACGAATTCCGCGAAGGACTCAAGAAACGCGGTGTTGATAAATATGTAAAATATCATCAGGAAGCCTATGACAAATTCATGAAGAAGTAAGACACAGATGATATGGCACATTCATGAAAAAGGAGTAAATTCAGATGATGCAAAAAAATTCAGGTATGTCAAAGAACTCCCCGGGGTTTGGGAAAAGACTTAAAACTGATATGAGAAGAAATTACAGACTTTATCTTATGATATTACCTGTAATGGCTTACTACATACTTTTCTGCTATAAGCCCATGTACGGTGCGTTGATAGCCTTTCAGGATTACAGACCGGCTTTAGGTATGTGGGGTAGCCCTTGGGTAGGATTTCAGCATTTTAAATCTCTGTTTGAAAGTCCTGATTTCTTAAATATATTAAAAAACACACTGGTTATCAGTATCTCATCACTTATATTTGTATTTCCTGCTGCCATTATCCTGGCGCTGTTATTCAATGAAGTTAAGATACAAAAACTTAAATCCATTTCGCAGACATTTTCTTATTTGCCTCATTTCATCTCTGTTGTGGTTGTGTGCGGTATGGTCAAGACTTTTGTAAGCCGTGGTGGTGTCATCCTTCAAATGGTGACAGCTCTGGGAGGACCGAAGTCAAGCTTGCTTAATTTTCCTGAATACTTCGTGCCTATTTACCTTTTAACCGATTTATGGCAGGGAGTAGGTTGGAATTCCATTATTTATCTTGCGGCATTAGCCGGTGTTAATCAGGATTTGTATGAGGCTGCAAAGATTGACGGCGCAAACAAGTGGAAACAGGTGTGGCACGTAACTTTACCGGGTATTAAGCCGACAATTATTATTATGCTTATTCTGGCTATGGGCGGTCTTTTAAATGTTGGGTATGAAAAGATTATTCTTTTATATAATCCTAATATTTATGAAACAGCTGATGTTATCAACAGCTACGTTTACAGAGTAGGTCTGACAAAGCAAAGTTGGTCATATTCTTCAGCAGTTGGTATATTAAACTCTGTTGTCAATTTCTTGATACTTATTGTGGTAAATAAGCTGTCAGCTAAATATTCAGAGACATCATTGTGGTAAAGGAGGGGATGACAGATGCGAAAAAATAAGATTAAAACAAGTGTCGGCGAAAGAATATTTGATTTTTTAAATGCAATCTTTATGGTGTGTATGTGCTTTATTATGTTTTATCCATTGTGGCATGTGTTCTGCGCATCAATCTCGGATGCCAGACAGCTTAGTTCACACATAGGCCCTATCCTTTGGCCCGATGGATTTTCGCTTAATGCCTACAGACTTATGATGAAAAACCCGATGATATTACAGGGATATATCAATACTTTCAAAATATTGTTTTTTGGAATATTGGTAAATATGGTGCTTACATGTATGGCGGCATATGTGCTTTCGAGAAAGAATGTAATGCTGAACAAACCCTTGACTCTTATTATTATATTTACCATGTATTTTTCAGGAGGACTTATTCCAAATTACCTGAATGTAATGGGATTTGGATTGGAAAATACAATCTGGGCAGTAATTCTTCCCGGTGCAGTCAATACCTATAATATGGTTGTGCTACGAACAGGCTTTGCTTCAGTACCGCAGAGCCTGGAGGAAGCGGCAAAGATTGACGGTGCCTCAAACACCAGAATTCTCTGGCAGATAATTCTGCCACTTTCAAAAGCAACCATAGCAGTAATTTGTCTCTATTATGCGGTTGCTCACTGGAATTCATGGTTTAACGCAATGCTCTATCTGACTGATAGAACCAAATTCCCCCTGCAGCTTATACTGCGTGAAATTCTTGTAAATAACGATACAGGGACAATGCTAGACAGTAGTGTGGGAAGTGGCGACTCATCGTTTGTCAGCGATACTGTAAAATATGCGGTTACAATAGTTTCGGTAGTTCCGATATTGTGTGTATATCCATTTTTGCAGAAGCATTTTGCGAAGGGCGCTATGATTGGTGCTGTAAAGGAATAATGAAGAATTTAATTAGAAAATATAAAATGAAAGGAGTGATAATCGGTGCGCTTAAAAAAGAAACTTATCAGCTTGTTATTGTCAATAATGCTTGTATTGCCTGCTTGCTGTGTTAATGCAGAGGAAAGCAAAACTGCACAAGAGCAAGTGTTCGACCCTGTTGGCACAGTATATTTCGAAGAAAACTTTGAAGGCTTTGCCGTCGGAACAGAAAGCCTTACTGGCTATGGCGGCGGTGCAAAGGGAAATATCTGGTCGCTTTGTGAAGAATCAAATGGAAACAAGTATTGGTCAATGTCAATAACTACAGATGTAGATATGCACCTTGACAAATCGTTTTCCACTCCGCCTACAGGAAAACTTGTTTTAGAAGGAAACTTCTACTTTGAAGATTACGGGGCAACAGATAAATATATCAAGGCAAGACCGTCAAGCGGCAGTGAGATGCTACTTTGTAAATTTACCTCTGATGGCTCACTTGTTATGCATGATGGTACTGTTATTGCCGGATATGTTACAGAGAAATGGTATACACTTTCTATTGTTCTTGATACCACCAAAAAAACAATGGATGTGTACTTCAACGGAAAAAAACGTGCGTCAAAGGCCCCGTTCCCAAATTCATCGTTTTCAGACATTTCCATGCTTAGATACCATTTGATGAGTCCGGGCGGAAACACAACCTGGAGAATGGATGATCTTAAACTGTATCAGTCAGATAAACCGCTTACGGATGAGGAGTTTGCAGCTTTGAAAAAAGCGGAGTCGGAAAATGCGGCTGAATCAGACACATTAACGACCGGTGGAATAACAGAAGCTATTGTTCAAGGTTTTATGCAGGACGCAGTCGCTCTCTATATGAATAAGCCAAATGTTTATATAAACGGAGCAAAAAGTTATATTACCCCCGCACGTGATGTTGTACCGGTTTATATGGATGGCGAAGCAATGATTCCCTTGAGATTTTTCTCTGACAGTATCGGTGCAGAACTTTCCTGGAATAATGAAGAACGAAAGAGTGTTATAACAAAAGGTAGCACAGTGGTTGAAGCAAAAATAGGAGAAAGTCATCTTGTGGTAAACGGTCAGAATATGGGAATGCCCGTTCCCGTTTCGAATATAGGCGGCTATAGTTTTGTTCCTGCAGCTGAAATATGTGAGGCATTCGGATATTATCTGTTTTTTGACGAAGTGGGTCTTATGATTTACAATAAGGAAGAGAAAAATCTTTCTTGGAGTAATAATCTTGACCTTCTTAATAAAATTTTCGAAGCTTTTGGTTATGACGATCTGACGGGTGAAGAATATGTTCAGGCAGTATATCAAAAGTTTGGAGACGATTCTCATCCGAGACTTCTTATGACAGAAGAAAGGTTTGAGTGGGTACGAAACGAGCTTGCAAAAGGTGATGGTTGCGACAAGGTTATTGCAAAGCTGTGTGCAACGGTTAAAGGTCAGGCTGACGGATTTCTGAAAACCACCCCTGTGAAGTATGAGCTTCGTGATGGTGTCCGGCTTTTGTATGTGTCGGCAGATGTTGAAACACGAGTGCTCTATCTTGCAATGGCATATAATATTTTCGGTGACGAGAGATATGCTGTTCGTGCAAGACAGGAAATGCTTGCAGCGGCAAACTTCCCTGATTGGCATCCGTGGCATTTTCTTGATACAGGTAATATGACAGCAGCTCTTGCCTTCGGTTATGACTGGCTTTATAACTGGCTTGACGAAGGTGACAGAGAACTCATCAGAAATGCCATAATGACAAATGGATTTAAACCCATTTTAGATGACTTTGACGGCAAAACCACTCGTAGTTCCAGCGACAATCCTATGAACCGTTCATATGCCTGGGACAAACCGGAGAATGTAAACAACTGGCGTTTTGTCGGTGGTGGCGGTGTAGGTGTAGGTGCGCTCGCAACGATTGATGATTTCACAGGAGCTGACAGAGAAAAGGTAGGCAGAGTACTTAAAGAGGTGCTTGAGCATGTCCGTCCGACCATCGGAATGTTTGCTCCCGAGGGTGGTTATGCAGAAGGTATCGGATACTGGGGTTATACAAATACATACTACGGTTACTTAATCGGTTCCCTGATAACGGCGACAGGTGATGACTATGGCTATACAGATGCCCCGGGTCTTCGTAATACAGTTCCGTACCTTCTTGCAATGAATGGTGCGGTGAGCACATTTAACTATCACGATACCGGAAGAGGTAAGTCCGGTGCCAACACTCATACAATGTTCTGGGCACGTAATTTCAATGAACCCGGATGGGCACAGCCCAGAGTGCAGACAATATTGAGTAACGGCGGAGAACTTCACGACCTTCTCTACTACGAGCCTGAGTTCGGCAGTGCAGGAAGAGCAGCTCTTGAAAACGATATGCTGATTCAAAATACGGGTGTTTTCAGTACGAGAAGCGGATGGAGTAAAGAAGACCTGTGGGTAGGTTTCCATGTTGATAATCCTCTACCTAACGCAAAACACGGTCATAACGATGTAGGTGAATTTGTACTTGATGCAATGGGAGAGAATTTCTTTATTGATTTAGGCGCAGAAGACTACAATATACAACCATACTCAAGTGCTTACAGAATCAGGGCAGAAGGTCATAATACGGTTGTTATTAATCCTGACAAGGGATATGATCAGCGCTATGGTTCATTTGCAACGTTTGATAAATGGGAAATGAAACCCAGAGGCTCATACGCAACAGCCAACCTTACGGATGTTTATGCCGACCATGTTACAAGTGCTTGGAGAGGCATAAAGCTTGACAATTATCGCAGAACGGTAACTGTTCAGGATGAGATTGAAATGAAGGCGCCTTCAGAGTTTTATTGGTTTGCACATACAGAGGCGGAAATAGAGATTTCTGAAGATGGCAAAACAGCATATCTTAACAAAAACGGAAAGGTGTTGAAGGCTGAAATTACATCAGGTGATGCAGCGAAATTTACTATAATGGATGCAAAACCTCTTCCCACATCACCCGTGGTTGAGGGAGCATATCCCAACGATGGTATCCGTAAGCTTGCAATATATATCCCAAAATGTCAAAGCCTTAAGCTTACAGTTGTTTTCAACTGCTGCGATGCTGACGGAGAAACAAGCTACTTTGACCGCAGCTTCGTTCCGCTTTCGGAGTGGAGCATACCTGATGGGGAAAATACACCTGCTTATGCTACTATTAGCTCTATTACTGTTGACGGAAAACCGCTTGACGGATTTGACCCGAATGTCAACAGCTACGAGGTACTTCTTGAGAGAAGTAACAGCATAGAAAGTCCTGTTGTAGCAGCAGTTTCCGACGGAGAAATCCGAATTAATCAGCCAATTGGAAGAAGCGGAACTGCATATGTTATGGCACTTCAGAATGGTGAGCTTGAGAAGAATACCTATACAATCAAGTTCAAGGACCCAATGGTGGTAGGCGACTATCTGCCGGAGGGTGACACTGTTCATCTTAAGCCTGTTTCTGTTAAGGCAAGTGATGTTCCGCAGCCTGAAAATCCGCCTGAAGCCTCTATGGACGATGAGCTTGGAACTCGCTGGTCGTGTACTGGTGCTTGCTGGATTGAGTATGATCTGGGTGCTGTCAAGACACTTGATGCAGTTTCTCTGGCATTGTGGAAATCAAAGGAGAGAACCTCACAGTTTTCGATTGAAATCAGTGAAAACGGTACTTCATGGACAAAGGTGTTTGAGGGCGATTCCACACCAAGCGATGATTATGAAACTCACGTTCTTGGTGGAATGAAAGCCAGATATGTGCGTATGAATGGCTTTGGCTTTGACGGAAATATATCTAACTGGACATCTCTTTTGGAATTCAAAATTTACGGACACTAGATAGCGCAAAGCGGTATATTCCAATGTCGCAGTAATTGCGACATTGGAATAGCTGCAAAAAGATTTTTGACTTAAATTAAAATTATAATATAGAGGAGAGAAAATCTTATGTGTAAATTACACAAAATTATTTCTTTATCAATGGTTTTTGTATTGTTAATGGCTATGAGTGGAGTTTCAGTATTTGCTTTAGACGGCAACTACAAAAACTTTGCCACATTTAACACCACATGCTCGTTTGATGGTGAGATTACATTCGGACAGAGCAGCGAAACTATATTTGCTGCAAATACTGATGCTGATGATACAATCGGTATTGGTACCGAAGAC
>CAYLPQ010000001.1:0-36399 GCA_964385605.1 uncultured Oscillospiraceae bacterium | reverse complement strand
CGGAAGACAGTGCACTGTACAGAATTAAAAAGTCAACAGATTCAGAGTGGACCGAGGCTTGGGTAACCAGTGATGGCTACTTCGATGGTTTAGAAGACAGCAAACTGACACAGATAAGATTCGCTGTTCAGAACACAAATGTGTATACAGCAAGATATGACAACTACTCTCATTCTCAGGAAAATGTGGAGAAGATGCCTCTTCCGGCACTTTATACATATCTTGATGGTTATGCAAATCCTGTGACATTCAGCGAGTCTGAAGAAGTCAGCCACTATGTACAAAGCATAAACGGTACTGCTGAACTTACAGAAGACCCTCTTGATACCGAAAACAAGGTTTTGAATCTTCATGATGCAAATAAGGGATACCTTTGGGTAGGTTCTTTCTTCCAGGGTACAGGCGATACTGATACATTAAAGATGTCCTTTGACTTCTATGATGCAAACGGTAACAGTGCATACGAGTTTATCCGTTTGGTTACAGACAGTAATAAGCAGCCCGTCATTACATTATTCAAAGACGGCTATCTTAAGTACGGTGAAGAAGATATTAACATAATCGGTGATGACGGTCAGCCATTTGCATACGAAGCAAATAAGTGGTATTCGATTACATTTGAAGCGAACTGGTTACAGAACTACGTTAAGATGGGCTTTAAGGAAAAAGGTGCAGAGTCTTATCGCTATGCAACAATGCCCTTCTTTGCACACTTCATCAAATGTGACCAGGATCGCGACTGGCTCAGCCAGATCAGAATTGGTTACAGCAGCATATCAGCCGATGATGTAAGCTTCTACATCGACAACTATTCGCACAGCGCTGCACCTGAAGCAGTTCCTGCCGTAGCAGACGAGGTTAAGGCTGTTTATCCTAGAGAAGTGAAAACAGAAGGTGTAATTACCGGAATTAAAACACATGTAATGACAACAAGCGGACAGGAAAAGACAGCAAAGCTTCTTGTGATGATTTTTGATGAAGAAGAAAATATCAGTAAAGTAAGAGTGTCTGAAGATGTAACCTGTAGCACAGTGACAGGTGAACCGATTACAATTGACCTTACAGGAGATACCTTTACAACATACAAGGCATTTGTATGGAGCGGATCAAATTCGCTTACTCCTATTGATACAATAGAAGCATATAAGTGGTAATACTGATTTATTCGTTTTGTGTCAGCCTCTCTATAGGGGCTGACACGAGATAAATACAAAAAAAGGAGAGGGCAGTATGCACAATAATAAAATCTTTTTTACGATGCGTTTAATAAGCATATTAGTGGCAGTGCTGATGCTGCCCGCAATAAATGTTTTTGCAACAGAAAAAGCACTTTACGAAAGCTTTGAAGCATATTCTACAGTTTACAGCTTTGAATCAGGAGAGCTGTCAGATTGCGTTTCTGTTCAGAACGAATCAGACGTAAGCAGTATAAGCTTTGCAGATGACCCGCAATCTGCCGGTAATCACGGACAGACTGTAAAAATAAGCGACGGACCCGGTGGCAGTTATGTATATATGATGCCATACTATGGGGGAGCGGTTAATATTAATCCCTTCAGTATAAGCTTTGATTTCTATGCTGACGCAGCTAGTTCTTTTGGAGAACAGTTTGGAATTAAATTAGTTACCAATGATAAAAAGTACGCAAATGTTGTCCACTTTGAAGACGGACAGGTTTACAATAATGCCAATACAGCTACGGGTCTGGGCTATACCGACAAAACCTGGTATAATGTGGAGATACAGATGGATTGGAAAGCGCAGTATATCAGAATAAATATGAAAAAAGCCGGGGACAGCGAATGGCAAAAAAAGATTATAACAAAAGCTTCTTGCTTTTCCGGATTTTCAGAAGACACAAGGCTTATTCAGATTCGTATGGGATACCACAAAATTCCGTCAGGTGATGTAGCGGACTTTTACATAGACAACTATTCGCATTTTACCGATACAGATATAAAGGCTCCACTTTATTCCTGGTTTGACGGTTATAAAACTGCCTGCAGTTTTGACGATGACCGCAGTGTCGATGACTATATATATGTGGTAAATAACACAGGCAATTCCTATGCCGATGTGGTAAATTTTTCCGAAAGCAGACAAAACAATGTTCTGAAGCTGCACCATGGCGGCGGTACTAATGACGGGAATATATACTTTATGCCGTATTACAATGCCACAGGTGCAGGACATCCTGTTACAATGAGCTTTGATTATTATATGGCTGATCCTCTTGAAATGTTTGTGCGTTTGGTGCTTACAAACGGTCAACCGCTGATATTTACTTTCAAAAACGGTACAGTGTGCTATGGTAACGGTGGAAGTAGAAGTGCTGTTATTGTAGATTGCGAAGAGCTTAAATATAATGAAGACTGCTGGTACAATGTCCGAATAGGTGTAAACTGGGGTGAAAATCATGTTAATCTGCGTATAAAAAAAGCAGATGATGACACCTGGACCGAGGTGGATATGCCGGATTTTGCAGTGTTGTCAGATTATAGTGAAGAAGCTGACGCATTACAGCAGATTCGGATAGGTTATTATGTGTCTCCGGGACACGCAGCAGATTTATATATTGATAATTATACACACATAACCGGAGGCCCGGGGGCAACTGAAGTTGTCGGTATCTATGCAGGAAAACCCTATGCACTTGTTAACGGAACACAAACTTTCATTGCAGAAAACAGCGATGTAGTTCCGTTTTTCAGAAATGATGCTGTTATGGTACCGATTGAGTTTTTTGCAGACAGTATCGATGCACTGTACAGCATTGAGGATAATATTGTTACTTTATCCAAAGAGTCAGGAAGCATCTCCGTCAATACAAAGACAGGAATATTTACAAAAAACGGAATTACGCAGCCCCTGTCTTCATCTATGGAAATAAAAGAAGAAACAGTTTTTCTTCCTCTTTCAGACCTGTGTAAGGGGTTTGGGTACGAGCTTTTTCAGGATTCATCAGGGCTTGTATTCTATACACAAAAAAGAATCCCTTTAAGCTGGGAGAATGATAAAAAAGAAATTCTTAATCTGACGGAAAGTTTTATATATGACAACGTTTCCGGAACAGACATTGAGGAAAAAATAAATTTGAATACAACAATAACGGGTGATGCGCACCCTCGCCTTATTATGACTGAACAAAAATTTCAGGGAATCAGAGACGAAATGGCGAAGGACAGAAGTATGCGCGATCCGGTCATTGATAAAATATATACAAAAGTAAAGGCAACTGCAGATTCGTATCTTAATGCGGACTTACCGGTCTATAAGCTGGACGAAATTCGCCTTCTGGATGTGTCAGGTGAAGTGGAAGCGCGGGTTATGAATCTTGCGATGATGTATAACCTTACAAAATACACAGATGCAGAATTAGCAGAACAATATGCTGAAACTGCACGGGCAACTATGCTTGCGGCGGCAGGCTTTGCAGACTGGAATCCCTATCATTTTTTGGATGTGGCACTTATGTCAACCGGACTTGCTTTCGGCTATGACTGGCTCTATGATTGGATGATAGAAAAAGGATACACAGAGGATATGGAAATCATCAGAAATGCTTTATGCGAAAAAGCATTTTCGCCTGTTATGAACGATTATAACGGTACGGCATACCGCACAAGCAAGTATACAAATGATGGAAGGGCGAGAAGCTATCAGTGGAATTCAGAGGGCAGTGTGAATAACTGGCGCTTTGTTGTCAGTGGTGGTTTGAGCCTTGGTGCTTTAGCTATAGTTGACGAGCTTGAAGGAGACAATCTTTCTATGGCGCACAAGGTGCTCTCTCAATCGCTTCTTGATATTCGTCCGGCAATCAGCCTGTTTGCACCAAACGGCGCTTACAGCGAAGGACTTGGCTATTGGGGATTTGCCAATCAGTACTATCAGTACCACCTGGGTGCTATGATTACAGCGACCGGAACTGACTTTGGATATTCAGATGCCCCGGGCCTTGGTAAAACAGCATCTTTTGTACTTGCTATGAATGGTCCTGCAAGTGTTTTTAACTATCACGATTCATCCAGGTCAAAATCAAGTATTCCTGCACAAATTATGGCATGGGCGAAATATTTTGACAATCCTGCTGTGGCAATTCCAAGAATTAATCTGATTTTAGACTATAGGGGCGGAATACAGGAT
This sequence comes from uncultured Oscillospiraceae bacterium, assembly GCA_964385605.1. GTDB lineage: Bacteria > Bacillota > Clostridia > UMGS1883 > UMGS1883 > UMGS1883. The sequence goes on along the minus strand of CAYLPQ010000001.1, from coordinate 32,256 downwards.
TTTCTGTATTATGATAAGAGCTTTTTGAATTCTACGGAGGAAGATGCGGAAAAAGATTCTCTTTTCAAAGAAATTGGTGTGTTTACAGCGCGTAGCGGAGGTAGCACTGAAGATATCTGGATAGGTTTTCATGCAGATAACCCACTTCCGGGTTCCTCACATGCTCATAATGATGCAGGAAGCTTTGTGCTCGATGCTTTTGGACAGAACTTCTTTTTGGACCTGGGAGCAGATGACTATAATCTGGAAAATTATTCCGGCGGAGCTTACAGGACAAGGGCGGAAGGGCATAATACAATTGTTATAAATCCATCTGAACATAAATATTCAGATGGCACAAACGATTATTATGATCAGCGATACGGAAGTGTTGCTACTATAGACAACTGCGTTATGAAGCCTCGCGGGGCTTTCGTTAAAAGCAACCTGACAGATGTTTACGCAGATGATGTGGAGCTCGCATGGCGTGGTATGAAGCTCGATGATGAGCGCAGAACTGTTACTGTACAGGATGAAATTATTATGAAAGCTCCATCAGAGTTTTATTGGTTTGCACATACTGATGCGGAGATTGAAATTGATGAGACGGACGGAAAAACAGCTCTGCTGTCAAAAAACGGTAAAACACTTATGGCTCAAATTGTGACGGCTGATGATTCTATTAACCCTCAATTTACTGTGCATGCGGCTGTTCCGTTAGAAACCTCTCCACAAATTGAAGGGCAGTCTACAAATGATGGTATTAATAAGCTTACAATACATATAGAAAATTGCGAAAGGGTATATCTTGCAGTTGTTTTCAGAGAATATAATGAAGCAGATACCAATTTGCCGACATATACTTCACTTTCAGATTGGAGTATTCCTGACGGAGAATTGCCGGAGAATGATATACAGGCAACAGCGCCTATACTTTTGGATGGTATGGTAAAAACCAATGTAACAGGTCTTGCCACCAGAGGAAAGACCGTTATATTGCTAGCGGCTTTGTATAAAGATAATCAGCTTGTTGAGGTATTAAAAACTTCACAAAAAATAGAAAAAAATTCAGGAGAAGACCTTTTTGTTGATTTAGACAAAGCAACAAAGGCTTACGATTCTGTCAGAGCTTTTGTCTGGAATGAAACTGAAGGAATTTGTCCAATATCGAATAAATCACAGTTACTTAAAAAATAAAAAATTAATGGTTCGAGGTGCTTTGAACCATCCAGACTAAGGAGGCAAATTATGGTTAGAAAAACAATTTCTTTTGTTTTGTCAATTGCAATGATAGTTTTGCAGTTGGTATGTGCTTTGCCTGCAGTTGCAGCACAAGAGGCGTATCAGAAATTTAACAGCTACACAGAGGCGACCGGATTTGATGGATTAGTGATTGACAAGGATGTATTCACTGCAAATCTTGATCCTTCAGCTGCACCGAATACCAAGGTAGAAATTGCCGAGGAAGACGGTGACAGCATTCTCAAGGTAACAAGCGGTGCGGGAGAAGGTCGGTATCCGTGGGTATCAATGTTTTATGACGGCAGCCAATATGCTGAAACAGTAAAGGTTTCTTTTGATCTTAAAATCACCAGCCAGGCTGTACGCTTCAGAATGAGTACTGTACATAGCTCTGAAACGGTGTTCCTTCTTATGAGAGACGGCAATGTGCAGATTATGGGCAGTAACACAGGACAGACTTATACTGCAAATACGTGGTATAATATAGAAATGGAGATTGGCTGTAAAGACCACTTTATAACCTTCAGAATAAAAGAGAGAGGCGCAAGCGAATGGAATGAAGTAACACGAGAGGATTCTACTTACTTTGGAAGTGTAGCTGCACCATACAATCTCACACAGCTCAGAATGAATTTTTACAGCGCTCCGTCTACGACTGAAAGTTTTTATATAGATAACTATTCTCATTCGGCTATAAATTCTGAGGAACCTGAAGAACCTAAGGAACCTGAAGAACCCGAAGAACCTGAAGAACCCGAAGAACCCGAAGAACCTGAAGAACCCGAAGTAATAACTCCTACCGAGCCGGATGATCCTAATACTCCGGCACCTACAACAGACTTATATACGGCATGGAATAACTTTGCAGTAACGGATAAATTTGCTTCAGGTAATATAGGTCAGCACGTATTTGTTCCTTCAGATGCGGCTTCAAACGGGTCTACGGCAGAATTTGTTTCTGACCCGACAAATCCTGATAATCAGGTTATAAACTTACATTTTGGCGGAAATGGTGGCGGAAGTGTATATGTAATGCCATATTATGTGTCTTCAACAGATGCAGAAGGACCTATCCGCATTAAGTTTGATTTTTATGCAGAGCAGTCAAGTTATGTTGGTATCCGTCTTTTGTGGGGAACAATTAATAAGCAGATTCTTGGATTCTGGGGCGGAAATGTATACCGTAATGATTCAACAGTCCTCCAGACAGGTGGAGAAAACCTCTCTTACAACTATGGAAGATGGTATAATGCAGAATTAGGCCTTAACTGGGAAAGAAATTACCTTGAATTTCGTATGAAAAAATTAGGGGATACCGAATGGACAACTGCTATACTTGAAGACATAGAAGATTTTGCAGCTCTTGATAAAAACTCAGGACTTACTCAGATTCGTATAGGATATATGAGAGCATACTCAGACGAAAGAAATTTCTATTTGGATAATTATTCTCACTATACAGATTCTTCGGTAAGACCTCCGTACGGTACTGCATCTATTGCCAGCGGTTTCGAAACTGCGGCAAATCTTGACGAAACTATACATATAGATTATTCAGCAGAGCTTGCGCCGAATGCCCACGCATCAGCGCAGGTAGAGGTTAAAGCTGACAATACAGTAGTGGAAACTCCATATACACTGACGACAGACGGATCAAGGCTTTCGATTGCTTTTTCGGATTTAAAGCCCGCAACAGCTTATACAGTTTCTGTTTCGGGAATTACTTCTGACAAGGGTATTAAAGCAGATGATGTTACATATAGCTTTACTACTGCTTCGAATCCTATAGAAGCAAGTAATTTGAAGATTACAGGCAATGCGGTTACTGCCAATATTAAAAGTTATTATGCAGGTGAAAAACCGGTCAGATTATCTGCGGCTCTTTACAAAAACGGGGCATTGATTGATGTTTGTACACTTACACAGACAGCTTCCTCACGTGAAGGAGAAAATGTGACATTCAGCTTGGCTGATATTACAGCTGATTATGATGCTGTTCGTGCATACATATGGGATGATTTTTCAAATCAACGACCTTATGCTGTGGCAGGTGGTACTTTTAAAGGTGAAATCACTGATGCCTGCGGAGTTGCGGCAGTAGATTCTGCTGTCGTAGATACTGTAAACAAAACACTTACAATTACAGGAACTATTCCTGAAAATGCTGAAAACAGTGTTACCCTTGAAGTTCTGAAAGAAAATGCGGTGTGGAATTCAGCAAATATAACAGACGGTAAGGTTAGTGTGGAAGATTATAATTACTATGACAGTGACAGCATACTTAATTATCTTACGTTTTTTGAACAGCTTGATGGTGTAGCAGGAAAGTCATATAAAATCGTTGTAAAAGACTACCAGAGGACTGATGAGCCGGAAATCCGTATTCGTTTGGGCTCCGAACAGATGTACTATCACAGTCCGTCAATGATGGCGGCGGTAAATTCAGCAGCTACGGCGCAGGAGCTTGAAAATGCCGTTATGGGACTGGAATTTGTTGTTTCTAAAGTAGAGCCTTTTTATAGCTTACTGACACCGGAAGAAAAGTCCGCTTTCTGGAATGGATTGTTAACTTTCAGAAATGAATGTCCGGGCGGAGTATTTGCATCACAGGCTGAAGTTCTTGAGAATTTTGATGATTTTGTTTTTCTTACAAAAATAAAACAGACAACAACCATAGAGGAACTTTCTGCAGCTATCACTCTTTGCGAAGGATACGGTCTTACAGACAGTAATTCGTACAACCTTTATTTAGGTGTGAATGAATTTGATGACGGAGAGTTAAGTGCGCAACAGAAAACATCTCTGCTTACAGCAGTTTTTGAGAAAAAGAATGAGTATAAATCTTTGTCGGAATTCGTGGATGACTTCTTGGACAAGACTGTTCTTTATGCGTGTTGCAAAAGCGACAGCAAGTTCCTTATGAATTCTGTTCTGACGCAGTCGGACAGATTAAACGAAGCTGTAATGAGTGTGTTTAAGGAACTTGATACGGATGACAGACTTAATGTATGCATAATTATAAATAAAAAGCAAAAGCTTTATGAAAACATAGACAATCTCTGCAATGCAGTTGCAGATGCCGTAGAAAGCCTGAATGCCGGTGGAAGCAGTGGTAGTGGTGGAAGCAGCGGCGGTGGCAGCGGAGGAAGCAACAGTGCCGGCAATGCAAGTACCAAAGACTTTGTTGGTGCCATAGAGGATAATTTCACAGCTGCAACAAATGAAGCAAATAGAAACTTTGCAGATTTACAAAATGTTTTATGGGCACAGGATGCAATTTATTATCTTAAGGAAAGAGGAGTTGTATCCGGACGAGATGAGGTCACATTTGACCCGCTGGCATTTGTTTCAAGAGAGGAATTTGTAAAGATGCTGGTGTTAGCAACAGCTTCTTATAACCCTGCAGCTACAGCGGAATTCACAGACGTAGCTGATTCTGCATGGTACTATTCCTATGTAGCCAGTGCCTCGGAAGCGGGACTCGTACAGGGCATGGGAAATTCTGTTTTTGGAGTCGGAAGTTCTATAACCCGACAGGATATGGCAGTGATTATTGCCAGAGCGGCAACCGGTAAAAACGTTTTTGCCAGTGAAGACAGTGGATTTGCAGACAATGATTCTGTAAGCGAATATGCAAGAGGTGCGGTGCACTATGTGAAGGAAAACGGACTTATGAATGGTGTAGGAAATGACCTTTTTGCTCCGCTGGAATTTGTGACTCGAGCTCAGGCAGCAAAAGCAATTTATGAATTTATAAGGAAGGGGTAATGTGAATATGAAAATAATTAAGGGTTTTTTATTATGTGTTATGCTGTGTCTTTCTTTCGTTGCTGTTCCTTCCTATGCAAAGGATACAAGTGAATCAGAGGTTCTGTTGCATAGTGCAGTGGAGCTTGGAATTTTGAATTCTTCAGCAATTAACCGTGGTGATGAATTTATTACCCGTGGTGAGTTTATTGATGCGTTGATGAATTTAATGGGACAAAGTAATGTTGCAGGACAAGTCCCTCTGTCAGATGTTTCTCCGAAAAGTCCCTATTATGCAAGTATTTGCGCGGCATATGAATTGGGGTACATTAAAGGATATGCCGACGGGACTTTCAGAGAAAGTGAAATAATACTTCAGAATGATGCAGTACGATTACTTGTATATGCTGTAGGATACCGCGATTTGATTGAAGGTGAAATGCCTGTTTCAAAAGCAGCCAGAAGTTCGGATATATGCAACTTCTCGGAATCAATGTTTTATAAGGGTATAACTGTTTCGGAGGCAGCGGAACTTTTGATAAATACCGGTAATGCATATGCAGTTTCTTTTAAATATGCGGGAGATAAAGGTGTAGAGTATTATTTTGAAGAACATACAGTTTTTGAAAAGTACAGAGATATCCATAAGATTACCGGAATCATAACTGCCAACGAATTCACTTGTTTAAACGAAGATAATGCTGCTCACGAGGGTTGGGTCAATATAGGTAAACTATCGCTCAAAGCAGGAGATTCCGGTGTGGCAGACCTTCTTGGATATAATGTAGTGGCCTACTACAACGGAGAAAAAAATGTTGAAGGCGGAACAGTAATCAGTGCATATGCTGATAAAAATCGCGTTGTTGAAGTAAATGCAAAAGACATCATCGAATACAATAATGATAAGCTTAAATACAAGAATTCCAGCGGACGCATAACCAGTGCAGAATTTCTTATTTCAGAAGTTGATTTTATCTATAATAACAAACTGACTCCTTCGCCTAAAAAAGAGGATTTCGAGATCGAAGTAGGTAATGTTTGTGTTATTGATAATAATAACGATGGAGAGTATGATGTTGTAAAAATTGTATCGTATAAAACTTTTGTCATTGATTCTGTTGATAAGGCAAAAAACAGCGCTTACGGAAAGTGGGGCGGTGGTGTAGTTAATTTTGAGAAATATGACCGCTATTCTTTCATCTCGGAAAACGGTAGCGAGATGTATGTGATGGAGCTTGCAGAATGGGACGTTTTAGCTGTTGCAGAGAGTAAAGATGGCAAGGTTATGTCAGCTGTTTATATTACAGGTGTTGTGGAAGGCATAATTTCAGATTATGAAATTGGCAACCCATCTGTTATTTACATTGATGGTGTAGCTTATGAGGCTGCTGATTTCTTTATTGAAAATCAGTTGCATGAACTTCAGAATGGCAAAGAAGGATTGTTTTACCTTGATGTAGAAGGAGATATTGCTGCAGTAAATTTTTCAGCAGAATCAGAGAAAAACTTCGGCTATCTTATGGGAATAGCTGCTACAAGCTCTTTTGGCGGAGAAATTGAAGTAAAGATTATGGCTGAAACTTCTGAAAAGGTTATTACAAAAATAGCAGAAAAGGTAGTTTTTAACGGCAAGGCGATGAAAACAAAAGATGCGGAAACCAGAGAAAAACTACTCAATTTGTCACCACAATTAATAATGTATAAATTAGACAGCAATGGATATGTAAAATATATCGATACGGCATATACCGAAAATGACAGTGTAATAGAAAATTTGGGCGAAAAAGAAAATTATCAGAACAGTTTATGTCTCTATTACGATGGAATAAGTACCGGCACAAAACTTCAGTACAGATATACACCTAAAATATTCGGGGGAAAAGTTGCAGCATCATCAAACACGCTCATTTTCGAAATTCCGCCGGATCCTACCCAGGCAACGGATGATGATTATTGGGTATATAATCTCAGCTACGTAGAGGAAAATGCTCAGAAGAGTATACAAGCATATAAAACTAATTCTGATTCTTTAACAGCTGATGTTATTATTTTCCACAAGGAAAACGTGGCATGGAATACAGTACCCAGCTCAACGGCTATTTCAGTAGTAGATCGTGTGTTCAGAACACATGACGAAGATGATAATCTTGTATATAAAGTCAGTGTTTATACCGGTAAACAGAAAAAGGAATATCTGACATTACGCGATGAAGTGGTTGATGGACATACAATAAACGGAGAAGCTTACACTCTTGGTGTTGGAGATGTAATACAGATTACCGTAGACATCAGAGGAAAGATAACAAACTGTAAGCTGTTTTATTCAAGGTCTAAAGACTGTATGAATGGTTCAAATCCTAGCTCGTCTACATTCTTGGACAGATGTCGAGTACAGAGGGCGTTTATATATCAGAAATACAAGAACAATTTCCTTACTACTACAACAGAGCTTGTACCGGGGACAAATTATCTTCAAAGTGAGCTTAAAACCTTGGAAATGCGAGCTTTGGATAATTACAGTATTCTGAGGTACGATTCAGAAGAAAAGCAGATGATAGTTTCCGGTCAAAATGATTTGGTGGCGTATGTAAACAGCGGAAATACTGAATCAAGTAAGGTTGTTATATACGACAGGGATGGCGATGGAAGAACAATTGTTATATATGATTAAGAGGATAGTGGTATAGTTTTATGAGGCGAATCTTGATAGGCAGATTTTGCGTGATTGAGATTCGCCCGCTTTTAAAATCAGGTATAGAGGGCAAAACATATATGTGACTTGCAGAGAATAGGAGGAAAAGAAAAATGCTAAAAACGAATCCGGCAGTTTTTGCTGTAGGGAATCAGTATCATATAATGGTACCGGTGAACTGTGAATGTGTGATGTGGGTTCGCATCGGTAACAATAATTATTATGATGAAAAAAATGGTGTAATGTGCTCGAAAAAGGCAATTCATCGTGTGCTTGTTCCGATGGAGGAGCTTGACAATGTAATGGAATACACCATTTGTGTGCAGAGGTTAAAGAAAAGGCTTGCATATTATACTGAAGGTGAGGCTGTGGTCGAATATAAGTATTCGTTCCGCCCCGCAGGGGGAAATGCACGTGCTTATATTGTTTCTGATACTCACACAATTGTTGAGGAAAGTGTGCTTGCAGCGAAGGCATATGGTGAAATTGATTTTCTTATACTTTGTGGTGACATTCATGATGACAGTGAAACTATAGAAAGATTTTTCATTGAATATGAAATTGCCTCCAAAATAACAAAAGGAGAAATTCCCATTGTGTTTGCCAGAGGAAACCATGATTTGAGAAGTGATTTTGCGGAGGATTTCGCAACATATATGCCTAATGACAATGGGAATACGTACTACACATTCCACATAGGTGATATATGGGGGATTGTGCTTGATTGCGGTGAGGACAAGCCTGACTGGTCAATCGAATACGGACCTACTGTAGCTTGTCACGACTTCAGACTAAAGCAGACCGAATATATAAAGCAGATAATTGACCGTAAGGATGCAGAATATGAAGCAGACGGTGTTAAGCATAAGCTTGTAGTGGTGCACAACCCCTTCACGAGGCGGTATCCCGAGCATTTTAATATAGAAGAAGATATTTACGCAGAGTGGGCGAGTCTTTTAGAAAAATACATAAAACCTGAACTTATGATATGCGGCCACACGCACACTCTTGAGGTTAATAAAGTCGGAGGAGAAAAAGACTACCTTGGTCAGCCGTGTACAGTTTTAGTAAGCGGAAAACCGAATTTTGAAGGAGAAAGATCTTTCTGCGGAGCTGGAATTTGCTTTGTAGAAAATGGAATAGAAGTGACATTCACCGATAATAGCGGAAATGTTTTGTGGACAGAAAGGATCTAAGAAATGATAAATTTATTGACAGAGAAATTTAAAACTGACAGTAAAATGGCAAGTGTTAAATGTTGTGACGGAGCGGTTAAGCTTTTGTCTGAAAGTAAGGCATTTTCACAGAAGTTTTATGGAGACCAGATGGCTTTTTCCTATGTTCTTGAAAATGATTTTCAGGCAGAGGAATATTTTGTAATGAAATACTCAGCGCAAGGATTAAGACGTCAGTATGTAAATCGTCTTCCGCTTGTTTATGGAATAACTGATGACGGAAATGATGTTCTTTTGTGCTTTGACGATGTTATTCTCGATAATCGCGAACATATTGTTGCGGTTAAAACAGTGGGTAAAAATTACAAGGGAATTAAAGTTGAATATTCAATTGACAGAAGAAAAGAAGCACATCTTACAATAAAAGAAATGTATGTATGTGCTGCATCAGAGCTTCCGGTTGCTTGCAGTAAGGGAATAACTGCAAGTGCGAAAAGTTTTAAAACAGTGGATTTGAATTCGTACTATAACGGAAAATTTACATGTACAGAAAATGACAGTATAGTAGATGGTGGTAGATTCTTTGATACAGAAGAGGTTTCGCTTTATGAAATTCCTTTCTCTGTGAAGCCTCAGGGAAATAATATGATTGTACCGCCTCCGGCACCTAAAGAAAATGATGATATAATTGACAATTTCGGTGTTCCGGTAAAAAGAAAGCTTTGCAGACCCATCAGCCGTGACAGCTTAATTGAAATTCCCGTTAATACAAATGCTACAGAAGTGTATTTTATGATGTCTTTATCGGGAAAACGCCATCAGAGATGGGGCTTTGCACAGGACGGAACCGTTCTCGGCACTATAACGGGTGAAGTGTATATGCCTCTTCTTGTAGAAGATACAGTAGGCTTTATAGCAGAAGTTGTTTATGAAAACGGAGAAAGAGATACACACCTTCCACTTAATTTGTCACTCGGAAGACACGGTGTGTCGGGTGATGTAAGCGTTTACGGAATTCCTGCAACGAGAGAAAAAATTGAAAAAATAGTTTTCCATAACCGTCTGCTTGATACAGATATATCACTTATGGCGCTTACTTTTAATGATACAGATGAAAGACTACATCCCGAGATGCTTATTCCCGAAAAGGAAGAAAAAGTGGCCCATATTGTTTCAAAAGACAAAGAAATGTCACTGAAAGACAATATCTTCACAGTTAAAAACGGAGCACTGTTTATGAAGATTGATGTATCCTGTGGTATGAAGCTTCTTGAAATGAAAAATGAGTTTATTACAAAGTTTTCTGTAAAAGAAAGTGAAATGCTCAGATTAAGAACAGGTGATGACTATGATTCCTGTTTTGAACTTGTAAGTGCAGATGCAGACAGAAACAATGCTCAGCTTATATTCAAAAAAGGTGAGCTTTATATTGGAATAGATGCTGCGTTAGGAGAAAGTAACGACATTAAATGGCGTTTAAGGGCAGAAAATCGTGGACAAGCAAGTGAGAAATACGGCATAGTTTTCCCACGCATTACAGGAATAAATAATTCTTCGTGGGAGGATAACTGGTATTTTATACCGAAGTATCAGAATATCTTAAGTAACGAAACTGTGTTTATCTACGAAGAATCATCTCCCAACTTCCCGATGCAGTTTATGGATGTATTTAGTCCTAAGGAGCAGGGTGGATTGAGCCTTACAACCGAGGAAAGAGATATTATTACAAGAAAATACGGCTTTGAAAAGAACGAACGCGGTATGGAATTCTATGTTGAATACCCCGAAATGTACGGAGAAATAAAGGCAGGGCAAGAGTTTATCGGCTCTCCTACTGTTATTACTGCACACGAGGGAGACTGGAAAAAGTCATTTAAAATTTATAAAAACTGGCTCGACCGCTGGTATGAGCCTTATAAATGTCAGAACAAGGAGTGGTACAGAAAATGTTTTTGGCTCCTTACAGAGTACCACGACTTTGTTGTAGAAGAAAAGCCTATTTCAAAGCTTCCTTACTGGAATGATCCGGAGACGGGAGAACTCAGATTTGAAAAAGCATTGGAAGAGCAAAAGAAAATTTCCGGATGTTACCCTGACATTCTTCATCTGTGGGCATCGTGGGCACATAAAATTTTTAACGGAAAACTCTATAATCATTGGGGTAAATGGGGAGAAGAAGATTATGAGCCTTACGGTGGTAAGGAAAGATTGAGAGATGCACTTCATAAGATTCAGGACGAAAAGGGTATTAACATATCTCTTTATTTCCATCCGACACTTCTTTCGGATACCTACGAGAATCTTACACACTTCTTAAAGGACCATAAGGCGATAAATGATATCGGTGATACCATCAAGTGCGGACCGTATTCATACCGTATGTGCCACGCAAGCGAAGATTGGAGAAAATATGCGATAAGCATTTACCCCAGAGTGTATGAGGAACTCGGAATTCCGCTTATGTATATTGACGAATTCAGCCTTCGTTGCGAGAATCGTTGCTATGCAGACAATCACGGACATTCTATCCCGTCAAATCTGTTGAAAACAGACCACGACTTTATAACAGAACTCAAGCAAGAGATGCCTGAGGAAGTTGTTTTGTACGGGGAGTATGCAGCGGTTGATATATATGCAAAATATATTGATTGTAACATTTCTTACTACCTTACAGATAATGTAATTGATATGATTGAGTTCTCATGGAAGGGCGGGGACGGCGATGACAGACTTAGCAGAATCTATCCCAATATGTATAAATTTGCATTTCCGAAAATCGTTCAGCTTGCACTTCCGTCAGGTATGCGTCACTTAAGCTGGCATCCGCAGAAGTTCATATTCTTTAATGGTGATGCAGTGTATGATTCAATGTGGGACTGTGAAGAATCAGTTGGACAGGAATTCAACACTAAATCATACTTAATTAAAAAGAAATATGCAGACTGTTTTGCATCAGACAATCCCGAAGGTTTTGTAGATACACTTTCTCCTGCAATCTGTGCAAACTGTTTCCCGGGTGAAGGCAGAACAATTTACACAATATACAACCGTGCTTATTCTACATACAGAGGTAAAGTTTTGAAGGTAAAACATATTGAAGGTACAAAGTATTACGATGTATGGAATGAAAAGGAATTGCAGGTTGAAATAAAGGACGGATATGCAGAAATATACTTAACAATTGATGCACAGGAAATAGGCTGTATACTTATTACAGAATAATTAAACTGAAAGTAGGTAAAAAATGAATGAAAAACATTTTATAAATTATGCACATAGGGGAGCAAGTGAGTATACACCCGAAAATACTTTCCTTGCCTTCTATACGGGGATATACATGGGCGCGAACGGAATTGAAACAGACGTCCAGAAAACAAAAGACGGAGTTTTGGTTTTATTCCATGACGATTCTCTTGAAAGAGTTATGGGTCAAAGCGGAGCAATTTCGGATTACACATATTCTCAACTGTGTGAATTTAATGTAAAAAACGGAGATTTAACCGATAAAATAGTCACCCTTGATGAATTTATTGGAAAATTCGCTTTCCGGGATATAACCTTTGCCATTGAACTGAAATATTCAGGATATGAAAAAGAAGTTTCAGATACCATTGTTAAATATAATGCTGTTAAAAAGTGTGTGGTAACATCTTTCCGTATAGAGTGCCTTGAAAAAATAAAAAAAATCAATTCTGAGATAAAAACGGGGTATTTAGCATTTGATGACACTGATGAAACATTCATAAAAATGAAAAATGCTTCTGTTGACGAATATTGTCCTAACGCTGAATTGATTACAAGTGATAAAGTTAAAAAATGGCATAAAGACGGCTTTAATGTGCGTGCATGGGGGGTTATTAACGAAGACCTTATGAAAAGAACTTATGATGCCGGTGCAGATGGAATGACTGTCAATTTCCCCGACAAATTAAGGGACTATATTAACAAATAATATTGTAAAATAATGTGTGAGGTAATCTTATGATTAAAGGATTTAAAATGAAGCTTTTTCCGGGACAGGAAGAAGAATATGAAAGACGCCATAATCTTCTCTGGCCGGAAATGAAAGATATGATTCACGAATACGGCGGAAAGAACTACAATATTTTTCTTGATAAGGAAACCTCAACTCTTTTTGGATACATAGAAATCGAAAGTGAAGAAAAGTGGACAAAGAGTGCAGACACGGAAATCTGCCGTAAGTGGTGGGATTATATGGCGGATATCATGGAAACAAATCCCGATAACAGTCCCGTAAGTATTGACCTTGTGAATGTGTTCCACTTGGATTAAAGGAGAGGTATGTGTAATATGATCAGAGTTGGTATGATTGGTTTTGGAGGCATAGCGCAGTCAGCACATCTTAAGCCTTATCTTGAACTTGAATCAATAGGCGATGTGAAGATTGTTGCAGTTTGCGATGTGGACCCGGAAAAGTTTGAGAAAAAGGTTGAGATTAATATAGGTGCTGCAGATGTCAGTTTGAGTTCTGATGTAAAAAAATACACCGACTGGCACGAAATGCTTGAAAAAGAAGAACTTGATATGGTAGATATTTGTGCGCCTACATTTCTTCATAAGGAAATAACAATAGGTGCCCTTGAAAGCGGAGTAAATGTTCTTTGCGAAAAACCTATGAGCCTTAATTACGAGAATTGTAAAGAAATGTGTGATGCGGCTATTCTTGCAGGTAAAAAATTAATGATAGGACAGTGCCTCAGATTTTCGCCTGAATACGTTTACCTGAAGAAGCTTGTTGATAAGAGTACTTATGGTAGGGCATTAAGCGGCATTTTTCAGCGCTTAAGTCCTCCACCCGTATGGGGATGGGATAACTGGTTTATGGATTATAGCCGCAGTGGCGGTTGTGTGACGGATTTGCACATCCACGATATAGATATAACCAGATACATATGGGGTGATCCCAAAGAGGTTTCCTGTTGCAGCGCAGATGCAATTGCCAAAAAGGCAATTGCGCATTCACGTCTGATGTACGACAATTTTTCAATTACTGCAATAGGTAACTGGTCAAGACAGGGCATTCCATTCTCGTTTGGTTACGAGATTGCATTTGAAAAGGCTACGGTTATTTGTGATAACGGAAAAATTACCGTGCATCCCCACAATGAAGAAGAATTCTCACCCGAACTTAAAAAGGTGAGTTCCTACGCAGCAGAAATTGAGTATTTTATTGACTGTATTACAAACGGTAAAGAAAATACCGAAAACCGCCCCGAAGATTCGGCACTTACAGTCAAGCTTGTAGAAACACTTATAGAAAGCTCGGAGAAAAATGGAAAATTCGTGAAAATTATTGAAGAATAAAACGGAGATAGTAAATTATGGCATACAATAACACAATTGGTGTAATTCATGACATGAAAAGACTTCTTGAAGAGGGTGAAGCAGGTGTAGAGCTTCTTACAAAAGCAGGGATTGAATGTATTCAGCTTAATGGCTGGGATGCAACTATCTACTCACAGGAAACTGCAGATAAGGTAAAGAAGCTTTTAGGTGATAAAATCAGAATTTCTTCATTCTGGTGCGGATGGTCAGGTCCCAAGTACTGGAATCCTGTTGACGGTCCCGACACACTTGGTCTTGTTCCTGTAGCATACCGTGCTATGCGTCTTGAAGAACTTAAAAAAGGTGCGGAATTTACAAAAATGCTTGGAGTACACGATATGGCAACCCATGTAGGCTTTGTTCCGGAACAGCCCTGCTATGGTGACTATCGCGGTCTTGTATCAGTAATCCGTAATCTTGCGGAATACTGCGGTGAAAGAGATATTTATTTTAACTTTGAAACAGGTCAGGAAACACCCGTCACCCTTATGCGTCTTTTCCACGATACGGGATGTGAAAATCTTGGCATAAATCTTGACCCTGCTAACCTCATTCTTTACGGACGCGGAAATCCCATCGATGCCCTTGATGTGTATGGGGACAGAATACGTGGTGTTCATATCAAAGACGGTAACTATGCCACTACCGATTTCTACCGCAACGGTAAAGAGTGTGTAGTAGGTGAGGGAGCAGTGAATTTTCCTGTATTTCTGCCTAAACTTCTCAAAAACGGTTACAAGGGTGATTTGTATATTGAAAGAGAGATTACCGGAGAACAGCAGATAATAGATATCCGGAAAACAGTTGTTTATCTTAAGGAATTAATGGCATAAAAAACAAAAATAGGATATAAATTTTTTTACTGTAAAGTAGGCGATAAGATGACTCGTTTTAACGAAGCAAAAGAAATTTACGCATCACTTGGTATTGATGTTGAAAAAGCACTTGAGGTAGTAAGAAACATCCCTATTTCTATGCATTGCTGGCAGGGGGATGATGTAATAGGATTTGACAGTATCGGTTCTCTTACGGGCGGTATTCAGACAACGGGTAATTACCCGGGTCGTGCAAGAACTCCCGAAGAATTAATGGCAGACCTTGATAAGGCTATGAGTCTTATTCCCGGCAAAAAGAAAATCAATGTTCATGCTTGTTATGCTGTATTTAACGGCAACAAAGCAGACCGTGATGCATTAAAACCTGAACATTTTAAACCTTGGGTAGACTTTGCCAAGGAAAGAGGAATGGGACTTGACTTTAACCCCACTTTCTTCTCCCACGCAATGGTAAAGGATAATCTTACTCTTTCTTCACCTGATGAAAATGTAAGAAAGTTTTGGGTAGAGCACGGAAAAAGATGTATTGAAATCTCACAGTATTTCGCAGAAGAAACAGGTGTACCCTGCGTAATGAATATCTGGATTCCCGACGGCTACAAGGATATTCCCGCAGACAGACTTGGACCAAGAGAAAGATTTAAGAAATCACTTGACGAAATCCTTTCGATTGATTACGATAAGGAAAAGGTTTATGTATGCCTTGAATCAAAGGTGTTCGGTATAGGTATGGAATCCTACACAGTAGGCTCTGCGGAATTCTGTCTTAACTATGTAAACTACAAGGGAATAACACCTCTTATGGATAACGGCCATTATCATCCTACAGAAGTGGTTTCAGACAAGATTGCCGCAATGCTTCCTTTCCACGATAAGATTGCTCTCCACGTTACAAGAGGTGTTAGATGGGACAGTGACCACGTTGTACTCTTTGACGATGAAACAAAGGAAATTGCAAAGGAAATCGTACACCACGATGCAATTGATAGAGTATTTATTGCAACAGACTACTTTGATGCATCAATCAACCGTATCTCTGCTTGGGTAACAGGTATGAGAAGTGTGCAGAAGGCTCTGCTTAATGCACTCCTGCAGCCGAAAAACACTCTTAAAGCATTGCAGAACGAAGGCAGACTTACAGAGCTTATGGTACTTCAGGAAGAATTAAAGACAGCACCCTTTGGTGATGTCTGGGCAGAGTACCTTAACCGTGAAAATGTAAGTGTAAACTACATAGACGAAGTGAAAAAGTATGAAAAGGATGTACTTTCGCAAAGATAATTCAATATAGGTATAAACTTATGCCATGAGTTTATATAATAGAGAGGGCGTTACGGATTTAATCCGTAACGCCCTTCCTCCCTTTACATATTGTGTTTTTCAAAAATTTTTATAGCTCCAATCACTGTAGATTGCTTAACAGTATTTTCATCCAGAGATATTATCTCTTTATTATCTCTGTTTTTTAAAATTATTTCCATTGCTGTTTTAATTTGAGATTTTCCACCAAGTACGATTGTATTTGCATCGCATTGTATAAGCTTTGTTATTTCTCCAAAAAGAATTATGCCAATAAAGAAACTGTATATTTCTTCTTTTTTGCACTTGAAAATATTTTTTAGTATTCGGACTTTAAATAATGCTTTATTAATGCTTTCTTTCTTACAATAGTCATAACCTTTCAGAAGATATTCGCTGTTTATGTCAGAAACACTTAAATCTACCGCATCTTTCAGAATAGTATGCTGTGATAATGACGCTATCATTTCTCCTGTCAGCATTGTTGAAAAATCACATATTTTCCCAGAAATATCTGTCGTAATAATTTTAGAATGAGAGCCGGGAAGAACATAAACGCATTTTCCATAGTCCGGATTTATAATCCCCATAAGTTCGGTTTCTTCTCCGCGCATAATATCGGTCTTTTCAAAATCATCGGAAGCAGTTTTTACACCTCTAATAAAAGCAAATGGTATTGATGAAATTTCATTCAAAACTGTTTCCTTGATGCCGTGGTGCAACTCTTCAATTCCTGCAGGAACTGTTATGTGCTCCAGATTACACAGACCGAATTCCGATGTAATCATTCCGGAAGCCAATATGCGAATTATATCTTTTTCAGATAAATTGTTTTTTGTGAGAATTGTGTCTATAGCTTTTTTTGTTTCTTTTTTTAATAATTCTCTGTTTTCGATATTAGCTCTGGCACCGATATTTAATTCTGTACTGTCAATAATTTTTTTATCCTTGACAAGATGTATTCTTGTGTTTGAAGTTCCGCCGTCAATTGTTAAGTATAAACTCATCTATCATCACCTATGCATTCCTTTTGTTCTGAGATATTCAATCATTTTTTCAGGCTCATCACTGTTTACAATCCGGCTACCGTACGAAAAAGCCAAATCGTAAAGGGAATATTCTTTAAGACTTGGTGCCATAAGAGGCATAATTCCTCTTGAAAGAAGATAATCAAACCATTCCTTGGGACACATATTATCAGAGCATTTTTCTATTGTTCCATCTTCAAGCTGGATTCTATGTTGCATACAGGCAACATCAATAAAACTTTCGGGATCTAGCTTCATATCACCTAAAATAAACCAGGGATAAAAACCGTGATAATAAAATATGTCACCGTAGTTAAGATAAACATACTCCAGAAGCTTTCCGCTGAAAGAGTTTATCCATGTGCGGTCTGCGACTTTGTATTCTATCAGCATCTGACATATTTTATCGGCGCTTTGAAATGCGAATTCTTCACCGTCTTCAGGATAATCTTTAAGCTCAATGTTTAAAAGCACCCGGGGGTATTCTGACATCAGATTTAAAAATTCTGAAAGCATAGGCGGTGCTTCTGACTGAACCTCAATTTTAGCATTTACGGTTGCATCAAGCTTTTTTATGTCATTTAGTGTAAGCTCCCTTATTTTGCCACTTCCATTTGTTGTTCGGTCTACACTGTCGTCATGCATCAGAATCAGATAGCCGTCTTTTGTCATATGTACATCTGTCTCTATCATATCAACACCTAAAGTCAGAGCTCTTCTGAAACTGAACATTGTGTTTTCAAGCCCAAAACAACTTTCGCCACGATGACCTGATACCAAAACCTCATTTTCTTTAAAATTATATCTTTTCATTATCTTTTCCTCTTTCAAAGCAACTAATTTTCTTAAATGCTCTGATATCGCATCAGAATTATCCCGTTTGTAATTGCTACTTTACTCTTTAATTTTTCTTGGAGTAAAAGTTGCCGCTGGTGAGGATTCTTCAAACTCTTCTCTCCAATAACCCCTAGTATTCGCAGTTTTTCCCTCTGCATCAACCACTGTAAAGCGAACAAATGTATCAAGCTCGCTGATTGGAAATTCCGCACAGGTAATGTCACAATTATTTGACCGTTTTATAGATTTATCCGGTTCTCTTCTGCCACTGTTAGAAACAATAATTTCTTTTGCGGCGGAACATTCAATATGGAAAATGCCGTTCTCATACCAAAGGGCATTTATAACAGGACCTCTTGACGCATAATAATCTCCACGTTCAAGAGCATTCATAACCGCATTATGACCGAGCTCATCAGCATAAATATACGTAAAACCACCAAACAGATCTTCTGCATTATGTGTATCATCGGTGGAAACGCAGCCTATTCTTTGGCCACTTCTGAGCATCTCTTCATACACATATGGGCAATAAGAATCATGTCCTAAAAGATATGCTCCATGATTATAAATTTCCATAGCGAAAAGTCCTTCAAGATTTGTGTAAATACTTGCATCCTCTTTCGACCATGTGGGATGATTATAGCTTACAATAAAACCCGCATCTTTTGCCTTGTTAATCAAATCATTAAGCCCTTTTACAGAATATTCTTTATAATCATTACCATCTCCGTCATAAACCGCCTTTGATATGTCCGGTCTTTTATCCAGACGCATCACATCATCAAAATTATAGAATGGCATCTTGCACTTTTGGGGATCTTTTGGATAGAAGTTCATATGACTGACACGACGCAATCTTTTGGGAAGATGCATATCACCATATATCTGAACCTCATATCCTGTAAACGCCAAAAAATCATCGTCATTTAATTCAGTATGTGGCACTAAAACTTCGTGGTCGGTATACGCTAAAATACTGTATCCGTTATCTTTATATAATTTTTTTAGTTCTTCCGGCATGAAATTTCCGTCAGAAATAGTGCTATGACAATGCAGATTTGCTTTATAAAAAGTCCCATTCTTTGGTAATAAGTATTTTCTCATAAAATCATCTCCTGTTTTATAGTAAAATAAACCTTGTTATCACTTATCCAATTCGAGTAACTCCGAAAAGTCATATATATAATAGTCTGATACACTTTTTATATCAGCTATATAATCTTCAGAAGAACTGTCATAAACACCGCACACCTTCATTCCTGCAATCTTTGCCGTTTTGTCAGCATTATAATTATCGTCTAAAAAGAGTACATCTTCAACAGGTTTACCTAATTTTTCCGCTGCTTTTACATATATTAAAGGGTCTGCCTTCGTAGTTGAAAAATCATCACAAGACCACACATTGGTAAACAAATCATATATTCCTATTCTTTTTAAACACATATCAAGCACACTGTGAGGACTTGCTGTAAGAACATTAAGATTCGCTCCCGCGTTTTTAAGTTTTTTGAGAACCGAAACCACATTTGTTTTTGCCTGAATATTGTATGCATACTCGTTATATGCATACTCGTTCATCAACTTAAGTAATTCCTCTTTTGATAAAGAAACTCCTAATTCTTTAAAATACTGTGCCGTTCCGGCATATCCTAAAGGAGTAATGATTTTTATAATATCATCCTTATACTTTATACAGTTTTCATCCAGAATTCTCAATATTACAGAAACAAACGAGGGCATAGAATCCACCAAAGTACCATCAAAATCAAATAAATATGTATTGTACTTCATTTTCTTCACCACCCAAAACTAAATTATGTTATTCAAACAAATCGTCAAAAAAATATGCATTTGTATAAGCATGTTTTCCGGTTGCATCCGTTATTGTAACTCTTACATAAATGTCTTCAGGTTTAACCTCAAACTCGGCTGTATTCAGAAGCATACCGTCACAAGCTTCTATTTTCTTTGCTCTTCGAATACCCGTATTGAATCTGATGCTCTTTACACCCGAACACTCAATATGCAGCATACCATCTTCAATCCACAGACTATGAATTTCCGGTCCCTGTGATGCATAAAAATTTCCTGCAATTAGAGCATCTGTAATAGTCGTATATTCAAGTTTCTCCGCTTTAATCATTGTAAAACCGCCAAAGCAAGCTTCTTTACCGTGTGTATCATCTGTAGCTACACAATATATTCGTTTTCCATTTGCGAGCATATCATCATAATCTTTTTCGTTATATTCAAAATAACCAAGCACCTCGCATTCAGAATTATAAACTTCCATTGCGTGCATATAGTTATAGCGGTCATAATCATTATGTCCTTCCCGCGACCATGTGGGGTGGTTATATGTAACAAAAAATCCATTGTCACGAGCCTTTTTCATTATATCGTTAATGCATTCGCCGGTATACTCTCTTTCGTAATCAGGTTCATTTTCGTCATATTTAACCTGACTTACATAGTTAGCTGTATTTCCCGGCAAATACTTGGAACGATGAAAACAAACCTGTTTAACATTATCAGGTTCTAAAGCAATCAAGCATATATGACAGGATTTTGAATCAGGTTTCCTTGGAGAATGCTCATTGATTTCCATTTCATAAGCATTTAACGGCAGAAATTTTTCGTCTGCAAGTTCAGGATGTGCTATCAAAACATCATGGTCAGTAAAAGCTACCACAGAGTATCCACTTGATGTATATGCTTCCTTTATTTCTTCAGGTGTCATTTCACCATCCGATATTGTTGTATGACAGTGTAGGTTCGCTTTATAAAAGTTTCCCTTTTCCGGTAACAAATATTTTCTCATAGTATATTTTCCTCCAATACGTTTTATTGAAACATTTTATTGATTTCTTCAACTGTCTTTCTTACCAAAAGGTCGCCGCACTCATGTCCAACATGTCCGCTTGAAACATAGGCGCTGTAGTGTCCACCTTTTTCAGCTTTCTCGGTAGGCAAATACCCAAGTCCTCCACAGCACAGTTGAATAATAAATGTTTGCTCTGACATACTGCGTGCTTTAATGATATTACCATAATCCAAAAACAGTTCAAAGGGACTTGTCGAAATTGAAATATCACCAAAACGAATAATATGAGTTTCGGCAGTAACAACATTTTTAAACTGCTGGTCCCGATATCTTTGTATTGTGCCGATATGAACATTAAGTCTTGCGCTATCCTCATAATTAAAGGCTTCTTTGTCTTTGTTTTTTTCTATATAATACGCAATTTCTCTTACAGCATTATCATAATCCTGCATTGTAACTCTTCTTAGCGGCAAATCCAAATCTATAATTTTATGTTCGAAAACCGCTTCTTCTTTTAAATCCGTAATTTCCTCATATACAGATATAATCTCATTAGCAATTCTTTTGCCGACTCTATTGCAACCGCTTATATCGTACATTGATGGATCGGCCTTACGCTTAATCACGTGTTCTCTCTTTACATTAGGATCATCAATGGGAGTTTCGGGATTAACCCATCTTACCAAATCTCTCGGGCACTGATCACCTGCTGCACCGCACAAGCCCAACAAATAAATATGTTCTCCTAATTTTTCGCGCAAAATTGCTTTCGTTCTGCCCCAATAATCTGCCGAAATGAAGTTCCTTTGCTCAAGAATTTGTGCCGGACACGCAATATTTGCAACAATTCCGGTAAGGTTTTTGTCAGCATCAAAGGTATAAATAAGTTCAATGCCCGAATCATTTCCGCCTTCCATTGACACAAAATTTGCAGTATTGGTATCTCCCCACATTTGTGCACTGCCATCATCATAGCAAACTCTGCGACACATACCGACAGCAGCTCTTCCAAATTCGTTGGTATAGTATGATTCTTTTCTGCTTTCCCATGCTCTATGAGCCGCCAAAGCAATCTTGTCAGTCACAAGCTCTGTTCCTTCTTCCGGTGTAAGGATGCTATCATCAGAAGTAACATTAGCAACATAAAGCTTATCCTTCGGCAAAAATTCCTCAAGCATTGCCGCTCTTGCATCCACCATCTGGCCGCTTTTTGATTTTGCCGAGCCACGTCCGGCTACTCGCATTGAAGCATGTGTGTGCGTAGCAGAAATAATAAGTTTTCTGGAATCTATTTCTTTCGTCAATTTTTCAAATTTTTCACGTGCGAGATTCACTAATGCTTCAGGGAAACCTTCCATATCAACTGAAACAAGAATCATTTGTTCTCCATCAGATTCTACCGCCATCGCTGTGGCACATATTTCAGATTCAACAGCTTCTGAAATTCTCTCGTAAAACTGTCCTGCAAGGCTTACCTTTTTATCCGGCACTAAACTTTCTTCAGCCCAACCGATTAAAATTTTACTCATAACAAAAACCGCCCTTTCTTAGAGAGATTCTTTCGTATTATAGCTTTAAACTTTTTTGCAGAAAACAAAACACTCTGCTTCGTTAATATATTCTCACTTCAAATATTTTCGCTGTTTTGTCTCCATATGTTGACTCTATCTCAATAAGCACTTTATCTGCTATAACAGGTGCCCCTGTTTTTATTACGCAAAGACGCTCATTATTATCTGCAATCTTTTTTGTATACACTTTTTGATTTTTATTAAAAAAGCTAACAGTAAAATCTTTAACAAGTGAGGGCGGCATACCCTTTATCATTCCATCGAGGCGACGTTTAGTTTGAGAAATCATTATCTCAATATTAAGATCCGGATCAAATATCACACGCACCTCTGATATTTTTTTCTCTTCATCAAAATCAAAACTCAAAAAAGCATTTTCCTCACTCATATCCTTAGATTGCCAAAGGTGAGAATCATCTTCAATGCTTCGAGCAACACCCGAAACCGCTTTTTCTGGGGCATAGCCATCAATATATCCGGAAGCTGTTATTTTTGCCGTTCTTGCAATATCGTCGGGATCAAGATTTACCGCACCCGGAATGTAGCAATCTTCTTTAAGAAGAGTTTGGCGAAGCTCATCGATGTACTCTCTACCAAGCTCAGCCGGAGTAACGCCGTGAATTACTGAAAGCGCCGCCGCAGTACCTACCGCTTGTCCGCCTACAGCACAAGTACCCATAACTCTTGTAGATGCCATTGCCAATTTACTTACACTTATATTTCTACCTGCCATCATAAGATTTTCAATGTTTTTAGAATAAAAACATCTGTACGGAATGGAATAATGCCCCGGAAAATTTATGTATCTTGTAGGCAAGCCTTTGTGGTGGAAGCCCTTTGACGGATGAACATCTATAGGCCAACCACCAAAAGCTACACCATCATCGAAAAACTTATTTTCGAGTATATCATTTTCATTTAAGATGTAGTCGCCAACAAGTCTTCTTGACTCTCTGATTCCAGGAACAGAACCTATCCAATCAATAGCGTAATTTTCAGCATTGTGTCCGGGGGTATTTTTAATGTGGTCCCACACACCGAAAATTGATTTAAACAACTCATCATTTATATTTTCAGTTTCTTCTATTATGTTTTTACTTTCTCCGCCGAGCTCCATCCACCAATAACCCGAGCTTACATCGTACTTTTCCTCAACACCATTCTCACCATGCGACCATGTAACATTGCCGTGCGGACGGTTTTCAAGGTCTGATTCCTTAAAAGTATATGCCCATTCAGGATTTTTAAATGGTGTATTTTCGCCCATATCTGTTGAATGAAAAAGAATCGTATTTCCCATAGTATAGCCATTTTCATTTTCGGGAGCATCCGCCTCATTAAACTCAGCTTTACTCTCTGAACCGTATCTGTATTCAGCACCTGCATAATAGCCTAAGGTGCCATGACCTGTCGCATCAACAAAAACATCAGCTTCAAATTCATACACGAGTTCTGTGGAAGACTGACGGCAAATAACACTCTTTATTTTGTTATCATCCATAACAACATCATCCATAACAGTATTCAAATAGCAGTCGAGATTAGGCTCACTTTTAAGTTTGCCCCACATTACCATATCCCACATTGGGAAAGAATTATTAGGATTACAGCTTTTATTTAAAAGGCTCCATAAGTATACCTGTTTCTGCAAGATCTTTTTTTTGCGCATGACAATTTGCACCACAAACATGCATTCGAACTTCCGAGCTATTATTTCCTCCAAAGACAGAGCGCGCCTGTACTATGGCAGTCTTCGCCCCCTGCCTTGCAGATGCAAGCGCTGCGCAAACACCCGAAAGTCCACCTCCGATAATAACTACCTGATATTTATTTGATATTATTTTTCTTTTTCTCATATAACATATCTCCAATTTAATATTTTACCACTCTGCAACTGAACCGTCTTCATGATGCCAAACAGGGTTTTTCCAGTTGTGTGGTGTTTTATTTTCTTCAAGCACCAATTCTTTATTGACATCAACGCCAAGACCTGCAAGCTTTGGCAGATTTACAAATCCATCTGTAAACGCAAAATCCTCTTTATTATTAACATAGTCAAGAACACTTTTTCCTACATTATAATGAATACCCATGCTCTGCTCCTGAATAACCGCATTATAGCTTGTAGCATCCACATTAAGGCAGGCAGCAAGAGCAATAGGCCCAAGAGGACAATGGGGAGCTAAAGCTACGTCATAACTTTCTGCCATAGCGGCAATCTTCTTTACTTCGGTAATACCGCCTGCGTGAGATAAATCGGGCTGTATAATATCCACACCGCCTGCATTTAACAGATGCTTGAAATCATATTTAGAGAAAAGTCTTTCACCCGTTGCAATCGGAATATTACAGCATAATGCAATTTCTTTAAACACTTCCATGTTTTCGCACAGAACAGGTTCTTCTATAAACATTGGGTCAAATTCTTCAAGCTTTTTTGCTAAGATTTTTGCCATTGGCTTATGTACTCTTCCATGAAAATCAATGGCTATGCCAAAGTATTTCCCGCAAGTTTCTCTGATTGCCGCAACACGTTCAAGTACTGCGTCGATTTTGTCGTAGCTGTCAATCATCTGAAGTTCCTCAGTGGCATTCATTTTGATTGCTTTAAAGCCTTCGTTCATTTTTGCTTTTGCTGCGGCGCCTACATCGGAAGGACGGTCACCGCCAATCCAGGAATACACCTTCATTTTTTCGCGGCATTTTCCACCCATCAGCTCATATACGGGTGCACCGAAAACCTTGCCCTTGATATCCCAGAGAGCTTGGTCAATTCCTGAAATAGCACTCATCATAACACCGCCACCACGGTAGAACCCTGCGCGGTACATTGTTTCCCACAAACCTTCTATGTTTGCAGGATTTTCTCCAATCAGATAATCTTTCATTTCCTGAACACAGGCAAGAACGGCTGAAGCGTGTCCTTCGAGCACTGCCTCACCCCAGCCACAGTATCCTTCGTCAGTTTTAATTTCAACAAATCCCCAACGTGGTCTGACAAAATAAGTATTTACTTCTGTAATTTTCACAATTAAACACCTTAACTTTCCTTTGCGTTTTTAATATCTGCAAGTATTTTGGAAACGTAGCTGGTTGCAGATTGCCAGTCATTTGCTTCCGCAGCTCCTTTGGGAAGAATATTGCTTCCCATACCAACTCCTAAATATCCCTGACGGATAAAATCTGTGGCATTATCGCAATTTACTCCGCCGATGGCGATGTATTCAGTGCCATCAAGAGGCCCTTTAAGGCTTTTAATATAACCTTTCGGCATATCATTTGCCGGAAAGAGTTTTATGGTGTAGAATCCATATTTCATACAGGTTGTCACATCACTTGGAGTCAAAGCTCCGGGCAACATAGCAATACCTTCAGTTTTGCAGTAATTAAGCACATCGGCATCTGTTGACGGAGATAATAAGAATTGCGCACCGGCATTTATTGCTGATTTTGCGCGTTCTACACTAATTGCGGTTCCGGCACCGATGTAAGCACTTTCACCAAATGCTTCTTTCAGCATTTCAATTTGTTCTATAGCATGAGGCGAATTTAAAGCTACCTCAAAAAAAGATACACCGCCATCAAAAATTGCTTTTGCATAAGATAATGTTTTTTCCAAAGGAACATTGCGCATAATGGCAAGCAGGGGATTTTCGCATACGATTTGTTTTAAATTCAGCATATAAGCACCCTTTCATTTGTCGTTTTTGTGTTGACATAAATGTGAAAACACATTATAATGATAACATAAAAATATTGCAAAAACTTGCCAAGAAACAGAAAATTATTGCCATATCTTGTTGTGGAGGCGGAAGAATGCAGGCGGAATTCGGAATAGAACGTGAGCTTCAGAATGAAATTACCCTTATAGAATACGAAAACGGAAATGGTGACTTCCATTTTCATTCGCAGATTGAAATCTGTATTGTAAATGACGGAGAAATTGATGCACTGGTCAATAATAAACGAAGGACATTAAAAAGCGGGGATGTGTCCGTATCTCTGAGCTATGATACGCATGTTTATCTGCCTTTAACCGATTCGAAGTTCACAGTGCTCATTATACCTATACATATATGTGAAAAGTTTATATCGTCAATTAAACACAAAAAGGTTTCTGACCCGTTTATAACCGACAAGAATGCAACAGAGCGGATCAGTGCCTGTATCAGAGGGTTTAAATCTACTGATAATGAAGTTAAACAGATTGGATATATTTATCTGCTTTTAGGCAACATTACGGAGAATTTGTCTTTTGAAACGTCAGCCGATTTAATAGAAACCGATCTTTTATCAAAATTACTTTTGTATATACATGAAAATTACAATAAAGATTTATCGCTGGCTTCGCTTTCTCAAATTTTTGGATACAGCCAATGTTATATATCCAGATATTTCAAAACTTGTCTTAATATTGGTATAATACGGTATTTGAATATCATAAGACTTAAAAATGCCATTAAACTCATGCAACAGAAAAAGCATAATATTACCTATTGTGTGTTCGAGAGTGGATTCAATTCTTTGCGCACATTTTACCGTGTGTTCAATAGTGAATTTCATTGCTCTCCAAATGAATATGTAAAAAGAATCTGAACCACAGAACTTATATAAATAGTGGGGCATAGCGGAATCCGCTATGCCCTTCTCGTATCTATTTTTCTGTTACAAACTCCGGCACCTTATATCCCGGTACATACATACTTATTCCTGAATTCACATCAGGGTTCTACTTAGAACTATCACAAGTGGATGAGGAGTTTGTAGTTAATGAATGTTTCTACCTGGATAGAAAACGTAAGGATAAATATTATGCCGTGCCACAAAAATTTACAACAAAAGTTTTTGCTTGTGATAAATTATTGGATGTTATCGAAGCAATGCTCGATAAAAAGTATTACGGAACAGAGATAGACTATTCTACTACTAATCTAACCATAAACGAGTTTATAGAAAAGAAGTTAAAGGAGATGAAAAGAGGTTATAAATTTCTTATATTTATAGGGGAGGGGGAGTTAATAAACGGAATACCGACCGTTATAAAAACTCGTTTCAAAAACATAATACATAGGAGCATTTACTTGGAAATGCAACACCGGAACGGCAGCGGTGTAATAACAGACTGCCATTACTATGATAGAATATACAAGGAGAAAAAACAGGTAATTCCTGAAACTCTCAGTACAGCATATTTTAAGTACTCTAGACAAGCTATTCTGAATATAATAAATAATGAGCTTAATGCATTTTTACAGATATTATATTCGTTACGGATGGTAGTTTGTCAATAGATAAGAAAACGCCGGTATGCGGCTACATAATATAGCTCTTTCCTCGTAGCATATATTATTAAGAGTAGACGAGAGATTATTACAGGAGGTTGAGAGTATGCTTAAAGCAATATCAACCAAAGATACGGGGTATAATTCAATTTATATAGATATATCCAATCATGAAAGAGAGGTTAAGCACAGTGTTGTGCTTAACGATAATGATAAAGAAGAACTTGAAAATGGAATTGTAGAGGAGCTCTACAGGATATTTACTTGTAAAGTGAAATGACATAGCCAAGGCGGAGCGGCAAACCCCTCTCCGCCTTGAAAGGAGGCAGTGTATGGCTATAGCACTTTATGCCAGAAAATCCATTGAGAGAGAAAACAGCATTTCCTGCGAAACACAGATTGAATATTGCAAAGCTATGATAAAACCGGATGAACGAAGTGAAAAAGTATTATCATTTATTGATAACGGCTTTTCAGGTGGCAATATAAATAGAGATGGTTTTCAGAAAATGCTTCGCAAAATCGAACAAGGAAAGATTCGAAAAGTAATTGTATACAGACTGGATAGAATCAGTCGAAGTCTCTCTGACTTCGTTAGTATATTAAACATATTTAAAGAATATGGAGTAGAATTTGTATCCACACAGGAAGCTTTCGACACGGGTAGTCCGTACGGAGAGCTTATCGTTAAAATATTAGCCGTTTTTGCTGAGTTTGAAAGGCAGTCAATAATTCAAAGAGTAACGCAAGCATATGAACACAGAAGTGAAATGGGCTTCTATATGGGTGGCAGAAAACCGTATGGTTTTGATCTTGAGCCTATTACAATAAATAATGTCAATACAAAGAGATTAACACCTATAGATGAAGAAATAACACAGATTAAATACATATATGATACATATGCGGTTGAGAATGTAACTCTAGGAAGATTGCTGAAAAATCTTAAGGATAATGGTATTGAGTCTCTATCCGGTGGAGGTTGGACAACTGCAAAGTTATCTGCTATTCTCAAAAACCCAATATATGTAATGGCTGATAACAATATATATGAGTATTTTCAGAAACATAATGCGCAGATAATAAGTCTGCCGGAAAGTTTTGATGGTATTCACGGAATACAAATCTACGGGAAGACTAAGCACGAAGCAGATAATCCCGATTGGTCTGACATAAAGGTTGTTGTTATGAGCCATAAAGGACATATACCATCTGACATATGGCTAAAATGTCAGCATAAGCTTGCTAGGAATAAACAGATACGCAATGCCGTGTCTAATAAAACTTCTTGGCTTGGTGGCAAAATCGTATGCTCTCTTTGCGGAAGAACTATGACAACAATTAAAGGAAAGACGGGCAGCGGGGAGATTCGCAGATACTTTACATGTACCGGAAAAACTCATTTTAAGGATTGCACAGGAACACGTGCGACTATATATGCAGAAAGTTTAGAAGATATGGTATATAGCGAAATCACGAGAAAACTCGACTGTTTAAAAAGCGTAAGGAACGCTGAGCAAAAAAATGTTAATCCGGAAATTAACGAACTGCGCAACAAGCTTAAGACAATCGAACTTGCAGAAGCACAAATCGCAGATGCTTTTACTAAAGTTGGAGTATCAGTGGAGTTAGTAGAAATTCTTAGCAAACGTGCAACAAAGCTCAAAAATGATAAAACTGAACTATTGCTCAAAATTGACGAACTTAAGTCTAAAGCATTAGATACTAAAACTGCAGTTAATCTTTCTAAAAAGTGGAAAACAGCATCCTTTGAGGAAAAACGCGCTGTATGT
This sequence comes from uncultured Oscillospiraceae bacterium, assembly GCA_964385605.1. Taxonomy (GTDB): domain Bacteria; phylum Bacillota; class Clostridia; order UMGS1883; family UMGS1883; genus UMGS1883. Next base: position 2,602 of record CAYLPQ010000001.1, on the reverse strand, counting down.
TCGGTTTTAATCAATCGCATCATTATAGATGCAGAGGGAAGTACTGAAATCGTCTGGAATATATGATTTTAACAATCTGCTCTTAATCACTTGATTTTGGGCAGATTGTTTGTTATAATTTAGTTATAAATCGTTTTGGAGGTATTTGTTTTGGATTATTTGCTTGCAGAAATATCTAAAATAGGTATAGAAAATAATATTAATAAAGTTATACTTTTTGGCTCACGTGCAAGAGGTGATAACAGTGAAAAAAGCGATTATGATATTGCTTTTGTTTCCACCAATATCACTCCACAATTAAAATCTGCAATAGCAGAAAGAATTGATGAAATCGATACTTTTCATAAAATTGATGTTGTTTTCTTAAGAGATTTAAACGGAGAAGATGAGCTTACTGTTAATATTAAAAGGGATGGGAAAATTCTTATGAATAGATTTGAAACTAAGTTCAATAATTTTAGAAATGCTTTGCAAAAATTAAAAGATGGTATTTCCGACTATGACAAAGCGAAAATAGAAACTATTCGCGATGGTGTTATACAGCGTTATGAATTTACGACTGAACTTGCATGGAAAACAATTCGTGAATACTTATTATCTGAAGGTGTAGTTGATATCAATACACCTAAATCAGTTATGAAAGAAGCTTTTTCTGCAGGTGTTATATTAGACGAATCAGGATGGATTCAAATTTTAAATGACAGAAATGCAACTTCGCATATATATGATGAAAAAGAGGCTATTGAAATTTTTGACAGAATTAAAACTCAGCATATTAATTTATTTGATGAACTTTCTATAAAACTGGAAAAAGTGTAATGTACTAATTTGAATAAAAATTACAGAAGGGAGGTGTTTTTGATGGATTTCTACATTATGAGTAAGGACAATGTTGCTGCAAAGTGGCAGAAAGGACAGCTTAAAGTAGTAAACGAAGCTTTATTGCCGTTATATTTACAGAAAACAGGAAATGTGGAGAAATGGCTTGAAACACGAGCTATTGATAGTCACAGAGCTAATTCAAGATTGTTGAAGAAGGCTTTAAGGCTTACGGAGAAAGATGATGTTTCAACTGTTATATCTGTATATGCAGTAACAATTACAGATAGTTACTGGATAAAACCTTTTGATTCAGACCTTAATTATGCTGATGTACGCTTTGATAATGACTATTTTGCAAATCTTGCTCTTACAGGAAACTTTGATAGCTTCAACAAAGCGGCAAACAGTAAAACATCTAAAACGCCTGAACTTACAAATACAGGAAGCTTTGAAAAGTGCTGGAAGCTTAAAAATGGACAGTGGTGGATGTATAAGAAAGCTAATCACGAAGAACTCTTTTCTGAACTTTTTATATACCGTTTAGGAACGGAATTAGGCTTTAGAATGGCTGAGTACAGCCGTGGTAATAAACTTGTAAAGACTAAAGACTTTACAGATAATGCAAGCGTTAATTTTGAACCTGCATATTCATTTATGGGGGATAACGAGGATTATATCGAAACCCTTAAAGCATTAAAAGAGCTTTGCCCCGTTGCTATACCTGATTATGTAAAAATTTTGTTTTTGGATACGATATGCGCAAATCCTGACAGGCATACTTTTAACTTTGGTGTTTTGAGAGATGTAGGTACAGGTGAGATTTTAGGATTAGCTCCTAACTTTGATAACAATATGGCACTTATATCAAGAGGATATCCCAAGAAGAATAGCAGCAAGAGAGATTTGCTCATTAGCTTGTTCAATGAATTACTGAACTACGATGAAAGCTTGAAACAGCATATTCCAGATTTGACCGAGACCATAATTGAAAACGTTATTAAATCGGTTGGAATGAAAGTAAAAACTAAATTTATCGTTGAATTTATTATGAACAGATACAAGTTAATTGATAATTAATTATGAAAGGAGCAATTTTATGTGTGATACAATATATTCCATAGATGATATTAAAACAGCTTTACATCCTGTATTTGTTAAGCACAGCGTAAAAAAAGCAGTTCTTTTTGGCTCGTATGTAAAAGGACTTGCAAATAGTAATAGTGATGTTGACTTGCTCCTTGATAGCGGACTTCGCGGTTTGAAATTTGTAGGCTTGATTGAAGATGTGAGGTCAGCACTTGATAAAGAGGTTGATGTCTTTGACAAAACACATATTATACCCGACTCTAAAATATTCTCAGAAATATCAAAGGACGGTGTTGTGATTTATGAAAAATAAGTTGGTTGTCGAAAAGATACTTAAGTATATTTCCAAAGTTCTTGATTATACAAAAGATGCAAAATATGATGACTTTATCAATAACTCAATTCTTGTTGAGGCTTGTGTTTTTAATCTTAGTCAGATAGGTGAACTTGCGAATAAGATTGACAAAGAATTTGAAGAAAGCAATTCCTCAATTCCGTGGCGGGTTATGTATGGACTGCGTAATAAAATTGTTCACGATTACGAGGGAGTAAATCTTGTTTTAATATGGGATATTGTCAAAGAGGATTTGCCTGAACTGAATACTCAGTTAGTAGAATTATATCAAAAATTATAATATGTCAAAAGTGCTTGGACCGAACAGTCCAAGCACTTTTGGTAGTATGACGGGCATAT